>NZ_RCHH01000001.1:0-699255 GCF_003664555.1 Ochrobactrum soli | reverse complement strand
GAACGTACGAAGCCCCACGTTAACATCGGCACCATCGGTCACGTTGACCATGGCAAGACCTCGCTGACTGCAGCGATCACGAAGTTCTTCGGTGAATTCAAGGCGTATGACCAGATCGACGCTGCACCGGAAGAACGCGCCCGCGGTATCACGATCTCGACGGCTCACGTTGAGTACGAAACTGCCAACCGTCACTACGCACACGTCGATTGCCCAGGCCACGCTGACTATGTGAAGAACATGATCACCGGCGCTGCACAGATGGACGGCGCGATCCTGGTTGTTTCGGCAGCTGACGGCCCGATGCCGCAGACCCGTGAGCACATCCTGCTCGCTCGTCAGGTTGGCGTTCCGGCAATCGTTGTGTTCCTGAACAAGTGCGACCAGGTTGACGACGCAGAACTGCTCGAACTGGTTGAACTGGAAGTGCGCGAACTTCTCTCGAAGTACGACTTCCCGGGCGACGAAGTTCCGATCATCAAGGGCTCGGCTCTTGCAGCTCTCGAAGATTCCTCGAAGGAACTCGGCGAAGACGCAATCCGCAACCTGATGGACGCTGTCGACAACTACATCCCGACCCCGGAACGTCCGGTTGACCAGCCGTTCCTGATGCCGATCGAAGACGTGTTCTCGATCTCGGGTCGCGGTACGGTTGTGACGGGTCGCGTTGAGCGCGGTATCGTCAAGGTCGGCGAAGAAGTTGAAATCGTCGGCATTAAGGCAACCTCGAAGACGACGGTTACCGGCGTTGAAATGTTCCGCAAGCTGCTCGATCAGGGCCAGGCTGGCGACAACATCGGTGCACTGGTTCGCGGCGTTGGCCGTGACGACGTTGAACGCGGTCAGGTTCTCTGCAAGCCGGGTTCGGTCAAGCCGCACACCAAGTTCAAGGCAGAAGCTTACATTCTGACCAAGGACGAAGGTGGTCGTCATACGCCGTTCTTCACCAACTACCGCCCGCAGTTCTACTTCCGTACGACTGACGTGACCGGTATTGTGACCCTGCCGGAAGGCACGGAAATGGTTATGCCTGGCGACAACGTTACCGTTGACGTTTCGCTGATCGTCCCGATCGCCATGGAAGAGAAGCTCCGCTTCGCTATCCGTGAAGGTGGCCGCACCGTCGGTGCAGGCATCGTCGCTTCGATCATCGAGTAATGAATTATCATTGATCGGCGGTTCGCCGCCGGTCATTATGACGCCTAGCGTCATATAGGGGTATAGCTCAGTTGGTAGAGCGACGGTCTCCAAAACCGTAGGTCGCGGGTTCGAGCCCTGCTGCCCCTGCCATTTTTGATACGGGTGTATGCGGCTTGACTGCATGCGCCCGTTTTCTATATAAAGAAAAGTCTGGCGGCGTTTGCGCTGCCTTAACTTTTTCAGTTTTGTTCGTGTCGAGCGCTTTATGAGCGGTCCATGACATTGCTGGAAAACGATAATTCCCTGGCGGATATGTTGGCCGGGCAGGGAAGGCCGTAATCACACGATTGAATGGTGTGATAGAGCGGTGTGTGCAAGGGTCGGGTTTCCGACAAGCCTGTATGGTATTCTTTTAACCTTTGGGCTTGTGTTTTGTGGGAATCGATTCTATGTAACGTCAACAGACACGCGGTGCGTGGGGCTGATAATTCAGCTTTGCGCGCCGTATACGCGTGGGTTCCGGCTTCTGATTCGCTGATTGATATGATTGGCAGTTCAAAGTTTGGAGGTCGCGCTCGATCAATGACAGAGCGGCAGATGGCATCCAAAACGAATCCGATCACCTTTCTTCAGCAGGTCCGCGCCGAAACGGCAAAGGTAACCTGGCCGACCCGGCGTGAAACGGTCATCTCCACTATTATGGTGGTGATTATGGCGTTTCTGGCTGCTGCGTTCTTTTTCCTTGCCGACCAGCTTATGGCCTATGGCGTAGAATTTATTCTCGGCCTTGGTCGATAAGTCAGGATTGGGGAGTTTTTAGATGACGGCGCGCTGGTACATCGTTCACGCCTATTCAAATTTCGAAAAGAAGGTAGCTGAGGATATCGAAGCCAAAGCTGCGCAGAAGGGTCTGTCCAATCTGATTGAACAGATCGTTGTGCCGACCGAAAAGATCGTTGAAGTGCGCCGCGGCCGCAAGGTCGATGCCGAGCGCAAGTTTTTCCCGGGTTACGTGCTCGTGCGTGCCACGCTGACCGACGCTGTCTTTTCGCTGATCAAGAATACGCCGCGCGTCACCGGTTTCCTCGGTGACTCCAAACCGGTCCCGGTTTCCCAGAAGGAAGTCGATCAGATTCTGAACCAGGTTCAGGATGGCGTTGATCGTCCGAAGACTTCGGTCTCCTTCGAAATCGGTGAGCAGGTTCGCGTTTCCGATGGTCCGTTTGCATCGTTCAACGGTATCGTTCAGGAAGTCGACGAAGAGCGCGCGCGTCTCAAGGTCGAAGTTTCCATCTTTGGGCGCGCGACGCCTGTGGATCTGGAATACGGTCAGGTCGATAAGCTCTGATCGTTTGCCCATAAGGGCATTTCACTCCGGAGCGAGATCCTGAATTGAGCCTGAGGGCATAAGCGGGATCAAAATTCCAACCGGAGTGGAAGTGGTGGAAGGGAAGGTGGCTTAGCCGGTCGTCGATCTCCGCACCACCGAACTGCCCGCCAGTCCGACATTTGTCTGGTTGGCGTCAGTCGAAAGCCGGGTTTCCCGGCGTCAATCGAGAAGCCGGTTTTCCGGCATTGTAAAAAAGGCAGAAAGTAATGGCTAAGAAAATTGCAGGCCAGCTCAAGCTGCAGGTAGCAGCCGGTGCGGCCAATCCGTCGCCTCCGATCGGCCCGGCTCTGGGTCAGCGCGGCATCAACATCATGGAATTCTGCAAGGCGTTCAACGCTGCCTCGCAGGAAATGGAAAAGGGTTCGCCGATTCCAGTCGTGATTACCTATTACCAGGACAAGTCTTTCACTTTTGTGATGAAGACCCCTCCGGTGACCTACTTCCTCAAGAAGGCCGCTAACCTGAAGTCCGGTTCGAAGACCCCGGGCAAGGCAAGCGCCGGCACGATCTCCCGCGACAAGGTTCGCACGATCGCTGAAGCGAAGATGAAAGATCTGAACGCCGCTGACATTGAAGCAGCGATGCGCATGATCGAAGGTTCTGCCCGTTCGATGGGCCTGGAAGTGGTGGGCTGAGACGATGGCGAAGATTTCCAAGCGCATTAACAAGATCCGCGAAGGCGTCGATCGTAACAAGCTGTACGATCTGTCGGCTGCTATCGGTCTCGTCAAGGAACGTGCTGTCGCAAAGTTCGATGAAACCATCGAAATCGCGATGAACCTCGGCGTTGATCCGCGTCACGCTGACCAGATGGTTCGCGGCGTTGTCAACCTGCCGAACGGCACTGGCCGTACGGTTCGCGTTGCTGTTTTCGCACGTGGCGACAAGGCTGAAGAAGCCAAGAAGGCTGGCGCCGACATCGTCGGTGCGGAAGAACTGTTCGAAATCGTCAATGGCGGCAAGATCGATTTCGATCGCTGCATTGCAACACCGGACATGATGCCGCTCGTCGGTCGTCTCGGTAAGGTGCTCGGCCCGCGTGGCATGATGCCGAACCCGAAGGTTGGCACCGTCACCACCGACGTTGCTGCTGCTGTTGCTGCTTCCAAGGGCGGCGCAGTCGAATTCCGCGTCGAAAAGGCTGGTATCATCCATGCCGGTATCGGCAAGGTTTCGTTCGACTCGCAGAAGCTCGAAGAAAACATCAAGGCTTTCGCTGATGCCGTCATCAAGGCAAAGCCGTCGGCTGCCAAGGGCGAATACGTCAAGCGCGTTTCGCTTTCCTCGACCATGGGCGTTGGCGTCAAGGTCGATCCGGCAACCGTCAAGGTCGTCGCTTAATCTATCTGGGCTCCGGTTCGCCGGAGCCTAAGCCTTTCCTTCGGGGGAGGTGAAACGGTGGCACGCCGGGGATGCGAAGGCAGACCGAAGTGCAAGAATTCCGGATCGCAAGATCCGGATAGCCGGACGAAAGTCCGGTTATCCTGTCCGAGATTGCAGGCGGATCATCATCTTCGGGTGATAATCCTTAAACATACGGCCTGCATGAGACGTGGAATAACCCTGTTTCGCACGAATGTGCATGCAAGGTTTGAACCGTAGTTGCCTTTGAGTGATGCCTGGTTTCCAGGATAGCTGAAGGGGACAGGATCCTCGAGCGCCGGACCAACTGTGAAGTTCGTTCGGCAAAGGCAACCGGCAGGGCCATGTGGTCCTGCCTACTGGAGAGAGACAGTGGATAGAGCGGAAAAACGCGAATTTGTCTCGTGGCTGAACGGCGCTTTTAAAGAGTCCGGTTCGGTCGTCGTGGCCCACTATACCGGTCTCACCGTTGCGCAGATGAGCGATCTTCGCTCGAAGATGCGTGATGCAGGTGGGTCCGTTAAAGTCGCGAAAAACCGCCTTGCCAAAATCGCTCTTCAGGGCACGGAATCGGAAGGCATTTCTGATCTGTTTACAGGTCAGACGGTTGTTGCTTATGCAAACGACCCGATTGCTGCTCCGAAAGTAGCCGTCGAATTCGCCAAGGCTAACGACAAGCTCGTTATCCTCGGTGGTGCAATGGGTGCAACGACGCTTAACGCCGATGGCGTCAAGTCGCTTGCTTCGCTCCCGTCGCTCGACGAACTGCGCGCAAAGCTGGTTGGAATGATCCAGACCCCGGCTCAGCGTCTCGCAGTACTTACCAGCGCTCCAGCGGGCCAAATCGCTCGCGTTATTGGCGCGCACGCCCGGAAGAACGAGGCGGCGTAAGGCCGTTTTTCGCTGTCAATTGTTCAAACCTTGAAACTAAGGAAATACCAAAATGGCTGATCTCGCAAAGATCGTTGATGACCTGTCGGCACTGACCGTTCTCGAAGCTGCTGAGCTTTCGAAGCTTCTCGAAGAGAAGTGGGGCGTTTCGGCTGCTGCTCCTGTAGCAGTTGCTGCTGCTGGTGGCGCCGCTCCGGCTGCTGCTGCTGAAGAAAAGACCGAATTCGACGTCGTTCTCGCTGACGGCGGCGCTAACAAGATCAACGTGATCAAGGAAGTGCGCGCAATCACCGGTCTCGGCCTCAAGGAAGCCAAGGACCTGGTCGAAGGCGCTCCGAAGGCTGTCAAGGAAGGCGCTTCGAAGGACGAAGCTGAGAAGATCAAGGCACAGCTCGAAGCTGCTGGCGCCAAGGTCGAACTCAAGTAAGTTCGGACTATTCTGGCGGATGGTTTCCATCCGCCAGTTTCCGCCCGTGAAACGGTGGATCGACTGACTGGAAACCCTTTTTCTGAACGCCAGAACGGCTTTCAGAAAACGGGTTTTAGCCCATTAGAGCGCCACGCGTCGGTACGACGCGTAAAGGCCGCTCTAATTTGAGAGTTTGCGCATGATCCTTTCTTCAAATCTATCCGATTTGAAGTGTCATGCGCTTGAAGGACCGCCGAAAGGCGGCGCACGATAAAGGCCGCAAGGCGTGAGCAAGCCGCAAGGCTATAGAACGAGGAGCGACGATGGCTCAGACCCATTCATTCAATGGTCGCAAGCGCGTACGCAAATTTTTCGGCAAGATCCCAGAGGTCGCCGAGATGCCGAACCTTATCGAGGTTCAGAAGGCATCTTACGACCAGTTCCTAATGGTTGAAGAACCATCCGGTGGGCGTCCTGACGAGGGTTTGCAGGCGGTTTTCAAGTCTGTTTTCCCTATCCAGGATTTCTCCGGCGCTTCCATGCTCGAATTCGTCCGTTACGAATTCGATCCACCGAAGTTCGACGTTGACGAATGCCGTCAGCGCGACCTGACCTATTCCGCGCCGCTCAAGGTGACGCTGCGTCTTATCGTATTCGATATTGACGAAGATACCGGCGCGAAGTCCATCAAGGACATCAAGGAGCAGGACGTGTACATGGGCGATATGCCGCTCATGACCGACAACGGCACCTTCATCGTCAACGGCACGGAGCGCGTGATCGTTTCGCAGATGCACCGTTCGCCGGGCGTCTTCTTCGATCATGACAAGGGCAAGACCCATTCTTCGGGCAAGCTCCTGTTCGCTGCTCGCGTCATTCCTTACCGTGGTTCCTGGCTCGACATCGAGTTCGATTCCAAGGACATCGTCTACGCGCGTATCGACCGTCGCCGCAAGCTGCCGGCAACGACGCTGCTCATGGCGCTCGGCATGGACGGCGAAGAGATTCTGTCGACCTTCTACAAGACCGTCACCTATTCGCGTGATGGCGACAACTGGCGCATTCCTTATTCGGCCGAACGCTTCAAGGGCATGAAGATCATTTCTGATCTCATCGACGCGGATACGGGCGAAGTTGTTCTGGAAGCCGGCAAGAAGCTCACGGCCCGTTCGGCCAAGCAGCTCGCTGAAAAGGGTCTGAAGGCCATCAAGGCCACCGAAGACGACCTGTTCGGCGCTTATCTGGCGGAAGACGTCGTCAATTACGCAACCGGCGAGATCTATCTCGAAGCTGGTGACGAAATCGACGAGAAGGTCCTCAAGACGCTGCTCGACACCGGTGAAACCGAGATCAACATCCTGGACATCGATCATATCAACATCGGCGGTTACATCCGTAACACGCTGGCTGTCGATAAGAACGAAAGCCGTCAGGATGCACTGTTCGACATCTATCGCGTGATGCGTCCGGGCGAACCGCCTACGATGGATTCCGCCGAAGCGATGTTCAACTCGCTGTTCTTCGATGCAGAACGTTACGACCTTTCGGCCGTCGGTCGCGTCAAGATGAACATGCGTCTGGACCTTGATGCGGAAGACACCGTGCGCGTGCTGCGCAAGGAAGACATCCTGGCCGTGGTCAAGATGCTGGTCGAACTGCGTGACGGTCGTGGCGAAATCGACGACATCGACAATCTCGGCAACCGCCGCGTGCGTTCGGTCGGCGAGCTGATGGAAAATCAGTACCGCGTCGGTCTGCTCCGCATGGAGCGCGCGATCAAGGAACGTATGTCCTCGATCGAAATCGACACGGTCATGCCGCAGGATCTCATCAACGCGAAGCCCGCAGCGGCTGCCGTTCGTGAATTCTTCGGTTCGTCGCAGCTGTCGCAGTTCATGGATCAGACCAATCCGCTTTCGGAAATCACCCACAAGCGCCGTCTTTCGGCTCTTGGACCGGGCGGTTTGACCCGTGAGCGCGCTGGCTTCGAAGTCCGCGACGTGCATCCGACCCACTATGGCCGTATCTGCCCGATTGAAACGCCGGAAGGCCCGAATATTGGTCTGATCAACTCGCTTGCAACCTTTGCCCGCGTCAACAAGTACGGCTTCATCGAGAGCCCGTACCGTAAGGTGATCGACGGCAAGGTAACGAACGACGTTGTCTATCTGTCGGCAATGGAAGAAGCCAAGCACTCGGTTGCCCAGGCAAACGTGGAGCTGGACGAGCAGGGCGGTTTTGTTGACGAATTCGTCATCTGCCGTCATGCCGGCGAAGTGATGATGGCCCCACGTGAAAACGTGGACCTGATGGACGTTTCGCCGAAGCAGCTCGTTTCGGTTGCAGCAGCGCTCATTCCGTTCCTTGAAAACGACGACGCCAACCGTGCTCTCATGGGCTCGAACATGCAGCGTCAGGCTGTGCCGCTCGTTCGCGCTGAAGCGCCGTTCGTCGGTACGGGTATGGAACCGATTGTGGCTCGCGACTCTGGTGCAGCAATTGCAGCGCGTCGAGGCGGTATTGTCGATCAGGTCGATGCGACTCGTATCGTTATCCGCGCTACGGAAGATCTCGATCCGTCCAAGTCGGGCGTCGATATCTATCGTCTGCAGAAGTTCCAGCGTTCGAACCAGTCGACCTGTATCAACCAGCGTCCGCTCGTTCGCGTCGGCGATCCGATCGGCAAGGGCGACATCATCGCTGATGGTCCGTCGACCGATCTCGGCGATCTGGCTCTCGGCCGTAACGTGCTCGTCGCGTTCATGCCGTGGAATGGCTACAACTACGAAGATTCGATCCTTCTCTCGGAAAAGATCGTTTCGGACGACGTGTTCACCTCGATCCATATCGAGGAATTCGAAGTTGCCGCCCGTGACACCAAGCTTGGACCTGAGGAAATCACCCGCGATATTCCGAACGTTTCGGAAGAAGCGCTGAAGAACCTCGACGAAGCCGGTATCGTCTACATCGGTGCTGAAGTGCATCCTGGTGACATTCTTGTCGGCAAGATCACGCCGAAGGGCGAAAGCCCGATGACGCCGGAAGAAAAGCTTCTGCGCGCCATCTTCGGTGAAAAGGCGTCCGACGTTCGTGACACCTCCATGCGTATGCCGCCCGGAACCTACGGTACGGTTGTGGAAGTTCGCGTTTTCAATCGCCACGGCGTTGAAAAGGACGAACGCGCCATGGCTATCGAGCGCGAGGAAATCGAGCGTCTCGCCAAGGACCGTGACGACGAACAGGCTATCCTGGACCGTAACGTCTATGGCCGTCTGGCCGACATGATCGATGGCAAGGTTGCCGCTGCCGGCCCGAAGGGCTTCAAGAAGGGCACGACGATCAGCCGCGAACTCATGACCGAGTATCCGCGTTCGCAGTGGTGGCAGTTTGCCGTTGAAGACGAAAAGCTTCAGGGCGAGTTGGAAGCGCTGCGTGGCCAGTACGACGAATCCAAGAAGCTGCTCGAAGCACGCTTCATGGACAAGGTCGAAAAGGTACAGCGCGGCGACGAGATGCCTCCAGGCGTCATGAAGATGGTCAAGGTCTTTGTCGCTGTGAAGCGCAAGATCCAGCCAGGCGACAAGATGGCTGGCCGTCACGGCAACAAGGGCGTGGTTTCGCGCATTCTGCCAGTCGAGGACATGCCGTTCCTCGAAGATGGTACGCATGCCGACATCGTGTTGAACCCGCTTGGCGTTCCGAGCCGTATGAATGTGGGCCAGATTCTGGAAACCCACCTCGGCTGGGCATGCGCTGGCATGGGCAAGAAGATCGGTGAGCTTCTCGACGTTTACCGCAAGACGGCCAATATTGAGCCGCTGCGCGAGACGCTGGAGCACATCTATCCGGACAACGACCGCAACGAACCGATCCGGTCTTATGACAACGATTCCGTTGTCATGCTGGCCAATCAGGTGAAGCGCGGCGTGTCGATCGCAACCCCGGTCTTCGACGGTGCCGTCGAAGCCGACATCAATGCGATGCTGACGGATGCCGGTCTTGCGACCTCGGGTCAGTCGACGCTTTACGATGGACGTACGGGTGAGCCGTTCGACCGTCAGGTGACCATGGGCTACATCTATATGTTGAAGCTCCACCACCTGGTCGACGACAAGATCCACGCACGTTCGATCGGACCTTACTCGCTCGTTACGCAGCAGCCTCTGGGCGGCAAGGCCCAGTTCGGTGGCCAGCGCTTCGGCGAAATGGAGGTCTGGGCACTGGAAGCATATGGTGCGGCTTACACGCTGCAGGAAATGCTTACGGTCAAGTCGGACGACGTGGCAGGCCGTACCAAGGTCTACGAAGCCATCGTGCGCGGAGACGACACGTTCGAAGCGGGCATTCCAGAGAGCTTCAACGTTCTCGTCAAGGAAATGCGCTCGCTCGGCCTCAATGTCGAACTCGACGACACGCGTGATGCTGAACAGCCGGCCCTGCCGGACGCTGCAGAGTAAAAATATCGAGGCGCGCCATGGTCTTGCCGTGGCGCGCTCGTATATTCGTTTCATCAGAGTGGTTTTCTGAGCCGCTGGAGGGAACGAGACTACGGCAAGCCAGTTCAAAAACTGAGTAGTACCGCGATTTCTTTTCCAGATGGCAGGGATTTTCAGCCTGTCATCGACGACACACAGGGCGGCGGATCGCCCTTAAGGAGAACGGCATGAACCAAGAGGTCATGAATCTTTTCAATCCTCAGGCTCCAGCGCAAACGTTCGATTCCATCAGAATCTCGATCGCCAGCCCTGAGAAGATTCTGTCCTGGTCATACGGCGAGATCAAGAAGCCGGAGACGATCAACTACCGCACGTTCAAGCCAGAACGCGATGGTCTCTTCTGCGCGCGCATCTTCGGCCCGATCAAGGACTATGAATGCTTGTGCGGCAAGTACAAGCGTATGAAATACAAAGGCATCATCTGCGAAAAATGCGGTGTGGAAGTCACGCTCTCTCGCGTTCGTCGCGAGCGTATGGGCCATATCGAACTCGCAGCTCCGGTTGCTCACATCTGGTTTTTGAAGTCGCTGCCGAGCCGTATCGGCACGCTGCTGGACATGACGCTCAAGGATATCGAGCGCGTCCTGTATTTCGAAAACTACATCGTGACCGAACCGGGCCTGACCTCGCTGAAGGAGCATCAGCTTCTTTCGGAAGAGGAATACATGATCGCCGTCGATGAATTCGGCGAAGATCAGTTCACGGCTCTTATTGGTGCAGAAGCTATCTACGAGCTTCTGGCTTCGATGGAACTCGAAAAGATTGCCGCCGATCTGCGCGTCGATCTGGCCGAGACCACCTCGGACCTGAAGCAGAAGAAGCTGATGAAGCGTCTGAAGATCGTCGAAAACTTTCTGGAGTCGGGAAACCGTCCGGAATGGATGATCATGAAGATCGTGCCGGTCATCCCGCCGGATCTGCGTCCGCTCGTGCCGCTGGACGGCGGTCGTTTCGCGACGTCGGATCTGAACGATCTGTACCGCCGCGTCATCAACCGTAACAACCGTCTGAAGCGTCTGATCGAACTGCGCGCACCGGGCATCATCATCCGTAACGAAAAGCGCATGCTGCAGGAAGCTGTGGACGCGCTGTTCGACAACGGTCGTCGTGGCCGCGTGATTACGGGCGCCAATAAGCGTCCGCTGAAGTCGCTGTCCGACATGCTCAAGGGCAAGCAGGGTCGCTTCCGTCAGAACCTGCTCGGCAAGCGCGTCGACTATTCTGGCCGTTCGGTTATCGTGACCGGTCCAGAACTGAAGCTGCACCAGTGCGGTCTGCCGAAGAAGATGGCGCTCGAACTGTTCAAGCCGTTCATCTACGCTCGCCTTGACGCCAAGGGCTATTCGTCCACCGTCAAGCAGGCGAAGAAGCTGGTTGAAAAGGAACGTCCGGAAGTCTGGGATATCCTTGACGAAGTGATCCGTGAGCATCCGGTTCTTTTGAACCGCGCTCCGACGCTGCACCGTCTCGGCATCCAGGCCTTCGAACCCACTCTGATCGAAGGCAAGGCAATCCAGCTGCATCCGCTCGTTTGTACGGCTTTCAACGCCGACTTCGACGGTGACCAGATGGCTGTTCACGTGCCGCTGTCGCTTGAAGCCCAGCTTGAAGCACGCGTGCTGATGATGTCGACCAACAACATCCTGCACCCGGCCAACGGCGCGCCGATCATCGTTCCTTCGCAGGACATGGTTCTCGGCCTCTATTATCTGTCCATCGTGGCAGACAAGGAGCCGGGCGAGGGCATGATGTTTGCCGATATGGGCGAACTTCAGCACGCTCTGGAAACCAAGGTCGTCACGCTGCACACCAAGATCAAGGGTCGTTTCAAGACGGTCGATGCCGAAGGCAAGCCTGTGTCGAAGATTTACGACACGACGCCTGGCCGCATGATCACGGGTGAACTGCTGCCGAAGAACGCCAATGTGCCGTTCGATATCTGCAATCAGGAGATGACCAAGAAGAACATCTCCAAGATGATCGACCACGTCTACCGCCATTGCGGTCAGAAAGAGACGGTTATCTTCTGCGATCGCATCATGCAGCTCGGCTTTGCCCATGCCTGCCGTGCGGGTATCTCGTTCGGTAAGGATGACATGGTCATTCCGGACACCAAGGCGAAGATCGTTGCGGACACCGAAGCGCTCACGACCGAATACGAACAGCAGTACAATGACGGCCTGATCACTCAGGGCGAAAAGTACAACAAGGTCGTCGACGCCTGGGGCAAGGCAACCGATAAGATCACCGAAGAGATGATGGCGCGCCTGAAGGCCGTCGAATTCGATCCGGTGACCGGTCGCCAGAAGCAGATGAACTCGGTCTACATGATGTCGCATTCGGGTGCCCGTGGTTCGGTCAACCAGATGCGTCAGCTTGGCGGTATGCGCGGCCTGATGGCCAAGCCGTCAGGTGAAATCATCGAAACCCCGATCATCTCGAACTTCAAGGAAGGCCTTACCGTTAACGAGTACTTCAACTCGACCCACGGTGCCCGTAAGGGTCTGGCAGACACCGCCTTGAAGACGGCTAACTCGGGCTACCTGACCCGTCGTCTCGTTGACGTTGCACAGGATGCGATCATTTCGGAAGTCGATTGCGGCGCCGAAATCGGTCTCACCATGCAGCCGATCGTCGATGCCGGCCAGATCGTGGCTTCGATTGGTCAGCGCGTTCTGGGCCGAACGGCTCTTGATCCGATCCTGCATCCGGCAACCGGCGAAGTCATCGTCGAAGCTGGCCGCATGATCGAGGAAAAGGACGTCGAGATCATCGAGAAGGCTGGTATCCAGTCGATCCGCATCCGTTCGGCACTGACCTGCGAAACCCGTAACGGCGTTTGCGCCAAGTGCTACGGTCGCGACCTCGCACGCGGTACTCCGGTCAACCAGGGCGAAGCTGTCGGCGTTATCGCCGCTCAGTCGATTGGCGAGCCGGGCACCCAGCTCACCATGCGTACCTTCCACTTGGGCGGCACGGCACAGGTTGTCGACTCGTCCTATCTGGAAGCTTCGTATGAAGGCACCGTCAAGCTGCGCAACCGCAATGTGGTTCGCAACTCCGATGGCAACCTCGTAGTGATGGGCCGTAACATGGCTGTGCTGATCCTCGACAACACGGGCAAGGAACGTGCGGTCCATCGCGTGACCTACGGTTCGCGTCTGTTCGTTGACGAGGCCGACACGGTCAAGCGCGGTCAGCGTATTGCCGAGTGGGATCCGTATACCCGTCCGATCATGACCGAAGTTGAAGGCTACGTTGAGTTCGAAGATCTCGTCGATGGTCTTTCGGTTTCGGAATCGGCTGACGAGTCGACCGGTATCACCAAGCGCGTCGTTATCGACTGGCGTTCGACCCCGCGCGGTTCGGATCTCAAGCCTGCCATGGTCATCAAGGACAAGGCCGGCAAGATCCTCAAGCTGTCGAAGGGTGGTGATGCCCGCTTCATGCTCTCGGTGGAATCGATCCTTTCGGTCGAACCGGGCGCGCATGTGAAGGCTGGTGACGTTATCGCCCGTCTGCCGATGGAAAGCGCCAAGACCAAGGACATCACCGGTGGTCTGCCGCGCGTTGCCGAACTGTTCGAAGCACGTCGTCCGAAGGACCATGCCGTCATCGCAGAGATCGATGGTACTGTTCGTTTCGGTCGCGACTACAAGAACAAGCGTCGCATCATCATCGAGCCGAACGACGACACGGTCGAGCCGGTCGAGTACCTCATTCCGAAGGGCAAGCCGTTCCATCTTCAGGACGGTGACGTCATCGAAAAGGGTGAGTACATCCTCGACGGCAACCCGGCACCGCATGACATTCTGGCGATCAAGGGCGTCGAAGCTCTGGCTTCGTACCTCGTGAACGAAATCCAGGAAGTCTATCGTTTGCAGGGCGTTTTGATCAACGACAAGCACATCGAAGTGATTGTCCGTCAGATGCTGCAGAAGGTCGAGATCACCGAATCCGGCGATACCGGTTACATCACCGGCGATCACGTGGATCGTATCGAACTCGACGAGATCAACGAACGTCTGGTCGAAGAAGGCAAGAAGCCGGGTTACGGCAATCCTGTCCTCCTCGGCATCACCAAGGCTTCGTTGCAGACTCCGTCCTTCATCTCGGCTGCGTCGTTCCAGGAAACGACCCGCGTGCTTACCGAAGCTGCGGTTGCCGGCAAGATGGACACGCTGCAGGGGCTCAAGGAAAACGTCATCGTCGGCCGTCTTATCCCGGCCGGTACTGGCGGCATGACCAACCAGATCCGTCGTATCGCGACAGCTCGCGACGAGCTGATCATCGACGAGCGCCGCAAGTCTTCCGGTTCGTCGGAAGCCAATGCGATGCTGGTGGACATGACCAACAACGCTGCCGAGTAATCGGTAGATACAAAACTGAAAAGGCCGCCCTTCGAGGCGGCCTTTTTGTTTGTCCCTTTGAGCAGGAGATGGGGCGCTATGAAAGCAAAAGAAAAAGGCGCATCCGGTTTTCGGAATGCGCCTTGTTCACGGAAGCATTTTCCGCGGAGTGCTTCGCACCCGTACCGGAAACGCTTTCGCTAAATCTTACTCTTCTTCTTCGTCGTCGCCGTCAAATTCGATCAGCGCGACTTCACCGCTCAGAGCGGTTGCCCATGCACTTTTGTGCGGCTCTTCAGCAGGCTCTTCGGTGAGGGTGCCCATCTCAAGAAGTTCGGCTTCATGATAACCTTCCTCAGCGAGAATGCCGAGAACGGTCTGAACCAGATCTTCGTCTTCGTCCGCCTTCAAGAGCAGATGCACTTCGACGGGGGATTCTTCACCCTCGTTCCAGACGTCGGCGATGACCAGGTGGACGGTTGGCGAATCGTCGCCGGTGGATGCAGTGGTGGAAGACATTGAGAATCTCTTAATATTGGGTTGCGTTTCGACTCGGATGTGTTTCAATAACGGCTCACGGGCGCCAACACCATGGTGCCACGTGAAAATGACGGTTTTGATCGCGAAATAAGTGCGATTTCGCGCCGATTACAGCGCAATAACCTGTCCGGCGAAGGCCGAAACGCCGGTTTCCTGCCCTTTGGCGAAGAAACTTGGCCCAACTCCCTTGACGAAACGTCGCTAAAGACGTATCAGCAGCCCATCTGAGCCGATGTGAGGCAGGCTTGTTCGGGACGACGCGTCCTGAAGTTCGTCTCAAACAGGGTTCGTTTTACGATCGAAATGCAATTTGCCGTTCGCATGAAGCGTCAGCTTCCTCTGCTTTTGTTCGGGGTGGTCACCGGTTGTCGTGACTTGTCCCGAATTCGTGCATCAGCATGGCGGTGAAACGGCCCATATGGGCGTGGATACGAGATTTTTTATAGAGGAAGGTTGTATGCCAACCGTAAACCAGCTTATCCGCAAGCCGCGCATTGCGCCGGTAAAGCGCAATAAGGTTCCTGCACTGCAGGCAAACCCTCAAAAGCGCGGCGTTTGCACCCGCGTGTATACGACGACCCCGAAGAAGCCGAACTCGGCTCTCCGTAAGGTTGCCAAGGTTCGTCTGACGAACGGCTTCGAAGTTATCGGTTATATCCCTGGTGAAGGGCATAACCTGCAGGAGCACTCGGTCGTCATGATCCGCGGCGGTCGTGTAAAGGACTTGCCGGGTGTGCGTTACCACATCATCCGCGGCGTTCTCGATACCCAGGGTGTCAAGAACCGCAAGCAGCGCCGTTCGAAGTACGGTGCAAAGCGTCCGAAGTAAGATTTTCCGGGGATACCGGCCGCCAGAAGGCGAGCTGAGCCCGATGTAATTGAAAGAAGAGACGAAATGTCCAGACGCCATAAGGCTGAGAAGCGTGAGATTAATCCGGATCCAAAGTTCGGCGATCTCGTTATCACGAAGTTTATGAATGCAGTCATGCTGCATGGCAAGAAGTCGGTTGCTGAAAGCATCGTTTACGGTGCGCTCGATTCAATCGAAGCCAAGGCGAAGTCCGAGCCGGTCGCGCTGTTCCATCAGGCGCTCGACAACGTAGCTCCGCACATCGAAGTCCGTTCGCGCCGCGTTGGTGGTGCAACCTATCAGGTTCCGGTCGATGTGCGTCCAGAACGCCGCCAGGCGCTTGCCATCCGTTGGCTCATTAATGCTGCTCGTGGCCGTAACGAGACGACAATGATTGATCGTCTGTCCGGTGAGCTGCTTGATGCTGCTAACAACCGTGGTTCTGCTGTGAAGAAGCGTGAAGACACGCATCGCATGGCTGAAGCCAACCGCGCCTTCTCGCATTACCGCTGGTAATCGTCGAAACCTATTCAAAGAGCGACTATCATGGCCCGCGAATACAAAATCGAAGACTACCGCAATTTCGGTATCATGGCTCACATCGACGCCGGTAAGACGACGATGACCGAGCGCATCCTGTTCTATACCGGTAAGAACCATAAGATCGGCGAAACCCACGATGGTGCGTCGACCATGGACTGGATGGAGCAGGAACAGGAACGCGGTATCACCATCACGTCCGCTGCTACGACCACGTTCTGGCAGGGCCGGGATGGCAAGAAGCGCCGCTTCAACATCATCGACACTCCGGGCCACGTCGACTTCACGATTGAAGTTGAACGTTCGCTCCGCGTTCTCGACGGCGCGATCGCGCTGCTCGACGCCAACGCTGGCGTTGAGCCTCAGACGGAAACCGTGTGGCGTCAGGCTGAAAAGTACCACGTCCCCCGTATGGTCTTCGTCAACAAGATGGACAAGATCGGTGCTGACTTCTACCGTTGCGTAGAAATGGTTGGCTCGCGTCTTGGCGCTGTTGCACTTCCGGTTCAGCTGCCGATCGGCGCTGAAAACGAGTTCACCGGCGTTATCGACCTGATCGAAATGAAGGCCCTGACCTGGGATGGCACCATCGGCGCAGCTGCCGAAGTTGGCGAAATTCCTGCAGACCTCAAGGACAAGGCTGAAGAATACCGCGAAAAGCTCATCGAGCTGGCCGTGGAAATCGACGAAGCCGCGATGGAAGCATATCTGGAAGGCACCATGCCGACCAATGATGAGCTGCGCGCGCTGATCCGCAAGGGCACGATCGACGTCAAGTTCCATCCGATCCTCTGCGGTACCGCATTCAAGAACCGTGGCGTTCAGCCGCTTCTTGACGCTGTTGTCGAGTTCCTGCCGGCTCCGACCGACGTTCCTGCCATCAAGGGCATTGACGTCAAGACGGAAACCGAAACGACCCGCGAATCTTCGGATGAAGCTCCGCTGTCGATGCTTGCGTTCAAGATCATGAACGACCCGTTCGTCGGTTCGCTCACCTTTGCTCGTATCTACTCTGGCAAGCTGACCAAGGGCGTTTCGCTGGAAAACACCGTCAAGGGCAAGCGTGAGCGTATCGGCCGTATGCTGCAGATGCACTCGAACAGCCGTGAAGACATCGAAGAAGCCTTTGCTGGCGACATCGTTGCTCTGGCTGGCCTCAAGGAAACCACCACTGGCGATACGCTCTGCGATCCGCTGAAGCCGGTTATCCTTGAACGCATGGAATTCCCGGATCCGGTTATCGAAATCGCGATCGAGCCGAAGACCAAGGCCGACCAGGAAAAGATGGGCATCGCGCTCAATCGTCTGGCAGCTGAAGATCCTTCGTTCCGCGTAAAGTCGGATGAAGAATCCGGTCAGACCATCATCGCCGGCATGGGCGAACTTCACCTCGACATTCTCGTCGATCGCATGAAGCGCGAATTCAAGGTTGAAGCCAACGTCGGTGCTCCGCAGGTTGCTTACCGTGAATCGATCACCCGTCAGGCTGAAATCGATTACACCCACAAGAAGCAGTCGGGTGGTTCGGGTCAGTTCGCTCGCGTGAAGATCATCTTCGAACCGCATGATGGCGACGATTTCATCTTCGAATCGAAGATCGTCGGCGGATCGGTTCCGAAGGAATACATTCCGGGTGTCCAGAAGGGTATCGAAAGCGTCATGGGTGCGGGTCCGCTCGCCGGCTTCCCGATGCTCGGCGTGAAGGCCACCCTGATCGACGGCGCGTACCATGACGTTGACTCGTCTGTTCTCGCCTTCGAAATCGCGTCCCGTGCAGCGTTCCGTGAAGGTGCGCAGAAGGCTGGCGCTCAACTCCTCGAGCCGATCATGAAGGTCGAGGTTGTTACGCCGGAAGATTACGTTGGTGACGTTATCGGCGATCTGAACTCGCGTCGCGGTCAGATTTCCGGCACCGAAGCCCGCGGCATCGCCACGGTCGTCAATGCAAACGTTCCGCTGGCCAACATGTTTGGCTACGTGAATTCGCTGCGTTCGATGTCCCAGGGCCGTGCACAGTACACGATGCAGTTCGACCATTATGAGCCGGTTCCGACGGCGGTCGCACAGGAAATCCAAAAGAAGTTTGCGTAATCGGAGCGCATGTCTCCCGGAAGTGGATACCGGTTCCGGGAGAAAGACATGCGTAATCTGAAGGTTACGCTCCCAATCAAAAGAATGCCTGAGCAGGCTAAATTTACGGAGAGCTCAAATGGCAAAGAGTAAGTTTGAACGTACGAAGCCCCACGTTAACATCGGCACCATCGGTCACGTTGACCATGGCAAGACCTCGCTGACTGCAGCGATCACGAAGTTCTTCGGTGAATTCAAGGCGTATGACCAGATCGACGCTGCACCGGAAGAACGCGCCCGCGGTATCACGATCTCGACGGCTCACGTTGAGTACGAAACTGCCAACCGTCACTACGCACACGTCGATTGCCCAGGCCACGCTGACTATGTGAAGAACATGATCACCGGCGCTGCACAGATGGACGGCGCGATCCTGGTTGTTTCGGCAGCTGACGGCCCGATGCCGCAGACCCGTGAGCACATCCTGCTCGCTCGTCAGGTTGGCGTTCCGGCAATCGTTGTGTTCCTGAACAAGTGCGACCAGGTTGACGACGCAGAACTGCTCGAACTGGTTGAACTGGAAGTGCGCGAACTTCTCTCGAAGTACGACTTCCCGGGCGACGAAGTTCCGATCATCAAGGGCTCGGCTCTTGCAGCTCTCGAAGATTCCTCGAAGGAACTCGGCGAAGACGCAATCCGCAACCTGATGGACGCTGTCGACAACTACATCCCGACCCCGGAACGTCCGGTTGACCAGCCGTTCCTGATGCCGATCGAAGACGTGTTCTCGATCTCGGGTCGCGGTACGGTTGTGACGGGTCGCGTTGAGCGCGGTATCGTCAAGGTCGGCGAAGAAGTTGAAATCGTCGGCATTAAGGCAACCTCGAAGACGACGGTTACCGGCGTTGAAATGTTCCGCAAGCTGCTCGATCAGGGCCAGGCTGGCGACAACATCGGTGCACTGGTTCGCGGCGTTGGCCGTGACGACGTTGAACGCGGTCAGGTTCTCTGCAAGCCGGGTTCGGTCAAGCCGCACACCAAGTTCAAGGCAGAAGCTTACATTCTGACCAAGGACGAAGGTGGTCGTCATACGCCGTTCTTCACCAACTACCGCCCGCAGTTCTACTTCCGTACGACTGACGTGACCGGTATTGTGACCCTGCCGGAAGGCACGGAAATGGTTATGCCTGGCGACAACGTTACCGTTGACGTTTCGCTGATCGTCCCGATCGCCATGGAAGAGAAGCTCCGCTTCGCTATCCGTGAAGGTGGCCGCACCGTCGGTGCAGGCATCGTCGCTTCGATCATCGAGTAATTAAGGTTTGTGCAGGAGCGTCTCTCCGGAGACGCTCCGCGTAACAAGGAACAGATGAAATGAACGGTCAAAATATCCGCATTCGCCTTAAGGCGTTTGATCATCGGATCCTTGACGCTTCGACGCGGGAAATCGTGTCGACTGCCAAGCGTACCGGTGCAAATGTGCGCGGACCGATCCCGCTTCCAACACGGATCGAGAAGTTCACGGTAAACCGGTCGCCGCACATCGACAAGAAGAGCCGCGAGCAGTTCGAGATGCGCACGCACAAGCGTCTTCTCGATATCGTTGACCCGACCCCGCAGACTGTTGACGCGCTGATGAAGCTCGATCTGTCCGCCGGTGTCGATGTCGAGATCAAGCTTTAATCGGCTTGAGGACGGAAGGAACGAACCCGATGCGTTCAGGTGTTATTGCACAGAAGCTGGGCATGACCCGCGTCTATAACGACGCCGGCGAGCATGTGCCGGTGACGGTTCTCCGCATGGAGAATTGCCACGTGGTAGCTCAGCGTACAGTTGAAAAGAATGGTTACACGGCTGTTCAGCTTGGCGTTGGTATCGCCAAGGTAAAGAACACGTCCAAGGCTATGCGCGGTCATTTCGCGAAGGCCGAGGTCGAGCCCAAGGCGAAGCTTGCGGAATTCCGCGTTTCTCCGGACAACCTCCTCGAAGTCGGCGCGGAAATCACCGCCGAACACTTCGTCGCCGGCCAGAAGGTCGACGTGACGGGTACTTCGATCGGTAAAGGTTTTGCCGGTGTTATGAAGCGTCACAATTTTGCTGGTCATCGCGCCTCCCACGGTAACTCCATTACCCACCGCGCTCACGGCTCGACCGGTCAGCGTCAAGACCCGGGTAAGGTGTTCAAGGGCAAGAAGATGGCTGGTCATATGGGCCAGACCCGCGTGACCACGCAGAATATTGAAGTTGTCTCGACGGACACTGATCGTGGCCTCATTCTGGTCCGCGGTGCGGTTCCGGGCTCCAAGGGCGCCTGGATCATCGTCCGCGACGCAGTCAAGGTCTCGCTGCCTGAGAACGCGCCGAAGCCGGCCGCTCTGCGTGCAGGTGCCGCCAAGGCTGAAGCCGCCGCGACTGAGGGAGCCGAATAATGGATCTCACGATTACAACTCTTGAAGGCAAGGATGCCGGCAAGGTCAAGCTGAACGAAGATATCTTCGGCCTCGACCCGCGTGACGACATTCTTCAGCGCGTTGTGCGCTGGCAGCTGGCTCGCCGCCAGCAGGGCTCCCATCAGGCTCAGGGCCGTGGCGACGTAAGCCGCACCGGCGCGAAGATGTACAAGCAGAAGGGTACGGGTCGCGCTCGTCACCATTCGGCTCGTGCTCCGCAGTTCCGCGGTGGTGGTCAGGCTCACGGACCAGTTGTCCGTAGCCATGAACACGACCTGCCGAAGAAGGTTCGCGCTCTTGGCCTGCGTCATGCTCTTTCCGCCAAGGCAAAGGCATCCGACCTGATCATCATCGATGATCTGGCGGCTTCCGAAGCCAAGACGAAGCAGCTTGTTTCTCAGTTCGCCAAGCTCGGTCTTGAAAATGCACTGCTCATCGGCGGCGCAGAGATCGACGTGAACTTCCAGCGTGCGGCTTCGAACATCCCGAACATCGACGTTCTGCCAGTGCAGGGCATCAATGTTTACGACATTCTTCGCCGTGGCAAGCTCGTGCTTTCCAAGGCGGCTGTCGAAGCCCTCGAGGAGCGTTTCAAATGACTGATCTTCGCCATTACGACGTGATCGTCAGCCCGGTTATCACCGAGAAGTCTACTCTGGTTTCTGAACACAACCAGGTCGTCTTCAACGTAGCCCGCAAGGCAACGAAGCCGGAAATCAAGGCTGCAGTGGAAGCGCTGTTCGGCGTCAAGGTTACCGCAGTCAACACTGCAGTGCGCAAGGGTAAGGTCAAGCGGTTCCGCGGCATTATCGGGCGCCAGAGCGACGTCAAGAAAGCGATCGTTACTTTGGCTGAAGGCCAGAGCATCGACGTTTCGACCGGTCTCTGAGAGGCCTTGGAGTAAGAAACAATGGCACTCAAGCATTTTAATCCGACCACGCCGAGCCAGCGTCAGCTGGTCATCGTGGATCGCTCGGAACTCTACAAGGGCAAGCCGGTCAAGTCCCTGACCGAAGGTCTGTCCAAGAAGGGTGGCCGTAACAACACCGGTCGTATCACTGTTCGCTTTCAGGGCGGTGGTCACAAGCGTTCGTACCGCTTCATCGATTTCAAGCGTCGCAAGCTTGACGTCGTGGGCACCGTCGAACGCCTGGAATACGATCCGAACCGCACCGCGTTCATCGCGCTGATCCGTTACGAAGACGGCGAACTCGCATACATCCTGGCTCCGCAGCGTCTTGCTGTCGGCGACAAGGTGATTGCTGGTAATTCCGTCGACGTTAAGCCGGGCAACGCAATGCCGCTTGCTTCGATGCCAGTTGGCACGATCGTCCACAACGTCGAACTGAAGCCTGGTAAGGGCGGTCAGATCGCACGTTCGGCTGGCACCTACGCCCAGCTCGTCGGTCGCGACCAGGGCATGGCGATCCTGCGCCTCAACTCTGGTGAACAGCGTCTGGTTTCCGGCGCCTGCTTCGCTTCGGTTGGTGCAGTTTCGAACCCGGATCACGGCAATATCAACGACGGCAAGGCCGGTCGTTCGGTATGGCGTGGCAAGCGTCCGCACGTTCGCGGTGTTGCAATGAACCCGGTCGATCACCCGCATGGTGGTGGTGAAGGTCGTACCTCGGGTGGTCGTCACCCTGTCACTCCGTGGGGCAAGCCTACGAAGGGCAAGAAGACGCGCTCGAACAAGGCGACTGACAAGTTCATCATGCGTTCGCGCCATCAGCGCAAGAAGTAAGAGAGGTAGTCTAAAGTGGCTCGTTCAGTTTGGAAAGGTCCGTTTGTCGACGGCTATCTTCTCAACAAGGCTGAGAAGGTACGCGAAGGCGGTCGTAACGAAGTTATCAAGATGTGGAGCCGCCGCTCCACCATCCTGCCGCAGTTTGTCGGTCTGACTTTCGGCGTCTACAACGGCAACAAGCATGTGCCGGTGTCGATTTCGGAAGAAATGGTCGGACACAAGTTCGGTGAATTCGCGCCTACGCGTACCTACTACGGTCACGGCGCGGACAAGAAGGCAAAGAGGAAGTAACGATGGGCAAGGCCAAGGCTCCCCGCCAGCTTAAGGATAACGAGGCGAAAGCCGTCGCCCGTACGCTCCGCGTCAGCCCGCAGAAGCTTAACCTTGTCGCGAGCATGATTCGCGGCAAGAAAGTGAATGCGGCACTTGCCGATCTGACGTTCTCGCGCAAGCGGATCGCCGATACGGTTAAGAAGACGCTAGAGTCGGCGATTGCAAACGCTGAAAATAATCACGACCTCGACGTCGATGCTTTGATCGTCGCCGAAGCCTATGTGGGCAAGTCGATCGTCATGAAGCGCTTCCACGTCCGTGGCCGTGGCCGCGCGAGCCGTATCGAGAAGCCGTTTTCGCATCTCACCATTGTTGTCCGCGAAGTCGCGGAAAAAGGGGAGGCCGCATAATGGGTCAGAAGATTAATCCGATCGGTCTTCGTCTCGGCATCAACCGCACCTGGGATTCGCGTTGGTACGCAAATACCGGTGAGTACGGCAAGCTGCTGCATGAAGATGTGAAGATCCGCGAGTTCCTCACCGAGGAACTCAAGCAGGCTGCGATTTCGAAGATCGTAATTGAGCGTCCGCACAAGAAGTGCCGCGTGACGATCCACTCGGCTCGTCCGGGCATCATCATCGGCAAGAAGGGTGCAGACATCGAAAAGCTCCGCAAGAAGCTTTCCGAGATGACCAATGCCGATACTTCGCTCAACATCGTTGAAGTTCGCAAGCCGGAAATCGACGCTACGCTGATCGCTCAGTCGATCGCTCAGCAGCTCGAACGCCGTGTGGCATTCCGTCGCGCCATGAAGCGTGCCGTTCAGTCGGCAATGCGTCTTGGAGCCGAAGGTATCCGTATCAACTGCTCGGGTCGTCTGGGTGGTGCGGAAATCGCTCGCATGGAATGGTACCGTGAAGGTCGCGTTCCGCTTCATACTCTGCGCGCCGATATTGACTACGGTACAGCAGAAGCGAAGACCGCTTATGGTATCTGCGGCGTGAAGGTCTGGGTCTTCAAGGGCGAGATCCTTGAACACGATCCGATGGCTTCCGAACGTCGTGCGGTCGAGGGTGACAATCAGGGTTCCTCGTCGAACCGCCGCCGCGAAAACGCTTAAAAAGCGGGCCGCGGGCGAGAAATTTGGAGTAGAGAACAATGATGCAGCCTAAGCGCACCAAGTTCCGCAAGCAGTTCAAGGGCCGTATCCACGGCAACTCGAAAGGCGGCACGGATCTGAATTTCGGTGCTTTCGGTCTGAAGGCTCTCGAGCCGGAACGCGTCACCGCACGTCAGATCGAAGCGGCTCGCCGCGCGATCACCCGTCACATGAAACGTGCCGGTCGCGTGTGGATCCGCATCTTCCCTGACCTGCCGGTAACTTCGAAGCCTACCGAAGTCCGTATGGGTAAAGGTAAGGGTTCGGTTGACTTCTGGGCATGCCGTGTGGCACCAGGTCGCGTGATGTTTGAGCTTGACGGCGTACCCGAAGATGTGGCACGCGAAGCCCTCAGACTCGGCGCAGCAAAGTTGCCGATCAAGACGCGCTTTATCCAGCGCATTGCTGAATAAGGAGAGGCAACGATGAAAGCCGCAGACGTTCGGGCGAAAAGCACCGATCAGATGAACGACGAGTTGGCCGCACTGAAGAAAGAACAGTTCAATCTGCGCTTTCAGAAGGCTACCGGCCAGCTCGAAAAGACCGCGCGCGTGAAGCAGGTTCGCCGCGACATCGCGCGTATTAAGACTATTGCCCGCCAGAAGGCGGCCGAAAGCAAGGCATAAGGAAAAAATATCATGCCTAAACGCGTTCTGCAGGGCGTTGTCGTCAGCGATAAGAACGACAAGACTGTTGTGGTTAAGGTTGAGCGTCGCTATTCGCATCCGCTCCTCCAGAAGACCGTGCGTCAGTCGAAGAAGTACAAGGCGCATGACGAAAACAACCAGTTCAAGGTTGGTGATTCCGTTTCCATTCAGGAATCGGCTCCGATCTCGAAGGACAAACGCTGGGTCGTTCTGACGAACGAAGCAGCGGGCTAAATTACAAACACGCAGCTTAGGTAGGGCAGGAGCCCTTAACCAGCTGAAGGAAAAGAAGGCGGCCAGTCATGATTCAGATGCAAACAAACCTCGACGTGGCGGATAACTCCGGCGCACGTCGTGTCATGTGCATCAAGGTGCTGGGCGGCTCGAAGCGGCGTTATGCTTCCGTTGGCGACATCATTGTGGTGTCGATCAAGGAAGCTATTCCGCGCGGCCGCGTCAAGAAGGGTGACGTGATGAAGGCGGTTGTTGTACGCACCGCCAAGGACATCCGTCGTCCGGACGGCAGCGTAATTCGTTTTGATAACAACGCAGCTGTTCTCATCGATAACAAGAAAGAGCCTATCGGCACGCGTATCTTCGGACCGGTTCCGCGCGAACTTCGCGCAAAGAACCACATGAAGATCATCTCGCTGGCTCCGGAAGTTCTGTAAGGAAGCACAACGATGCAAAAGATTCGCAAAGGCGACAGCGTTGTCGTGCTGTCCGGTAAGGACAAGGGCCGTAAGGGCGAGGTTCTTAAGGTTATGCCTAAGGACGAGCAGGCGCTCGTTCGTGGCATTAATATTGTGAAGCGTCATCAGCGCCAGACCCAGACCCAGGAAGCCGGCATTATCTCCAAGGAAGCGCCGATCCACCTGTCCAACCTGGCAATTGCTGATCCCAAGGATGGCAAGCCGACCCGCGTCGGTTTCCGCGTTGAGGACGGCAAGAAGGTTCGTGTCGCAAAACGTTCTGGAGCGCTGATCGATGGCTGAAGCTAAGGCACTTCCACGCTTCAAGAAGCTTTATCAGGATAATATCCGTAAAGCGCTCCTTGAAGAGTTCAAATACGACAACGAGATGCAGATTCCACGCATCACGAAGGTTGTCCTCAATATGGGCGTTGGCGAAGCCACCGGCGATTCGAAGAAGCCTTCGGTTGCCGCTGAAGACCTCAGCCAGATTGCCGGCCAGAAGGCCGTCATCACACGCGCCCGTAACTCGATCGCAACCTTCAAGTTGCGTGAAGGCATGCCGATTGGCACGAAGGTTACCCTTCGCCAGGACCGCATGTATGAATTCCTTGATCGTCTGGTGACGATCGCTCTTCCTCGCGTTCGCGACTTCCGCGGCCTGAACCCGAAGAGCTTCGACGGACGTGGCAACTACGCCATGGGCATCAAGGAGCACATCGTGTTCCCCGAAATCAACTACGATAAGGTTGATCAGATCTGGGGCATGGACATCATCGTTTGCACGACCGCCAAGACGGATGATGAAGCGCGCTCTCTTCTGCGTGCATTCAACTTCCCGTTTCGGCAGTAACGGCAAGCGTAGCGAGGTATAGATAACATGGCCAAGACTAGCGCAGTCGAAAAAAACAAGCGCCGCGAAAAGTTGGTTAAGCGTCATGCTGAAAAGCGTGCACGTCTGAAGGCGATCGTAATGGATCAGGGCCTTCCGCTGGAGGAGCGCTTCCGCGCCACTATCCGGCTTGCCGAACTGCCGCGCAATTCGTCGAAGGTTCGTATTCGCAATCGTTGCGAAGTATCGGGCCGTCCGCGTGGTTATTACCGTAAACTGAAGATGTCGCGTATTGCGCTGCGTCAGTTGGGTTCGCTCGGACAGATTCCGGGCGTCGTCAAGTCGAGCTGGTAAGGAGTAGCATATGTCTGTGTCAGATCCTCTCGGCGATATGCTGACCCGTATCCGCAACGCAGTAGGCCGCAAGAAGACCAAGGTTACGACCCCGGCTTCGAAGCTGCGCGCTCGCGTTCTCGATGTTCTTCAGTCTGAAGGTTACATCCGCGGATACTCGCAGAGCGAATTCGTGAACGGCAAGGCCGAGATCGAAATCGAGCTGAAGTATTATGAAGGTGTTCCGGTTATCCGTGAGATCAGCCGCGTATCGAAGCCTGGCCGTCGCGTTTATGTGTCGGTCAAGTCGATCCCGCAGGTTGCAAACGGCCTCGGCATCTCGATCCTCTCCACGCCGAAGGGCGTAATGGCGGATCATGAAGCCCGTGAACAAAACGTTGGTGGTGAGCTGCTCTGCCGCATCTTCTGATGCGGTTGACAGCGAACAGATAAAAGACAGGTATTAAAATGTCTCGTATCGGTAAAAAACCCGTGCCGGTCCCGGCAGGCGTGACCGCCAGTGTTGATGGGCAGATCGTCAAGGCCAAGGGCGCGAAGGGTGAACTCTCCTTCGTCGTGCACGATGAAGTTCTGGTCAAGATGGAAGACGGCGCTATCAGCGTCGATCCGCGCGACCAGTCGAAGGAAGCTCGTTCGAAGTGGGGCATGTCCCGCACGATGATCTCCAACATTTTTGTTGGCGTGAAGGACGGCTTCGAGAAGAAGCTCGAAATCAGCGGCGTCGGTTACCGCGCTGCCATGCAGGGCAAGAACCTGCAGCTTTCTCTCGGCTTCAGCCATGAAGTGGTCTATGACGTGCCTGCTGGCATCACTGTTGCCGTGCCGAAGCCGACGGAAATCGTCGTCACCGGTATCGACAAGCAGCAGGTCGGTCAGGTCGCGGCTGAGATCCGCGAATATCGCGGCCCCGAGCCTTACAAGGGCAAGGGCGTCAAGTATGCTGGCGAGAAGATCGTCCGCAAAGAAGGCAAGAAGAAGTAAGGGAAGCGCGTCATGGCATCGCCAAAAGAAACTTTGCAGCGTCGCGCTGCTCGCGTGCGCCGTCAGCTCAAGTCTGCCGCCAACGGCCGACCACGCCTCAGCGTACACCGCTCTTCGAAGAACATCTACGCCCAGATCATCGACGACGTCCGCGGCGTTACGCTTGCGGCCGCTTCGACCCTCGATGGCGACCTCAAGGGCAAGCTCAAGACCGGCGCAGACCAGGCAGCAGCAGCTGCCGTTGGCAAGCTGGTTGCTGAGCGCGCCGTCAAGGCTGGCGTTAAGGACGTAGTGTTCGACCGTGGTGCATTTATTTTCCACGGCCGCGTGAAGGCTCTCGCCGAAGCTGCCCGCGAAAGCGGCCTCAGCTTCTAATAGAAGTTTGTGCTTCCGGAAAAGAAAAAAGGAAATCAGGATATGGCACAGAGAGAACGTAACCGCGAAGACCGCGGTCGCGAGGAGCGCGACAGCGAGTTCGTTGACAAGCTCGTTCACATCAATCGCGTAGCCAAGGTCGTCAAGGGCGGCCGTCGCTTCGGTTTTGCTGCTCTCGTCGTCGTTGGCGATCAGAAGGGCCGCGTAGGCTTCGGTCATGGCAAGGCACGTGAAGTGCCGGAAGCTATCCGTAAGGCTACCGAAGCTGCCAAGCGCGACATGATCTTCGTTCCGCTGCGTTCGGGTCGTACTCTGCATCATGACGTCGAAGGCCGTCACGGTGCTGGCAAGGTTCTGCTCCGTGCAGCTCCTGCCGGTAAGGGTATCATCGCCGGTGGTCCGATGCGTGCAGTGTTCGAAACGCTCGGCGTTCAGGACGTTGTCGCCAAGTCGCTCGGTTCGTCGAACCCATACAACATGGTTCGCGCGACGTTTGATGCTCTCAAGCATCAGATGCATCCGAAGGATATCGCGGCACAGCGCGGCATCAAGTACTCGACCCTTCAGGCTCGCCGCCATGATGTGGTCGGTTCGGAAGAATAGCCGATAGTTTGTGTTAGTCCGGGGTCTGACAGTTTCTGCAAGAATTTGCATTCGACACTGAAACAGGCCACCGGATACGCCATAGACAAAGGATTTGAGTGATGGCTGAGAAGAAGGGTAAGACGGTTACGGTCGAACAGATCGGAAGCCCTATCCGTCGTCCAGCCGAACAGCGTGCAACGCTGATCGGCCTCGGACTTAATAAAATGCACCGCCGCCGCACGCTGGAGGATACTCCTTCGGTTCGTGGCATGATCGCCAAGGTTCAGCATCTCGTCCGCATCGTGGACGAGGCCTGATAACGCAGGGGATAGAGACATGAAACTCAACGATCTGCGTGACAAGCCAGGTTCCGTCAAGGCGCGCAAGCGCGTTGGCCGTGGTATCGGCTCGGGCACAGGTAAAACCGCTGGCCGCGGCGTCAAGGGTCAGAAGTCCCGTTCGGGCGTCTCGATCAATGGCTTCGAAGGCGGCCAGATGCCAATCTACCGTCGTCTGCCGAAGCGCGGCTTCACCAACATCTTTGCAAAGAGCTTCAACGTTGTGTCGCTCGGCCGTGTTCAGGCCGCTATCGACGCCGGCAAGCTGGACGCCAAGGCTGTTGTGAACCTCGAAGCGCTGAAGGCTGCTGGTGTGATTCGTCGCGCCAAGGACGGCGTTCGCATTCTTTCGGATGGCGAACTGAAGGCAAAGGTAACCTTTGAGGTTGCTGGCGCTTCCAAGTCGGCAGTCGAGAAGATCGAAAAGGCTGGCGGTAGCATTAAGCTTCCTGAAGTAGCAGCTGCCGAATAAGGCTTCTGCATCAAAATTATAAGCGGCGGCCCAGGGCAATTCCGGGAAAGATGCAGTGCATTTTTCCATTTGGAACTGCGATAAAAACTGGGCCGCCGCTTGCACATTTATGCCAATGCGCATATCTGGGTTGGGTCTTCTTGTCCGGAAGGACGCGGGTTGATTAAACGCGTGTCGATGGGAGTAGGGGACCGGAGACTTTTCACCGGAGAAATTTAATGGCATCGGCTGCTGAACAGCTAGTTTCCAATCTCAATTTCTCGGCTTTCTCGAAAGCTGATGAACTCAAGAAGCGCATCTGGTTCACACTGGGCGCTTTGCTCGTATATCGGTTCGGCACCTATATTCCGCTTCCGGGAATCAATCCTGACGCTCTTGCGCAGGCTTTCCAGCAGCATAGTCAGGGTGTACTCGGACTTTTCAACATGTTCGCCGGTGGCGCCGTTGGTCGTATGGCCATTTTCGCGCTCGGCATCATGCCTTACATCTCGGCTTCCATCATCGTGCAGCTCATGACGTCGGTTGTTCCGTCGCTTGAAGCGCTGAAGAAGGAAGGCGAGGCGGGTCGCAAGATCATCAATCAGTATACGCGTTACGGCACCGTGCTTCTGGCGCTTGTGCAGGCCTATGCCATTTCGGTGGGCTTGCAGTCGGGTAACGGCATTGTCATGAATCCGGGGCCGTTCTTCATCGTTTCATCGGTGATTACGCTCGTTGGCGGCACCATGTTCCTGATGTGGCTCGGTGAGCAGATCACGGCACGCGGTATCGGCAACGGTATCTCGCTCATCATCTTCTCCGGTATCGTCGCGAACCTTCCGCATGCCATTTCCGGCACGCTGGAACTGGGCCGTACCGGCGCTCTGTCGACGGGCCTCATTCTGGGCGTCATCGTGCTCGCAATCGCCTTGATTGCGGTCATCGTGTTCGTCGAGCGCGCTCAGCGCCGTCTTCTGATCCAGTATCCGAAGCGTCAGGTTGGCAACCGTATGTTCCAGGGCGACACGTCGCATCTGCCGCTGAAGCTCAATACTGCAGGCGTCATTCCGCCGATCTTCGCATCGTCGCTGTTGCTTCTGCCCGCGACCGTTGCTGGCTTTGCCAACACGACGGAAATGCCTGCCTGGGCTACCACGGTTCTCAACGCATTGGGCCATGGACAGCCGCTTTACATGCTGTTCTACGCTGGCTTGATGGCGTTCTTCTGCTTCTTCTACACGGCCATCGTGTTCAATCCCAAGGACACGGCTGACCAGCTCAAGAAGCATTCCGGCTTCATCCCGGGCATTCGCCCCGGTGAGCGGACTGCGGAATATATAGACTATGTGTTGACCCGCATCACGGTTGTCGGCGCCATCTATATTATGCTTGTCTGTCTTCTGCCGGAATTCCTGATTTCCGCGACCGGCGTGCCGTTCTATCTTGGCGGTACATCGCTGCTAATTGTCGTGAGCGTTACGCTCGATACGGTTGCGCAAGTTCAGGGACATCTTATCGCCCATCAGTATGAAGGGCTGATCAAGAAGTCCAAACTCAGAGGTGGGAAACGCAATAAATGAGACTGATACTTCTTGGGCCGCCCGGAGCAGGTAAGGGGACGCAGGCTGGACTTCTTACCAAGAAGCATGGAATTCCGCAGCTTTCGACTGGCGATATGCTGCGTTCGGCAGTCGCTCAGCAGAGCGAAGTCGGAAAGCGCGCCAAGGCGGTCATGGATGCCGGTCAGCTGGTTTCCGACGAGATCGTCAACCAGATCGTGTCGGAGCGCATCGACGCTCCGGATTGCGCGAACGGTTTCATTCTCGACGGCTACCCGCGTACGGTTCCGCAAGCTGAAGCTCTCGGCGGAATGCTCGCAAACAAAGGCCTGAAGCTCGATGCAGTCATCGAGTTGAAGGTTGATGAGAATGCCCTGGTCAAGCGGATGGAGAGCCGCGTGGCCGAAACGATCGCCAAGGGCGGTCAGGTGCGTTCGGACGACAATCCGGAAGCTTTCCGCAAGCGTCTGATCGAGTATCGCGAAAAGACCGCGCCGCTTTCGAGCTATTACGCCGGAACCGGTGAACTGCGTGTCCTCAACGGCATGGCGCCGGTTGAAGAAGTGACTGCCGAAATCGAGAGAATTCTCGTTCCGGCGTGAAGGCTTGGACGAACGCATCGGCCCAAAAATCGGGATCGTTTTTTGGAAAGCACGATGCGCAGATTCAAACACGGGCAGAAAAGCGGTTAGCGTTTTCTGCCCGTTTATTGCTTCCAGAAGTCGATTCGATTGTCTGTAAGGCCGGTTTAACGGCTTTACGAACGTTTAAGAGTTGACTTTTTCGGGCGATTCCGTCAAAGACTGCGCCACTTCATTTGGTTTTGAATGGCAGGTAGCGGCGGAAATCGAAAAGAGGCCGATACCGGTCATTTTATGCTGTCTGGGGGATTAGTCTTTCAGGCGGAAGTGATTAACATTAAGGAGAACAGACGTGGCACGTATCGCTGGCGTCAACATCCCGACGAACAAGCGCGTTGTTATTGCGCTTCAGTACATCCACGGGATTGGACCGAAATTTGCTCGGGAAATCGTAACGAAGGTTGGCATTGCCGACGAACGTCGCGTTAACCAGCTGACGGATGCTGAAGTCCTTCAGATCCGCGAAGCAATCGATGCTGACTACCAGGTCGAAGGTGACCTGCGTCGTGAAGTTTCGATGAACATCAAGCGCCTGATGGACCTGGGTTGCTACCGCGGCCTGCGTCATCGTCGTTCGCTGCCGGTTCGCGGCCAGCGCACGCATACCAACGCACGCACCCGTAAGGGTCCGGCGAAGGCTATCGCAGGCAAGAAGAAGTAATTTCGACGGAACGTTTCGTTCCGTCGGGCCTTTCCGGTGCGCCGGTTGGGTTTGATACTGGTCCTTTCGTGAGGACCGGTGTAGCCGCTGGAATTACGGCGGTGTAGAGATCGATTGAAAGGACTATCATGGCCAAGGAAGCCACGCGCGTTCGCCGTCGCGAGCGTAAAAACATCTCGTCGGGCGTTGCCCACGTAAATTCGACGTTCAACAACACCATGATCACCATCACGGACGCTCAGGGCAATGCGATTGCCTGGTCTTCCGCAGGTGCTCAGGGTTTCAAGGGTTCGCGTAAGTCGACCCCGTTTGCCGCACAGATCGCTGCCGAAGATTGCGCCAAGAAGGCTCAGGAACACGGCATGCGCTCCCTCGAAGTCGAGGTTTGCGGACCGGGTTCTGGCCGTGAATCCGCGCTGCGCGCCCTTCAGGCTGCCGGCTTTGTGATCACGTCGATCCGCGATGTTACGCCGATCCCGCACAACGGTTGCCGTCCGCGCAAGAAGCGCCGGGTCTAATCCTCGTTCACATGCCGCACGAACCCTGGAGCAATTCAGGGTTCCTCTGCGGTTTCTACACTTGATCGCTACGATAGGATGGTAGCGACGATTGATAGAGGGATACTTACATGATCCAGAAGAACTGGCAGGAACTGATCAAGCCGAACAAGGTGGAATTTATCACCCACGGCTCCCGCACGCATGCAACCGTCGTTGCTGAACCGCTAGAACGCGGTTTCGGTCTGACGCTCGGCAATGCTCTGCGTCGCGTGCTTCTGTCGTCGCTGCGCGGCGCTGCCGTGACCGCCGTACAGATCGACGGCGTTCTGCATGAATTCTCTTCTATTCCGGGCGTCCGCGAAGACGTTACGGATATCGTTCTGAACGTCAAGGAAATCGCCATCCGTATGGAAGGTGAGGGCCCGAAGCGCATGGTCGTCCGCAAGGAAGGCCCAGGCGTCGTTACGGCTGGCGACATTCAGACTGTCGGCGATGTCGAAATCCTGAACCCGGATCACGTCATCTGCACGCTGGATGAAGGCGCTGAAATCCGCATGGAATTCACTGTCAACACCGGCAAGGGCTATGTGCCTGCCGACCGCAACCGTGCGGAAGATGCTCCGATTGGGCTTATCCCGGTCGACAGCCTGTATTCCCCGGTTCGCAAGGTGTCGTACAAGATCGAGAACACCCGTGAAGGCCAGGTTCTCGATTATGACAAGCTGACGCTGAACATCGAGACCAACGGTTCGGTCACGGGTGAAGACGCAGTGGCTTATGCTGCTCGTATTCTCCAGGACCAGCTGGCGATCTTCGTCAACTTCGAAGAGCCTCAGAAGGAAGCTCCGCAGGAACAGGTTGCGGAACTCGCTTTCAACCCGGCTCTGCTCAAGAAGGTGGACGAGCTCGAGCTGTCTGTCCGTTCGGCAAACTGCCTGAAGAACGACAACATCGTCTACATCGGCGATCTGATCCAGAAGACGGAAGCCGAGATGCTGCGGACTCCGAATTTCGGCCGCAAGTCGCTCAACGAGATCAAGGAAGTTCTCGCGTCGATGGGTCTCCATCTTGGTATGGAAATCCCGTCCTGGCCGCCTGAAAATATCGAAGATCTCGCAAAGCGCTACGAAGACCAATACTAAGCATTTCCAGCGAAAGTGCGAAGCGGTTTCGCGCGGGATAATGCTTGAATTAAAGACCAGCATTTCCAGCGAAAGTGCGAAGCGGTTTCGCGTCGGACAATGCGTTAATCGAAAATAAGACCGGCATATCCCGGTACGTTACGAATTAAAGGAGAAGGCCATGCGCCACGGTAATGGACAGCGTAAGCTGAACCGCACTGCCTCGCATCGCAAGGCAATGTTCGCCAACATGGCGGCTTCGCTCATCGAGCACGAACAGATTGTGACCACGCTTCCGAAAGCCAAGGAAATCCGTCCAATCGTTGAAAAGCTTGTCACGCTCGGCAAGCGCGGCGATCTGCATGCACGCCGTCAGGCTATCTCGGCTATCCGCGACGTTAAGGTCGTGGCTAAGCTGTTCGATACGCTGGCTACGCGCTATGCAACCCGCAACGGCGGCTACATCCGCATCATGAAGGCTGGCTTCCGCGCTGGCGACAACGCGCCTCTGGCCGTTGTTGAATTCGTGGAACGCGATGTCGATGCAAAGGGCAAGGCTGACCGCGCCCGCGTCGAAGCTCAAGCTGCTGCTGAAGCCGACGCTGCGTAATTCACGCTGATAAAGATTTAAAAAGGGCCGCCTTGTGCGGCCCTTTTTATTTGCGCTGCTGCTTGCATATGCGGCCACACGTTGATGTGACGGAAAATTGCACCGGCTTTTTGCATGTGGTCACAATGTGGCCCTTTATCCTTGGCCTCACTTCATTACATATGGACAACGAGCCCCGTATTCCTCCATTGGGAGTTGAACGGGAAGGCTGGGAAAGCGCGGAGTTTGTGCATGAATTGGCGACGTTTCGGAATCACGGGCATCATTCTGGCATCGATTGGCATGGCAGGACTGCCAGCCATAGCGCAGGATGCGCCAGCACCGGCAAAGCAGATACCGCTCAGCCGGGCTGATATGCAGCTTTCCTTCGCCCCTTTGGTCAAGGAAACCACACCCGCCGTTGTCAATGTCTACGCTGCGCGACAGGTGCAGGCTCAGGCGCAGTCGCCATTTGCGGGCGATCCCTTCTTTGAGCAGTTCTTCGGCAGGCAGTTTCGCGACACCAAGCCCCGCATCCAGCAGTCACTCGGCTCCGGCGTTATTGTCGATGCGTCGGGCATCGTCGTGACCAATAATCACGTCATCAAGGACGCGGACGAAATCAAGGTCGCGCTGTCCGATGGCCGGGAATTCGAAAGCAAGCTTCTGCTGCGCGATGAGACCACAGATCTGGCCGTCTTGAAAATCGAATCCAAGGAGAAATTTCCGGTCCTGTCGTTGGGTAATTCCGACGAAGTGGAAGTGGGCGATCTTGTGCTTGCTGTCGGCAACCCGTTTGGCGTCGGTCAGACCGTGACGAGCGGCATCGTCTCGGCGCAATCGCGCACGCAGGTCGGTATTTCCGACTTCGATTTCTTTATTCAGACAGATGCTGCGATCAATCCCGGCAATTCCGGCGGTGCTCTGGTGGATATGCGCGGGCGGCTGATCGGGATCAATACGGCGATCTATTCGCGTTCCGGCGGTTCTGTCGGCATTGGCTTCGCCATTCCGTCTAATATGGTGCGCGCTGTGATTCAGGCCGCGCAAAGCGGCAGCACCAGCTTCGAACGCCCTTATATCGGTGCGACCTTTCAGGGCGTGACGGCGGATATAGCCGAAGGCCTCGGCATGGAGAAGCCTTATGGCGCCCTGATTACGGCGGTTGCCAAAGGCGGACCGGCTGAAGCCGCAGGCTTGAAGGTTGGCGATGTGGTGCTTTCCGTGCAGGGTACGCGCATCGATAATCAGGATGTGCTCGGCTATCGTCTTTCGACCGCCGGCATCGACAGCACGGTGTCCATTGCGATCCTGCGTGGTGGCGAAAATCTGACCCTGCCGGTCAAGCTGACCAAAGCACCCGAGGTGAAGCAAACCGCGCCTTTGGTTATTGAGGGTGATAACCCATTTGCCGGTGCCGCTGTGCAGGAGCTGACGCCGTCCACTGCCGCAAAATTGCGCCTGAAGCGCGATGCAAACGGCGTGGCGGTGATGGATGTTTATTCCGGCTCGCCAGCCGCACGGCTGGGCTTACGCCCCGGCGATATCATTCGCAACCTGAATGGCAATGTGATCCGCAGCGTAACCGATCTTTCTTCGGTCCTGAATGCGGGCCGCGGTCTGGCATGGCGTATGGAAATCGAACGCAACGGCACGCTCCTGCGCCAGTTCGTTCGATAAACCGGCTACAGAAAGTTGCATGCCGCTTCAGGTAAGCTTATGCCTTCATGTCTGATCCAAAAGTCGCCATGCCGGGCTGCAAATGGCAATTTCTGCGCTTACCTAGGCTCACGTACCCTAATGTACGCTGCGCTCCGGTTCTCGAAATCACCATTTTCCCCACGGCCTGCCGCTTTTTGATTTAGACACTGAAGCGGCATTTATTTTTCGACAGAGTCATCGAATGAGCGATCTTTTTTCATCGGCGTCAGACCCGAATGCGGACCGTAATCGTCCGCTGGCCGACCGTCTGCGTCCGAAGCATCTGTCTGAGGTCACCGGTCAGGAACATCTGACCGGGCCGGAAGGCGTGTTGACGCGCATGATCGCATCCGGTTCGCTCGGTTCGATGATTTTCTGGGGGCCGCCCGGAACCGGTAAAACCACCGTTGCCCGACTGCTGGCTGGCGAAACCGATCTTGCCTTCGAGCAGATTTCTGCAATCTTTTCCGGTGTTGCCGATCTCAAGAAAGTTTTTGAGACGGCCCGCGCGCGGCGCATGTCCGGGCGGCAGACCTTGCTGTTTGTCGACGAAATTCATCGCTTCAATCGTGCGCAGCAAGATTCCTTCCTGCCGGTGATGGAAGACGGCACCGTCATCCTGATTGGCGCGACCACCGAAAATCCATCATTCGAACTCAATGCCGCTCTTTTGTCGCGCGCGCGGGTGCTGACCTTTCATCCGCATGACGCGGAGAGTATTGCGACGCTGCTGATCCGCGCCGAAGAGCAGGAAGGCCGTCCGCTGCCGCTGGATGAGGAGGCGAGGGCGAGCCTTATCCGTATGGCCGACGGGGATGGCCGTGCTGCATTGACGCTGGCCGAGGAAATCTGGCGTGCCGCAAGGCCAGACGAGGTCTTTACGGTAGAAAAACTTCAGGACGTGGTGCAGCGTCGTGCGCCGGTCTACGACAAGAGCCAGGACGGGCATTACAATCTGATCTCGGCGCTGCATAAATCGGTGCGCGGGTCTGATCCCGACGCGGCGCTTTATTATCTGTCGCGCATGTTCGATGCAGGGGAAGACCCGCTTTATCTCGGGCGGCGCCTGGTGCGTATGGCGGTTGAAGATATCGGGCTGGCAGATCCGCAGGCGCTCGTCATCTGCAACGCGGCCAAGGATGCCTATGACTATCTGGGTTCGCCGGAAGGTGAACTGGCGCTGGCGCAGGCCTGCGTTTATCTGGCAACCGCACCAAAGTCGAATGCCGTTTACTTGGCTTATAAAGCTGCGATGCGCGCAGCCAAGGAAAATGGCTCTCTGGTGCCGCCAAAGCATATTTTGAACGCTCCTACCAAGCTGATGAAGAACGAGGGCTATGGCGACGGTTACGCCTATGACCACGATCAGCCTGATGCTTTTTCGGGTCAGGATTATTTCCCCGAAAGTCTCGGACGGCAGAAATTCTATGATCCGCCGGAGCGCGGCTTTGAACGCGATATCCGCAAACGGCTCGACTATTGGGCACGTCTGCGCCAGGAGCGTCAGGGCAGGAACCGATAGGCCTGCCCGCTTGTCGCTCAATGCAATAGTGCAGCATGCCGTACAGGATTGCCGTGATCGTAATCGCAAAGGCTGGGTGCCAGCCCCGATAGTACGAATAGGCAAGCAGGCGCCCCTGATCATGCCGCGAAACAACACTTCTCCCGCAAAGGCGACGAAGACGAGATTGTTGACGGCCCAGATCCCCAAATAGGGCATGATCTTCGGGTCGAACTTCATATAGCCGATCGCCAAGGCGAGAGGAATCACGGTTATAAGGCAACCACTCAACATCATTCCGATGATGTTGAGTGTTCTGGCCGTTCCCGCCGCGCAGTCCGGTTAATAGGACGTTTACTTTTACATTTTATCAATCTTTATAATTTGACGAGGTTTCCCATGATGCGCGTTTTGTGTCTCGTAGCGCTCGTGATCCTTGGAGGCTGTGCGACCGCCCCGCGGCAGGTCAGCAATGTATGCGCAGTCTTCGATCAGCGTGACGGTTGGTTTAACAATTGGCAGAGTGCCGCCACGCGCGTTTCGCGTGAATTCGGCGTGCCGGTTCCGGTTTTGATGGCGACGATCTATACGGAATCGGGCTTCCAGCCCTATGCACGACCGCCCCGCACGAAGATTCTCTGGATCATTCCATGGAAGCGCGCATCCAGCGCCTATGGCTATTCGCAAGCGCTCGACGGGACCTGGGATCGCTACAAGCGGGAGACTGGGCGCTGGACCGCTTCGCGCACCAATTTTGCCGACGCTATCCATTTCATCGGCTGGTATCACTATCAAAGCTATCAGAAGAACGGCATCAACCGCGCGGATGCGTATAGCCTCTATCTGGCTTATTACAGCGGCCATGGCGGCTATGCGCGTGGGGCCTGGCGTGGGAATGCGACGGCGCTCAATGGCGCGAAGAGGGCCCAGGCCATGGCCAATCGTTATGCGGCACAGTTGCGTTCCTGTGGCGGGATTAGCTAAAAGGTGAGGACGGGGGATTCAAATACGAAATTTGGAACACCGTCCGGCCTTAATCGCAACTATCATGCGCGCGGAATCGCAAATTGAGGATGACCTTTGCATGTTGAAAAAAATCGGTATCGGCCTGATTGGAGCCACCTTGCTGGCGGGCTGCACCACTGACCCTTATACGGGCGAACAGAAGATGTCGAACACGGCGGGCGGTGCTGCTATCGGCGCTGCCGTCGGCGCTTTGGGTGGCCTCATGGTTGGCGGTTCCAGCCGTGCACAGCGCAACGCCGTGCTGATCGGCGCAGGTATTGGCGCGCTCGGTGGCGGCGCTATCGGCAACTATATGGATCGCCAGGAAAATGAGCTGCGCGCGCAGCTTCAGGGCACCGGCGTATCCGTGACGCGTAACGGCGATCAGATCATCCTGAACATGCCGTCGAGCATCACCTTCGATACGGATCAGGATCAGGTGAAGAGCCAGTTCTATCCGACGCTGAACTCGGTGGCCATCGTGCTGCGCAAGTTCAACCAGACCCTGGTTGACGTCCTGGGTCACACCGACTCGACGGGTAGCGCCAGCCATAATCAGGATTTGTCGCAGCGTCGTGCCGGATCGGTGGCAAGCTATCTCGGTTCGCAGGGCATCGACCCACGCCGCTTTGCGATCATCGGTTATGGCGCAAGCCAGCCGGTCGCGACCAATGCGACGCCTGAAGGTCGTGCTCAGAACCGTCGCGTTGAAATTCAAATTTCACCGCTGCGGGGCGCAAGCTAACCCTTGGGCAGACAGAATCGGGCCGCTGTGGTCCCATCTAACGAACGCAGTTCCTCGCGAGAGGGCTGCGTTTTTCTATGTTCGGGCCGAATCGTTGCTCCGCCGAAAGTGGCGGAGCTGCTTAAAGCGTGGATAGGCTTTTTATTTTACGTCTCTCTAATTATAGAGAACAATAATGGAACAAAATAGTAATATTGTTTTATTTCAGACTGTTAGCCTTATTGCCAAACGAGAACAAAACAGATACAAATAGATATTGGCGATGAGCCTGCCGGGCTTCTAGCGGGACAAGAGGATGGTGTAAGATGTCTCAGAATTCATTGCGACTTGTTGAGGATAATTCAGTGGACAAGACTAAGGCACTTGATGCGGCGCTGTCACAGATCGAAAGAGCGTTCGGCAAAGGCTCGATCATGCGCCTGGGTCAGAACGACAAGGTGGTCGAGATCGAAACCGTATCGACCGGCTCGCTCTCTCTGGACATCGCGCTGGGTGTAGGCGGCTTGCCCAAGGGCCGCATCGTCGAAATTTACGGGCCGGAAAGCTCCGGTAAGACCACGCTCGCGCTACACACCATTGCTGAAGCGCAGAAGAAGGGCGGCATCTGCGCATTCGTTGACGCTGAACATGCGCTCGACCCTGTCTATGCACGTAAGCTTGGCGTGGATTTGGAAAACCTGCTGATCTCGCAGCCGGACACCGGCGAGCAGGCGCTTGAAATTACCGACACGCTCGTGCGTTCCGGTGCCATTGATGTTCTCGTCGTGGACTCCGTTGCAGCGCTGACGCCGCGTGCGGAAATCGAAGGCGAGATGGGCGATTCGCTCCCCGGTCTCCAGGCCCGTCTGATGAGCCAGGCGCTGCGCAAGCTCACCGCTTCGATCTCGCGTTCGAATTGCATGGTCATCTTCATCAACCAGATCCGTATGAAGATCGGCGTCATGTTCGGTTCGCCTGAAACGACTACCGGCGGTAATGCACTGAAGTTCTACGCTTCGGTTCGTCTCGATATCCGTCGCATCGGTTCCATCAAGGAGCGCGATGAGGTTGTCGGCAACCAGACCCGCGTGAAGGTTGTGAAGAACAAGCTTGCTCCTCCCTTCAAGCAGGTTGAGTTCGACATCATGTATGGCGCCGGTGTTTCCAAGACGGGCGAACTGGTCGATCTTGGCGTGAAAGCCGGTGTGGTCGAAAAGTCCGGCGCTTGGTTCTCCTATAATTCGCAGCGTCTCGGTCAGGGCCGTGAAAACGCGAAGCTTTACCTCAAGGAGAATCCTGAAGTAGCGCGCGAAATCGAAACGACGCTTCGCCAGAATGCCGGTTTGATCGCGGAACAGTTCCTTGAAGATGGCGGCCCGGAAGAAGATAGCGGGTCCGACGCTGCGGAGATGTAATCTCCGCTGTTGGTTCGGTTCGAACCTCAAGTTCCGCTTGAAAGTTGGAGGCCCTGTGCTGTTGCGCAGGGCTTCACTTTTTTCAGTCGCAGCTTGATAGGGATTCAACCGCACCGGCAAAAGCTGGTTTCAGGTGCTGAATTTGCCTTTATGGCGCACGCTGCTTATCTGGACAGAAAAGCAGCACATCGTTAAAAGCGGTCAACCGAAGAACTCCACTTCACGTCTTTGTAACGCGGGGAGGGAGTAATGCCTGCGGTTTCCGTTATTTAATGCGGTTTGCAGGTGCAAAAGACAATCGATGCTGCCTGTTAACAGGCTGCATCAATGCAGGGCAGGAAAAGCCCAAGGGTGAATTATGGCTGGCGTCAACGAGATTAGGTCCACATTCCTCGATTACTTCCGCAAGAACGGACATGAAATCGTTCCGTCGAGTCCGCTCGTGCCGCGCAACGATCCGACGCTCATGTTCACCAATGCGGGCATGGTGCAGTTCAAGAACGTTTTTACCGGGCTGGAACATCGCGCCTATAATCGCGCAACCACCTCGCAGAAATGCGTGCGCGCCGGCGGCAAGCATAACGATCTCGACAATGTCGGCTACACTGCGCGTCACCACACTTTCTTTGAAATGCTGGGCAATTTCTCGTTCGGCGATTATTTCAAGGAAGACGCTATCAGCTTCGCCTGGAACCTGATCACCAAGGAATTCGGTCTGCCGAAGGACAAGCTCCTCGTCACCGTCTATCATACGGATGAGGATGCGGCGAATTACTGGAAGAAGATCGCCGGCCTGAGCGATGACCGTATCATCCGTATTGCCACCAGCGACAATTTCTGGGCGATGGGCGATACCGGCCCGTGTGGCCCTTGCTCGGAAATCTTCTTTGATCACGGCGATCATATCTGGGGTGGACCTCCCGGATCGCCAGACGAAGACGGCGACCGTTTCATCGAAATCTGGAATCTCGTTTTCATGCAGTTCGAGCAGGTGACGCCCGAGCAGCGCATCGATTTGCCGCGTCCTTCGATCGATACCGGCATGGGTCTGGAACGCGTAGCCGCCGTGCTACAGGGCGTGCATGACAATTACGACATCGACCTGTTCAAGGCGCTGATCCGCGCATCGGAAGAAGCGACAGGCGTCAAGGCTGAGGGGGATTTCCGTGCCAGCCATCGCGTTATTGCTGACCATCTGCGCGCTTCGAGCTTCCTGATTGCCGATGGCGTTTTGCCGTCGAATGAAGGTCGCGGCTACGTGCTGCGCCGCATCATGCGCCGCGCCATGCGTCATGCCCAGCTTCTGGGTGCCAAGGAACCGTTGATGTGGCGTCTGCTGCCTGCGCTCATTCGGGAAATGGGTCAGGCCTATCCGGAACTGATCCGCGCCGAAGCGCTTATTTCCGAAACATTGAAGCTGGAAGAAACCCGTTTCCGCAAGACACTGGAACGCGGTCTCGGCCTCTTGTCCGACGCCTCCGAAAAGCTGGTCGAAGGCGACCGCCTCGACGGTGAAACGGCTTTCAAGCTTTACGACACTTATGGCTTTCCGCTCGATCTGACACAGGATGCACTGCGCCAGCGTGGTATTACTGTCGATACCGACGGCTTCTCCACTGCCATGGAACGCCAGAAGGCAGAAGCGCGCGCCAATTGGGCCGGTTCGGGCGAAGCCGCAACCGAAACGATCTGGTTCGGTATCAAGGACAAGGTCGGCGCGACAGAGTTCCTGGGTTATGAAACCGAAAGCGCTGAGGGCGTTATCGCCGCCCTGGTGCGCGACGGCTCGGAAGTGCAGTCGGCGTCCGAAGGCGAGACCGTATCGGTCGTGGTCAACCAGACGCCGTTCTATGGTGAATCCGGCGGCCAGCAGGGCGATACCGGAACGATTTCCGGCGAAGGTTTTGTCATTACCATCAAGGACACGCAGAAAAAGGGCGAAGGCGTCTTCGTTCATATCGGCGAAGTGACCAAGGGCACTGCGAAAACCGGCGAAGCCGTCGAATTGAAGGTCGATTCGGATCGTCGCACGCGCATTCGCTCTAATCACTCGGCAACCCATCTTCTGCATGAAGCGCTGCGCGAAACGCTGGGCAGCCATGTGGCGCAGAAGGGTTCGCTCGTTGCGCCTGATCGCCTGCGCTTTGACTTCTCGCATCCGAAGCCGATTTCGGCTGAGGAGCTGGCCAAGGTTGAAAACATGGCCAATGAGATCATTCTCCAGAACGCGCCGGTTTCCACCCGCCTGATGGCTGTGGACGATGCAATTGCTGAGGGCGCGATGGCGCTGTTCGGTGAAAAATATGGTGATGAAGTGCGCGTCGTGTCGATGGGCATGGCCAAGCATGGTCCGAAGGCTGGCAAGTCCTATTCGGTCGAACTTTGCGGCGGCACGCATGTGCGCCAGACAGGCGATATCGGTCTGGTCCGCATCGTTTCGGAAGGTGCGGTTGCAGCCGGTGTTCGTCGTATGGAAGCGCTGACGGGCGAGGCTGCGCGCCTTTATCTCGAAGAGCAGGACGAACGCGTGAAAGCAATCGCCAGCGCGCTGAAGACCACGCCTGCCGAAGCGCTTGAACGCGTCAACGCCCTGATGGACGAGCGCAAGAAGCTTGAGCGCGAATTGTCGGATGCACGCAAGAAGCTCGCGCTCGGCGGCGGTTCATCGGAGGGCGGCAGCGCGGTTGAAGCTGTGAATGGCGTCAACTTCCTCGGCAAGGTTGTGACTGGTGTATCGCCGCGCGATCTGAAGCCATTGGCCGACGAAGGCAAGAAGCAGGTTGGTTCCGGCGTGGTGCTGTTCATCGGCGTCGGGGAAGATGGCAAGGCCAGTGCCGTTGCTGCCGTGACGGAAGATCTGGTCGGTCGTTTCAGTGCCGTGGATCTGGTGCGCGCTGCTTCGGCAGCACTTGGCGGCGCCGGTGGCGGCGGCCGCCCGGACATGGCGCAGGCCGGCGGGCCGGATGGCGACAAGGCGGATGCTGCGATTGCAGCGGTCAAGGCGCTGATCGCCTGATTTAATAGCAATAAGGCCGGGGAAACCCGGCCTCAGCCTGCTGACAAACCCCTGGCTATGCCGGGGGGGTGTGATTCTCTGGGTCATGTTGAAGAAACCAGCCGCAGAACAGACCGCGCTCGAGATGGTGACGCTCGATCAACTGGTCCCGAAAGATCATCTGCTTCGCAAGATCGATGCGGTGATCGACTTCTCTTTCATCCATGACCGGGTTGCCGGGCTTTATTGCCCCGACAACGGCCGTCCTCCGCTCGATCCGACCTTGATGTTCAAGGCGCTGTTCATTGACTACCTGTTCGGCGTGCGCTCGGAGCGTCAGCGGGTGCGCGAGATCGAGGTCAATGTCGCCTATCGCTGGTTCCTGCGCCTGAAGCTGAGCGATGCGGTGTTCGACGCCTCGACACTGAGCCAGAACCGGCGGCGGCGCTTTAACGACACCTCGGTCGCCCAGGACATTTTCGACCATATCGTCGAACAGGCGATCCGGCACGGACTGGTCGATGGGACAGTGCTTTATACCGACAGCACACATCTGAAAGCCAATGCCAACAAGGGCAAATACGACCTTGAGATGATCGCCAGATCCCGGGCCGACTATTGGGCTGATCTTGATCGGGCCATTGATGCGGAACGGGCACTGCACGGCCAGAAGCCGATGAGGGACAAGCCGCGTGAGCGGGAGGTGAAGGAAACCAAGGTCAGCCGCACCGATCCGGAAAGCGGCTATATGGTGCGCGACGGCAAGCCGAAGGGCTTCTACTATCTCGACCACCGCACGGTGGATGGAAAGCTGGCCATCATCACCGATATCCACGTCACGCCGGCCAATGTGCATGACAGTCGCGTCTATCTCGACCGTCTGGATCGGCAACGCCGGCGCTTTGACTTCGAGGTTGGCGCGGTCGGGCTGGATGCTGGCTATGCGACAGCGGCCATTGCCCGGGGTTTGGAAGATCGCCATATCCTCGGCGTTACCAGCTACCGCACTCCAACGCCGCCCAGGGACGGCATGATGCGCAAGTCGAAGTTCGCATTCGAAGCGGATGCCGATGGCTATCGCTGCCCTGAGGGCCAATTGCTCCCCTATGCCACGACCGACCGCAACGGTTACAAGCATTATGTATCTGATCCGGCCATCTGCCGGACCTGCCCGCTGCTCGCATCCTGCACGGCCAACGCCAAGTCCATCCGTACCATCACCCGCCATGTCTGGCAGGACGCCCGCGAACGCACTGACGCCCACCGGCTCACAGCTTGGGGAAAAGCGATCTACAAGCGGCGCAAGGAAACGGTGGAATGCTCCTTTGCCGACGCCAAGCAGCTGCACGGCCACCGCTACGCCCGCTTTCGAGGCCTTGTCCGCGTCGCCTGCCAATGCCTGCTGCAAGCCGCCGCACAGAACATCAAGAAGATCGCCATGGTCCTGACAAAGACCCAAAGGCAGCCAGCGTATGAGCGGCTGCAGCCGCTTGCAACTCCTTACTAATGCAGTCACAAAACGCGCCCCTCTCAAAAACAAAACCCGCCGAAAAATATCGGCGGGTTTGTCAGCAGCCTGAGGCCGGGGAAACCCGGCCTTATCATTTTAAGCGGCGTGTGCTTTGCGGCTGTCATCGGGCGCTTCGGCCCGTTCATCAAGACCGTAGTCGCGAACCACGCTGGCGACCCGCAAGCGGTAGTTTTCAAAGACACCGCCACGACCCTGTGCCTGTGCAATGCGATGCGAGGGCAGGTTGCGCCATGCGCGGACGGCGTCTTCATCGCGCCAAAATGAGAGCGACAGCAGCTTGTCCGGCTCCACGAGGCTCTGGAAACGCTCGATTGAGATGAATCCATCGATGCGGCTGAGATCGTCCCGTAGGCCCGCCGCTATATCGAGATATTGTCCGCGCCGCTCATCATCGGCGGGCCAGACTTCAAAGATCACCGCGATCATGGTTTTACCAGCTCCGCATGAGGTCCCGATTGCGGCTTGAGGAACATGCGATCCTCAGATCGAATGAATTGCTCTCGGCGCGCAAATTCATAATTCTCGCGTCCGAGCGGATCGGCGGCAAGTCGCGCGCGATAGGCTTCATATGCGGCGAGGTTTTCCAGCGAATAAACGCCATAGGCCGTGGTAGCAGAGCCTTCATGCGGGCCGAAATAGCCGATCAGTTGCGCGCCGCAACGCGGAATGGCTTGGCCCCAATTGCGCGCATATTCGGCAAAAGCATCCGCTTTGAACGGGTCGATCTGGTAGCGGATGAAACAGGTGATCATGCGGGGTCTCCTTGATATGTATGCTTTCGATGGAAACACTGTAGCGGTTGAAATGCAGGCATAGTTCGGTTAGCATCGAAGTATGAAAGATGGACCGATCATAGCATCCGTCGCTGCTCTTCTCGGCGATCCGGCACGTGCAAACATGTTGACGGCGCTGATGGATGGACGCGCCTTGACCGTCAGCGAGCTGGCGTCTGCGGCGGGCGTCACCTTGCAGACTGCCAGCGGGCATCTGGCCAAGCTCGATGCGGCCAATCTGTTGATTGCTGAAAAGCAGGGGCGTCACCGTTATTTCCGCCTATCGGGCGCGGATGTGGCGCAGGTGCTGGAAGGGCTGATGGGCCTTGCCCAGCGAACGGGAGCGGTGCGCGTGCGCACGGGGCCGAAGGAGGAGGCATTGCGCAAGGCGCGCATCTGCTACGATCATCTGGCGGGCGAGCGCGGTGTTGAGATGCTCGATGCCGCGCACAGGCTTCGCCTCATCGATAATGCCGAAGAACCCGTGCTGACGGATGAGGGCAAATCGTTTTTCACCTGCCTGGGTGTGGACGTGGCAGGACTCGAACACGGCAAGAGACCGGTGTGCCGCCATTGTCTCGACTGGAGCGAACGGCGCAATCATCTGGGTGGTGCGCTTGGCGCGGCGCTTCTGAAGAATTTTATCGCGCGTGGTTGGGCCAGACGCGCCGAGGGGCGGGTGATCGCCTTTTCACCCACCGGCGCGCAAGCCTTCAAAAACGCGTTCTCAATTGAAGCGCAGCCGACTTGAAGTCGACACCTTAGCTCGCGGCCTTGACGGCAGCGTCATCCAGTTCAGCTGCACGTTTTGCGGCAGGACGGGCTTGCAGCCGTTCCCAATAGGCATCAAATGCCGGGCGGTGCGGCAAGCTTCCGAACATCATGCCCCAGCCTATATGAGAACCGACATAGACATCGGCTGCCGTGAAGCGATTGCCGGTAATATAGGGATGGCGCGATACCGCCTTTTCCAGCGTGGCGACGACGCTGTCGTAATTGCCATAGCCCATCATGCGCTCGCGCTCTGGCGGCACTTCAAAGCCCATGGAGCGATTTGATAGCGCCGCTTCCAGCGGCCCTGCGGCAAAAAACATCCAGCGATAGAAATCGGCGCGCTCGTCGGGATGGGGCGCAAGTCCTGCTTCCGGAAAGGTGACAGCCAGATAAGCGCAGACGGCTGCGGCTTCGGTGACGATAGCTTCGCCGTGGCGCAATGCGGGCACTTTGCCCATGGGGTTGACGGCACAAAATTCAGGGCCTTTCATCGGAGGGCCAAAATCGAGAATTTGAACGTCGTAGGGCTTGCCCGTCTCCTCCAGCATCCAGCGGGCGATACGTCCACGCGACATGGGATTGGTGAAAAGCGTCAGGTCAGCCATTTTATCCTCCTTGAATGGATGGATGCAGAATGCGCGTTTTCCCATATGAAGCAAATCAAAAAGAAAACGGCGGGAAAACCCGCCGTTTCGCATTCTTATGAAAGCTGCTGCTGATTAAGCAGCCATTGCCTTCTTGAGGTTTTCGTCGATCTTGTCGAGGAAGCCGGTGGTGGAGAGCCACGGCTGATCCGGACCGATCAGCAGCGCCAGATCCTTCGTCATGAAGCCGCTTTCCACGGTGTCCACGCAGACCTTTTCCAGCGTATCGGCAAAGCGCTTCAGCTCGGCATTGTCGTCGAGCTTGGCGCGATGTGCGAGACCACGGGTCCATGCGAAGATCGAAGCGATCGAGTTGGTCGAGGTTTCCTCGCCCTTCTGATGCTGGCGATAGTGACGGGTCACGGTGCCGTGTGCAGCTTCAGCTTCGACGGTCTTGCCATCCGGCGTCATCAGAACCGAGGTCATCAGGCCGAGCGAGCCAAAACCCTGAGCCACGATATCCGACTGAACGTCGCCGTCGTAGTTCTTACAAGCCCAGACATAACCGCCCGACCATTTGAGCGCCGAAGCGACCATGTCGTCGATAAGGCGATGTTCGTACCAGATCTTCGCTTCCTTGAACTTTTCGGCGAATTCGGTCTGGTAGACTTCTTCGAAGATGTCCTTGAAGCGACCGTCATAGGCCTTGAGAATGGTGTTCTTGGTCGAGAGATAGACCGGGTAGTTGCGCTGCAAGCCGTAGTTCAGCGAGGCGCGTGCGAATTCGCGGATCGATTCGTCGAGGTTGTACATGGCCATTGCCACGCCAGCCGCCGGAGCCTGATAGACTTCGTGTTCGATGGTTTCGCCGTCTTCACCGACGAACTTGATCGAAAGCGTGCCCTTGCCCGGGAACTTGAAATCGGTCGCGCGGTACTGGTCGCCGAATGCATGACGGCCAACAATGATCGGCTGGGTCCAGCCCGGCACGAGGCGCGGAACGTTCTTGCAGATGATCGGCTCGCGGAAGATCACGCCGCCGAGAATGTTGCGGATGGTGCCGTTTGGCGACTTCCACATCTTCTTGAGCTTGAATTCTTCAACGCGCGCTTCATCGGGGGTGATGGTTGCGCACTTTACGCCGACGCCGTGTTCCTTGATGGCGTTTGCTGCATCGATGGTGACCTGGTCATTGGTCGCATCGCGGTTTTCAACCGACAGATCGTAATATTTCAGATCGACGTCGAGATAGGGATGGATCAGCTTGTCCTTGATGAACTGCCAGATGATGCGGGTCATCTCGTCGCCGTCGAGTTCAACGACTGGGTTCGCAACCTTGATTTTTGCCATGGATGAAGCCTCTTTTTAAATGCGTCTTGAATGCGTTGGGCCCCTATAGCACCCGCAGGGAATAAGGCAAAGCTCTCAGGGCTCATTCTTTGGCCTATAGGTGAAATTGGCAGTCAAAAAATCGCGAAGGGCGGGGTCAGGCTGCGTGGTGCGTTGCCGGCTCGCTGTTGCGTGGCTTCTTCCAGCTCTCCTGCTGCTGGCGGTAATTTTCCTGTTCGCGCGCCAGAATGGCATCGGCGTCGAGCGCGGAAATGGCGGCTGCCTTGTCGGTCGGCACGAGGCCGTTCAGTTGCAGGGAAAGATAGCGCCCGCAGCAGACGCGCAGGAAAGAGGCGAAATTGTCGAGGTCGTGGCCTTCTTCGCGGGATTCGCCATAAAGCTTGCTGATCAGTCGGCTCACGCTGAGACCGTCGCGGGAAGCAACATCTTCCAGTGTCCACCAGAAGAAGTTTTCAAGCCTAACGCTGGTGACGACGCCATCAATGCGCAGTGAGCGTGTTACGCTCTGCCAGAGTTCTGGATTGGCACCGATGAACAATCTGCACATGATTTTCTCCCGGATAAAGCTCCGTGGATAGTGTTGCGCAATATGAAGCTGCCTGCAACCGGATGATGATTGCAGGCAATATCCATTATGCTCAAGCGTGCGTGATCTTGGTGCCGAGCACGGCGAGGAACTGCGATAGCCATGCCGGATGAGCGGGCCATGCGGGCGCGGTGACGAGGTTTCCGTCTGTTACGGCTTTATCGACGGGAATATCGGCATAGGTGCCACCGGCGAGTTCGACTTCCGGGCGGCAAGCCGGATAGGCTGAACAGGTGCGGCCTTCCAGCACGCGGGCGGCTGCAAGCAGCTGGGCGCCGTGGCAGACGGCGGCGACGGGTTTGTTTGCTTCGAAGAAGTGTTTTACGATCGCAATCACCTTGTCATCGAGCCGCAAATATTCCGGCCCGCGACCACCAGGAATGACCAGCGCGTCATAATTTTCAGCCTTCACATCGGCGAAACTGGCATTCAGCGTGAAATTATGGCCGGGCTTTTCCGAATAGGTCTGGTGACCTTCGAAATCGTGGATGGCGGTCGCGACCTGATCTCCCGCTTTCTTGCCGGGGCAAACCGCGTGAACCGTGTGGCCGACCGCAAGCAAGGTCTGGAACGGGACCATGGTTTCATAGTCTTCGCCGAAATCACCGCACAGCATGAGAATTTTTTTACCGGACATGGCTTCCTCCCTGAATCCTGATTTTCCGTACGGTTAATCTGGCATGGATGCGGCGAGGGCAGGTGTTATTCAGATACTACACCTGTTTTTTGCGGACGAACGTAAGGGGAATCTTTGCGAATTTACCTCAATTATGTCAGGGAAACGCCACGATTATATATATGACGGAAAGCATCATGGCAGGAACAGACAAGCAGCGCCCCTTTATCGCGGAAGGACCGGCAATCGTGCTGGTGGAGCCGCAATTGCCGGAGAACATCGGCATGGTGGCGCGTGCCATGGCGAATTTCGGTCTGGCTGAATTGCGGCTCGTCAATCCGCGTGAGGAGTTTCCCAGCGAAAAGGCGAGGGCCGCCGCCAGCAAGGCCGATCATGTCATCGACAATGCGGTGGTTTATGACGACCTGCCGTCGGCGATTGCCGATCTCAATTTCGTCTATGCCACCACGGCGCGTGAACGCGATGGCTTCAAGCAGGTGCGCAGCGCCGTCGAGGCCGGTAATGAATTGCGCACGCGTTTTCGAAGCGGCGAAAAGACGGGCATCCTCTTCGGTCGTGAACGCTTTGGTCTCAGCAATGAAGAGGTCGGGCTTGCCGATGAGTTGGTGACTTTTCCGGTCAATCCGGCCTTCGCCTCGCTCAATATCGCACAGGCCGTGCTGCTCATGTCCTATGAGTGGATGAAGTCCGGTCTCGAGACCGAGACGGAAACGGTTTTCCGTGGACCAGAGATGGAGCTTGCGCCGAAGCACGAATTGCAGGGCCTGTTCAACCATCTGGAAGAAGCCCTTGATGTCAGAGGCTATTTCCGGCCCGAAGCGCGCAAGGAAATTATGGTCAATAATCTGCGCGCCGTGCTGACGCGGGCCGGTTTCGCCTCAGCGGAATTGAAGCTCCTGCGCGGGGTTGTCACCTCGCTTGATGTGTTTACGCCCAAGAAGCCGCGTGGCTCCGGCGCGCCGGAAGGTCGCGCCCGCAAGCCCGCTCCAGAGGATAAGGCAGAATGAAAGACGCGCCCGTCGCCAGCTTTTCCGCTTCCGCAACAACCGACAACGAAAGACCTATATTGGTCTTCGACAGCGGTATCGGCGGTTTGACGGTGTTGCGCGAGGCGCGGGTGCTGATGCCGGACCGGCGTTTCGTCTATATCGCCGACGATGCCGGTTTTCCCTATGGCGGCTGGGAAGAAGAGGCGCTTCGGGCGCGTATCGTTGAACTGTTCGGCGGTTTCATCGCAACGCACAATCCTGAAATCGCGGTCATCGCCTGCAATACGGCCTCGACATTGGTGCTGGACGATTTGCGCCGCGCCTATCCATCGGTGCCTTTTGTGGGGACCGTGCCTGCGATCAAGCCCGCCGCCGAGCGCACATCGTCCGGGCTGGTTTCCGTGCTGGCGACGCCCGGCACGGTGAAGCGCGCTTATACCCGCGATCTCATCCAGTCTTTCGCCTCGCAATGCCATGTGCGGCTGGTCGGCGCTGATCGGCTGGCGAGCATTGCCGAGTCGCATATTCGCGGCGAGGAGATCGATGAAGCGCTGGTCGTGGAACAGATCGCGCCGTGCTTTATCGAGAAGGATGGCAACCGCACGGATATCGTGGTGCTTGCCTGCACCCACTATCCGTTTCTCGCCAATGTGTTCCGCCGTCTGGCACCATGGCCGGTGGATTGGCTCGATCCGGCGGAAGCGATTGCGCGCCGCACCGTATCGCTGCTGACGCCGCGCAAGGGCGATGTTGAATTGCATCACCACGACGATCTTGCGGTCTTCACCTCACAGAAGCCGGATTATGCCATCCGCAGGCTGATGCAGGGATTTGGGCTGCAATTCGCATAAGATATCATGCTTAAGGCCTTGTATTTTCCTGATCTTACGTGATCATGCTTGTGATCCGTCGATAAGGAAAAAGAGATGACCGGCACGATACCGCAGATCAAGCTTCCGTCAGGTCAGAACGTTCCAGCGCTGGGACAAGGCACCTGGTATATGGGTGAGAACGCCGGAGAGCGTCACCATGAGGTTGAGGCGCTTCGATACGGTATCGAGCTTGGCATGACGCTGATCGACACGGCGGAAATGTATGCCGATGGCGAAGCTGAGGAAGTTGTCGGCGAAGCCATAACAGGTCGCCGCGACGACGTGTTTCTGGTGAGCAAGGTTCTGCCCTATAACGCATCTCGGACTGGCACGATCGAGGCTTGCGAGCGCAGTCTGGAACGTTTCGGTACGGATCGCATCGATCTTTATCTCCTGCACTGGCGCGGGCGTCATCCGCTGGCTGAAACAATTGCTGCTTTCGAGGAATTGCAGCAGGCAGGCAAGATCGTCGCTTGGGGTGTCAGCAATTTTGATGCAGGCGATATGCAAGAGCTGTTCAGCGTCACGGGCGGTCAGGCTGTCGCGAGCAATCAGATTCTCTATAATCTCACACGGCGCGGGCCAGAATTCGACCTCATGCCCTGGTGCGGTCAGCATGGCATTCCGCTGATGGCCTATTCGCCTATCGAACAGGGCCGTTTGCTCGGCAATCGCGCTTTGGCGGAGATCGCTGCGGAATATAGCGTGACGCCTGCGGCGGTGGCGCTGGCATGGATCATGCGCAAGGGCAACGTGGTTGCTATTCCAAAATCATCGAACCTGCATCATGTTCGCGACAACAGAAAAGCCGCAGATTTGCGGCTTTCCGAAGAGCAATTGGCGCGTCTTGACCGCGCCTTTGCGCCGCCTTCGCGAAAAGTGGCGCTGGAGATGCTTTGAAATGGCTCTGTGATTGAATCAAAGAGCCGTTTTAAGCTGTTGTTTATAATCAATTTTCACAGGGTGTGGCTAGCGGGCGTCTTTCTTCGCCTGTTTGACACTTGCGGTCTTGCGGTTACGCCCGCGATCGGCAAGCCGCGTGAAAGTGCTGTACTTTTCATTTGGAACATTTCGCATACCGAAATGGGCATGACGCGTATTGAAGGTTTTGGCAGCCTTTTCGCTGGCGAGCTTTGCTGCAAGCGCTTTCTGGGCGTTGGCGATCAGATCGCTGGCAGCTGCCATCTGTTCACGGCGCTCGACTTCGCCATTGATGCGCGCCACGGCAGTCGCGAGAACGGCAACCTTCAGGTGAGAGCCTTCATCGGCCTTTGAAGCCGTCGCGCCACGGGCCGCCGATTTGCCGCGCATTTCACGGCGGCGCTGGTTGGCTTGATCGCGCGCCTTCTTGCGGCGCTCGCGGATCAGCTTTGCCAGTTGGGTGAGTTCCTCGTCGGACACTTCCTGCAAATGCGGATGCTGGGTCTTTTCCACCAGCTCCTTCTCTTCTGCATTAAGCGCGCGCGCCTGGTCCTTTCTGCTGACGGCCATGGGACATCCTTTCCTTGAAAAGCAATTTCCGCAAAAATCCCTATAGGGATATAGGCTCGGCTTTTGTCCGGGGAAGAGCGTAGTTGAAGTTTTCGTGTCACGCTTTTTATAGCGGTGTTCCTACGGGCCGGCATGGAACTATTACGACCGATTTCCGTTATCCCGCAGTCGGAAAAAGCGCGGAGATCAGCATATGGAAATCGTCGAAACCCGCATCGGCTCGATAGGCGGCTTCAAGCTCTATACGGTCGAGTTTATTGCCGAGGGTGATGAAAAGGTATCCGTGATTTTTGAAAACGAAACCGGGGTGGAGTTGAATCGCGACGATGCCATTCGGCGTGCAGCAGCCAAGCTTGGTGCGGCGCTCGGCGTTGCGTCCATGGAATGTGGAATTGAACCCGACACCTTGCTGACGCGCCCCAGCGCAAGGCGGGCAGGTGACCGGGCCGAACTGGAACGTCAGCTGGAGGAAGGGCTGGAAGATACCTTTCCCGCGAGCGATCCGGTTTCGGTGACGAGTTCCGCGATACCGGCATCCGCGGACCCGAAGTCGTAAGGCGATACAAAGAGAAAAGCCGAAGCGTATGCTCCGGCTTTTCATGTTCATAAAATGAATCGCTTTTTTGATTTAACCCTTTGATAAATCAAAGATTGCGGCGTTTCCCTTCCAGAATGTCCAGAACGGCGCGTGCACAATCCAACACATTCGAGCCGGGGCCGAATACCGCTGCGACGCCGTGGTCGAACAGATATTGATAGTCCTGACGCGGCACCACTCCACCGCAAACCACGACGATGTTTTCCGCGCCTTTTGCTTTCAGCGTATCAACGAGCTGCGGCAGCAGGGTCTTGTGACCGGCAGCCAGCGACGACACCCCAATGACGTGCACTTTCGACTTGATGGCCATATCAGCCGCTTCGTCGGGTGTCTGGAATAATGGTCCGGCCAGAACTTCGAACCCGATATCGCCGAAAGCTGACGCGATGATCTTGGCGCCGCGGTCATGCCCGTCCTGTCCAAGCTTGGCGACCATTACCTTTGGCGTTTCGCCGCTCTGCTTGGAAAACTCCTCCAGCCGCGACACCAGCGTCTGATATTCAGGCTCGTCCTGATAGGCATCGCCATAGACCTTGCGGATGACTTTCGGTTCTGCGGCGTGGTCGCCAAAAGCGCGGCGCATGGCGTCGGAAATTTCGCCGACCGTGGCGCGAGCGCGGGATGCCTCGACGGCTGCGGCAAGAAGATTGCCTTCCCCGCTGGTCGCCACTTCTTCGAGAGCGGCGAGGGCGGCTTCGACCTTTGCCTTGTCGCGGGTCTGGCGAATGCGCTCGATGCGCGCGATCTGCGACTGACGCACGGCGGTATTGTCGATTTCGAGAATGTCGATCTCGTCTTCCTGTTCCAGCCGGAACTTGTTGACGCCGACAATGACTTCCTCGCCCTTGTCGATGGCAGCCTGACGCTTGGTGGCGGCTTCCTCGATCAGCCGCTTCGGCAGGCCGCTTTCGACGGCCTTGGTCATGCCGCCCAGTTCTTCCACTTCCTCGATCAACGCCCAGGCCTTCTCGGCCAGTTCGTTGGTCAGGCTTTCGATGTAATAGGAGCCGGCCAGCGGATCGACCACCTTGGTCACGCCGGTCTCGTTCTGGAGAATGAGCTGCGTGTTGCGGGCGATGCGAGCGGAAAATTCCGTCGGCAAAGCAATGGCTTCGTCGAAAGCGTTCGTGTGCAGCGATTGCGTGCCGCCAAGGGCGGCCGACATGGCCTCGAATGCCGTGCGCACGACATTGTTGTAGGGGTCCTGTTCCTGCAAAGACACGCCAGAGGTCTGGCAGTGGGTGCGCAGCATCAGGGAACCCGGCTTTTTCGGCTCGAATTCCTTCATGATGCGCGTCCAGAGAAGACGGGCTGCGCGCAGCTTGGCGATTTCCATGAAGAAATTCATGCCGATGGCGAAGAAGAACGATAGGCGACCGGCAAAGTCATCGACATTGAGGCCTTTTTGCAGGGCCGCACGCACATATTCGCGCCCGTCGGCCAGCGTGAAGGCCAGTTCCTGCACCAGCGTCGCGCCAGCTTCCTGCATGTGATAGCCGGAAATGGAAATCGAGTTGAACTTCGGCATTTCCGTCGCCGTATAGGCGATGATATCCGCAATGATCCGCATGGAGGGTTCGGGCGGATAAATATAGGTGTTGCGGACCATGAACTCCTTGAGAATGTCGTTCTGGATGGTGCCGGAAAGCAGGTCGCGAGAGACACCTTGTTCTTCGCCTGCAACGATGAAATTGGCGAGGATCGGGATCACCGCGCCATTCATGGTCATCGACACGGAAACCTTCTCAAGCGGGATACCATCGAAGAGGATTTTCATGTCTTCGACGGAGTCGATGGCCACGCCCGCCTTGCCGACATCGCCGACGACACGCGGATGGTCGCTGTCATAGCCGCGATGGGTGGCAAGGTCGAAGGCGACGGACACGCCCTGCTGTCCGGCGGCCAGCGCCTTGCGGTAGAAGGCGTTGGATGCCTCGGCGGTGGAGAAACCAGCATATTGGCGGATGGTCCACGGACGTCCGGCATACATGGTCGCGCGCGGGCCGCGCACGAACGGTTCGAAACCCGGCAGGCTGTCGAGATGGCCGACATTTTGCAGGTCGTCCGCCGTATAAAGCGGCTTCACGTCGATGCCTTCCGGCGTATGCCAGACAAGGCTATCCGCAGGGCGCTTCAGTTCCTTTTCGGCCAACGCTTCCCAATCCGCGCGGGTTTTCTGCGTCATTGGCTTATTCTCCATCCCATATCGTCCTCATGCCCAGCTTCCCCGTCCTTCGAGACGCACCCTGCGGGCGCTCCTCAGGATGAGGAAAGCTTGCACCTGCACCTTGAGCCGGTGCAAAGCACCGCGTTGCAGGCTTATTCGAATTCCATAATCAGTTCGTCGACGGCAAGGCTTTCTCCGGCCTTGACGGCAACGCGCTTGACGGTGGCGCGACGTTCGGCGCGCAGCACGTTTTCCATCTTCATGGCCTCGACCGTCGCAAGTGGTTGTCCGGCTTCCACCGTAACGCCTTCCTCTGCCAGAATCGAGGTGATGACGCCCGGCATCGGGCAGAGCAACATTTTCGATGTATCCGGCGGCAGCTTGACCGGCATCAGCTTTGCCAGTTCCGCGATGCGGGGTTTTCGCACATGCACGGTCAGGTCCATGCCGCGCCAGCGCAGACGCCAGCCGGAGCCCGCGCGGGCGACCTTCACGCTCAGCGGCTTGCCGCCGACGGTGAATGTGGCGAGTTCGCGTCCTGGATGCCAGTCGCTGGCAATGGTGAGGCTGCCGCCATCGACGAAATTCACCGTTGCGCCGCCTTCGCCGTCGGCAAGGCGAACCGGCAGAAGATGGTCGCCGATCTTGACCACCCAGTCGTTGCCGGGCTTGAGGTCCTGCCCGGAAAGACGACCGGAAATTTGTCCGTCGCGGGTGACAACGGTGAGATTGATATGGGCAGCGACTGCAGCCAGAAGGCGCGCATCATCTTCCGATGGCGCAACACCCGAGAAACCATCCGGATATTCCTCTGCGATGAAGGCCGTGGTCAATGCACCGGCTCTGAAGCGCTGGTGGTCCATGACGGCGGACAGGAATGGCAGATTGTGGCCGATGCCTTCCACTTCGAAGGCGTCGAGCGCGTTGCCCATCGCGTCGATTGCGGCAAGGCGATCCGGCCCCCAGGAGCAAAGCTTGGCGATCATCGGATCGTAATACATCGAGATTTCGCCGCCCTCGAACACGCCGGTATCGTTGCGGATGACCGTTCCGTCGTCGCGACGACCTTCCACCGGAGGCCGGTAGCGGGTCAGGCGACCAATGGAGGGCAGGAAGTTGCGATAAGGGTCTTCGGCATAGAGACGGCTTTCCATGGCCCAGCCATTGAGCTTCACATCGGCCTGACCAAAGCGCAGCTTTTCACCGGCGGCAACGCGGATCATTTCTTCCACCAGATCGATCCCGGTGATGAGTTCCGTCACCGGATGCTCCACCTGCAAGCGCGTATTCATTTCGAGGAAATAGAAATTGCGGCTGCCATCGACGATGAACTCAACCGTACCGGCGGAAAAATACCCAACCGCCCTGGCAAGTGCGACGGCCTGTTCGCCCATGGCCTTGCGGGTCGCTTCGTCGAGGAAGGGTGAGGGCGCTTCCTCGATCACCTTCTGGTTTCGGCGCTGGATGGAACATTCGCGTTCGCCGAGATAGACGACATTGCCATGCTGGTCGCCAAGCACCTGAATTTCGATATGGCGCGGCTGCGTGACGAATTTTTCAATGAAAATGCGGTCGTCGCCGAAGGAGGATTTTGCCTCGTTGCGCGACAGTTGAAAGCCTTCGCGGGCTTCGTCGTCGTTCCACGCAATACGCATGCCCTTGCCGCCACCACCGGCAGACGCCTTGATCATCACCGGATAGCCGATGGAACCAGCGATCTTCACCGCTTCGTCAGCGTCTTCGATCAGGCCCATATGGCCGGGCACGGTGGAAACGCACGCTTCCGCCGCCAGCTTCTTGGAGGTGATCTTGTCGCCCATCGCATCAATGGCGTTCACCGGCGGTCCGATGAAAGTGACATTGGCCGCCTTCAGCGCTTCGGCGAAACGGGCATTCTCCGACAGGAAGCCATAGCCCGGATGCACGGCGTCCGCCCCGGTCTGCCTGATGGCATCCAGAATCTTGTCGATGACGATGTAGGACTGGTTGGAAGGTGCAGGCCCGATATGCACGGCCTCGTCGGCCATTTTCACATGCAGCGCATTGCGGTCGGCATCGGAATAAACCGCAACCGTGGCAATGCCCATCTTCTTTGCGGTCTTGATCACACGGCAGGCGATTTCGCCGCGATTGGCAATGAGGATTTTCTTGATCATCTTTATCTACTCAACTGAACCGGATCACAGCGGAATGGTGTCGTGCTTTTTCCAGGGCGCGCTTTGTTGCTTGTTGCGCAGGCTGGCAAAAGCGCGCGCAATGCGGCGGCGCGAGGAATGCGGCATGATCACCTCGTCGATGAAGCCACGCTCGGCGGCGACGAACGGATTGGCGAAGCGTTCTTCATATTCGCTCTGGCGGGCGGCAATCTTTTCGGGGTCGCCCAGTTCCGAGCGATAGAGGATTTCCGTTGCGCCCTTGGCACCCATCACGGCGATTTCCGCCGTTGGCCAGGCATAGTTGATGTCCGCGCCGATATGCTTGGAGGCCATCACGTCATAAGCGCCGCCATAGGCCTTGCGCGTGATGAGCGTGACCATAGGCACTGTCGCCTGACTATAGGCGAACAGCAGCTTTGCGCCGTGCTTGATGACGCCGCCATATTCCTGCGCCGTGCCCGGCAGAAAGCCCGGTACGTCCACAAGGGTCAGAAGCGGGATCGAAAAAGCATCGCAGAAGCGTACGAAACGTGCGGCCTTGCGCGAGGAATCGATATCGAGGCAGCCTGCAAGCACCATGGGCTGGTTAGCGACGACGCCGACTGTCTGGCCTTCGATACGAAGGAATCCGGTAATGATGTTCTTGGCGAAGGCTTTCTGAATTTCGAAGAACTCGCCTTCGTCTGCCAGCGCGTGGATCAGTTCCTTCATGTCGTAGGGCTTGGTTGCGCTGTCGGGGATCAGCGTATCGAGCCGCATTTCCAGCCGGGACGGGTCGTCATGCACCGGACGGACCGGTGGCTTGTCGCGATTGTTGAGTGGTAGGAAATCGAACAGAATGCGCACCTGTTCCAGCGCTTCGATGTCGTTTTCGTAAGCGCCATCAGCGACCGACGACTTGGCGGTATGCGTGCGTGCGCCGCCCAGTTCTTCCGCCGTGACGATCTCATTCGTCACGGTCTTCACCACATCCGGGCCGGTAACGAACATGTAAGAACTGTCGCGCACCATGAAGATGAAGTCGGTCATCGCCGGGGAATAGACCGCGCCGCCCGCGCAGGGGCCCATGATGACGGAAATCTGCGGAATGACGCCGGAGGCATCGGCATTGCGCTTGAACACGTCGGCATAACCCGCCAGCGAGGCGACGCCTTCCTGAATGCGCGCGCCGCCCGAATCGTTGAGGCCAATGACGGGCGCGCCGTTCTTCATCGCCATATCCATGATCTTGCAGATCTTCTGGGCATGGGTTTCCGACAGCGAGCCGCCGAGCACAGTGAAATCCTGACTGAACACATAGACCTGACGGCCATTGATCGTGCCCCAGCCGGTGACGACGCCATCGCCTGCCACTTTCTGCTCCGCCATGCCGAAATCGGTGCAGCGATGCGTGACATACATATCGAACTCCTCGAACGATCCTTCGTCGAGAAGCACTTCGATACGTTCGCGGGCGGTCAGTTTGCCTTTGGCGTGCTGGGCATCGATACGGCGTTGGCCACCGCCGATACGCGCTTCGGCGCGGCGGGCTTCGAGCTGTTCTAGGAGTTCCTGCATTATTGCGGCCTTCGAAAGTCGGTTATGAAACTGAAATGATAGGCATTTTTAGATGCGTTTTCTAAAATGCTTAAAGCGCTTGTGAGCCGTGTAGAAAAGCTTGAAAAGGTGCGATTGTGTAAGTTATAAATTTGCAAATAGCAAAATGCGAAATTGCGAAAATGGCACCTAAAAAACTCTATGTCGGCAGGAAGATACGTCAAATCCGCGAGCAGCATAAGGCCACGCAGTCGGCCTTTGCTGAACGTCTCGGTATTTCAACGAGTTATCTGAACCAGATCGAGAACAACCAGCGCCCCGTTTCGGCAGCCGTCCTGTTGGCGCTGGCCGAGAATTACCAGATCGATATTGGCGCGATCTCGCTCGGGGATGATGACCGGTTGTTATCGGCGGTTTCCGAGGCGCTGGCCGATCCTGTATTCGACAATTACAAGCCGAACCTCCAGGAGTTGAAACTCATCACCCAGAATGCGCCGGGACTGGCGCATGCCCTGATCGCCTGCCATCAGGCTTATCGGCGCAACAGCGAGCAGCTTGCCAGTCTCGATAACCAGCTGGGGCGCGCGCCTTCGATAGCCGAGCCTGCGCCTTATGAGGAAGTTCGCGACTTCTTTCATTTTATCGACAATTATGTGCATGAGATTGATGTTGCAGCAGAAAAGCTTGCCGAGAAGCTGGATATTCCCGGTCGGGATATCGGTGTCGCCCTGCCGCAATATATGGAAGACCGCCACCGCGTGCGGCTGGCAAGGTCCGGTTCAGACGAGGCGGTTCTGCGTCGCTTCGATGCGCAAGCACGGGTTCTCTATCTCAATCCCTATTCGCCTGCTTCGACGCGCCATTTCCAGATCGCATTTCAAATCGCCGAACTTGAAATGGAAGAACTGGTCAATGCGATAGCAAGGCGGGCCGATTTCAGGTCGGTCGAAGCAGTCGAGATTTGCAAGATCGGCCTGCGCAATTATTTTGCCGGCGCGCTGGTCATGCCGTACCAGACTTTTCTGTCGGCGGCGAAAGAACTGCGCCATGATCTTGAACTTTTGGCTTCGCGGTTCGGGGCCAGTCTGGAACAGGTTGCGCATCGTCTCAGCACTTTGCAGCGTTCGGGCCAGCGCGGCATCCCGGTTTTTTTCGCGCGTATCGACCGGGCAGGCAATATCACCAAGCGACACAGTGCCGCCAAGCTGCAATTTGCGCGTTATGGCGCCGCCTGTCCGCTCTGGAATGTGCATCAGGCTTTCGAAATGCCAGGAAGGATTATCCGTCAGTTGGCAGAAACGCCTGACGGTGCCCGCTATCTCTGTGTGGCCACGGAACTGACGAAAAGCGAGGGTGGTTTCAACGCCCCGCAGCGGCGCTATGCCATCGCCCTTGGCTGTGAAGTGGGCTACGCCCATGATTTCGTCTATGCGGATGGTCTCGATATCACGGCGCGGTCAGCCTTCGATCCCATTGGCGTTTCATGCCGGATTTGCGACCGTGCGGAATGTGTGCAGCGTGCCGTGCCGCCGCTCAAAAGCAGGCTGGCGGTCGATCACGACCGCCGTGGCATCCTGCCTTACAGGTTGATGTAGTCAGAAACCTGCATGTTCCTTGAGGAAGTCGGCTTCGTCTTCCGTGGTTGCGCGGCCCAGCACCTTGTTGCGATGCGGGAAACGGCCGAACTGCTCGATGATGTTGTGGTGGTCGCGGGCAAAGCCGAGCGAATATGGGTCGCCGAGCCTTTCATAAAGCTCGACGCAGCGGCGCTGGTGGTCCAGATTTTCGCTGTGCATGAAGGGCAGGTAGAAGAACTGCCGCTCATCGGCGGAAAGCTGCCGGTCGAAATCGTGGTCGAGCGCCTGCATGGCCACATCCAGTGCCAGGCCGTCGCTCTCGAAGGAACGCGGCGAGCCGCGGAACATATTGCGCGGGAACTGATCGAACAGGATCGTTAAGGCCAGCGCGCTTTCCGGCTGTTGCTTCCACGATTCCAGCTTGCCGGCGCGTGCATCGGCATAGGCGACAGCGAATTTCTCGCGAATCTCATTGTCGATATCGTCGCTTTTCGTGAACCAGTTTTCACGCATCTTGGGCGAAAACCAGAATTTGAGCACATCTTGCGGTTCGATAGCCATCTGGGGCCTCCCTTTATCGTTTCAGGCTCAACACCTATTGGGTCTTGGGTGGAGCCTGATCCGGCTGCGGGCAGGGCGGCTCTCCCTTGAAGTTGCGGGACATACAGCCGAATCGGTCAAAACTCTTGCCTGTATCCATGGCAGCCTTTCCCGCGCCACCGCAGCCTGTGAGGATGATGCCGGATAACAGGGCGAGCGAGACAAATATACCGCGTCGTTTCATGATGTTTTTCCCGAAAATGGACAGGCGCTGTCGGTTGAACAGATAATAGGGACGGGGTGAAGGCAGGACAATAGAGGTGCTGGATTTGCCGTGTGTTCACAAAGTTTCACATTCTTGCCCGATACTTGTGGTTCAGTTGAGGCCATTAACCGGTCAGCAAGTTCTGCGATCTAGGAACGATCGGCAATGGCCTCGTGGCGGAATGCAACGCAGGGAGCCTGCAAACTCCCCTGTCCTTGGTTCAAACCCAGGGCGAGGCCTCCATCATCCTCTTCCGCGATAATTCTGCACGCCCTGTTCAGGAATCCAGACATCCTGCGGCGCTGCACCGGTCTGGTAAAAAACGTCGATCGGGATGCCTCCACGCGGATACCAGTAACCGCCGATGCGCAGCCATTCCGGTTGCAGCAGATCGACCAGACGCTTGCCGATAGTCACAGTACAATCTTCGTGGAAAGCGCCGTGATTGCGGAATGAAAACAGGAAAAGCTTGAGCGATTTGCTTTCCACCAGCCAGCGGTCCGGAACATAGTCAATCACCAGATGCGCGAAATCCGGCTGCCCGGTCATGGGGCAGAGCGATGTAAATTCCGGTGCCGTAAAGCGCACGCAATAGCGCGTGCCATGCTGCGGATTGGCGACCTTTTCGAGAACGGCTTCTTCCGGCGAGGTGGGAACACCTGTGGTCGATCCCAGTTGGGTAAGGCCGGAATATATTGTATTTTCTGACATTTAAGCGCCTTTCGTCAAGTTACGGCGCAGCCAGTTTCGCGCTTATGCGCGCAGCACAAGCATTGCTGCTTGGCTCTTGTCCTTGTTTTGACCGGGTAGGCTGCGACCGGTGGCAAAATTGCCGATGCAGCTGCACTATCAGGCAGCTGAGCAGGCGTAAAGGGAAATAGATACAGGAAGGCCCGCGCGAGGGGGCGACGCGGGCCTTCCTTAAACCGGCTTCAATCGGCTTGCTACAAAGCAAATCCCGAAAACCGTACCAGACGTTTCAGGATGTACTCTAGCGGCGATCCGAAATCGCGCATCCGATGGCAACGCCGATCAGAATGCCGAGAATGCCGGCGGTCCCGAACAGCGTGGTCGCCGTTCCGGGATTTTCACGTATCGTCTCCGCCACCACTTGTCCGCGATCGCGCACAGCCTGTGCCGTGTGCCGCAGCCGACCCGATACGTCATCCATTGCGTCTTCCGCACGCTCCCGGAATTCTCCAGACTGGGAGGCAAGCGAGCGGGAAAGACGTTTCAGCTCACCGCGCATATCGGCGATCTGCTTTTCCAAAGCCTGCTGGATATCGTTGGTGGTCTTGTCTTCGGCCATTTGTCGTCTCCGTTGATTGATGCAAGGAAAACGTGCGGAACGCCGTTCGGTTCCATTCGATTTCAGAGCCGGGTGGAGCTTATGGTAAACGGATCATAAACCATTTTAATTTACCAATTTTGAATACAAAGAACTGTCTGGAGCGGGGCCAGAATGTATATCGAAAATGGTGCGCCAATCAGCCGAACCGAACCGGTTTCGGCCCGTATCGTCAAAGCCGCAGCGCTTGCGCAATGCTGCATTGACCAGCAGGAGCCGCAGCAATCTCGTGCCTTCGCTGAAGCAAGCCTGACACTGATGCTCGACGATCCGTCGCCCAAAGTGCGCATTGCCATGGCCGATGTTTTGTCCACCAGCGCGCATTCTCCCTTGCATATCGTTACGGCGCTTGCAGCCGATCAGCCGGAAGTGGCTGGCTATATCATCGCGCGCTCGCCGCTGTTGAGCGAGGCGGACCTTATCGACCGCGTTTCCTTCGGCGCGCCGTTGATCCAGTTGCTGGTCGCGGCCCGTCCGCATGTTTCCATCGCATTGGCCGCTGCCATTGCAGAAGTCGGCTCATTCGAATCGGTGGCCGAACTTCTCCGCAACAGTTGCGCGCGGATTGCGCCGCTGTCATTCCGCCGGATTGCAGAGCGTTGTGGACATGAGCCACAAGTGCGTGAGGCACTGTTGGCGCATCCGCAACTGCCTGCCGATTGCCGTCATTTGCTTGTGGTGAAGGTCGGCGACGCCCTGCGCCAAATGCCGCTGGTCAATCGTCTCCTTGGCGAGAGACGCGCCGCGAAGCTCGTCGGCGATGCGTTCGTGCGGGCGTCCATCGACATAGCCGAAGCTTGCACGCAGCAGGAATTGCCCGCAGTAGTCGAACATCTGCGACTGCGCGGGGAGGTGACGACCGCTTTCATCATCCGTGTTGTCGCGGGCGGTCGCATTGATCTGTTCGCGGCCCTGATGGCGTCGCTGTCCGATCTCGATGAAGAACGCATTTGCTCGATCATTTCGCACGGACGCCCGGCGGCAATGGTCGCTTTGCTGCGATCCGCCGGATTGAGTGATGCTACCCACGCCGCATTGATTGCGGCCATCGAGGCATGGCGCGCTGTTGCCAACGGACGCAGCAAGTTCGGCCCGGTCGAAGTCTCCGCTCTGATGCTTGAAACCACTGGCAAAAGCAGACAACTGGCTGCAAACGACGATCTCTTCGCGTTGCTGCGTTCAATCCATCAGGAATTCATGCGACAGACCGCCCGCGACAGGCTGAGCCTGATGTCGGTGGCCTGATTTGATTTAGGACTGCCGAAAGATGGGCAGTCTGCTCAAAAGATAGCCCGCGGTCGTTCCACAGACAGCACCCACGGCCTTGAAAAGAAAATCCGCCATTTCCCCGTGACGTCCGGGCGCAAGACGCTGCAACAACTCGAATGCACCCGCGCAGCCGACTGTCAGCAGCAAAACAGATAGCCAGTGGCGGGGATAAGCGAGGGCAAACAGCGTGCCCACCAGAAAGAACGCGCCGAAGCGCTCCACATCCGCAGGTTCGCCGCTGATCGGGCGCAGGCTGATCGGGCCGACTGTGACGATGAGAATGGAGGCGAGGACCAGCCACGCAAAAATGCGTAAAAAACGCTTCATGGAAGTATGTCCTCTGTTCGGCTCTATTCTTCGCTGTGATCGCCCTCAGCTTCGTCCTGCCGGGGATCTCCGCATCGCGCATACATACGGTCTGTGACGGATTTTTTCAGATTATTGCCGAACGGCAATTCGTAATGCGAGATGACATCGACGCCCATACACCATTTAACATCGTGCGGCGAGAGGCCGTAATTGGTTTCCAGAAAAGCAGTCACATATTCAACGCCGTCCTCGCAGGTGTCCGTTTTGCAGAACTTGCCGTCGCGCGCGAGCTGGCGAATCGATCCTTCGCCGAGCTTGACCACGAGTGGCTCGATTGCAAATGGAAGCGCACCGCCGATTGCGATGACGATAAGGCCTGCCAATGTGTATTTTATCGAGCGCCGCATAAATTGCCATCATGCTGGTTTCAGGATGGGCTATAACGCACGATCGGCAATATCATGGCAAGAGAGCGCAGCCGCTAATAACTCTATATCGCTGTTTTAATGCGCTTTTCCCATAACGTATCGTACATTTTTCGTGTTCTTCGACTGTTATAAGCCCAAGTTTGCGGCTCCTAAAAGAGTGTCAATATTTTAGGATGTGACGGATTGATATTGACTTTTACGTAAATGCGGTTGCACAACATTCAATCACTCAAGGTGAGGTGCAATGCCGTGGTGCGCGAATATTATACGATTACGGAACTGACGCGGGAATTCGGGATATCAACCCGTACCTTGCGTTTTTACGAGGATGAAGGACTGATCGCGCCTGTGCGGCGTGGCCGGACCCGCTTGTTCCGCCCGTCGGACCGCCACCTTCTCAAGCAGATTCTGCGCGGCAAGCGACTGGGCTTTTCCATCGCCGAGATTCACGAGATCATCCAGATGTATCGCGAGCCGCCCGGCGAGACCGGTCAGCTCAAGCTTTTGATGAAGCGCGTCGAAGAAAAACGTGACGATCTGCGCCAGAAGCGCCGCGATATCGATGAAACCGTCGGCGAACTGGATCAGATCGAAGAAGCTTGCATTGAGCGGTTGGCGGAGCTTGGCGTCAGCACCTGACGCCATCTATTCCGGTTGTGTATCGGGAACAGGCGAACACATATTCGCGATTTCCCGCACCGTACTGTTGTTCTGTTGATCAGCCTTGCCGGTAAAGACGTCATCGAACAGTTGCGCCTTGTCGAGCTCGGTCACGACACAGCCGCAGAACGCCTTGCAAAGCGCTTCGCTGCCGGTTTGCGAACAGGCGGCCACGCAGGACTGCGTGAAGGCTTCTCTTGGCGCTGGTCGCGCAGGCGGCGCGATTTGCGCGAAGACATACACCAGAGAAATAAGTACCGGCTGGTGAATGAGGTAGAAGGCAAGGCTGTGCCTGCCGATAAAAGTGAGCGGCTTTTGCAGAAAGCGGGGCTTGATGCCTCCGGAAAGCAGCGGGAGCAAATTGTAGCGCTCGGCGATGCGCGACGCGGCAATTCCCAACAGAACAGCGCCAAACCATGGAAATAGCGGCACAAAGTCGTTGGACCGTATTGTGACGGTCGAAAGACCGAGGAAAGCCAGTGCCGGATGGTTGAAAATATCGGTTCTGGCAAAATGGGGCGCAGCAATGACCAGGATGGCCGCGCAAAGGGTCACGATCCATGGCAGTCGCAAGAAAAGCAGGCCCAGAACGCTTGCGAGCGCAATTTGATGCAGGATGCCGAAAAAGATGAAGCTTTCCGGTGACATCAAATAGGTGACGCCGGTGATGGCCGCAGCCGCAACGACGATCTGGACAAGACGTATGCCCATTGAACGCCAGCGTATGCCGCGACCATGGGCTAGAACCAGGCTGAACCCAACGAGAAACAGGAAGCTGGAAGCAATGCAGCGCGCGAACAGTTTCCAGCCGCCTTGTGCCGTCGTTGCCGGGGCCATATAGCCGAAAAACTCCAGATCCCAGCCAAAATGATAGATCGCCATGGCGATTAGCGCGATTCCGCGCGCAATATCGATGCGTCCGAGACGAGGACGCGAGGCAGCGGGTGACAGTTCCGTTTCAGCGGTGTTCTGCATGATGCTTTCCGGTTTCGATTCCCCGCAAATCTCTAACACAGGCTGATCCAAGGCTATAGTATCGAGATGCGTGGGATTCGGCCCCGTGTGGATCGGTTCGCTAGGGGTTTCAGAGTGTTCTACAGTTTTTCAAAGCTTTTCTGGCTGTTCTTTCAGCCGCTTACGATCATTTTCCTGTTCGTTTTGCTCGGAATTGTGGCCATATGGGCCGGTTTTCGCAAAACAGGCCTGTCGGTATTGGGACTGGCCGCGCTTATCGTTTTCGTCAGCGCTTTCACAACGCTCGGCGCTCTGTTTCTGGCCCCACTGGAAGACCGCTTTCCGAGAGCTGCTTTGCCGGATAAGGTCGACGGCATTGTCGTTCTGGGCGGTTACATGAATGGCGACATCAATGCGGGACGGCCCGGTTTTGAATTGAACAGCGCGGCTGACCGCATTGTCGAGACGATGCGGCTTGCGCGGCTTTATCCCAATGCGAAGATTATCGTTTCCGGCGGCGAGGGTGCTTTTTTCGAGCAATCCACCAGCGAAGCCGACACAACGCGCGCGCTTCTGGACGATCTCGGCTTTTCCGGAGACCGCTATATCTACGAGAACAAGTCGCGCAATACGGTTGAGAATGCGGTTTTCTCGAAGGAACTGGCTCAGCCCAAAGCGGGAGAAAAGTGGCTGTTGGTGACCTCCGCCTATCACATGCCACGCGCGGTCGGCTGTTTTCGCAAGGCGGGTTTCGACGTGATCGCCTGGCCAGTCGATTACAAGACGCGATTGAACGAAGAATTCTCCATCTATCTGGAGTCGCCCAACGATGCCCTTTCGCGCTTCAGCGTCGCCATGCGCGAGTGGGTGGGACTTGCGGCTTACCGGATTACCGGCAAGACAGATATGTTCCTCCCACAACCCTGATGCCGCATTTTCGCCGCCACTGTAAAGCTTTTGTTAATGAAAAAATTTTGTAAGCTTTTGATACGGAATGGATTTTTAAAGTGCGGTGCTTGCAGTTTTGACAGGTTGCCGCATTTCAGCCGCTTTTCACCGTTGCATTTCGCACTTCACGGGGCTATATGAGCGGTAACAGTGACGTGATCAAAACCACTGTTTGTCAGACCGATACACAATAGGGTTATGAAAAGTTCCATGGACGAAACAGTTCAAAAATCCTGCTGGGGCGTTACGCTCTGGGCAGTCATTGGGCTCGCCGCTATTATTCTCATGGCCTACCTCTTCTCTGTTTGATCGATCAGGCGCTGGGGTCTGAACGATCCGGCAGCAGCGCAGAAACAGAGCTACGCATTCCGGAAAATTGATGCCGCATTTCGGCAATCCGTTTGCGTTATTCCTTTCTTACACTATCTGATATGAATGTACCGCAACGCGTGTTGTATTCGCTCGCGTATACAACCGTCTGGATAGGACGGGCGTTAGGTCAAAGCTTGGTCAGCTCCGTTTAGTCGAAGCTGCAGAAGGTGTGGAATGTTTCTGTCGGTTTTCGATCTCTTCAAGATTGGTATTGGGCCCTCCAGCTCCCATACGATGGGTCCCATGACGGCTGCGCGGATGTTTCTCAATGAGATCATCAGCGGCAACTGGCCACGGCCTGCGCATTCCAAAATCGTTCGCCTGAAGGCGAGCCTGCATGGCTCGCTGGCTTATACCGGCGTCGGTCATGCGACGGACCGCGCCGTCATTCTCGGCCTTTGCGGTTTTCTGCCCGACACGATCGATCCCGATATCATGGATTCGGAAGTAGAAAAGGTTCTGGCGGCCAAGAAAGTGCAGCCGGGAGGCCATCCCGCCTATCAGTTTGATCCGGCGGTCGATCTTGTTCTCGACCGCAAGACGCCGCTCCCCGGCCATGCCAACGGTATGGCGTTTTCCGCTTACGATCACGACGACAATCTTTTGTTGCGTCGTGCTTATTTTTCCATTGGCGGCGGTTTCGTCGTCACAGAGGAAGAATTGAGCCGCGTCCAGCGCAGCGGTGCGAAGCCGGATGACAAGGCCGACGTGCCTTATCCTTTCCGCAATGCCGCTGAAATGCTGGTCATGGCCCATGATAGCGGGCTGTCGATTGCCGAAATGAAGCGCGCCAATGAAGAAGTGCATATGTCGCGTGAGGAACTCGACGCGGGGCTGGATCGCGTCTGGGGCGCCATGCGCGGCTGCATCGAACGCGGATTGAGCCGCGAGGGCATCATGCCCGGCGGGCTGGGCGTTCGTCGTCGGGCACGGCACATTCACGACAAGCTTCAGGATGACTGGCGCAACAATCGCAGCAATCCGTTGCTCGCCAATGACTGGCTGTCGGTCTATGCCATGGCGGTCAACGAGGAAAACGCTTCGGGCGGCAGGGTGGTTACCGCGCCGACCAATGGCGCCGCGGGCGTGGTGCCTGCGGTGCTACGCTATTATCTGCATTTCCACGATGATGCCGACCAGAAGGGCATTCGCGATTTTCTGCTGACGTCGGCAGCCATTGGTGGCGTCATCAAGCACAATGCGTCGATTTCCGGCGCAGAGGTTGGCTGTCAGGGCGAGGTGGGTTCCGCTTCGGCAATGGCGGCAGCGGGGCTTGCCGCTGTTCTCGGCGGTTCGCCGGAGCAGATCGAAAATGCCGCTGAAATCGCGCTCGAGCATCATTTGGGCATGACGTGCGACCCTGTTGCCGGATTGGTTCAGGTGCCTTGCATCGAACGCAATGCGCTGGGTGCGGTGAAGGCGGTGACAGCTGCATCGCTGGCCGTGAAGGGCGATGGCAAACATTTCGTGCCGCTCGATGCCTGTATCGAAACCATGCGTCAGACTGGCCACGATATGAGCGAACGCTACAAGGAAACCAGTCAGGGCGGTCTTGCGGTGAATGTCGTAGCCTGCTGAGTTCTCAACTTTAGGAGAACGCGATTCTTCTTGCTTGAAGCGGTCGCATCCCTTGGTTAAACCGCTTCCATGGCTCTCAATCTCGTCAAGCTTTGTGTCGGTTGCGATAGTATCGAAGATCTCGCAGCCTGGATCGATTTCCGCCTCGCTGAACAGCGGGGCGCGGGGCTTGTGCCCGAACAAACCCACACGACGCGGATGGTGCCGAAACGCATCGACGAGCTTCTGGAGGGCGGTTCGCTCTACTGGGTCATCAAGGGCAATATCCAGTGCCGCCAGCGTTTGCTTGATGTGCGGCCCTTTACGGATGAAGTCGGCATCAGCCGTTGCCATTTCGTGCTGGAACCGAAGATCGTTCCGACGGAATGGCAGCCGCGCCGCGCTTTTCAGGGATGGCGTTATCTGAGCGAGAACGAAGTGCCGCGTGATGAAGCGGCTGGAAAGTCGGGCAGGGCAGCGCTCCCTGCGGAACTGCGTCAGGAGTTGGCAGCACTCGGCCTGCTCTGAGCAATTTTCCCGGAATCAAAAAGGCCCACCAAAAATCGGCGGGCCTTTATTTTATTCAGCTAATTGCCGCTCAGTTTTCAATCGTCACACGAACGGTGATCGTGTTGGAATTGACTGGCAGCGTCATGCGCATCCGGGCACGTGGCTGGGCGATGCGTTTGTTACGAGCGGCATGGCTGACCAGCAGGCCGACGAGATCACGGGTTTGAAACCCCGTGCCGCGACGCACATCGGCAATCCGCAATGCAGCCTGCTTGAGCGTCTGTACCGAGAACAGACCGCCCAGCGAAGGCACACGGTTTTCTTCATGAGACCAAATGGTGGTCTTCAGCGGCGGTACGAATGTGTCTTTCATATTGGACATCTCGAAACCCTCTACGCTTTACAAAATTCGGGTTTGAAGCTGTTGCGAGGAGAAAAAATCCCCTCGCGATTGATCAGTTGGCGACGGCATAGCAGCCGAAGCTCTTCTTCTTGAGAGAAGCACAAGCATCCCATGCAGCCTGCTTCGAGGTGAAGCCGACGAAGCGGGCGCGGTAGAATGTGGCGTTACCCTTGTTGAAGGTTTCCGTGTAGGGCGATGCGCTGCGCAGCGCGCCACCGACAGACGAGGACGCCTTGGCAAGCATGTCGCGGGCCTGACCTTCGCTCGGCAGAGAACCGATCTGGATCGCCCAGCCGCCAGCAGACGGGGCCGATGCGGTGGTGACCGGGTCTACCTCCTGTGCCTGCGCTTGGGCCTGAGCCTGCAGGGTGCCGGATGGGATTTTGGCCTTCGGTGTCGGGCGAATGGCGGCCTGTGCTGCGAGCGCAGCCGGACGGGCTGTTGGAGCGGCCAGTGCAAGCACCTGCGGCTGTTCCGCGTCACCTTCACCGGATTCGTTGTTGATGACTTCGTTGACCGATTCGACACGGGCAACCGGCACAGGCGCTTGTCTCGCCTTCGGCAGATCGACGGCGGCGACAGTCTGCGGAACGTCATTGGTTGCGGCAATGAGAGCGTCGGTACTGCGACCGCGCTTGGCCTGCGGGAGATATTTGTTGATCAGCTGCGCCATATGGGCGTCGCGGCTTGCGCCTGTATTGCCGCCCATGACCACGGCAACGATGCGGCGGCCATCGAGATTGACCGACGAAACGAGGTTGTAGCCGGAAGCATTGGTATAGCCGGTCTTGATGCCGTCGACGCCTTCGATGCGGCCCAGCAGGCGGTTGTGACCGTTGATGGTCTGACCACGATAAACAAAGCTGCGGCGCGAGAAATAGGAGAATTCACGCGGGAAATGCTGACGAAGCGCCATGCCGAGGATAGCCATGTCGCGCGCGGTGGAATGCTGCGCCATGTTCGGCAGGCCTGATGCGTTGCGGAACGTGGTGTTGCGCATGCCGAGACGGCGCGCCTTGGCGGTCATCATCTGGGCAAAGCGCTCTTCCGAACCGCCGATATATTCGCCGACCGCCGCCGCAACGTCATTGGCGGACTTGGTGATCATGGCGAGCGCCGCATCTTCGGCGCGGATGGTCTGGCCCGGGCGGAAGCCGATCTTTGTCGGTGGACGCGAACGGGCATAGGCTGACACGGGGATGGGCGTATCCCTGCTGATCCGTCCGGCCTGCATGGCTTCGAAGAGCATATAGAGCGTCATCATCTTGGTCAGCGAAGCGGGATAGCGCTGCGCGTCGGCGTTTGAAGCAAAAAGCGTCTTGCCCGTATTCGCATCGACCACGATCGCAGCATATCTGTCGCTGGCGGCAATCGCCGGTATCGTGGTGGATGCTGTCGAACAGCCTGTAACGGTCGCGAGAAGAAGTGTAGCTTGCGCCGCTTTTTTCAGGGCATATGCGACTTTACTGAATGCCATACGCACGATGATGACCCTACCTGTATTCCGGAATTTTTAAGCTGCGGCGCAAAAGGCACACAGCAATCTAATTCCACCACCCTAATGTCATCAGCGTTACCAATCCGTTTATGGTAAGCGCGTCGTTCATAATTTTCTGAAAATTTTTGCGGTCACTCGGCCTTGGTCGCAGCTTTGATCACGCATTTATGAAGTTTTTTCGCAGCTGCGCGATGCCCGTTCCGTCAAAAAACAAACGCCACTTTTGGCAGAAAGCTTTAGCAAACGGGTGCTTGACCTATATTAGTTGTGTCAAGGGGCTCGCTGGTAATAAGTCTCGGTTGCAAGTGCCACTGAAGGGCTTAAAATCAGAACGAAAAGACCTACATATTGAGGCAGGGCGGGGTCGGCAGATGGGCATTTGGGTACAGGTTTCATGAGGCATTTCAATACAGTCATGCAAAGCAAGACCGATGGCGGGAACGGGCCGGAAAACGGCACCGTTGTGGTCACGCGCACGCAGCCCAAAACCAAGAAGCCCAGCCTCTACCGTGTCCTGCTACTAAACGACGACTACACCCCCATGGAGTTCGTCGTACATGTCCTGCAGCGTTTTTTCCAAAAAAGCCTTGATGATGCCACGCGCATCATGCTGCATGTTCACAATCACGGTGTCGGTGAATGCGGAGTATTTACATACGAAGTCGCCGAGACCAAAGTGAGCCAGGTCATGGATTTTGCCCGCCAGAATCAGCATCCGCTGCAATGCGTGATGGAGAAAAAGTGAGGTCTTATGCCATCGTTCTCTCCCAGCCTTGAAAGGGCACTGCATCAAGCCCTGACCATCGCAAACGAGCGGCATCACGAATATGCTACGCTCGAACATCTTTTGCTTGCCCTGATCGACGATCAGGATGCCGGCGCAGTGATGCGCGCCTGCAACGTCGATCTGGAGCACCTCAAGCGCGTCGTTACCGATTATATCGACCGCGAACTGGACAATCTCGTCACCGGCTATGACGAGGATTCCAAACCGACGGCCGCTTTCCAACGTGTGATCCAGCGCGCCGTCATTCACGTTCAATCTTCGAATCGCGAGGAAGTTACGGGTGCCAATGTGCTCGTCGCCATCTTTGCGGAACGGGAAAGCCATGCTGCCTATTTCCTTCAGGAGCAGCAGATGACCCGTTACGATGCCGTGAACTATATTTCACACGGCATTTCCAAGCGTCCTCAAAGCGGCGAAACCCGTTCGCCGCGCGGTGCCGAAAGCCCGAGCGAGGAGCAGCGCCCCGGTGGGGAGCAGGAAGAGGGACCGAAGAAGAAGCAGGACGCCCTGTCTGCTTACTGCGTCAACCTCAATGACAAAGCCAAAGCCGGTCGTATCGATCCACTGATTGGTCGCGACAGCGAAATCAGCCGGACGATTCAGGTTCTGTGCCGCCGCTCCAAGAACAACCCGCTTTATGTGGGTGATCCCGGCGTCGGCAAGACGGCCATTGCCGAGGGTCTCGCGAAACGCATTGTGGAAGGACAGGTTCCTGAAGCGCTTGCCGACGCGATGATCTTCTCGCTCGACATGGGCACACTTCTGGCGGGAACGCGCTATCGCGGTGACTTTGAAGAGCGTCTGAAGCAGGTCGTGAAGGAACTCGAAGAGTTTCCGGGTGCGGTTCTGTTCATCGACGAAATCCACACGGTCATCGGTGCCGGTGCGACTTCGGGCGGTGCGATGGATGCATCGAACCTGCTCAAGCCAGCACTGTCGTCCGGCGCAATCCGTTGCATCGGATCGACGACCTATAAGGAATATCGCCAGTTCTTCGAGAAGGACCGCGCGCTTGTGCGTCGTTTCCAGAAGATCGACGTCAATGAGCCGTCGATCCCGGATGCGATTGAAATCATGAAGGGGCTGAAGCCTTACTTCGAGGATTTCCACAAGGTCAAATACACGGTCGACGCCATCAAGTCGGCGGTGGAGCTATCCGCGCGCTATATTTCCGACCGAAAGCTGCCCGATAAGGCGATCGACGTGATCGACGAAACCGGCGCCAGCCAGATGCTGCTGCCGGAAAACAAGCGCAAGAAGACCATCGGCGTGAAGGAAATCGAAGCGACCATCGCGACGATGGCCCGTATCCCGCCGAAGTCCGTCTCGAAGGATGATGAACTCGTCCTGTCGCATCTCGATGCGGAACTGAAGCGTGTCGTCTATGGCCAGGATCTGGCTATCGAAGCGCTGTCGGCCTCGATCAAGCTGGCCCGTGCGGGTCTGCGTGAACCGGACAAGCCAATCGGCTCCTATCTGTTCTCCGGCCCAACCGGCGTCGGCAAGACGGAAGTTGCCAAGCAGCTTGCCGCCTCGCTTGGTGTGGAACTCCTGCGTTTCGACATGTCGGAATATATGGAGCGCCATACGGTTTCGCGGCTTATCGGCGCGCCTCCCGGCTATGTCGGCTTCGATCAGGGCGGTCTTTTGACCGATGGCGTGGACCAGCATCCGCATTGCGTGCTGCTGCTCGACGAAATCGAGAAAGCCCATCCGGACCTTTACAACATTCTGTTGCAGGTCATGGATCATGGCTCGCTGACCGACCATAACGGCAAGAAGATCGATTTCCGCAATGTGATCCTGATCATGACCACCAATGCCGGTGCGTCGGATATGGCCAGAGCGGCAATCGGCTTCGGTTCCACGCGGCGTGAAGGCGACGATATGGAAGCGATCAACCGGCTATTCACGCCGGAGTTCCGCAACCGTCTCGATGCGATCATTCCGTTCGGTCCTCTGCCGGTTCCGGTTATTCATCAGGTTGTGCAGAAGTTCGTTCTTCAACTCGAAGCCCAGCTTGCCGAACGCGGCGTTACCTTCGAACTGACCGAAGGCGCAATCGCATGGCTGGCCGACAAGGGCTATGATGAGCGCATGGGCGCGCGTCCGCTCGGACGTGTCATTCAGGAACACATCAAGAAGCCGCTGGCCGATGAAGTGCTGTTCGGAAAGCTCAAGCATGGCGGTACGGTACGCGTCGATGTGATCACCAAGGCAGACGGCAAGACCGATCTGTCGCTGGAATCCGTCGCCGAGCAGCCGGTGAAGCCGAAGAAGGATATTCCGGCCGAGAAGAAGATTTCTCCGCGCCGGAAGGCCGCGCCGAAGAAGGCTGAAAAGGAAAAGGTTCTGGCCGGTAAGGACGAACCAGCTCCGAAGCCAGCTGCAAAAGCGGCGCCGCAAGCTTCAAGCGCCAAATCGTCGGTGCCGAAAGTGCCGCGCAAGAAATAAATGCATGAACAGACGGCCCCTCTTCGGAGGGGCCGTTTTCGTTTGAAGTTTAAACTTATCGATCCTCGGTCAATTCTATTCTAACGTGGCTTCATGCCAGCGACTCATCTTCCAGATAAGCCTCCACATCAGGACATTGCGCCAGCGCATAGCGGCCAGCATTTTCGCTGGTTTCTGCGTGGTTGCAGCCGCATTTTCAGCATTCCGGCCATCTTGCTGATGAGTTCGTTTGTCGGCTTTGCCGGGCTTGCGATTGAAAGCGGCATTTCGGTCGGGCAGGCGGTGTTCATGACGCTGACCATCTGGGCACTGCCCGCCAAGGTCGTGCTGATCGGTGCCGTCAGTGCAGGCGCAACACTGCCTGCCGCTGCGCTCGCTGTCGGACTGTCCTCGGTGCGCCTCATGCCGATGGTAGTGGCGCTTCTGCCGGAACTCAAAGGGCCAAAAACGCGTAAGCTGACGCTAGCGGTGCTCTGCCATTTCGTGGCGGTGACGGCCTGGGTCATGGCGATGGAGGAGTTGCGCAATATTCCGCGTGACATGCGCACCAGCTATTTTGCCGGGATCGGCTCGGTTCTGGTTGGAACCAATGCGCTGGTGGTGGCGATTGTCTATATGCTGTCGTCTTCGTTCCCGCCGGTTGTGTTTGCAGCCCTTTTCCTGCTGACGCCAATGTATTTTCTGACCTCGCTCTGGCGGTCGGCGCGCGAACTGGCAGGGCAGGTCGCGATGGCGTCCGGCTTGCTGTTGTTTCCGCTCTTTCACCAGTTCATGCCGGGATATGACCTGCTCTGCACGGGCATTGTGGGTGGCCTGATCGCCTTTGGATTCCACAGAAAGCGCAGCATGACGAAGGAGAAGGCGCTATGAACTGGGACAGTTTTGACAGCCAGTGGTGGCCGTTCGTCTTCATCATTCTGGCGGGATCGCTGCCGACCTATATTTTTCGCGTCATGGGCGTAATCGTCGGCGGGCGAGTCCGCGAGGATTCCGAGTTTCTTGTGCTGGTGCGCTGTGTGGCAACCGCGCTGGTCGCGGGCGTGATTGCACAGCTTATTCTTTATCCGAACGGCGCACTTGCCGATTCGCCGATATGGCTTCGGGTCGGAGCCGCCGGTGCAGGATTTGCCGCCTATCTGATGGCTGGCAAGCGTTTGCTTGTCGGTATCGCGGTTGCGGAAATCCTGCTGATTGCCGGTCTGTTGACGCTCTAAGAGTGAGTCTTATCAGAGCGCTGCGCGGATTTTTTCAGCATTTGCTGAAAGAACGGCTGCGTCTTCCATCTGGCCAGTATGCGGCTTGAGAGCGACGCCTTCAAAACGCGGAATGACGTGGAAATGCAGATGATAGACGGTCTGGCCGGAAGCCGGTTCGTTGAACTGCATGACGGTGACGCCATCGGCATTGAAAGCCTTCTTCACGGCCTGCGCGATTTTCTGCACGGCGGCGATGACGACGGCCAGCTTTTCCGGCTTGGCGTCGAGCAGATTGCGCGACGGCGCCTTCGGCACAACCAGCGTGTGGCCGGTGCCCTGCGGCATGACATCCATGAAAGCGACGACATCGTCGGTTTCGTAGACGCGGGTGGACGGAATTTCACCCCGCAGGATTTTCGCGAAGATGTTGTTGTCGTCATAGGTGGCAGACATGCGATTCTCTCCAATGCTGGACTTTGCCAAATTTGACCGCATAGAGAGGCGTTAGGCAAGCTTCGTGGGGGCAGCTTCGTGGCGGTAGGGTGTGTGTTCCTCCAGTGCCTCATGAATTTGCTCGACCTCGCGCCGTTCCTGAACGAGATAGTCGCTCACCGCATTTCGGAAACTTTCATTGACGATGTAATGCGCGGAATGGGTCGTTACTGGCACATAACCGCGTGCAAGCTTATGTTCGCCCTGCGCGCCTGCCTCCACCACGCGCAGCTTGCGCTCGATGGCGAAGTCGATGGCCTGATGGTAGCAGACCTCGAAATGCAGATAGGGGTGGTCCTCGATGCAACCCCAGTGTCTGCCGAACAGCCTGTCCCCACCGATGAAATTGATGGCACCGGCAATATAGCGTCCGGCGCGTTTTGCCATGACCAGCAGAATATCCTCGGCCATGGTCTGGCCGATCAGCGAATAGAACTTGCGGTTGAGATAAGGGCGGCCCCATTTGCGGCTGCCCGTATCCATATAGAAAGCAAAGAAATCGTCCCAGACCGCTTCCGTCAGGTCGCTGCCGGTCAGCCAGACGATTTCAATGCCATCGGACAGCGCTTCGCGGCGTTCCTTTTTGAGCGCCTTGCGTTTGCGCGAAACAAGTTCACTCAGAAAGTCATCATAATTGGAAAAGCCGTTGTTTATAAAATGAAACTGCTGGTCCGTCCGGTGCAGAAAGCCCGCGCGTTCCAGCGCATTTATTTCGTCGGGCAGGGCAAATGTCACATGCGCCGAGGATACGCCTGCCTGATCGGTTAGCTCGCGCAAACCGCCTGCCAGTGCCAGCCGCACGGCTTCGCCATCATAGGCAATATGGTTGAGAAGGCGCGGCCCGGTTGCGGGCGTGAAGGGAATAGCCGCCTGAAATTTCGGGTAGTAACGCCCGCCAGCCCGCTCGAAAGCATCGGCCCAACCGTGGTCGAACACATATTCGCCCTGGCTGTGTCCTTTCAGATAGTTCGGTACAACGCCGAGCAATTCGCCACGATTGTTTTCAAGACGCAGATGGCGCGGCAGCCAACCTGCTTTTCGGGAAACGGAACCCGATTCCTCCAGCGCGGACAGGAAAGCGCGGGTCGTGAAAGGATTATAGTTCGCGTCCTGCCGGGAGGCCCCGGCAAGACTGCCCCATTCGTCTTCCGTAAACTCGCTGATATTTTCAACGATGCGAAGAACGAATCTTTCTTCACTGTGCGGATCTTCGTCGTTCACCGCAAATCCTTTGCTCTCAGGCGACCAGTGAGCGAGGGTCGAACCCTTCGAACGTGAACTGTTCGACATTGAGTTCGCTGTGCTTCTGCATTTCCCGGTCGCGCACTGTCCAGCTGATGACCGGCATATGCAGCTTTTCCCGCACGAAGGTGACGAACGGGTTCGGCAGATGATGCACATTATAGGATACGAAGGAAATGCCATGCGCGAGCATGGAGAAATGCGCTTCGAAATCCTGCGTGCGGGTGCCTTCCGCCGTCAGCCCGCCCGGAATGCCAGGCGCGTCGCTTGCAAAGCGGCGGATCAGGTGATGATCGAACGACATGATGGCCGCTTCGCCCTTATATTCGCCAAGCTCGCGGGCAACGGCTGCGACCAGCCCGTCATCGCGACCTTCGATGCCCTTGAGTTCGATCACCAGCGGAACTCGTCCATCGACCAGATCAAGCATCTGGCGAAGCGTCGGGACGCGCTCGGCAGTGCCGCCGACGTTAAGCGCGGTTGCTTCGGAGAGCGTGAGGTCGCTGATGCGACCCTCGCGACCGGCAAGACGTTGCAGGTCGTCATCATGGAAAACGACCACGCCGCCGTCTTTCGTCAGATGCACGTCGCACTCGATAGCAAAGCCCGCCTTGGCGGCTGCCTCAAACGCAGCGAGCGTGTTTTCCCAGCGGGTTTTGTTCAGATCGTGCAATCCGCGATGCGCCACCGGGCGCTTTGCGAGCCAGTCGATGGAGGACATTATGCAACCTCGATAATCGCTTCGACTTCAACCGGCGCGTTGAGCGGCAGGCTGGCGACGCCGACGGCGGAACGCGCATGTTTGCCAGCATCGCCCAAAACGGCGACGAGCAGATCGGACGCGCCATTGGCAACGAGATGCTGTTCAACGAAATCAGCGGTCGAGGACACAAAAACGGTGATCTTCACGATGCGCTTGATTTTTTCAAGATCGCCGAGCGCAGCCTTGGCCTGTGCCAGAATGTTCACGGCGCAGGCGCGCGCCGCAACCTGGCCATGGGCAACCGTCAATTTGTCGCCAACCTGGCCAGTGTGCACAAGTTTGCCATTTTCCAGCGGCAGCTGGCCCGAAGTGAGCAAAAGCGAGCCTGTTTCAGCAAAGGGGACATAGTTTGCAGCCGGTGCCGCGGCTACGGGCAGGGATATACCCAGGTTTTTCAAGCGGCTTTCGATCGTGTCGGTCATTGCATTAATCCTTGCTTGCAAAGGGACTTCTCCGTCACCCTATAGGCAGAATCGGTGAAGCTTTTTGGGAAGGGTGCGTTTTTTGCCTCGCTTCCGCCACGAGTTTTTTTATCATGCTTGTCAACTCATCGGGAGATTCATGTATGCGTTTTTTGAAGCCGGGTTTTAAAGTGGTTGTTGCTGCAAGTGGAACCGCCGCCTGTGTGTGGGCAGGACTTGCGAGCGTGGCCCAAGCGGCTTCGACGGTAACGCTGGTGCCGCATCGCGCCGTTTACGATTTGACGCTGGACCGCGCCGATGAAAAGTCAGGCATCAGCGGTCTGACTGGGCGCATGGTCTATGAGTTCAACGGATCTGCCTGCGAAGGCTATACGACGAACTTCCGTTTCGTGACCCGCATCGACATGGAAGAGCAGCCGCAGCGCGTCACCGATCAGCAGACGACGACCTTCGAAGGCAGCGACGGCAAGAGCTTCCGCTTCGTCAACAAGACCTTTGTCGACAAGGAACTTGTCAAGGAAGTGCGCGGCGATGCCAAACTTGAAGGTGGCAAGACGGTGGTGGAACTGTCGAAGCCGAAGGAAAACAAGATTGATCTGCGCGGGACGCAATTTCCGACCCAGCATATGGAAGAGCTGATCGGCAAGGCTGAAGCGGGTCAGAAGTTCTATCAGACGTCGCTGTTCGATGCGTCGGAAGACGCCGACCGCGTGGTCGCCACCACAGTCGTTGTCGGCAAGGGGCAGACCCCGTCGGATGATGAAACCAAGTTCATGGGCCCTTTTTCCAAAGACCCGGTCTGGCCGGTGACGATTGCTTATTTCGATGACAAGGAAAAGCAGGACGGGCTGCCGATCTATCGCATCAACTTCAAACTTTACCGCAATGGTATCACGCGCGATCTCACCATGGACTATGGTGACTTCGCCATGCGTGGCAAGCTCGTGAAGCTGGACGTATTCGATGCGGCCAAGGAAAAGGCCAAATCCTGCAATTGAGGATGCCCAGATACGCCGTTTGGCGTTATATTGGCTGGATGACTTGCAATTCATGGCGCGATCGGTTAACAGCGCGCCTATTCCACACACGGGATTGGGCTTTTGCCGGGAGAAATCCGGCAAGAACCTCCGGTGGCGAGCAATCGCCTCAGCCCGTGGAGGTTAAACCGGAAAAGGAAAATAAAGATGGCATTGCCTGATTTCAGCATGCGCCAGCTTCTGGAAGCTGGTGTTCACTTCGGCCACCAGACCCACCGCTGGAACCCGAAGATGGCGCCTTTCATCTATGGCGCTCGTAACAACATCCACATCATGGACCTGTCCCAGACCGTTCCTCTGCTGCACAACGCGCTGAAGATCGTTTCGGACACCGTTGCTCGCGGCGGTCGCGTCCTGTTCGTCGGCACGAAGCGTCAGGCTTCGGACATCATTGCCGATGCAGCAAACCGTTCGGCTCAGTACTACGTCAACGCCCGCTGGCTCGGCGGCATGATGACCAACTGGAAGACGATCTCCAACTCGATCCAGCGTCTGCGCAAGCTCGACGAACTTCTGGCTGGCGAAGGCCAAGGCTTCACCAAGAAGGAACTTCTGAACCTTCAGCGTGAGCGTGAAAAGCTTGACCGCGCACTCGGTGGCATCAAGGACATGGGTTCGGTTCCTGACCTGATCTTCATCATCGACACCAACAAGGAAGCAATTGCTATCCAGGAAGCCAAGCGTCTTGGCATTCCGGTTGTTGCCGTGATCGATTCGAACTGCGATCCGGACCAGATCGACTACCCGATCCCGGGCAACGACGACGCTGCACGCGCTATCTCGCTCTATTGCGATCTGGTTGCACGCGCTGCTCTCGACGGTATTGCTCGCCAGCAGGGCGCAATGGGCATCGACATCGGTGCGCAGGCTGAAGCTCCGGTTGAGCCAGCTCTCGAAGCTCCGGCTGAAGGCGCTTAATCAGCGTTTGATTTCATCCATCCGTCATATCTCTGATAGAGGCGGATGGATAATCTCGTTTCATTCCGGCGCGGACGCGTGATTCCGAAGCACGTTTGACGGTTTTCGGGCAAATTCACGCTTCGTCAAAATGGCGCCGGTTCAAAGTTGGCACACCCATTCGGTGTGCCTTCGCTTTCGTGAAAGGCGACACAATGAGCATTTCCGCATCTCAGGTTAAAGAACTCCGCGAACTGACCGGCGCTGGCATGATGGACTGCAAGGCTGCTCTTGCAGAAACCAACGGCGACATCGAAGCTGCTGTCGATTGGCTGCGCGCCAAGGGCATTGCAAAGGCTGACAAGAAGGCTGGCCGCACGGCTGCTGAAGGTCTGGTTGGCGTTGCATCTTCCGGCAACAAGGCTGTTGTCGTTGAAGTCAACTCCGAAACCGACTTCGTTGCCCGCAACGACGCTTTCCAGGATCTGGTCCGCAAGATCGCTCAGGCTGCCCTGACCACCGACGGTTCGGCTGAAGCTGTGGCCAACGCCAACATCGACGGCAAGACCGTTACCGAAACTGCGAAGGACGCAGTTGCAACCATTGGCGAAAACATTGGTTTCCGTCGTTCGGCTGCTCTGTCCGTTCCGCAGGGTGCAGTTGCAACCTACATCCACAACGGCGTTGCTGACGGTCTCGGCAAGCTCGGCGTTCTGGTTGCTATCGAAACCGCAGGTGACGCAGAAGCTGCAAACGCATTCGGCCGTCAGGTCGCCATGCACGTTGCCGCTATCAACCCGCTCGCTCTGACCGCTGAAGAACTCGACCCGGCTGCTGCCGAGCGCGAAAAGGCGATCTTCATTGAGCAGGCTCGCGAATCCGGCAAGCCGGACAACATCATCGAAAAGATGATCGAAGGCCGTATGCGCAAGTTCTACGAAGAAGTTGTTCTTCTTTCGCAGGCTTTCGTCATCAATCCTGACCTGACGGTTGCAGCTGCCCTCAAGGAAGCTGAAAAGGCCATCGGCGCTCCGGCTAAGATCACCGGCTTTGCCCGTATCGCACTTGGTGAAGGCATCGAAAAGGAAGAAAGCGATTTCGCTGCTGAAGTCGCTGCTGCAGCCAAGGGTTAATCGGCTCTGGTCTTCCTCTGAAAGCGTATTTGCGCTTTCAGAACATGCTTTAGCCTGAAAAGGCTTTTGATTATGAAGGGCATCGCGTGACAACGCGGTGCCCTTCGTGTATCGGAACGCAACACAATCACTTTATTACGATCAGTGGAGAGCATTCCATGTCCGGCAAGCCCGCCTATAAACGCGTCCTTTTGAAAGCCTCGGGCGAGGCATTGATGGGCAGTCAGGGTTTCGGCATCGATGTCTCCGTTGCAGATCGTATCGCCAACGATATCAAACAGGCCCGGCTGCTCGGCGTCGAAGTCGGCGTGGTGATCGGCGGCGGCAATATTTTCCGTGGTGTCGCGGTGGCGTCCAAGGGCGGCGACCGCGTGACGGGTGACCATATGGGTATGCTGGCGACGGTGATCAATTCGCTGGCGCTGCGCACCTCGCTGCACAAGATCGGCGTGGACGCCGTTGTTCTCTCCGCCATAGCAATGCCGGAAATCTGCGAGAGTTTCTCGCAGCGTCAGGCGACGGCCTATATGGACGAGGGCAAAGTGGTGATTTTTGCAGGCGGTACGGGCAATCCGTTCTTCACGACCGATTCAGCGGCAGCGTTGCGCGCCGCAGAAATCGGCGCGGATGCGCTTTTGAAGGGCACGCAGGTGGACGGCATCTATTCGGCTGATCCCAAGAAAGACCCGACCGCGACCCGGTTCGACACGCTCACCCACAAGGAAGTTCTCGATCGCGGACTGGCTGTCATGGATACGGCAGCTGTTGCCCTTGCGCGTGAGAACAACATTCCGATAATAGTCTATTCCATCCATGAAAACGGCGGCTTGGCCGAAATTCTGCAAGGCAAGGGACGTTGCACGATCGTTTCCGATAATTGATCGACACTGATCGTTCACATGCCTTGCTGCGTATCGAAGGAGAATATGCATGAGTGATGCTTTTGACATCAACGACCTGAAACGCCGCATGGAAGGCGCAGTCAATTCTTTGAAGCACGATCTGAACGGTCTTCGTACCGGTCGCGCTTCCGCCAGCCTGCTTGAGCCAATCACCATCGAAGCCTATGGCGCGACGATGCCGATCAATCAGGTTGCCAATATCACGGTTCCGGAATCGCGCATGCTTTCGGTTTCCGTTTGGGACAAGAGCATGGTTGGCGCCGTCGAGCGCGCTATCCGTGATTCCGGTCTGGGCCTCAACCCGATCACCGACGGCATGACACTGCGTATTCCGCTGCCGGAACTGAACGAACAGCGCCGCAAGGAACTGGTCAAGATTGCGCATCAATATGCGGAGCAGGGCCGTATTGCCGCTCGCCATGTGCGTCGCGACGGTATGGATACGCTGAAAAAGCTGGAGAAGGACGGCGACATCAGTCAGGATGACAGCCGCGTTCTGTCCGAAAAGGTGCAGAAGCTGACCGACGACACCATCGCCGAGATGGACAAGGTCGTTGCTGTCAAGGAAGGCGAAATCATGCAGGTCTAGGACCTGTATGACGTTCGTAAAAGGAGAGCCAGGAATGTCCGATCCGCGCCACATCGCCATTATTATGGATGGCAATGGCCGTTGGGCGAAGGCGCGCGGCTTGCCGCGTAGCGCCGGGCATCGTGCTGGCGTGGAAGCGCTGCGCGAAACGGTGCGGGCGGCGGGTGATCGCGGTCTTGGCTTTCTCACGCTTTTTGCGTTTTCTTCCGAAAACTGGTCGCGACCGAGCGGTGAGGTCAATGACCTGCTCGGTCTGCTCAAACTGTTTATCCGTCGCGATCTTGCCGATCTTCATCGTAACAATGTGAAGGTCAGCATCATCGGCGAGCGCGAAGGGCTGACCGACGATATTCGTGGGCTGCTCACCGAAGCAGAAGCGCTGACCCGCCGCAATACCGGTCTCAATCTGGTGATTGCCTTCAATTACGGGTCTCGCGACGAGATCGTCCGTGCAGTCAAGAGCCTGGCGCGCGACGTCGCTGCCGGTCGTCTCGACCCGTCGTCAATTTCCGCCGAGCTGCTCTCGGCAAATCTCGATACCGCTTCCATGCCCGACCCGGACCTCATCATCCGCACCAGTGGCGAGATGCGTCTGTCGAATTTTCTGCTTTGGCAGGCCGCTTATGCGGAATTTCTGTTTCTGCCCGGTCACTGGCCGGATTTCCGTCCGGCCGATCTCGATGCTGCCTATGAAGTGTTCCGTCAGCGTGAGCGCCGCTTTGGTGGTGTGGAGGCGCGGAGCAGTCTTGAAGACGGCCTCGTCGAATGCGAAGAGGGCAGCCGGGCAATGGGGCAATAGGTGCGGCATGACAGATCGTTTCGCAGCCGTGCTTCGTCATTGCTCTGTTCCATCGCATCGCATGCTCTGACGTAGTGCAAGCCGAAAGGTGTCAATGTCCAATCTGCAAACCCGTATTCTCACCGCCATCGTGCTCGGCGCATTGGCCTTGTGGCTGACCTGGGTAGGCGGGTTGGGTTTCACGCTTTTCGCTATCGCTATCGGTCTGGCGATGTTCTACGAATGGACGGCGCTGAGCGCTCCACGTCAAACATCGTTTTCGCGGGTTTTCGGCTGGCTCTGGCTGGTCCTGACAGCCATCCTTCTTATTCTGGACCGCAGCGCGTTGCTGACCATCGGCACGCTTTTGCTGGGAACGCTGATTCTTCTCGCCACGCAGTGGAAAACCGGGCGTGGCTGGCCTGCCGCCGGACTTTTCTATGCCGGGTTCTCGGCGATATCGCTTTCGCTCCTGCGCGGTGACGAGCCCTTCGGCTTTACGGCCATCGTTTTTCTGTTCGCCGTCGTCTGGTCCACTGACATCGCAGCCTATTTCAATGGTCGCGCTTTGGGCGGGCCAAAGCTTGCGCCGCGTTTTTCGCCCAACAAGACATGGTCTGGCGCTATTGGCGGTGCTGCGGCGGCGGTCGCTGGCGGCATTCTGGTCGCTTCGCTGGTGGCGACACCGGGTAGCCTGATCGTGCCGTTGCTGGCGCTTCTGCTCTCTATCGTTTCGCAGATCGGCGATCTGGCGGAATCCTGGGTGAAGCGCCAGTTCGGCGCCAAGGATTCTGGCCGTCTTCTGCCGGGGCATGGTGGCGTGCTGGACCGTGTGGATGGGCTTGTCGCCGCCGCTGCACTTCTATACCTCTTTGGTGCCGTGATTGCGGAGCCGGATGTGCCATCTGCTATCTTTTTCAGTTTCTAAGCGGCAGACGATTCGTAGAGTACGAGGGTCGATGCCGTGCTGTGGCCGCTGTCGATCACTGGGTGATTTGTAAGGAGTAGTCATTTGCAGGAGGCTCTGGCCTTTTTCTTCGGCGGTGAAAGCCTGCTTGTCGGGACAATCGTACCGTTCCTTTTCGTTCTCACAATCGTCGTATTCGTGCATGAGATGGGGCATTATCTGGTGGCGCGATGGTGCGGCATCGGTGCGCAGGCATTTTCAATTGGCTTCGGCCCCGAACTTCTCGGCTTCACCGACCGTCGTGGAACCCGCTGGAAGCTCTCTGCAATCCCGCTTGGCGGCTATGTGAAGTTCATTGGCGATGAAAGCGAAACCAGTTCGCCCGTCGGTGTGGCTAACAATGCACTGAGCGAGGAGGATCGCAAGCGCGCGTTCCACACTCAGCCGGTCTGGAAACGTGCGGCAACGGTTTTTGCCGGTCCTGCTTTCAATATCATCCTGACCATCGTGATTTTCAGCGTCTTCTTTGCGCTTTATGGGCGGCAGATCGCCGATCCCCTGATTGCGGGCGTTCAGCCGAACAGCCCGGCTGCGGCTGCCGGTTTTGAACCCGGTGATCGCTTTATCAGCGTTGAGGGCGAGAAGATCACCACTTTTGCCGATGTACAGCGCATCGTTTCGGGCCGTGCAGGCGATACGCTCGACTTCACGGTGGAGCGCGGCGGCAAGATGGTTGATCTCAAGGCGACGCCCGCAACCGTCGAGAGAACCGATCCGCTCGGCAACAAGGTGAAGCTTGGCGCCATCGGTGTCGAGACCACGGAAGCGGTCGGCAATTTCCGCCGTATTGAATATGGTCCGCTCGAATCAGTCGGGCAGGCGGTGATGGAAACGGGCTTCATCATCAGCCGCACAGGTGAGTTTTTCACACGTTTCGCCTTTGGCCGTGAGGACAAGTGTCAGCTCGGTGGGCCGGTCAAGATCGCCAATATGGCGAGCAAGGCGGCGAGCGCCGGCTTTGACTGGTTGATACAATTGACGGCTATGCTCTCCATCGGGATCGGGCTTTTGAACCTGTTTCCCCTGCCGCCGCTGGATGGCGGGCATCTGGTTTTCTACGCGGTCGAAGCGGTCAAGGGCAGCCCGGTTTCACCGGCGGCGCAGGAAATTTTCTACCGCATCGGATTCCTTCTTGTGATGGGATTTATGGGGTTCGTACTTTTCAACGACCTCTTTGCCTGCTAGATCAAATGCCGACTGTCTCAGGCAGCGGTCCTAGGAATTGAAATCTTGGGGGATGACGATCTTGGGGATTATTGGCCAGACCGGCTTGTCCGGTTAAGCTGACTGCAGTGAGGCGACGCTTTGACCGACGGAGGCCGGGCAAGGTGTTAAACAGAAGTGAACATTGGGAGCGACGACCAGAAAAGCTAAGCAATCTGTTTACCATAACTCACAATTCGCGTGGCATGGATGCCACGCTTGTTGCCTAAGTAAACAGAATTTAACCGCAACGCTTGCTTGTATGGAAAAACCGGCTAATACGGTTGTATCTGTACGCATTTTTCTGGGTTAATCGTCCCGGGGACAGAAACGAAGGTTCGGAAAGCCTATGACGGCAAGTTCTAAATTCTTTGGCGCCGCGTCCGCGCTCGCCATGTCGGTGGCTCTAGTGGCTTCGGGTACTGCTGCGCTCTCGCTCGCATCCGTGAATGTCGCGGAAGCTGCCGTTGTGAGCCGTATCGATGTTCGCGGTAATACGCGCGTTGATGCTCAGACCATTCGCGACAATATCGACATTCGTCCGGGTAAAGCCTTCACCAGCGCCGATATCGATGCCGCTGTGAAGCGTCTTTTCGGCATGGGCCTGTTTTCCGATGTTCGCATCAACCAGTCTGGCAGCACGCTTGTCGTGACCGTCAGTGAGCGTTCCGTGGTCAACAACGTCCTGTTCCAGGGTAATAAGAAGATCAAGGATCCTGACCTGACGCGCGCCGTGCAGCTGAAGCCGCGTTCGCCTTTCGATGCGGCGACGATGGAATCGGACAAGGAAACGATCAAGGCTGCCTATGCACGTATCGGACGCAGCGATGCGACGGTTAATGCGCGCACTGTCGATCTCGGTCAGGGTCGCGTCAACGTTGTCTATGAAGTCAATGAAGGCTCGCGCACCAAGATCGAAAATATCGAATTCGTCGGCAATCAGGCCTATAGCGGTCGCCGTCTGCGCGACGTCATCTCCACCAAGCGTTCGAACCCGCTGTCGTGGCTGACCCGTAATGACGTTTATGACGAAGGCCGTTTGCAGGCTGATGAAGAAACGCTGCGTCGCTTCTATTACAATCGTGGTTATGCCGATTTCCGCGTTGTTTCGTCGAATGCGGTTCTCGATCCGGCTACCAATGAATACACGATTACGATCACCGTCGATGAAGGTCAGCGTTACACCTTCGGCGATGTGAGTGTTGAAAGCACCGTTGATGGCGTCAATACAGACGCTTTGTCCGGTCTCGTGAAGACCCGTTCGGGTCGCGCCTATAGCGCCAAGGAAGTTGAAGATTCCGTTCTGGCTGTAACTGAAAGTGTTGCCGGCAGCGGTTATGCCTTCGCCAAGGTTGAGCCACGCGGTGACCGCAACTTCGAGAATCGCACGATCTCGGTTGTCTATAGCGTTGATCAGGGTCCGCGCGCTTATATCCAGCGCATCGAAATCCGCGGCAACGACAAGACGCGCGATTACGTGATTCGTCGTGAGTTCGACATGAACGAAGGCGATGCCTTCAATCAGGTCATGGTGCAGCGCGCCAAGCGTCGCCTTGAGGCTCTGGACTTCTTCCAGACCGTCAACATCTCGACCGCTCCGGGTTCCGAGCCGGACCAGGTGATTCTGGTTGTGGATGTTGTCGAAAAGTCGACGGGTGAATTCTCCATCGGTGGCGGTTACACCACCGGCGGCGAAACGCCGGGTGCGTCTGTCGAAGGTGCAATCACTGAGCGTAACTTCCTCGGTCGCGGCCAGTATATCCGTCTCAGCGCCGGTGCCGGTCAGGACGATATGCGCAATTACGGCCTGTCCTTCACGGAACCGTATTTCCTTGGCTATCGCATTTCGGCTGGCTTCGACGTATTCCGTCGCAGCTATCGCGTGAACGATGACTACGACGTCGAGCAGACTGGCGGTACGATTCGCTTCGGTCTTCCGGTCACGGAAAACTTCTCGGTCGGTCTCGCTTACAACCTGGTTCAGGAAAAGTATGACCTGTTCCGCGACAATATTGCTGATTACTATGCGCCTGCTCTGCAGGAAGCTGCAGAAAACAGCCCATGGCTTCGCTCGTCGGTCAGCTATTCGCTGACGTATAACACCATCGATGACATGAAGAATCCGCATGAAGGCCTCTTTGGCAAGTTCACGCAGGAATTTGCAGGTCTTGGTGGCGATGCGAAGTTCCTGAAGACGACTTTCAAGGGTAACTACTATAAGACGCTGGCGCAGGAAGCCGACATTGTCGGTATGCTGGGTGTCGGTGGTGGTTACATCCACGAATTCGGCGACGACGGCGTTCGTATCTTCGACTTGTTCAAGAACAATTCGGATATCATTCGCGGCTTCAAGTTCAACGGCATTGGTCGTTACCAGGATTCTGCCAGCGGCCAGCGTTACTGGATGGGCGGCACGACCTACATCAACGGTACGGCTGAAGTGCAGTTCCCGATGCCTGTCGTACCGGAAAGCCTCGGTATCCGTGGGGCATTCTTCGCTGATGCGGCCATGCTCTATGGCGGTGACGACGTGTTGGGTAATCAGCCGGTTCTCGGCGACGACAAGAAGCTTCGCGCTTCGGTCGGTCTCAGCCTGATGTGGGCTTCGCCGTTCGGTCCGTTGCGCTTCGACTACGCATTCCCGGTCGCGAAGGCTGATACTGATAAGGTTCAGAACTTCAACTTCGGTGTTTCGACCAAGTTCTAACCGATTTGCCTTTCCCCGGGGCGGCTACGCCCCGGGAGAGAAAGTGTACTGATGGCAGATCCCGTCTTTTTCTCGCCTTCTCGTGAACTCACGATTGGCGATGTTGCTGATTTCACCGGTGCAAGACTTCGTGACCCGAAGCTTGCACCGCGTTCTGTTGAGCGTCTGGCTTCCATGAAGGATGCCGGAGAGGGTTCGCTTATCTTCGTGGAAGGTAAGAAAAATGCCGAAGCGCTGGCCGGTATCAAAGCCGCTGGCGTTCTCTGCAAGGAAGATGTCGCTCCAAGCGTTCCTTCGCATATGGCAGCCCTGATTACCCGCAATCCGCATCGCGATTTTTCCGCCGTTGGGCGCATGCTGTTTCCGACCTCGGCCAAGATGGAAAGCTGGCTTGGCGAAACCGGCATTTCCCCGCAGGCTTTTATCCACCCTTCAGCGCATGTCGAAGATGGCGCGACCGTTGAAGCGGGCGCGGTGATCGGCAAGGGCGTCACCATCGGTTCAGGCACGTTGATTGCTGCAACGGCGGTGATCGGCGAGAATTGCCAGATTGGACGCGACAGCTATGTCGGGCCTGGTGTGACGATCCAGTGCGCTTTTATCGGCAATCGTGTTTTGTTGCATCCCGGCGTGCGTATCGGTCAGGACGGTTTCGGCTATGTCCCCGGCGCTGCAGGACTTGATAAAGTTCCACAGATCGGTCGGGTTGTTATTCAGGACAATGTCGAGATCGGAGCCAATACGACGGTTGATCGCGGGTCGCTGAGCGACACGGTGATCGGTGAGGGCTCCAAAATCGATAATCTCGTCCAGATTGCGCATAATGTGCGCATCGGTCGTTTTTGTCTCATTGCCGCGCATTGCGGTATTTCCGGAAGTTGCGTGATCGGCGACGGGACCATGCTTGGCGGTCGCGTCGGTCTTGCGGATCACCTGATTATCGGCTCGGGCGTGCAGATTGCCGCTGCGAGCGGTGTTATGAACGATATACCCGATGGAGAACGTTGGGGAGGTCTTCCCGCACGTCCTATCAAGCAATGGTTCCGCGATATCGCGAACATTCGCAGCATCGGGCAATCAAGAAAGGAGCAATCCTCAGATGAGTGATACGGAACAGACGAAACTCGAAGCGGCGGATATTCAGGATCTTCTGGCAGTGTTGCCGCACCGATATCCCTTTCTGCTGATTGACCGGATCGTGGATATTGATGGCGATCGTTCGGCAACCGGCATAAAGAATGTCACGATCAATGAGCCGCATTTTACCGGGCATTTCCCGGAAAAGCCGATCATGCCGGGTGTTCTGATTATCGAAGCCATGGCGCAGACCGCTGGTGCCATCTCGCTGCTGCAGCGCAAGACCGGTCGCCCGGGCGTGGTCTATTTTATGACGATCGACAATGCGAAGTTCCGCCGTCCGGTTGTTCCGGGCGATCGCCTGCTTCTGCATGTCAAGAAAACCAAACAGCGCGCCAATATTTCCAAATATGAGTGCGTGGCTGAGGTTGATGGTGTGAAAGTTGCTGAAGCGGAAGTCGCGGCGATGATCAACGCCGGTGAAGAAAGCCAGTGAGCATTATAATGAACGAAACAATCATTCACCCCACCGCTCTTGTCGAGCCGGGTGTGGAACTGGGCCAGGGTGTGTCTGTAGGCCCCTTCTGTCATATTCAATCGGGCGCTGTCATCGGCGACAATTCCGTCCTGATGAGCCATGTGGTGATCACAGACGCGACCACGCTTGGCGCGGGCGCGAAGGTCTATCCGCATGCCGTTCTCGGCTGCGATCCGCAGAACAACAAGCATAAAGGCGGCCCGACCACGCTGAAGATCGGCGCGAATTGCATGATCCGCGAAGGCGTCACCATGCACCGTGGCTCCGACAGTGCGCGCGGCTATACTTCGGTCGGCGACGACTGCTCCTTCCTCGCTTATGCCCATGTGGCGCATGATTGCGATATCGGCGATCATGTCACTTTCTCGAACAATGTGATGATCGGCGGTCATACGACCATCGAACACCATGCCATTTTGGGCGGCGGTGCGGCTGTGCACCAGTTCGTGCGCGTCGGACACCATGCGTTCATCGGCGGCATGGCTGCCGTGGTAGGCGATGTCATCCCTTATGGCATGGCCATCGGCAATCATGCGCATCTGGGCGGGCTCAACATCGTCGGCATGAAGCGTTCCGGCATGGAGCGCAAGGAAATTCACAATCTGCGCCATGCCGTGCGTATGCTGTTCGACCGTACCAAGCCGGTGCGCGACCGTACCATCGACGTACTCGCAGCTTTCCCGGATTCTCAGGCGGTCGCCGATATGATTGCCTTTATCAGTGCCGATACGAAACGCGCCTATACCACGCCACCGCTCGATGCGGCTCATGGTGGACTCGGGCATGACAGCGACGAAAGCTGAAAACTTGGCGCGTCAGTCCGTCGATGGCGGGCGTGTCGGTATTATTGCGGGCAACGGCCTGTTGCCCATTGCCGTGGCTGAGGCGCTTCAAAACGCTGACACACCGCCCTTTCTCGTTCCCTTGCGTGAAGAAGCCGACCGGGTGCTCTATAATTATGAGCATCAGGAAGTATCGGTTGTCGAATTTGCAAAGCTTGTTCGCTCCATGAAAGCGGCTGGCGTTTCGCGAGTTGTCCTGGCAGGAGGCGTGCGCAGCAGGCCGCATCTCAGTGACCTCAAGCTCGACTGGCCGACGTTGCGGGCTGTGCCGCATGTGTTTCGCGCGCTTGGGCAAGGCGACGACGCTTTGCTGCGGGCCTTTATCGGCCTGTTGGAATCATTCGGCTTCAAGGTGGTTGGTGCCCATGAAGTCGTGCCCGATCTTCTGTCTCCGTCGCCCGCTCGCATTCTTACCAAGGTTGCGCCGGATGCGCGTGAAGCGGGAAATATTAAGCTGGCTATGGAATCGGCTTTGCGGCTCGGCGATCTCGATGTCGGGCAGGGCGCTGTCGCTGTCGGCGGACGGGTGGTGGCGCTGGAAGGCGCGGAGGGCACCGATCTAATGATTGAGCGCGTCCGTGAACTGCGTGAAGCCGGGCGTATTCCCAAGCGCGGAGGAGTGCTTGTGAAAATGGCCAAACCCCGTCAGGATGAACGCGCGGATTTGCCTGCCATTGGTATTTCCACTGTGCTTAATGCTAAACGCGCCGGTCTCGCCGGGATTGCAGTTGAGGCCCGGCGTACATTTATTCTAGGCTTCGGCGACACCATTGCGGCGGCCAATGAAGGCGGCCTCTTCATAGAGACGATCAGTCGACACGAGAAGGACAGTTAAGGGTGAGCAACACCAGCCGGCCATTGAAAATAGCAATCGTGGCCGGTGAAGAATCCGGCGATCTTCTTGGTGCTGACCTGATTGACGCCTTGCGTCTTCAGACCGACAGGCTAGTGGATCTGGTCGGTGTCGGTGGCGATCATCTGGCCGCGCGGGGTCTGAAAACCTTTTTCGACCCGCATGAAATCGCTTTGATGGGGCTTGGTGCCATCATCAAAAACTTGCCGGGACTGGTGTTGCGCATTCGGCAGACTGCACGGCAGATCGTGGCGGAAAAGCCGGATTGTGTTCTGCTGATCGATAGTCCGGATTTTACGCATCGCGTCGCAAAAAAGATCAGAGCCGCCGATCCCTCCATTCCAATCGTCAAGTATATCGCGCCCAGTGTCTGGGCGTGGCGTCCGCAGCGCGCACGTGCGATGCGCGCCTATATCGATCATGTGCTGACGGTTTTGCCGTTCGAGGTCGATGTGATGGAGCGGCTGAATGGACCGCAGGCAACCTATGTCGGGCATCGCCTGTCGAGTTATGCGCCGATCATTGAGACGCGCGCGGCGCAGCTTGCGCTGGAGCCGCAACGATCGGAAGCCGGCAAACATACGCTATTGCTTCTGCCCGGTTCTCGCCGCACGGAAATCCAGATGTTGATGGAGCCTTTCGGCAGAGCGGTCGAAGAGCTGTCGCAGCGCGTGGAAAAACTCGAAGTCATTCTGCCTACCTTGCCGCGCATCGAAGCGATGGTGCGCGATCTGTCGCGGGACTGGGCGGTGAAGCCGCTGATCGTCGTGGGTGACGAGGAGAAGTGGAAGGCTTTTGCGCGGGCCGATGCAGCACTTGCCGCGTCAGGCACCGTATCGCTGGAACTGGCGCTGTCGCGCATTCCGAGCGTGCTTTCCTACAAGGCAGACTGGTTTGCGCGCAAATTCCTGATGCCGAAGATCACAATCTGGAGCGCGGCATTGCCCAATATCATTGCCGATGAACCGGTGGTGCCGGAGTTTTTCAATGAATTTGTGCGTCCGGGCATGCTGGCGCGCAATCTGGAGCGCCTCATGCGGCCCGGTTCAGCGCGTCAGGCGCAGCTGGATGGCTTCGACGCGGTCGCTTCGGTCATGGCGACGGAGCGGCCTTCTGGGGAAATCGGGGCGCGGGTTCTGCTGGACGCGATCGAAAAAGGTCGCAAGGGTTGAACAACTCAAATTTGGATCAAAAAGAAACCCCGGTTGCCATTGGCAGCCGGGGTTTTGTTTTCAGCGTTTGCCGCGCTTATTTGCGCTTTGCAACCGGCACGTAGTCGCGTTCCGTTGCGCCCGTGTAGAGCTGACGAGGGCGACCGATCTTCTGCTGCGGGTCTTCGATCATTTCCTTCCACTGAGCGACCCAGCCGACGGTGCGGGCGAGTGCAAAGAGAACCGTGAACATTTCGGTCGGGAAGCCGAGAGCCTTCAGCGTAATGCCGGAATAGAAGTCGATATTCGGATAGAGCTTCTTCTCGATGAAGTATTCATCCGTCAGAGCGATCTTTTCCAGTTCCATTGCAACGTCGAGCAACGGATCGTCCTTGATGCCCAGTTCGCCCAGAACTTCATGGCAGGTCTTCTGCATGATCTTGGCGCGCGGATCGTAGTTCTTGTAGACGCGGTGACCGAAGCCCATCAGACGGAACGGATCGTTCTTGTCCTTGGCGCGGGCGACGAATTCCGGAATGCGATCCACCGAGCCGATTTCGGCCAGCATGTTGAGCGCTGCTTCGTTTGCGCCGCCATGGGCAGGGCCCCAGAGGCATGCAACGCCAGCTGCGATGCAGGCGAACGGGTTGGCGCCCGACGAACCGGCAAGGCGCACGGTCGAGGTCGAAGCATTCTGTTCGTGATCGGCATGCAGGATGAAGATGCGGTCCATGGCGCGGGCCAGAACCGGATTGACCCTGTAATCCTCGCAAGGAACGCCAAAGCACATGTGCAGGAAGTTCGAAGCGAAATCGAGGTCGTTCTTCGGATACATGAACGGCTGGCCGATATGGTACTTATAGGCCATTGCGGCGAGCGTCGGCACCTTAGCGATCAGGCGGATGGAAGCGACCATGCGCTGATGCGGATCGGTGATGTCGGTCGAGTCGTGGTAGAAGGCGGACATGGCGCCCACACAACCGACCATCACGGCCATCGGATGCGCATCGCGGCGGAAGCCGGTGAAGAAGCGCGTCATCTGTTCATGGATCATCGTGTGACGGGTCACGCGATAATCGAAATCCGCCTTCTGGGTTGCCGTCGGCAGTTCACCGTAAAGCAGCAGGTAGCAGGTTTCGAGGAAGTCGCCATGTTCGGCGAGCTGGTCGATCGGATAGCCGCGATAGAGCAGGGTGCCTTCGTCGCCATCGATATAGGTGATCTTGGATTCGCAGGAAGCGGTCGAGGTGAAACCCGGATCGTAGGTAAAGGCATGCGAATTCTTGTAAAGTGGACCGATGTCGACGACGTCCGGCCCGACAGTGCCTTGTCGCACAGGCAGATCGAACGTATTGCCGTCGAGAGTAAAGCTGGCTGTCTTAGCTGACATCATGTTTCCTTTCATGTCCACTTTGCCGCCGCAGGCGGCAGTATTGCATTCGCTGCTATAACTTGTCTCGTATCTCTTGGCGGGCCCCGAAAGACTGCGGGATGCCCGATTTTTAACGCATTACGGCTACGATTTTGACCGCCAAACTATCCCAAACCGTCCGCGATGCAATGCGAAATTTGAACTATTTATATGCCGTTCGTCACGTCAGCGTGAATGATAGCACCTTAACCGATTTGATCGCGAATACGGCCCAAGGACTCGTCGCGACCCAGCACGAAAAGCACATCGAACACACCCGGTGAAGTAGCGCGCCCGGTAAGGGCGGCACGCAACGGTTGCGCAATCTTGCCGAGTTTCAGTCCGGTTTTTTCTGCATGGGCGCGAACCACAGCGTCCAGTGATTCAATGGTCCACTCGCCGGCAACTTCCAGATCCGGCAGCACCGATTTCAGAACGGCGCGACCTTCTTCATTGAGAAGTGAGGCGGCCTTTTCATCGAGATCGAGCGGGCGCGCTGCGAAAATGAATTTTGCACCGTCGGCAAGTTCAACGAGCGTCTTGGCGCGGTCCTTCAGGCCGGACATGGCCGTGAGCAGCTGCGCGCTGCGCTTGTCATCGAGCGCTGCGGCCAGCTCTTTACCACCTTCGATTTCCGGCAGAACGGCAACAAGGGCATCAAACAGCGCCTTGTCGTCGCTGCCGCGCATATAAAGACCGTTGATCGCTTCGAGCTTCTGGAAGTCGAAACGGGCAGCGCCCTTGTTGATGTCCTTCACGTCGAACCATTCGATCATCTGTTCGGTCGACATGATTTCGTCATCGCCGTGGCTCCAGCCGAGACGGACGAGATAATTGCGCAATGCTGCGGGCAGATAGCCCATGGCGCGATAAGCATCGACGCCAAGAGCGCCATGACGCTTGGAAAGCTTTGCACCGTCCGCACCGTGGATCAGCGGAATATGCGACATTTGCGGCACGTCCCAGCCCATGGCGTCATAGATGACAGTCTGGCGGGCTGCATTGGTCAAATGATCGTCGCCGCGAATGATATGGGTGACGCCCATGTCGTGGTCGTCAACGACAACCGCGTGCATATAGGTCGGTGTGCCATCGGAACGCAGAATGATGAAATCATCGAGATCCTTGTTGGGGAAGCGAATATCGCCCTGCACGGCGTCGCGCACGAGCGTTTCGCCTTCCTGCGGCGCCTTAATGCGAATGACAGGCTTTACACCTGCAGGCGCTTCGGACGGGTCGCGGTCACGCCAGCGGCCATCATAACGCGGCGGGCGGCCTTCGGCACGCGCTTTTTCGCGCATTTCTTCCAGCTCTTCCGGCGTCGTGTAGCAGTAATAGGCTTTGCCGAGAGCAACCAGTTCCTCGGCGACTTCGCGGTGGCGCGGCGCGCGCTCGAACTGCGAGATCGCGTCACCTTCCCAGTCGAGGCCGAGCCAGGTCAGGCCGTCGAGAATGGCGGCGGTGGCGGCATCAGTGGAACGTTCACGGTCGGTGTCTTCGATACGCAGCAGCATCTTGCCGCCGGTATGCTTGGCATAGAGCCAGTTGAACAGGGCCGTGCGGGCACCGCCGATATGAAGATAACCCGTGGGCGAAGGGGCAAAACGGGTGACGACCGGTTTCGACATGGTAGCTCCACTTTATCGCGCGCCCGTCAAGACAGCGGCAATTGCCGGGGCAGGGGCGCAAACTGAATTCTGATGCTCGCCGCCAAAGAGCGAGGGCGAGGATTTCTATAACGAAACCCTCTCGATTTCGACTGGCGTTCATGTAGCATAGGCAGCATTGTGCGCAAGGGCTTCGCGTTTGTTTCGGCTCCTTGCGACATTGTTCTTTTGGGGTATTTCGACAAAAAGACCTTTTTTTGCAGTCAGGCGGGGGCATGACGCGCATAGGTGATATGGCGGAAGCAAATGAGCGGGCGCTTGTCAAAAGCCTGCCTGACGGCTTGACGCGCTCATATCTTCCCGAGCCGTGGCCTGACCCTGCAATTGCGCCTGCCGAACGCCGCGACCGCGATCCGTCGCAAATCCCGACGCCGGATGATGGCCGCAGCGCCGTCAAAAGCCTTGCGCGCAGGGCTCCCGCCGCCTTTGCGGAAGCTGTCAGTCTGGAAGCGGCGCGCGGGATTTTCTTTCTGCTGATTCCGATTTTCAGCGGCCTTGGCGCGATTGCCTATTTCACCGTGTCATTTGAACCGGATTGGACGCCGGTGCTGGCGCTTCTCACCGGACTGGCTGTCATCCGGCTCCTCGCGCGGAAGCATTTCCTTGTTGCGCAGATACTGACGCTGGCGCTGGCTTTCCAGCTGGGTCTTGTCAGCGGAAAATGGGAAACCGAACGCAGGGCGACGCCGATGCTCGGTTCCGATGTTTCAACACGCATAACAGGCCGTGTCGTTGCGCTGGAAGCGCAGGATAATGGCAGCTGGCGTATTACCCTTGATTTGCTGGCAACAGAACGCCCGAAACTGCGCTTTGCACCGGAACGTATCCGTATCAATGCGCGCGATATACCTGCTGAAACAACGATTGGCGGCGGCTTGACCGGTTTTGCGCGGCTGCGGGTGCCGTCAGGCCCGGTCCGCCCCGGCAATTATGATTTTTCTTTTCACGCCTATTTCAACGGTATTGGTGCAAACGGCTTCTTTCTGGGGAACCCAAAGACGGCGCATGTCCCGCCGCAAACAAGCCTGATCGCTGCGATCAGTGAGTGGGTCGCCTTGCTGCGCGTGCGCGTTTCGGAGCGGGTGGAGGAGGTGATTGGCGGCGAGGACGGCAATGTCACAGCCGCATTGATCGCTGGAACGCGCGGCGGCATCAGTGAGGAAACCAACGAAAATCTGCGCAAGGCGGGTCTCGCGCATATTCTTTCCATATCGGGGCTGCACATGGCACTGGCGGCGGGGGTCGTCATGTTTGTCCTCCGGTCTGGTTTTGCGCTCTTTCCCGCGTTCAGTGTGCGCCATCCGGTCAAAAAATACGCGGCATTCCTGTCCCTGCTGAGCTGTACGTTCTATCTCGCCATGTCTGGAGCGGATGTGGCCGCACAGCGCAGCTATGTGATGATCGCCGTGATGCTCAGCGCGTTATTGTTCGACCGGGCTGCGATCAGCATGCGCAATCTGGCAATCGCCGGAATGGTGACCATCGCGATTTCACCGCATGAAATATTGGGGCCTAGTTTTCAAATGTCCTATTCGGCGACAGCTGCCCTGATCGCCGGTTATGCCTGGTGGAGCGCGCGCAAGGCCAAGAAGCTGCAGGATATGGAAAGGCGCGTTGCAGCGCCAGTCGGCGGATTGGCAGCCAAGGCGTTGAATTTTGTCTTTGCCGCTGCAGGAACGTCGTTATTGGCTGGGCTTGCAAGCGGTATTTTCGCTGCCTACCACTTCAACAATACCGCACCGTTGGGGCTGATTGGCAATGTGCTGGCTGATCCGGTGATTGCCGTTCTGGTCATGCCCTTTGCTGTTTTCGGTTTGGTGTTGATGCCGCTCGGTCTCGACTGGATACCATTGTCCCTTGCTGGTTCCGGTGTGTGGATCGTGCGCGAGATTGCAAGTTTCGTGGCGTCCTGGTCCCCGGAAGGCAATCCGGGCGCGATGCCGCTCACAGCGCTTGCTTTCTGGACCATAGCGCTTGTGATTGCGGTCCTGTTCACAACCAGATTCAAGATTCTCGCTTTACCATTTGTTTTATTGGGATTTATCGCCTTTGTACGCGAGCCGTTTCCAGATGTCGTGATCTCGGAAGATGCTAAGCTGGTTGGGGTTCGACTGTCCGATGGGCGTTTTGCCGTGAACCGCGACAGACCATCCAAGTTCACGGTCGATAATTGGCAAACTGCCTATCTCGCATCGCAATTTCTGATACCGCAACACGCAAAGGACCGGCTCAGAGGAATCCCGACGGACGGCTTTATCTGCGAGGATGGATTGTGCACGATCACGCTGCGCGACGGGCGCGTGCTTGTATATACGGCTGATCCGACAGTTCAGGATATCGCCTGTGACATTGGCGATGTGATTATTCTGGCTGTAGCTGGCGAAATGCCAGGATGCACGCGCACGAATAAGCTCGTTCTCAACCGGCGTGATCTGGCCTTGCGCGGGACGGTTGAAATCAAATTGGGTGACAAGAAAGACGCCGCCAATGTTCCCACCGTGAAGCTTTCAAGCACCTCGCCCGACGAAAGCGGCGCTCCACCGCAACAGCCCAGATTTGCTGATCCGCGTTACGACGACACGCTGGCCTTCGCCATCGATGAGCCACGGCGTCCGTGGCATCTATTTCGGCTCTATTCCCGCGCAGCGCGGGGACTGCCAGATTGGGAATATAAAAAGAAAAGGACTGCGCAGGTGGTGGTGTCAAATTGTCCGGCTGATGACAATCAGGAGCCGGGCAAATGTGAATGACCGCATGGCGGCTATGAGATCAGTTATTCCGGCAGTCCGGTAAACTACCATTGCGACCCAAATCGCCCAAAACGGACAACCTCTGATCAATACCGGCGGATCAGACCGACCAGCTTGCCCTGTACGCGCACGCGGTCGGGACCGAAGATGCGCGTTTCGTAAGCGGGGTTTGCCGCTTCAAGCGCAATCGACGCACCCTTGCGGCGGAAGCGCTTCAAGGTCGCTTCTTCATCATCGACCAGAGCCACGACAATCTCGCCCGGATTGGCCATGTCACCGCGCTTGATGATCACCGTGTCACCGTCGAAAATTCCGGCATCGATCATCGAGTCACCTTTGACCTCCAGCGCATAATGTTCGCCCGCGCCGATCATTTCCGGCGGAAGGCTGAGCGAATGCGTCTGGTTCTGAATGGCGGAGATCGGCACACCGGCAGCGATGCGTCCCATGACAGGCACCGACACGGTTGCCGACACATCGTCATTGATCGCAACCGGGGCAGGGCGCAATGGTTGCGCGGGCGCAGGCGGCGCCTTGCCCAGACTGCCTTCAATGACGCTCGGTGCGAATTTCTTCTGCGCGTTCAGCCCCGGTGCAATCGAATCCGGTAGCCGCAGCACCTCAAGGGCACGCGCTCGGTTCGGCAGTCTGCGAATAAAACCGCGTTCTTCCAGAGCGGTGATCAGCCGATGTATGCCCGACTTGGAAGCAAGATCGAGCGCCTCCTTCATTTCGTCAAAAGATGGCGGAATGCCCGTTTCTTTCAGACGGTCATGAATGAACAGCAGAAGCTCGTGCTGCTTACGGGTCAACATGCGCGACACCCTCCGGCCAGATAAGAATCGAGAAAAACAAAACCAGAACGAACACTATATGTTCCAGTCTTGTTCTGCAATGGTTTTAAAATGATTAACGGGTGCGCGCCTTGTTGCGGTTCTGTTCACGGAAGGGTGTGAGGTGGGGCTCGGTGTTTGATGAAGCGGTTTGTTTTCAAACAATTACGTTTGTTACTTCGTGTTCATTCGAGGTTGTGAAAGCGCGGCTTTTCACACCTATCAGCGCAACATCAGAACACGGCACGGTGTGCCCGCAGCGGCTGCCGGGGCATTTTCATCACGAATGAGCAGTGCATTGCAACCGACAAGGGCCGTCAGCATGGACGAGTCCTGTACTGGAAACGGTGTCACCAGCAGTGTTCCATCGCTTTGTGATTCGACCGTTGCGCGCACAAAATCGCGGCGATGGTCATTGGCGGGCATCGCCTGACCGAGTTTCGCCGGGCGGATATCCGCCGTCAAATCGGTGCCTGCAAGTTTCGCGATAAGCGGACGGAGAAAAACCAGACTGCAAACAAGACTTGAAACCGGATTGCCTGGCAGGCCGATTATGTGAACGGTTTTGCCATTGACGGTCTTGCGTCCATACATCAGCGGCTTTCCGGGGCGCATGGCGATTTTCCAGAAGTCCAGTTCGACACCGCAATTGCGTAATGCGCCATGGACGTAATCGCGGTCACCGACCGAGGCGCCGCCGATGGTCACCAGTACGTCGATGCCGCTGTCGAGAGCGGAGGCGATAGCCGCTTCGATCTGAGCCGGATCGTCCGGAATGATTCCCATATCTTCAGGCTTGCCACCGGCGCGGCGCACGATTTCGGCAATGCCGACGCTGTTTGACGCGACAATCTGGTCCGGGCCGGGGTCGGCTCCCGGCGGCACAAGTTCGTCGCCGGTGGCCAAAATAGAAATGCGAGGTTTGCGAAACACATCAAGCGTTGGATTGCCGCTGGCCGCAGCCAGTGACAAAGCGGGTGCGTCCAGTTCGCGGCCAACGGACAGAACAGTCTTGCCCGGCGCAAAATCGAGACCAGCCCGGCGGATATGACGCCCCGTGGCTATGCCTTCGAGTATGGTTAGCTGATCGCCAGATCGCTCGGTATGTTCCTGGATGACAATCGTATCGGCAGCTTCCGGCATCGGTGCGCCAGTGAAAATACGCACAGCCTGTCCGGGGAGGAGTGAACCGTCGAAGCGCTTGCCAGCAGCGGATTCGCCGATAACCTTCAGTTGAAGCGGATAGGTGGTATCTGCTGGCGCAATCAAAGCATAGCCGTCCATGGCTGAGCAGTCGAAAGGCGGTTGCAGGAAATGCGCCTCAACGGCGCGGGCAACAACGCGCCCGCCCGCTTCGTTCAACGCAACGGTTTCGAGGCCATGCGGTTCTGCGGAGGAGAGTATACGCGCCAGAGCATCTTCGACCGGGAGAAGGGACATCGTATTTCCTCTCGAACTCAAACTTGTCGGAACGTTTCACGCCTTCCAGTCGCCGGACTTGCCACCAGACTTTTCCACAACGCGGATATTGCCGATTTCCATATGGCGATCGACAGCCTTGGCCATGTCATAGATCGTCAGGCACGTCACGGATACAGCGGTCAGAGCTTCCATTTCCACGCCGGTGCGGCCCTTGAGCTTTGCAAGTGCGCGAACGCGCAAGCCCGGCAGCGCATGGTCCGGTACAATATCCACCGCGACCTTGGTCAGCATCAGCGGGTGGCAAAGCGGAATGAGGTCGGCGGTCTTTTTCGCGGCCATGATGCCCGCAAGCCGCGCGGTTCCGATCACATCGCCCTTGGCTGCGTCGCCCGCCAATATGAGCGCCAGCGTTTCCGGCTTCATGGTCACGCTGCCTTCGGCGACGGCCTGACGCTCGGTCTCGTCCTTGGAGCCGACATCCACCATATTGGCGGCGCCTTTCTGGTCGAGATGCGTGAGCCTGGCCGTGTCCGAGGTCATGACATCAGGCCTTGCCGGTCAGGAGTTCGCGTGTGGCGGCGGCAACATCGTCCTTGCGCATCAGGCTTTCGCCGATGAGGAACGTGCCGATGCCGGATTTTTCCAATCGCAGGCAATCGTCATGGGTGAAAATGCCGCTTTCGCCAACCAGCAGGCGGTCGGCAGGAGCCATTTTCGACAGCCGTTCCGAAATGGTCAGGCTTACTTCGAATGTACGCAGGTTGCGATTGTTGACGCCCAGAAGGCGCGAGGAAAGCTTGAGGGCGCGTTCCATTTCGGCTTCGTCGTGCACTTCGATGAGCGCATCCATGCCGAGTTCGAAAGCGGTTTCTTCCAGCGCCTTGGCCAGATCGTCATCGACGCTCGCGAGAATGATCAGGATGCAATCCGCACCCCAGCTGCGCGCCTCATAGACCTGATAGGTGTCGAACAGGAAATCCTTGCGCAGGGCAGGCAGGTTGCACGCGGCGCGCGCTGCCATCAGGAATTCCGGCGCTCCCTGAAAGGACGGCGTATCGGTCAGAACCGAAAGGCAGGCAGCGCCGCCATCTTCATAGGCCTTTGCCAATGCTGGCGGATCGAAATCCGGACGGATCAAACCTTTGGAAGGGCTGGCCTTCTTGATTTCCGCGATCAGGGCGAATTTATCGGCTGCGCGCTTGGCTTCGAGCGCCTTGAGAAAGCCGCGTGGTGCGGCCTGATCCTGTGCACGGGCCTTCAGGTCTTCAATCGTATGACGCGCCTTGGCAGCCGCGATTTCCTCGCGCTTGTAGACTTCGATCTTACGGAGAATGTCGGTAGACATGGTGCGCTTCCTCTCGTCAGACTGTCTTGTCGTTGGAGACAGCGATTACCTTTTGCAGAACGGCCAAAGCCGCGCCGCTGTCGATGGAATGGGCAGCCTGTGCTATGCCATCCTTCAAATCCGTGGCCGTACCCGCGATCACGAGGGCGGCAGCCGAGTTGAGCAGAACAATGTCGCGATAAGCGTTCTTCGCGCCTTCCAGAACGGCGAGCAGAGCCTTGGCATTCTCGGCAGCGTCGCCGCCTTTCAGTTCTTCCGGCTTGCAACGGCGCAAACCGACGTCTTCAGGCGTAATCTCGAATGTGCGGACGGTACCGTTTTCCAGCGCCGCGACCTGGGTCGTGCCAGCGGTGGTCATCTCATCCAGACCGTCGCCATAGACGACCCAAACGGCTTCCATGCCGAGTTCATTCAGCACATGCGCCAGAGGCTCAACCCATTGTGCCGCGAAAACGCCCAGGAGCTGGCGCTTCACGCTGGCCGGATTGGCGAGCGGACCCAGTATGTTGAAGATCGTGCGGGTTCCAAGCTCGACGCGAGAAGGGCCGACATGGCGCATAGCGGAATGGTGCATCGGCGCGAACATGAAGCCGAGACCGGCTTCCCGGGCGCTGCGGCCAATGGTTTCCGCGTCGGCTTCAATATTGACGCCCAGTGCTGCAAGCGTGTCTGCCGCGCCTGAGCGGGACGACAGGGCACGGTTGCCGTGCTTGGCGACGGGAACGCCAGCGCCCGCCACGACAAAGGCCGAGCAGGACGACACATTATACGAACCGGACTGATCGCCGCCGGTGCCGACAATGTCGATGGCGTTTGAAGGGGCGACGACCGGCAGCATGCGTGACCGCATGGAAGCGACCGCGCCGACGATTTCCGGCACGGTTTCGCCACGCACGCGCAAAGCCATCAGAAAACCGCCGATCTGCGAAGGCGTTGCCTGACCGGACATCATGATATCGAACGCGGCCTTGGAATCCTCTTGGCTCAGTGGTTCGCCGGAGGCCGCTTTCGCGATGTATGGTTTCAGATCAGCCATTGTCTTTCTGCCGTTTGTTTCTGTGAATTCTCGCGTTCGGCTGCTCAGCAGAACCTAGAATGCGAGAGCATTATTGATGACAGTCTGGTTGATCTTCACCGGATACTGCTTCTGCAATTCGCCAACCATCTGTTCCAGCACATCGTCGGAAAGGGCGGTTGCGAGATAGTTGCGCTGTTGTTCAGGAATGGTGTCCGGGCCAGCACTTGCAGGCTCGGTCACTTCCGTCACCTTGAAGAGAATCTGCGCGTCGTCGGAAGGCGCTGCCGCCGTGCCGGTGAAACCGTCCGGGCCACGGAAAATCTGCGCTGCCGCAGCCGAGCCGATATCGGCATCGTTCGTGGAGCGGGTGATGCCGCGCTTGGTCTGCTTTTCAAGGCCAAGTTCCGAAGCAATCGCATCGAGCGTCGCGCCGCCATCGAGGCGCTTCTTCAGGTCTTCCAGACGCTGATTGAGACGCTTGACGGCTTCCTCACCCTTCCATGCCGCCACAACCTTGTCCTTGACTTCATCAAAGGTGCGGTCGCGGGCAGGGGTGACGCCATCGATCTGATACCAGAGATAGCCGACATTGCCCATGGTCAGCGCGTCATTGTCAAAGCCCTGTTCGGCCTGGAAAGCAGCGGCCAGAAGCGCCTGTCCGTTCGGAAGTTCAACCGGCTTGCCGGACGGGTCGTTGCCCTCGGCATCGACCGCATCGACGGTGACGGTCTTGAGGCTCAGGCTCTTGGCGACATCGGCCATCGATGCGCCATCGGAGCGCTGCTGCTCATAGGAATCATGAATGCCGCTGATGCTGCTCGCCGCAATGTTGTTGGCGAGCGTCGTGCGGATTTCGGCTTCGACTTCCGAGAGTGGCTTGACATGCGCCGGGTCGATCTTGGTAACGCGCAGAATGACCGGGCCGAAACCGCCCTTGACGACAGGGCTTACGCCGTTTTCAGCGAGTGCAAAGGCTGCATCGGCGATGGTCTGGTCAGGAATAGCGCTTTTCTCGAAGGTGCCGAGCTTGAGATCGTCTTCGGTCTTGCCCTGTTCCTTGCCTATGTCGAGGAAGCTGGCGCCAGCGGCAATCTTTTCCTGCGCGGCGTTGGCCGCAGCTTCGTCGGTAAAGCTCAGCTGTTCGATGGTACGCTGTTCGACAGTGCCGTAGCGCGACTTGTTCTTTTCGTAATATTCGTTGATTTCGTCCTGCGTCACCGCAGAAGGGTCTGCGATGTCTGCTGGCTCCAGCTTGACATAGGTTACCTTGCGGTATTCAGGCGCCTTGTACTCATCCTTCTGCGCATCGAAATAGGTCTTGAGGACCTCATCCGACGGGGCAGGGATCGCGTCTGCTTTTTCCACAGGAATGGTGATGTAGTCCGCGCTGCGGCTTTCGCCCTGATAAAGCGCCAGAGCTTTCAGCATGGCGTCGGGCATCTTGATGCCGTCGGTCGCCGCTTCGACCATCTGCTGGCGACGGGCAACCTTGGCGCGATTATCAAGATAATCCTGCGCGCGAATGCCGGACTGGCGCAAAACCGCATCGAACTGCGCGCGGTTGAAGTTACCGCTGGCGTCCTGGAAGGCCGGATCTTCCGCCGTCAGGCGGGCAATGCCGTCCTTCGAAAGACCAAGCTGCATGTTGCGCGCGCCTTCGTCGAGAACCACACCGGCTGCAAGCTGCGCCAGAACCTGATTTTCAACGCCGATCGATTTTGCCTGTTCGCGCGTCAGACGCTGGCGGAACTGCTGCGACAGGCGCATCACCTGCTGTTCATAAGCGAAGCGGTAGTCAGTCGCGCTGACTTCGGAGTCGCCCGCAGTCAGCGCGGCATTGCCGGTTATGCCACCGCGGAAAACATCCGCAATACCCCAAACGCCGAAGCTCAGGACGAGCACACCAAGCAGAAGCTTGGAGATCCAGGAGCGAGAGGCAGAGCGCAGGCTGTCGAGCATGGGAAACCCTTCGATTATGAAATAAAGCTCGGCTTTGGTTGATTTGAGCCAGTCATTGAATTGATCCGTTCAGGGGATAACCCCAAGCAAGCCCCATATGCAAGGTCTCATTGAGGCTCTGCAACCAAGAACATTTGCATTGCGACACGAATATGCTTAGTCAGTGGCAAAATTCGGCGCGGTCATGCGTTATTCGCAGGAGGCGCCTGCCGTTTAGAGCGTGTTTCGATCCGAATGAATCGGATCGACGCTCTGAATGTTCAGTTCGACGCATAATCTTATCGATCCTCGTTTCACTCCGGTCGGATTATGCTCTTGAAAGGCGAGGAGAACACAATGACTCCGGGTATCCGTCCGTTGGTCGCTGGCAACTGGAAGATGAATGGTACGGGAGAATCTCTCACCGAACTGCGCGCGATTGCAGCCGGTCTGAGCTCCGATTTCGGTAGAAAATTGGATGCAGTGATCTGCGTACCGGCCACGCTGCTTTCACGCGCTGCCGAAACGCTCTCTGGCGAAACGACGGTCGGCCTTGGCGGGCAGGACAGCCATTTCAAGACTTCCGGCGCGCATACCGGCGATATTTCGGCTGAAATGCTGAAAGAAGCAGGCGCAAGCCACGTCATCATTGGACATTCAGAGCGCCGCACTGATCACCACGAAACCAACGATACGGTGAAGGCAAAGACCGAAGCCGCCTGGGCCTCTGGTCTTGTTGCCATCGTTTGCGTGGGTGAAACGGCTGATGAGCGTCAGGCAGAACGCACGCTGGACGTCATCGGCTCGCAGCTTGCGGGCTCCCTGCCGGATGGCGTGAATGCCGAAAACACCATCATCGCCTATGAGCCTGTCTGGGCCATTGGAACGGGTCTGACGCCGACGGTGCAGGATGTTCGTGCGGCGCACGCCTTCATGCGTGAGCAGCTGACCGAGCGCTTTGGAGCCAAGGGCGCGCATCTGCGTCTTCTCTATGGCGGTTCGGTCAAGCCGTCCAACTCTACCGAACTGCTCGGCATCGCCGATGTCGATGGTGCGCTTGTTGGTGGTGCGAGCTTGAAGGCGACAGACTTCCTCGCCATATGCGAGACCTATCGCAACCTTTGAGCGGCGCCTTGCCTCGCCATGCTCTAACTTGGGCGGCGGGGCTTGGATTATCACGCAATAGCGTGTAAAGAGCCGCATCTATTCTATCGTGCAGTCTGGACATGGTCATGTGATGTGTCCTGGAACTGCTTTAGTTCAGGGACGTAAAGACCGTTACCCATGCAAACCGTACTCATTGTCATTCATTTGTTGATCGTGCTGGCGCTTGTCGGCGTTGTGCTTATCCAGCGCTCTGAAGGCGGCGGCCTTGGCATTGGCGGCGGTTCTGGCTTCATGACGGCGCGGGGTGCCGCCAATGCGCTCACCCGTACGACTGCCATTCTGGCTATCGGCTTTTTCGCGACGTCGCTGGTTCTCGGCATCATGGCGCGTTATGGCGAACGCCCGACCGATATTCTGAACCGTATCCCGGCAGCATCCGGCAGTCAGACGGCTCCGGCAGGCGGCAACGGCGCTGGTGGTGGCATCCTCAATCAGCTCGGCGGCGAGTCTTCGCGCACCGACACGAATGGGACCGCACCGGCTGCACCGGGCGCCGCTCCGACGGGAACGACTGCACCGCAGGCGCCGGCGACGCCGGAAGCTCCGGCCAATCCGGTTCCAAGCTCACAGTAAAAAGAGCTTTCCATTCAAGCGATTGTGAAGCCGGCCCAATGGGCCGGTTTTCTTTTTGTTAACCACCGAATTGCAAAGTGTTGCAAGCAGGCAATAGGCTTTTACGAATCGCATTGCACAACTGTTGCAACGAATTGAGTCGTTCCTGCGTTTACAGTAAGGAAAGCGAAAGCTTGGCCGTAAAGTTGCGGCAGCTATTTTCCGCTTGTGCTTGGATTTCGGGAACTGATCATGTTTTCACGTCGTATTCTTATGGCTGGCATTGCGAGCCTTTGCGTTGGAGTTTCCGCGCCGGCTTTTGCCGCATCGCCGGTCAGTGCTGAAGCGCAGCTGAACGAAGCCGCTGCCGCTAACGTGCAAAAGGTTGCGCTTTCGAGCGACGCCAAGGCCAATCCGGACAAGCCGAAGAAGAAGAAAAAGAGCGCTTCCAACGGCAATGCCGGTGTGAAGGCCAACAAGTACAATATCGATCCCAAGTTCCGCGCACAGGAAGTTGCCTTTACGGGCTACAAGCCGGGCACGATCGTGATCGATCCGAAGCAGCGCTTCCTCTATCTGGTTGAAACCTCGACCACGGCGCGCCGCTATGGCATCGCAGTGGGCAAGCAGGGTCTGGAATTCAAGGGTTCTGCGACCGTCAATGCCAAGCGCGAATGGCCTCGCTGGATCCCGACCAAGGAAATGGTCGAGCGTGATCCCGGCCATTATGGTCGCTTCAAGAACGGCATGGATGGCGGTCCGGGCAACCCGCTCGGTTCGCGCGCCATGTATCTGTTCCAGGGCAACAAGGATACCTATATCCGTATTCACGGTACGGTTCAGCCATGGACCATCGGCAGCTCCGCTTCGAACGGCTGCTTCCGCATGATCAATGAAGATGTGATGGATCTCTACGAGCGCGTCGGTCTCGGCACCGAAGTCATCGTTCTTTGATCACAAATGACGATCTGAAAATGGCCGGGCTTTCGGGCCCGGCTTTTCTTTTGGCCGATTTTACGAATGCGTGAAGCTAAGCTGTGGATTGCGGGCTTCGGCATGGAAAAGTCGGGCAGGGGCCGTTAAGACGGTTCCATGTATTCGTCCGGAGATCATGCTTCCGTCATCTTCAGACGTATAGCGTTCGCATTCGTGCAATAGGGTTTCAGGGGTGCGTGTCACTCACCAAACGGTCCGTTTTGGGGTGACGTGTCTGTGTTCAACAACGATTACCGCATCGCTTCGGTGAAAAATCACTCCGAAGCGCATTTTTTTGTGGCGGAATCAATTAAGAAAGTCTAACGAGATAAGCCCATGGCGCGATATGTTTTCATCACTGGCGGCGTGGTTTCTTCCCTTGGAAAAGGCATAGCTGCTGCAGCACTGGCTGCACTCCTTCAGGCACGCGGTTACCGCGTGCGTATCCGTAAACTCGACCCTTATCTGAACGTCGATCCCGGCACGATGTCGCCTTACCAGCATGGTGAGGTGTTCGTCACTGACGATGGTGCCGAAACTGACCTCGATCTCGGTCATTACGAGCGGTTCACCGGTCGTCCTGCCAACAAGCAGGATAATATCACCACCGGTCGCATCTACCGTAACATCATCGAAAAGGAACGCCGCGGCGACTATCTCGGCGCGACGGTTCAGGTCATTCCGCACGTCACCGACGAGATCAAGAATTTTGTTCTCGAAGGCAACGAGGATTACGATTTTGTCCTGTGCGAAATCGGCGGCACTGTTGGCGACATTGAAGCCATGCCGTTCCTTGAGGCGATCCGTCAGCTTGGCAATGAATTGCCGCGCGGCGCAGCCGTTTACATCCATCTGACGCTGATGCCGTATATTCCGGCGGCGGGCGAGCTCAAGACCAAGCCGACGCAGCATTCGGTCAAGGAACTGCGTTCCATCGGTATTGCGCCGGATATTCTTCTGGTGCGTGCGGATCGCGAAATTCCGGAATCCGAACGCCGCAAGCTGTCGCTGTTCTGTAACGTGCGTGAAAGCGCCGTTATTCAGGCGCTCGACGTGGCAACGATCTACGATGTGCCAATTGCCTATCACAAGGAAGGCCTGGATTCGGAAGTTCTTTCGGCTTTCGGTATCGACCCGGCTCCGAAACCGCGCATGGATCGCTGGGAAGAAGTTTCCCATCGTCTGCACAATCCGGAAGGCGAAGTCACCATCGCAATCGTCGGCAAATATACGGGTCTGAAGGACGCGTATAAGTCGCTGATCGAAGCGCTCTATCACGGTGGTCTCGCCAACAAGGTTAAGGTCAATCTCGACTGGATTGAAGCGGAAGTCTTCGAAAGCGAAGATCCGGCTCCGCATCTGGAAAAGGTACACGGCATTCTGGTGCCGGGCGGTTTCGGCGAGCGTGGCGCAGAGGGCAAGATTCTTGCGGCGAAATTCGCGCGTGAGCGGAAAGTGCCGTATTTCGGCATTTGCTTTGGCATGCAGATGGCCTGCATCGAGGCAGCGCGTAATCTGGTTGGCATCGAAAACGCGTCTTCGACCGAGTTTGGCCCGACCAAGGAACCAGTAGTTGGTCTGATGACCGAATGGCTCAAGGGCAACATGCTCGAGAAGCGCGCAGCAGCTGGCGATCTCGGCGGCACGATGCGTCTTGGCGCTTATGAAGCAGCCCTTGCTCCGGGTTCCAAGATCGCGGAAATCTACGGTTCGACCGATATTTCCGAGCGTCACCGCCATCGCTACGAAGTCAATATCGACTATAAGAACCGTCTCGAAGAGGCGGGTCTGAATTTCGCGGGCATGTCGCCGGATGGCGTTCTGCCGGAAACGGTCGAATATCCAGACCATCCATGGTTCATCGGCGTACAGTACCATCCGGAACTGAAGTCGCGCCCGTTCGAACCGCATCCGCTCTTCGCTTCGTTCATCGAAGCGGCGATTGAACAAAGCCGTCTGGTTTGATGCATGAATAATGATCTCGCGCGCAATGCTCGTTCGGTGGACCATCTGGTTCTGCCGGTTGGACGACTGGACGAAGCGCGCGCGAGACTTTCTCTCTTGGGATTTACAGTGGCCCCGAAAGCCCAGCATCCATTCGGCACCGCCAATGTGTGCAGCTTTTTTGCTGACGACACCTATCTGGAAATGCTGGCAGTCGACCGCGAGCCGCTTTATGTGGCTGCCGCCCGTCGCTCGAACAGTTTCATTCTCCGCGATCAGGCCTACCGCTTCCGTAACGGGCAGGATGGCTTTTCAGGCATAGCCTTCAAAACGGACGATGCACGCGCCGATCACGCCGCGTTCAAACGGCGCGGTGTTGCCGGTGGCCGCATGGTTGAGTTTTCACGGGCGTTCGTGAGCAAGGAAGGCAAGCGCGAAATTGCGAGTTTCCGCCTTGCTTTTGCGGCGGATCTGCGCGCGCCCGATGCGTTTTTCTTCACCTGCCAGCGTCTGGCTTATCCCAAGACGGATCGTTCGCATCTGATTGCGCATGAAAATGGCGTCAGCGGATTGCGCAAAATCCTGATCTGCGAGGATAATCCGGCGGCATTTTCGGAATTGCTGCAAGGCGTGTTTCATGCGCCAGCGCGCAAGCAGAACGGTGGTTCTCTGGAAATCACCGCAGGCAATGCCGATATAGATATCCTTCCTTCCAAACAGTTTGAACAAAGCTTTGGATGGTTGCCAGAGCTTCATGGCCGTGGCTTGCGGCTTGCAGGGCTGGTTTTCACGGTTGCTTCGCTTTTGACAATCGAGCAGCTTCTTGACCGCAACGGTGTCACGTTTCTGAAAAGAGATGGCCGTATCATCGTTTCTCCGGCTAAAGGCCAGGGTACGTTGTTCGTATTTGAAGGTGTTGAGTAAATGACGACCGCCAATTCCTCCGTCAAAGTCGGTAATGTTACCTTCTCCAACAGCGCGCGCTTCGCGCTGATCGCTGGCCCATGCCAGATGGAAACGCGGGACCATGCCTTCGACATGGCGGGACGCCTGAAGGAAATCACCGACAAGCTGGGTATAGGTCTGGTCTACAAGTCGAGTTTCGACAAGGCCAATCGCACGTCGCTGAAGGCAGAGCGCGGTATCGGTCTCGAAAAGGCGCTGGAAGTCTTTACCGATCTGAAAAAGGAATTCGGCTTTCCGGTTCTGACCGATATCCACACCGAAGAACAATGCGCCGCAGTCGCACCCGTCGTCGATGTGCTTCAGATTCCGGCCTTCCTCTGCCGCCAGACCGATCTGCTGATCGCCGCCGCGAAGACTGGCCGGGTGGTCAATGTCAAGAAGGGCCAGTTTCTGGCACCCTGGGACATGAAGAATGTTCTGGCCAAGATCACCGAAAGCGGCAACCCGAATGTGCTTGCAACCGAGCGCGGCGTGTCCTTCGGCTATAATACGCTGGTTTCGGATATGCGCTCGCTGCCGATCATGGCCGGCCTTGGCGCGCCGGTGGTTTTCGACGCGACCCATTCGGTGCAGCAGCCGGGCGGGCAGGGCGGTTCGTCGGGCGGACAGCGCGAATTTGTGGAAACACTGGCGCGCGCAGCGGTGGCTGTCGGTGTGGCCGGTCTTTTCATTGAAACCCATCAGGACCCCGACAATGCGCCGTCGGACGGACCCAATATGGTGCCGATCGACAAGATGCCTGCACTGCTGGAAAAGCTTGTGGCGTTCGACAGGATTTCCAAGGGTCTATAAAACACTGAGCGAATTGTGAAAGGCGGGGGATTTTCCTCCGCCTTTTGTTTCGCTAAGGATGTGCCCACATCGGATTTGTTCAGCAGCTCTGCATATAAGCGGAGCGATCTATAGGGAAGGACTGGCTCCTATGACTGCAATTATCGACATCGTCGGCCGCGAAATTCTTGACAGCCGCGGCAACCCGACCGTCGAAGTGGACGTAGTGCTTGAAGATGGCTCTTTTGGCCGTGCCGCTGTTCCATCCGGCGCATCGACCGGTGCCCATGAAGCCGTTGAGCTTCGCGATGGCGGCAGCCGCTATCTCGGCAAGGGCGTGGAAAAGGCCGTTGAAGCGGTGAATGGCAAGATTTTCGACGCCATTGCAGGCCTCGATGCCGAAAGCCAGCTGCTCATCGACCAGACTCTGATTGACCTCGACGGCTCTGCCAACAAGGGCAATCTTGGCGCCAATGCTATTCTCGGCGTGTCGCTGGCCGTTGCCAAGGCTGCCGCTCAGGCAACTGGCCTGCCGCTTTATCGCTATGTCGGCGGCGCGAATGCGCATGTTCTGCCCGTGCCGATGATGAACATCATCAATGGCGGCGCACATGCCGACAATCCAATCGACTTTCAGGAATTCATGATTCTGCCGGTTGGCGCATCGTCAATCCGTGAAGCCGTGCGTTATGGCTCGGAAGTTTTCCACACGCTGAAGAAGCGCCTCAAGGACGCTGGCCACAACACCAATGTCGGTGATGAAGGCGGTTTTGCTCCTAATCTCAAGAGCGCGCAGGCCGCCCTCGATTTCGTGATGGAATCGATCGAAAAGGCCGGATTCAAGCCGGGTGAAGATATCGCTATCGGCCTCGATTGCGCATCGACCGAATTCTTCAAGGACGGCAATTACGTCTATGAAGGCGAGCGCAAGACCCGTGATCCAAAGGCGCAGGCCAAGTATCTGGCCAAGCTCGTCGCTGATTATCCAATCGTCAGCATTGAAGACGGCATGGCCGAAGACGACTGGGAAGGCTGGAAGTACCTGACCGACCTCGTTGGCAACAAGTGCCAGCTGGTTGGCGACGATCTGTTCGTCACCAATTCGGCCCGTCTGCGCGATGGCATCCGCATGGGCGTCGCCAATTCGATCCTCGTGAAGGTCAACCAGATCGGTTCCCTGTCGGAAACGCTCGATGCCGTCGAAACCGCACACAAGGCCGGTTACACCGCCGTCATGTCGCACCGTTCGGGCGAAACCGAAGATTCGACCATTGCCGATCTGGCAGTTGCCACGAATTGCGGTCAGATCAAGACCGGCTCGCTGGCCCGTTCGGACCGTACGGCGAAGTACAACCAGCTTATCCGCATTGAAGAAGAACTCGGCAAGCAGGCCCGCTATGCAGGCCGCAGCGCGCTGAAGTTCCTATAATCGGAACGCAAAGGCTTTTGATGAAAGGCGGGCTCTGTGCCCGCCTTTTTCGTTGTCTTTGAGAACCATACCGCCATCTTGGCCAGCCCCGCTTTTGACTCCGCCCATATATATTGATATCAATGTTATTGTTCTGCCATGCGCTGGCCCTGAATGGGGAGCAATATGGCGGACATGGAGCGGCTCAATCCCGTATTGACCCGAGCCGTAAGGGGGGAATCGAAAGGGAGAGAGAAAATGGCTTATATTGAAGGCTTCGTCGTTGCGGTTCCAAAAGCGAACAAGGAAATCTATCGCAAACATGCCGCGACTGCTGCCGAACTGTTCAAGGAGTTTGGCGTTACGCGCATGGTTGAGGCATGGGGTGACGATGTGCCCGATGGCAAGGTGACCGACTTCCGCCGAGCCGTGCAGGCAACCGACGATGAGGAGGTGGTTTTCTCCTGGTTCGAATATCCCGACAAGGCCACCCGCGATGCGGCCAATCAGAAAATGATGAGCGATCCGCGCATGGCGGCGATGGGCAGCGAGATGCCCTTTGACGGCAAGCGGATGATCATGGGCGGGTTCTCAACGATTCTCGATGTGTGATCGTCTGAACGGTCGATAATGAACAGATCGGCAATCAAGAATTGATCCTGGTTGCCGATTTCCCCCTCTGCGAGTGAATTACTCACAAGAGGTCACCGTCTTTTGATTATCTGAACTGTTTCACAAAAATAGGGTTAATCCTTCCCTGACATATGGCTGCGGTAAAGCTCTGTTAAGCAAAATAATGCTTGATGGTGGAATTCGGATTGGCGGCTACAGCTTGAGATTCGCTGCCGTCAAAAACATCCGGGAAGGAAGCCGCAATGTGGACCAAGCAGAAACGTAAATCGATCCGTGGGCGCTTTATTCTGCCTATTCTGACGGCTGCGTTTCTCAGCTATTTCGGCTTCCACGCCTATCATGGCGAATTTGGTCTATACGCCCGTATCCAGCTCGAAGAGCAAAAAGCGAACCTCACCAAGCAGCTCGAAAAAATCAGCGGCGAGCGTTCCGCGCTCGAAAAGCGCGTCGCGCTTTTGCGTGATGGTTCCATCGAAAAGGATATGCTTGACGAGCAGGCGCGCAGGGCGCTTAATCTCTCCCATCCCGATGAAGTGACAATTATTACCTCTCGGGAAGACAGGTCGAATTAACTGAATTCCGGTTAATTGTCTTTTTGTGATATGTTTTTAAGGGCTTGGCAGCATAGCAGCTATGCTCTGGGTGCATATTGTATCTTGTAATATGCGCGTATAACGTCACAATATAACGACAATCTAAGGGAGCGAGATATGGCACCGAGGGCTAAAAAGACGCCTGCTGGCAAAACGCAGACGTCTTCTGTTACTACCCCCAAGGCACCTGCGCCTATAAATTTCACCAAGGAGCAGGAGCTGCACGCCTATCGCGAGATGCTGATGATCCGGCGTTTCGAAGAAAAAGCCGGCCAGCTTTATGGCATGGGCTTCATTGGTGGCTTCTGCCATCTTTATATCGGACAGGAAGCTGTCGTCGTTGGTATGCAGACCGCGCTGAAGGAAGGTGACCAGATCATCACTTCCTATCGCGATCACGGTCATATGCTGGCAACGGGCATGGAAGCGCGCGGCGTCATGGCCGAGCTGACCGGACGCCGTGGAGGCTACTCCAAGGGCAAGGGCGGCTCCATGCATATGTTCTCCAAGGAAAAGGGCTTCTTCGGCGGTCACGGTATCGTCGGCGCTCAGGTTCCGCTGGGCACCGGTCTTGCCTTTGCGAACAAGTATCGTGGCAATGACAATCTGTCGGTCACCTATTTCGGCGATGGCGCTGCCAATCAGGGCCAGGTTTATGAAAGCTTCAACATGGCCTCGCTGTGGAAGCTTCCGGTGATCTACGTCATCGAAAACAACCGTTACGCCATGGGCACCTCGGTATCGCGTTCTTCCGCTGAGACCGATTTCTCCAAGCGCGGTGTTTCGTTCAATCTTCCGGGCATCAAGGTTGACGGCATGGACGTTCGCGCCGTTGCCGCTGCCGCCAAGTTCGCTGCCGATTGGGCGCGTTCCGGCAAGGGTCCGTTGATTCTCGAAATGGAAACCTATCGCTATCGCGGTCACTCCATGTCCGATCCTGCGAAATATCGCTCGAAGGACGAAGTGCAAAAGATGCGTTCCGAGCATGATCCGATCGAACAGGTCAAACAGCGCCTGATCGACAAGGGCTGGGCAACCGAAGAAGAGCTGAAGGAAATCGACAAGGAAGTCCGCGACATCGTCGCTGATTCGGCCGATTTCGCTCAAAACGATCCGGAGCCGGATGTTTCCGAGCTCTATACGGATATTCTGCTCTAATTCGGGAAAGGTGTTGTCATGCCCGTAGAAATTCTCATGCCCGCCCTTTCTCCGACCATGGAAGAAGGCACGCTTTCCAAGTGGGTGAAAAAGGAAGGCGACAAGGTTACGTCCGGCGATGTGATTGCCGAGATCGAAACCGACAAGGCGACGATGGAAGTCGAAGCCGTCGATGAAGGCGTTATCGGCAAGATCCTCATCGCTGAAGGCACAGAAGGCGTGAAGGTCAATACGCCGATTGCCGTGTTGCTCGGCGACGGCGAAAGCGCTTCCGATATCGGTTCGGCCCCGGCTGCCAAGGCTGAAGCCCCGAAGCAGGAAGCCAAGGAAGAAGCAAAGGAAGCGCCGAAGGCTGAAGACAAGTCTGCTGCCAGCGTTCCGGCTGCTCCGAAGGTTGAAGTCGCTTCCGATCCGGATATTCCGGCAGGCACGGAAATGGTTTCGATGACCGTGCGTGAAGCGCTGCGCGATGCCATGGCCGAAGAAATGCGCCGTGACGAAAACGTCTTCATCATGGGTGAAGAAGTTGCCGAATATCAGGGCGCTTACAAGATCACGCAGGGTCTTCTCGATGAGTTCGGCGCGCGCCGCGTCGTCGATACGCCGATCACCGAGCATGGTTTTGCCGGTGTGGGCGTCGGTGCCGCAATGGCCGGTTTGAAGCCGATTGTCGAATTCATGACCTTCAACTTCGCCATGCAGGCAATCGACCAGATCGTCAATTCGGCTGCAAAGACGCTCTACATGTCGGGCGGTCAGATGGGTGCACCGATGGTGTTCCGTGGTCCTTCGGGCGCTGCTGCCCGCGTTGCCGCCCAGCACTCGCAGTGCTACGCCGCCTGGTACAGCCACATTCCGGGCCTGAAGGTCGTCATGCCTTACACGGCTGCCGACGCCAAGGGCTTGCTCAAGGCTGCCATCCGCGATCCGAACCCGGTCATTTTTCTCGAAAACGAAATTCTCTACGGTCATCATTTCGAAGTGCCGAAGCTGGATGATTTCGTCCTGCCGATTGGTAAGGCCCGCATTCACAAGCAGGGCAAGGACGCCACGCTGGTTTCGTTCGGTATAGGCATGACCTATGCGGTCAGGGCTGCGGAAGAACTGGCTGCACAGGGCATCGACGTTGAAGTCATCGATCTGCGCACCATTCGTCCGATGGACATTCCGACTGTCGTGGAATCGGTCAAGAAGACCGGTCGCCTCGTAACCGTCGAAGAAGGCTTCCCGCAGTCGTCGGTCGGCACGGAAATCGCCACCCGCGTGATGCAGCAGGCTTTCGACTATCTCGATGCGCCGATCCTGACCATTGCGGGCAAGGACGTTCCAATGCCTTACGCCGCAAATCTCGAAAAGCTGGCGCTGCCGAATGTGGCCGAAGTCGTGGAAGCGGTGAAAGCCGTGACCTACACCGCTTAACGAAAGGGTTTGGACATGCCGATCAATATCACCATGCCAGCGCTTTCTCCCACGATGGAAGAAGGCAACCTGTCGAAATGGCTGGTCAAGGAAGGCGACAAGGTTTCCTCCGGCGATGTGATTGCCGAGATCGAAACCGACAAGGCCACGATGGAAGTCGAGGCTGTTGACGAAGGCACCGTTGCCAAGCTGGTTGTTCCGGCTGGCACCGAAGGCGTCAAGGTCAATGCGCTGATCGCAATTCTCGCCGCTGACGGCGAAGATATCGCGGAAGCAGCAAAGGGCGGCGGCGCTGCCGCTCCCAAGGCGGAAGCAAAAGCCGAGGCTCCGAAGGAAGAGCCGAAGGTTGAAGCCAAGAAGGAAGCCGCGCCCGCCGCTGCTCCTGCTCCTGCTCCGGCACCTGCCGCTCCCGCACAGGCAAAGGGCGAACGCGTTTTCGCTTCTCCGCTTGCCCGCCGCATTGCCAAGGACGCTGGCGTCGATATCGCCGCCGTGAAGGGCACTGGTCCGCATGGCCGTGTCGTTCAGCGCGATGTGGAATCCGCGATCCAGTCCGGCGGCGCGAAAGCTGCTGCTGCACCGCAGGCTGCTGCGGCTGCTCCAGCGCCTAAGCCGATGTCGGACGATGCCGTTCTCAAGCTGTTCGAGGAAGGTTCTTACGAGATCGTGCCGCATGACGGCATGCGCAAGACCATTGCTCGCCGTCTGGTGGAATCGAAGCAGACCGTTCCGCATTTCTATCTGACGATCGATTGCGAACTGGATGCGCTTCTGGCGCTTCGCGCGCAGATCAACGCGGCGTCGCCGATGCTCAAGACCGAGAAGGGCGAGGTTCCGGCCTACAAACTCTCCGTCAACGACATGATCATCAAGGCGACCGCTCTGGCGCTGCGCGATATCCCGGAAGCCAATGTTTCCTGGACCGATGGCGGCATGATCAAGCACAAGCGTTCGGATGTCGGCGTTGCCGTTTCCATTCCGGGTGGCCTGATCACGCCAATCGTCCGCAATGCGGAAAGCAAGACGCTCTCCACCATCTCCAACGAGATGAAGGATTTGGCCAAGCGCGCGCGTGATCGCAAGCTGAAGCCGGAGGAATATCAGGGCGGTTCGACCTCCGTGTCCAATCTGGGCATGTTCGGCGTCAAGGATTTTGCAGCCATCATCAACCCGCCGCATGCGACCATTTTCGCAATCGGCGCCGGTGAAGAGCGCGTCGTGGTGAAGAAGGGCGAGATGAAAGTGGCGACGGTCATGTCGGTCACGCTTTCTACCGATCACCGCGCGGTGGACGGCGCACTTGCTGCCGAACTCGCGCAGGCCTTCAAGCGCCACATCGAAAACCCGATGGGCATGCTGGTCTGATGGAACTGACGCCGCGCTTGTCTTTGTAGATCATGCAGGGACAAGCGCGGCCTTTCCGCATTCAGGAATAAGGGCAAGAATTATGGCCGACATTTACGACGTTATTGTTATCGGATCTGGCCCCGGCGGCTATGTGACGGCAATCCGTGCGGCACAGCTGGGTCTCAAGACCGCTATTGTCGAGCGCGAGCATCTGGGTGGTATCTGCCTCAACTGGGGCTGCATTCCCACCAAGGCACTGCTGCGTTCGGCGGAAATCCTACATTTCGGCGAACACGCCAAGGATTACGGTCTGAAACTCGAAGGCACCATCACGCCGGACGTGAAAGCCGTCGTGCAGCGTTCGCGCGGCGTTTCGGCCCGTCTTAATGGCGGCGTCGCCTTCCTCATGAAGAAGAACAAGATCGACGTCATCTGGGGCGAAGCCAAGCTCGTCAAAGGCGCTTCCGGTTCCAATCCTGCTGAAATCACGGTCGGCAAGACGTCGAAGCAGCCGATGCAGCCGCAGAACCCGGTGCCGAAGGGCGTGCTGGGCGAGGGCAGCTACAAGGCCAAGCACATCATCGTGGCCACCGGTGCGCGTCCGCGTGCGCTGCCTGGCATCGAACCGGACGGCAAGCTGATCTGGACATATTTCGAAGCCATGGTGCCGCAGGACCTGCCAAAGTCGATGCTGGTCATGGGTTCGGGCGCTATCGGCATCGAATTCGCGTCGTTCTATCACGACATGGGCGTCGATGTGACGGTTGTGGAAGTGATGCCGCAGATCATGCCGGTAGAAGATGCGGAAATTTCCGCCATCGCCCGCAAGCAGCTCGAAAAGCGCGGCCTCAAAATCATCACCGACGCCAAGGTTGCGAAAGTGGAGAAGGGCGCCAACAACGTCACTGCTTCCATCGAAACCAAGGATAGCAAGGTGCAGAAGCTGACGGTCGACCGGATGATTTCGGCTGTCGGCGTGCAGGGCAATATCGAGAATCTCGGCCTTGAAGCGCTTGGCGTGAAGACGGATCGTGGCTGCATCGTCATCGACGGTTATGGCAAGACCAATGTTGAAGGCATCTATGCCATTGGCGATGTCGCCGGTCCGCCGATGCTGGCGCACAAGGCCGAACATGAAGGCACGATCTGCGTTGAAAAGATCGCAGGCCTTCCGAATGTCCATTCGCTCGACAAGGGCAAGATTCCGGGCTGCACCTATTGCAATCCGCAGGTCGCGTCGGTCGGTCTGACGGAAGCCAAGGCCAAGGAACAGGGTTTCGACATTCGTGTCGGTCGCTATTCCTTCACGGCCAACGGCAAGGCGATTGCTCTGGGTGAAGATCAGGGTCTGGTAAAGACGATCTTCGACAAGAAGACCGGTCAGCTTCTGGGCGCACATATGGTTGGCGCGGAAGTCACCGAGCTTATCCAGGGTTTCGTGATTGCCATGAACCTTGAGACCACCGAAGAAGAGCTGATGCATTCGGTCTTCCCGCATCCGACCCTTTCGGAGATGATGAAGGAAAGCGTACTCGACGCATATGGCCGGGTGTTAAACGCCTAATCCCGAAAAGTTGCAGACTTTTCGGACCAGATTAGGCGTGTAAATAAAGCTTAAAGCAATAGGAGACGCCTATTCCGCTGATCGAAAATGGAGGGCCATGGCGGCGCGCCGCCTGGCCGATCATAAAATGGTGTACCGTCATCGGTCTGGCGCTCGGATTTGTAGCCGGCGTCTTGAGTCTGCTTGGCGGTAACACCATATCGGTCAACGGAATGGCGCTCTTGGGCTGGTATGGTGTCTGGACGCTGACTTTGGCGCTTGGCTTTGGCGGTCTGGTCTTTGGGCTCATCTGGGCTCTGGTTTTCAGGGCGCTCGGGCTGGCTGCGCGGCGATGAGTAGCAAATGGTCCAAGTTGACAGGTCTGTGGTCAGGGCTTAGGACCGGACCGAATTAAGGAGCGTTCCACATTTCTTTTGGAACATGCTCCGGATAGGCAGGAAACAGCATGGTTACAGTTCTCAATACGGTCAACCAGAGCGGACGTCTGCGGCACCCGGAAAAGGCGCACCGCCCGGACAATGAAGTCCAGAAGAAGCCTGACTGGATTCGCGTCAAGGCTCCGGTCTCGCGCGGCTATAGCGAAACGCGCGAAATCGTGCGTTCCAACAAGCTCGTGACCGTCTGTGAAGAAGCTGGCTGCCCGAATATCGGCGAGTGCTGGGAAAAGAAGCACGCCACGTTCATGATCATGGGCGAAATCTGCACACGCGCCTGCGCGTTCTGCAATGTTTCGACCGGTATTCCTACGCCGCTCGATCCCAATGAGCCGGAAAATGTCGCCAAGGCCGTCAAGCAGATGGGCCTGACCCATGTGGTCATCACCTCGGTAGACCGTGACGATCTGGCAGACGGCGGTGCGCAGCATTTTGCCGAGGTCATTCGCGCCATCCGCGCTGCAACGCCTGCGACCACCATCGAAATTCTGACGCCGGACTTCCTGCGCAAGGAAGGCGCGTTGGAAATCGTGGTCAAGGCGCGTCCCGACGTGTTCAACCACAATCTGGAAACCGTGCCGTCGCGTTATCTGAAGGTTCGCCCCGGCGCACGCTATTTCCATTCGATCCGCCTGTTGCAGCGCGTCAAGGAACTCGATCCGACCATCTTCACCAAGTCCGGCATCATGGTCGGTCTCGGCGAAGAGCGGAATGAAATCCTGCAGCTGATGGACGATCTTCGTTCGGCGGATGTGGATTTCATGACCATCGGCCAGTATCTGCAGCCGACCCGCAAGCACCATCCGGTCATCCGTTTCGTGACGCCGGACGAATTCAAGTCGTTCGAAACCATCGGCAAAACAAAGGGCTTCCTGCTCGTCGCCTCCAGCCCGCTGACGCGTTCTTCGCATCACGCTGGCGACGATTTTGCAAAGCTCAAGGCCGCCCGCGAAGCGCAGATTGCCAACCGGTCATAAGTAGACATGCCGCAGTTTACGACCGTCAGACGGGTGCATCACCGGGCCGATCAGATGTTCGCACTCGTGGCGGATGTCGAGAAATACCCGGAATTTCTGCCCATGTGCGAAGCCTTGTCGATCCGCTCCCGCAAGGAGCGCGACGGCAAGGCGCTGCTGATTGCCGATATGACGGTCGGCTACAAGCTCATCCGCGAAACCTTCACCAGTCAGGTCCTGCTGAAACCGGACGAGAATGTCATCGACGTCAAATATCTCGATGGCCCGTTCCGCTATCTCGACAATCGCTGGACGTTCAAACCTGCCGAGGATGCGGCTTATTGCGATGTCGAATTCTTCATCGACTATGAATTCAAGAGCCGCACACTCGGCTTGCTGATGGGGACGATGTTCGATCTGGCCTTCAAGAAATTCTCCGAAGCCTTCGAAAAGCGCGCCGACCAGATTTACGGCCTATAATCAAACAGCTTTTTACTGTGCCGTATAACCGCCATCGACCATTAGCGAAGACCCGGTGATGAATGAGGACTCGTCGCTGGCGAGGAAGAGCACAGCGCTTGCCACTTCCTCGGCCCGGCCAAGGCGACCCATCGGGTGCAGGGCAACCAGAGCGTCCTTCTTGTCGTCGGGAATATCTTTCAGAAGTGGTGTGTCGATATAGCCCGGGCAAACGGCATTTACGCGGATATTCTGCGTACCATAATCGATAGCCAGTGTCTGGGTCAGCAGTTTCACACCGCCTTTTGCCGCGGCATAGGCGGTCACGCCAGACTTGCCGACATGGCTGTGGATCGATCCGCAATTGACGATGACGCCGCCGCCTTGCGACCGCATCTGGTCGATTGCGTATTTATCACAGAGATAAACGCCGGTCAGATTGATATCGATGGTCTTCTGCCAGGCGCTTTCGTCAAGTTCGTCGATTGGTCCGTCCGCAGCAATACCGGCATTGGCGAACATGATGTCGAGACGACCGTAATTTTCCACTGTTCGGGCGATAAGCTCCTGAACAGCTTTGGTTTTTGTCACGTCTGTCTTGATGAAAATGGCCTGCTGGTGTTCACCGGCAAGTTCATCGGCCAGTTGCTGGCCGTGGTCGGCATAATCGGCAATGATAACGTTGGCGCCTTCGCGCACAAAAGCCCGGACCGTCGCTTCCCCAATACCGCTTGCCCCGCCCGTAACAATGGCCACTTTGCCTTTGAACCGCATTGCCTATGCTCCTCATCTTAAACTGATAAGTAGAGGATAGGGCGGCAGGGCGGAAAGTACATGCGTGAGCGTTATGCCTTGCGCAAATTTGTCAGCACCAGTTCCAGCGCGGCAAGAACCGTTGCATGGCGAATTTCAGCACGGCTTTTCGGGCCGAAACGGCATTCCCGATGCAGCGTTGGCTGGCCGTTGCGTGCGGAGGCGATATGGACGAGCCCGACGGGCTTTTCGTCTGAGCCACCGCCCGGACCGGCAACGCCGGTCACCGCGATGCTGATGCCCGCCCGCGAGTGCTTCAGCGCGCCTTCGGCCATGGCAATCGCCACTTCTTTTGAGACAGCGCCGACGCGGTTGATCAGCTCCATTGGCACGCCGATCATGTCGTGCTTGGCCTCATTGGAATAGGTGATGAAACCGCGATCCACCACATCGGACGAACCGGCAATATCGGTCAATGCACCGGCAATCAGGCCGCCGGTGCAGGATTCTGCGGTCGCAATCATCAGGCCGGCCTTGCGGCAGGCGTCCAGCAGCGCGATGGCTTCCTTCTCTGCGACGAGTTCGCTCATTCCGGCACCTCGCCGGGATAAATGACGGTGGCGGTGGCGATGGCTGCAATGCCTTCGCGGCGGCCGACGAAGCCAAGCTTTTCGTTGGTGGTTGCCTTGATGGAAACGCGGTCGGCGGCAATGCCGAGCATATCGCAGAGCGCTTCCGTCATGGCGGCGCGATGCGGTCCGATCTTCGGCGCTTCGCTGATCAGCGTCACATCGACATTGGCGATGCGCCCGCCAGCCTCACGAACGATTTTGGCGGCGTGCTCGATGAAGATGCGCGAGGCCGCGCCCTTCCATTGTGGATCCGATGGCGGAAAATGCGTGCCGATATCGCCTGCGCCGCGCGTGGCGAGCAGGGCGTCGGTCACGGCGTGGAGCGCCACATCGGCGTCAGAATGGCCGTTGAGCTTTGCTTCATGCGGAATTTTCACGCCGCATAGCGTGACATGGTCGCCCGGTTCGAAGGAATGGACGTCATAGCCATTGCCCGTGCGAATATCCGGAAAGGCGGCATGGTCTTGCCGCAGGCGCTTGTCTGCCATTTCAATGTCCTTTGCCCAGGTAAGCTTTGTATTGTCAGCCGAGCCTTCGATGATGCGCACGGCGAGGCCCTGCCATTCGGCGATGGCGGCGTCGTCGGTGAAATCGGTGCGACGAATGGCGAAGGCTTTTTCATGCGCTTCGAGAATAGGCGCATAGGGAAATGTCTGCGGGGTCTGTGCCGCGAACAGACCGGCGCGGGGAACGGTGGTCTTGACCGTGCCATCGATGGCGGATTGTTTCAGCGTGTCCGAAACGGCCAGCGCGGGGAGGACGCCTTCTTCCGGCGTCAGATTGCCGACGATGCGTTCGAGCAGTGCTTGCGTGATGAAGGGGCGCACGCCGTCATGGATCATCACATAATCCGGCGCGTGGTCCTTGAGGGCGAGGAGGCCCAGCCGTGTGGATTCCTGCCGTGTGGGGCCGCCGGTGACGACGATCGCATCTTTGTGGCTTTCTGGTATGGCGCGTTCATAAAGCGCGAGATCGTCTGGATGAATGACGACGACGATCTCGTCGACCAATGTGCAGTCGGTAAAGGCGCGCAAGGTGCGCGCGAGCACGGCTTCGCCGCCGATGCGCCGATATTGCTTCGGCCCTTCGACGCTTTGCCCCGCCCGTTCGCCCCGGCCGGCTGCCACAATGACCGCTGCTGTTTTCGAAATGATCTTTGCCTTTGCCAAAACGGATCGCTTTGAAGCCGAATAATGCCTTGCATCGACAAATGCCAGACTGCAATTGATTTATCGCTTAATCTATGCGCTTTTCCTTGCGTTCAAAAGATGAACTGATTAAAGTGTGTGCGTTATGCATCATGCACATGAAATAGGCATTTGTTGGTGACTTCTCTCGATCAGCCCTTGGATATCCGCGGCGTGGTGCTCAAGAATCGCGTTTTTCTGGCGCCGATGTCAGGCGTCTCCGATCTGCCGTTTCGCAAGCGTGCTGCCGCCGCCGGAGCGGGTATGGTCGTTTCGGAAATGGTGGCCAGCGCGGAACTCTGCAATCGTCACAAGGAAAGCCTGCTGCGCCTGTCGGGCGAAGGTTTGGGCACGCATGTGGTTCAGCTTGCCGGGCGTGAAGCGCATTGGATGGGCGAGGCGGCCAGGATTGCCGAAGGCGAGGGCGCCGATATCATCGATATCAATATGGGCTGTCCGGCCAAGAAGGTGACAGGCGGCTATTCCGGGTCGGCGCTGATGCGCGATCTGGATCACGCCATGACGCTTGTCGAAGCAACAGTGGCAGCGGTCAACGTGCCGGTCACATTGAAAATGCGGCTTGGCTGGGACGAAAACAGCATCAATGCTCCGGAACTGGCCAAACGGGCCGAGGATGCCGGTATTGCGATGGTGACGGTGCATGGCCGCACCCGCTGCCAGTTCTATGAAGGTCATGCCGACTGGGACGCCATTCGCGCCGTACGCGATGCGGTGAAAATTCCGCTCGTCGCCAATGGCGATGTGACGTCGCGTGAAGATGCGGAAGAGATTCGCCGCCGGTCGGGTGCCGACGCGGTGATGGTCGGGCGCGCTACCTATGGGCAGCCATGGTTGCCGGGCTCGATCGCGGGCAGTGCCTTGTCGTCTCAAGATGGAACAGGGATTATCGATTATATTATAATGCATTACGAAGATATGCTCGACCATTATGGTAGCAAAACGGGTATTCGCCATGCGCGCAAGCATCTTGGCTGGTATCTGGATCGTCACGCTGGAGAGTGTTCGACCTCAGCAGACAAGGCGGAAGTGATGACGCTGACCGATCCCGCAAAGGTGGTGGAAGTGCTGCGCCGGATTTTCGCGGCGCGGACGACGGATGCGCCAGAGTTGAAATCGGCGTTCAGAAAGGTCGCCTGATGCGCGAAAGAGATGAAAAGGGTAGCATCCCGTCGGTCATACTGGATGCGATCAGCCAGCCGGTCATTATGGTTGGGCCTGACAATCACATCGTTTATGCCAATCTGGACGGCGAGCAGTTCTTCCGCTCGGGTTCGTCCATATTGGCGCGCAACCGGCTGGAAAGTTTTCTGCCGTTTGGCAGCCCGCTTCTGGCGCTTATCGATCAGGTTCGCGCTAGCCAGATGCCGGTCAATGAATATCGCGTCGATATTTCTTCGCCGCGTCTTGGTGCGGAACGCATTGTCGATCTCTATGTCGCGCCCGTTGTTGAAATGCAGGGTGCCGTGGTCATTCTTTTCAAGGAAAAGACCATGGCGGAAAAGATCGACCGCCAGATGACCCATCGCGGCGCTGCGCGTTCAGTGACCGGGTTGGCCTCGATGCTGGCGCATGAAATCAAGAACCCGCTATCGGGCATTCGCGGTGCGGCGCAGTTGCTTGAACAGGTGGTGGGCGACGAGGATCGCGCGCTGGCGCGACTCATTACCGATGAAACCGACCGTATCGTATCGCTCGTGGACCGGATGGAGGTTTTCTCTGACGAACGCCCCATCGAGCGCACAGCTGTGAATATTCACGCGGTTCTGGACCATGTAAAGGCCGTGGCCCGCAACGGGTTTGCGCGGCATATTCGCTTCTCGGAAGATTACGATCCCTCACTGCCGCCGGTTTTCGCCAATCGCGACCAGCTTGTGCAGGTGTTTCTCAATCTGGTGAAGAACGCCTCTGAGGCCATTGGCGACCGCGACCACGGAGAAATCCTTCTCTCGACGGCGTACCGTCCCGGTATCCGGCTTCAGGTGCCGGGCGCACGCGACCGCGTTGCGCTGCCGCTGGAATTCTGCGTGCACGACAATGGGCCCGGAGTGCCGCAGGATATGCTGCCGCATCTCTTCGATCCGTTTGTGACGACCAAAACCAACGGGTCCGGCCTTGGACTGGCACTAGTGGCGAAAATCATCGGCGATCACGGCGGCATTATCGAATGCGACAGCCATCCCTCGCGCACCACTTTCCGCATTCTCATGCCTGCCTGGAAAAGCTCGGATATTGCTTCGCCAGCGCGCAAACTCACGACTGATTATACCGGAGACGACGCATGATAGCAGGACGCCCGACGGGAACCGTATTGGTGGCGGATGACGATGCGGCGATCCGCACTGTGCTCAATCAGGCGCTTTCCCGGGCCGGTTACGATGTGCGGGTCACTTCGAACGCCGCTTCGCTTTGGCGTTGGGTGGCGGCAGGCGACGGCGATCTGGTGATTACCGATGTCATGATGCCGGACGAAAACGCCTTCGACCTTCTGCCGCGCATCAAGAAGATGCGGCCGGAATTGCCGATTGTGGTGATGAGCGCCCAGAACACCTTCATGACGGCCATTCGCGCCTCGGAAGCGGGCGCTTATGAATATCTGCCAAAACCGTTCGACCTGACGGAACTGATCAATATTGTCGGACGCGCGCTGTCTGAACCAAAACATAAGCCGGCTTCGGTGATGCACGACGAGCCGGGCGAGAACATGCCTCTTGTCGGCCGTTCGCCCGCCATGCAAGAAATCTACCGCGTTCTGGCGCGTATGATGCAGACGGACCTCACCATGATGGTCACGGGCGAATCCGGCACCGGCAAGGAGCTGGTCGCAAGCGCCTTGCATGAATATGGCCGTCGCCGCAAAGGACCATTCGTTGCTATCAATATGGCGGCGATCCCGCGTGATCTGATCGAGTCCGAACTGTTCGGCCACGAGAAGGGCGCTTTCACCGGCGCGCAGAATCGGTCCAGTGGTCGCTTCGAGCAGGCCAATGGCGGTACGCTTTTTCTTGATGAAATTGGCGATATGCCGATGGAAGCCCAAACGCGTCTGCTTCGCGTGTTGCAGCAGGGCGAATACATGACCGTCGGCGGGCGTACGCCGATCAAGACCGATGTGCGCATCGTGGCAGCGACCAACAAGGATTTGCGCCAGCTGATCGCGCAGGGTCTTTTCCGCGAGGATCTTTATTACCGGCTTAATGTGGTGCCGCTGCGGCTGCCGCCGTTGCGTGAGCGCAGCGAGGACGTGCCTGATCTTGTGCGCCATTTCTTCAAGCGCGCCGCCGAAGAGGGCTTGCCTGAAAAGCGCATTACCAATGCCGGTCTCGACATGATGCGACGCTATCCATGGCCGGGCAATGTGCGCGAACTGGAAAATCTGGTGCGCAGGCTAGCCGCGCTCTATCCGCAGGAAGAGATTTCGCCGGAAATCATCGAAACCGAGCTGAAGGCGGAAATGTCGAAGCCCGACAGCATTCCGGCAGTGGCAGGTGATGCGGAAAACATCACGATTTCGCAAGCCGTCGAGCAAAACATGCAGCGTTATTTCGCTTCGTTCGGTGCCGATCTGCCGCCGCCGGGGCTTTATCACCGTGTGCTGGCCGAACTCGAATATCCCCTGATTCTGGCTTGCCTGACGGCAACGCGCGGCAACCAAATCAAGGCGGCGGACCTGCTCGGTCTCAACCGCAATACGCTGCGCAAGAAAATCCGCGAACTCGGCGTAAATATCTATCGCGGCGGGAAGGGAAACTGAGCCCGTCCGCCTGATCTTCGAGCCGCTATCTCTTTGTAACGGTAGCGGTCTCAGAGCCAAATCTTACCAATCGGGATGAAGATCGATAAGATTTGGCCGTGAAATAGATTTAAAACGCGAATTTCTGTTTGGTTTTAATGCCGTGTTGGCTTTTTGATGGGCTTCTTTACCGGCTTTTTCACATGCCTTTTGGGGGATGGCTTTTTCGCTTTCGCCTTTTTCTCCGCTTTGACTTGATGAACCAAGCCCGAGGAGATGTGGCTTGGAGCAGCAAATGCAGCCGGCGCGGAAATAAAGGAAAGCGCGATTGCCGCAGCAAAGATTTTTCTCATAATCAGTATCCTCAATGTTTTCAGTAATTCAAATATATATCTATAGATTGTCCTGTTTACGGCTGATTTGTAAACGAACGTTGCTGATATGAATTTTTATGAATATTCTGATCGGTGATAAATAAACTATTTATTGCTTTGAAAAAGTGGCAAGCGTCTCAATCGTCTGATTGAGATGACATTAGAGATATCAGTCTGCGGCGGTTCTGAATTTTGAGGAAAGTGTAATCTTGTCATTGTGAACGGCGAGCGTTTTGCTCCAACCGTGAAAATATTGGTGCCCCCAGAGAGACTCGAACTCCCGACCCCCTGATTACAAATCAGGTGCTCTACCAACTGAGCTATAAGGGCACTTCACAATACAGTGTTGTATCGAACCGGTTTTGGTCGCAAATCGCTTCCGCATCGCGGTTAGCGCTCGATTAGCACAAATGACGCGTCTGTAAAACGAAAATTCATCGCATTGAGGTCATGGCAACAGGGTTTTTCATGTGCTAGCCAGTAGACCGCGATGAGGACATGGCAAACTTATCAGGGTTGAACTGGGGAGCGAGACGGTAGACATGACAGACAAATCACTCGCGCTTCATTTTCTGTCGTCCGGGAGTGAAGAATCACTCGCGGCGCAGAAAGAACTCGTGAAACGCTATGGCCACGTGGCAGGCGAAGACGCCGATATCATCGTTGCGCTCGGCGGCGATGGCACCATGCTGCAGGCGCTGCGTGATTTCATGAATACCGGTACGCCGATCTATGGGATGAATCGCGGGTCCGTCGGCTTCCTGATGAATGAGTTTAGCGTCGATAATCTGTGCGAGCGCATTCTCGCCGCACAGATGGAAACGATCCGCCCGCTGGTCATGATCGCGGAGACCGAAAATTCAGCGCCGGTCGAAGCGCTTGCAATCAACGAAGTTTCGCTGTTTCGCCAATCCTATCAGGCAGCCAAGGTTCGCATATCGATCGATGGCAAGGTGCGGCTGGAAGAGCTGGTCTGTGACGGTGTGATGGTTGCAACGCCTGCCGGTTCGACCGCCTATAATCTGTCGGCGCAGGGGCCAATCCTCCCTCTGGAAGCACCGCTTCTTGCGCTGACGCCGGTGAGTCCGTTCCGGCCACGTCGCTGGGGGGGCGCATTGCTGCCAAAGCATGTAACGGTGCGCATGGATCTGCTTGAAACGGAAAAGCGCCCGGTTAATGCGGTGGCTGACAATAACGAAGTCAAATCGGTAACGTCGGTTACGGTGCGCGAGGCGCCGAACAGCCAGGTAGCCATTTTGTTCGATAAGAACCATTCCTGGGACGAGCGGATTTTGACGGAACAGTTCCGGCATTGATCTGAAAAGTCTATAGATTTCGGGTAAGATTATGCGCAAGCAAAGATGAAAAACTTCCGTGTGTGACAATCCTCTAATGTCATCAATTTGATTTAATTCGATTAGAAACGGCGTTGATTGGCGTCGATTATCGTTTTGTGCAGAACTATCAAAGCAATTTGATATCGTATGATGGTATTTTGGTTGACTTTTGCACGCTGCGGACGTAGGCGATGCTGCAAGAAAACGCTAGATGCGTTGCAGACGCCTTTTCTGCTTTGGTCCTGCGCCCGATGACGCGGCTGCAATGACAGGATGGGCGGAACACGTTTCCGAACCAGAGAGCTGCGCCTCCATTGACGACATTTGCCGAACTCGGTCTTTCCCCGAAAGTGCTTGCTGCTGTAGAAGCGGCAGGATACACCGCGCCTACACCCATTCAGGCTGGCGCCATTCCGCCCGCGTTAGAGCGCAAGGATGTGCTTGGTATCGCCCAGACGGGGACGGGCAAGACGGCTTCTTTCGTTCTGCCGATGCTGACGCTCCTGGAAAAAGGCCGCGCTCGCGCACGTATGCCGCGCACGCTCATTCTGGAGCCGACGCGTGAACTCGCAGCGCAGGTTGAAGAAAACTTCGTCAAATATGGCGTCAATCATCGCCTGAACGTCGCCCTGCTGATCGGCGGCGTTTCGTTCGACGAACAGGAGCGCAAGCTGGAGCGCGGCGCGGACGTGCTGATTGCAACGCCGGGCCGTCTTCTCGATCATTTCGAACGCGGCAAGCTTTTGCTGACCGGCGTTGAAATTCTGGTCATCGATGAAGCAGACCGTATGCTCGACATGGGCTTCATCCCGGACATCGAACGCATCTGCAAGCTGATCCCGTTCACGCGCCAGACGCTGTTCTTCTCCGCGACCATGCCGCCGGAAATCACCAAGCTCACCGAGCAGTTCCTGCATTCGCCATCCCGGATCGAAGTGGCCAAGGCTTCGTCCACGGCCAAGACCGTGACGCAGCGTCTGGTCAAGTCCAGCAAGAAGGATTGGGACAAGCGCGCCGCATTGCGCGATCTTATCCGCGCCGAAGGCGACACGCTCAAGAATGCGATCATCTTCTGCAACCGCAAGAAGGATGTGTCGGAGCTGTTCCGTTCGCTGGTGCGTCACGAGTTCAACGCCGGTGCCTTGCATGGCGATATGGACCAGCGCGCCCGCATGACGATGCTGTCCAACTTCAAGGACGGCAAGCTGCAGCTGCTGGTCGCTTCCGATGTGGCCGCACGTGGTCTCGACATTCCTGACGTCAGCCACGTTTTCAACTTCGATGTGCCGATTCACTCGGAAGACTATGTCCACCGCATTGGCCGTACAGGCCGCGCTGGTCGCTCCGGCAAGGCGTTCACCATCGTGACGCCGTCGGACACGAAATACCTTGCCGCGATTGAAAACATGATTGGCGAGAAGATTGAATGGGTCGATGGCGATCTGTCCACGCTTGCGCCGTCCGACGAGGCTGATGATCAGCCGCGCAAGGGCCGGAATGCGCGTGGCAAGGGCAAGGACTCGCAGCGCGACAGCAAGGGCAAAGACAAGGGGCGGGACAAGAGCATGGATAAACCGAAGGAAAAGGTCGCTTCGATTGAAGCGCTCGATCCGGCGGAACAGCCGCAGCCCATTATCGAATCCCACGACCGCCGCGACGCGATCCGCGCTTCCAACGACGAACGTCGTGGCAGGCCGCAGCATGACCAGCATAAGCAGCGCCGTCGTGATCGCGATGATGATGGTCCGTCGCCGGTTGGTTTCGGCAACGATATCCCTGCTTTCATGCTCATTCCGACGGGCATGTAAGCAGACTGCAGTTTTGAGATTGTTATTCGGCCGTGAAGGAACGCTTCGCGGCCGATTTCTTTTGGGGTTTTGATTGACCGCTGCGCAGGGCGGCTTCATAGGCGAGGCGCGCCCACTCAGTCATGATTTCAGGGTCATCGAAGGCTTCGCCCGGCACGCTCCAATAAGGCATGCCGACCGGATCGCCGCCTTTGCGCCCTTCATAGGTCCACTGCACCGATCCGGCATCGATGAAACGCGGACTGGTCAATGCGTCGGCTTTGAAAAGGAGTTCGTCGCGAACCACAAGCGCGAAGATCAACCCCTGATGATAAATGCCCTTGCCGCCGAACATGCGGCGGATGCTGATCGGGCCGAAATCCTGCAGCAGATCGCGGAGGGTTTCGTCATCCATTGGGGAGATTCCTTCGGAAGACCAGCCGCTTAAATCAGATCAGGCGGCGCCTTGCATCTGGCGGAGGCTTTCTGCCGAGGCGGGCGTCAGCTCAACCGATTCACCGCAGCCGCAGGCAGAGGTCTGGTTCGGGTTGTTGAACACGAAACCGGTGCGCAGCGTCGTCACTTCAAAATCCATCTGGGTTCCGAGCAGGAAAAGCACGGCTTCCGGGGCGATAAAGACCTTGGCGCCATCTTTCTCGGCAACATCGTCACCGGCTTTCGCTTCATTGGCGACATCGATGGTATATTCCATGCCTGCGCAGCCACCTTTTTTCACACCGACACGAATACCCAGCGCGCCTTCACGCGACTCAACAATCTCGCGAACGCGATTTGCTGCGGCTTCGGTTAGCGTCATGACTGCGAAACGGCCCATGGTTCATCTCTTCCGGTGTTATGCAGTGGCTTCGAAAGTGTGGCTTCATGCGCGAGAATCAACCAATCTCGTATGAAACCCGCGAGTTTCAAACCTCGCTGCCACGTTTTCACTATAGTTAGTGTTGTAACATCATTACCGCAAGACACCAAATCGAGAGCGCAGGCCGGTTGCCCGGCTGGCGGGCTTTGGGAAAGAGGAGATGTGAATGTCGATCGATCGGATGAAATCTCTGAGACTGGCTGTTCTCGCGAGCGCGCTCGGCTTGTCTGTTGCTCTCCCGCAGGCCTATGCGCAGGAAGCGCCGAAACCTGCCGCGAAGGAAGCACAGAAGCCTGCGGCGAAGGAAAACGCCGAGCCGACAGCGCAGAAGAAGCCAGAGGCTGCGGAAACAAAGGCGCCCGTGGAAGAGACCAAGCCATCCGAACAGACGCAGGATGCCGCCAATGGCGTTACGGTCCCGGAATATCGCGACGACCGGTCTTCGCCGCAGGCGCTAATCGAATCTTACTATAATGCGATCAACCGCAAGGAATATACGCGGGCTTATGGGTATTACTCGGAAGAGGGGCGGGAGCCCGACTTCAAGACCTTTGTGAAGGGCTACGAGAACACCAAAAGCGTCAAGGTCGCTTTGCGCAAGACCGAGCCCGATCCGGGTGCAGGCCAGATCTATTGGAGCCAGCCGCTGGCCATCGAAGCCGAGAGCAATGATGGCAAGAAGGAAGTCTTCGGCGGCTGCTACACAATTCATCTTACCAATCCCGCCATGCAGGAAGAGCCGCCCTTCAAGCCGATTGAAATCATGACCGGCTCGCTGAGCAAATCGGAACTGGAGCTTGAAAAAAGCGTGCCGGAAGCCTGTGAAGCCCCATAATTCTTTGATCCCGGCAACGGAATAGAAAGGTGAAATAAGCCCCGATCGCTGATGACGTTTTCACGCTTGACCTTACCACGATGGCAAGGTGCATAAGGTATGCATAACAAGTGTGGAGCGTTACCCGTGATGAAATTGACTATTCCCAAGATGAAATGTGGCGGCTGTGCCGATAGCGTGACTGCCGCCCTGCGCAAGCTCGATGCTACGGCGCCGATTGAAATCGATCTCGAAACCAAAGAAGTCGAGTATGGCGGCGATGCGTCCAGAGATGCCGTGGTTTCCGCGCTGGCCGCAGCGGGTTATCCGGCTGCAAACGCTCAATAATGTGATTTTGCCAGCGCTTGCGCCGGGACAAGACAGGATGTAGGTGCCGGGAAGCCTCGCTTTCCGGCATTTTCTTTCCGCAAGGAAAGTGGGGCTGAAAAGGTTCGTTATGGTGAGTTCAAGTGCCGCAAATGCGGGTGTTTCGCAGCTGTTTCATTGACTGCACCAGCGATTTTTGCCACATCAACGGCAAATCTCGTTTATGGTGCACTCGCAGCGGGGTTTGAACCAACGCTGCGGAGTGCTTTGTGATATGAAACATCGCGTTAGGCGATAATGAAGGGTTGAGGGCTATGGCAGCCGATTTCCAGGATCTTCGCACAAAGATGGTCGACAATCAGATCCGTACGACGGACGTAACCGATCTGGCGGTTATCGATGCATTCCTGGCGGTACCGCGGGAAGCTTTCGTACCGACTGTGCGTCAGGCTGTTGCCTATATTGACGAAGACCAGCGGCTTGAGACCGAAGGTTCTGCACCACGCTATCTGATGGAGCCGTCGCCTTTCGCCAAGCTCGTTCAGCTCGCCGACGTGAACAAGAACGATGTCGTGCTGGATATCGGATGTGGCACTGGTTATTCCTCGGCGATCCTGTCGCATCTGGCCGGTTCGGTTATCGGACTGGAGAGTGATTCTGCACTTTCTGCGGCTGCGACCGCGCGTCTTGCCGAACTCGGCTATGACAATGTTGTGATTGTGTCGGGCGACCTGCATGCCGGCTATCCTTCGGAAGCACCTTACGATGTGATCATGATCGAGGGCGGCGTGGATTTCGTTCCGGACGCCTTGTTCCAGCAGCTTAAGGAAGGCGGACGCCTCGTCGCCGTCGAAGGCCGCGGAAATGCCTCGGTTGCCCGGATTTACGTTAAAGAAAATGGTGTTGCATCGGGACGCATTGCGTTCAACACTGCGGTGCGCCCACTTCCGGGATTCGAGCGGATTCCACAGTTCGAATTTTAATTTCGGGGATTGGTACAATTCTGCAACGCTGCGGAATTTCTTTGTGCATGCTCTGGGCAGGGCGATGGAAATAACCGATTTTAAAGGTTATTTAAGGTTGCCCGAACTGATTGGTTCGATTTACTGAAATTGGCTGTTCTTAAGATGAGGTACCCGGTGTTTAAAACATACAAAGGACTGGTCGCAGCGGCAGCATTGTTGGCCGGCACCGTTTTATCGGGGCAGTCCGCCTTATCTGAAACCCTGCCTGGTGCACTGGTCAAGGCTTATAAGAATAACGCCACGCTCAACTCGTCCCGCGCAGGTGTGCGCATTCAGGACGAGAACGTGGCGATCGCCAAGTCCAATTATCGCCCGCAGATTACCGGTACTTATGATGCAAGCCGCAGTCGTTCGCCGACGAGCGGTTACCGCACCAGTGGCACGGTCGGCATTCAGCTGAACCAGATGCTGTTCGACGGTTTCCAGACCAAGAATAATGTCGCCGCAGCAGAAACGCAGGTTTTTGCCCAGCGCGAAAATATGCGCAATGACGAGCAGAACACGCTCTATAGCGCTGTCGTCGCCTATATGGACGTTTATCAGAATCGCCAGATCGCCGTGCTTCGCGAGAAGAATCTGGCTGCGATGAACGAACAGGTGCGTGCAGCTCGCGCACGTCTGGATGTTGGTGAAGGCACGCGCACGGACGTTGCGCAGGCTGAAGCCAGCCGTTCGACAGCAGTTGCCGAACTGAATAGTGCCCGCGCCAATATCAAGTCGGCTGAAGCAACCTATATCCGTATCGTTGGTGCGCAGCCGGGCAAGCTGTCTGCTGCTGCGGCAGCGAAGAACCTGCCCAAGTCGCCGAGCGAGGCTTTCGCAATCGCGCAGGCAGGCCATCCCGGCATTCTTGCAACGCAATATGCGGTGAATGCCGCTGGCTACAACGTGAAGGCCAAGGAAGGCGCAATGCTGCCAACCGTTGGTCTGTCGGCTGGCGCCAGCCGTCTCGATACTTATGCCGGTTCGACGGTGGGTGACGGCAATTCCGCTTCGGTCGGTATTGGCGTGACCATTCCAATTTATACGGGTGGCCGCACCTCGGCGCAGATTCGCCAGTCCAAGGAACAGCTTGGTCAGGCGCGCATCGAAGTTGACGTTGTGCGCGATCAGGTTCGTGAAGCCATTGGTTCGGCATGGTCGCAGCTAGAAGCTGCCCGCGCTTCGGTCAAGGCAAATCGCGATGGTATCGCCGCCGCCCAGCTCGCGCTGGACGGTGTGGTCGAAGAACGCAAGGTTGGTCAGCGCACCACGCTCGACGTGTTGAACGCGCAGAACGATTTGACTGCTGCCGAAATCAGCCTGGTCCAGTCGGAGCATGATGTGGTTGTCGCCAGCTATGCGCTTCTCAACGCGACCGGCCGCATGACCTCGAAGCAGATGGGCCTTCAGGTGGCTGAATATAAGCCGGAAGAACATTACGAGGCCGTCAAGGACAAGTGGTTCGGCCTGCGCACGCCGGACGGTCGCTGATCAGCGAGAATTCAGATCAAACGGCGCCTTCGGGCGCCGTTTTTGTTTGATGATGATTCGCGAGCGGCGGCGATCAATTCTTAACAAAATGATAAAGCTGTGGGTTCAATTGGCTGGCTCTCTTGCGGGGATTCTCAAATCGTCGAACGTCCGGTACCCTTAATTCATTGATTCTCTGTCCTTTGCAGGACGCGGCTTGCGAAGCTGCGGAACGGTTTTCCGCGCCGGAACGGCTGCTCCAAACAGAGAAGGAGAACCTTGCGTCGCTCACACGCGCGCATTGCTCTATTCTGAAATAGGGAAGATGGACAGCTATGGCACAGACATCCAGCGCATCACGCGAACCGTCCATGGAAGAGATTCTCGCTTCCATCCGGCGCATTATTGAAGACAGCGATGTGAGCCGCCACCCTGTGTCCACCACGGCGAATTTTCCGTTGCGCGGCGAGGTGGCAGAGTTCCGTCGCCCAGTGCCTGCGCAGGAACAGCCCGCTGCAGAACCTCCGGTTTCCAGAGCGGCAGAAAAGCCGGTCATGATGCGCGATATTCTAAAAGATGAGCCGGTGTTGCGCGGCTCGATTGATGCGCCGGTCAAAGCCGCGCCCGCACCGGAACCGGAAATCGAAGAGGAAGAAGAGGACATTGTTCTCGACGCCCAGAACGATGACCGGCGCGCCGCCGAACTGTCCCCGAACGCGCCTGCCGCAACTGCTCCGGAAGCTGCAAAAGAGGATGTTTCGATAGAGGCGCTTGATCGCTCATTGGAAGATGGCATCGCCGAAGCCATCGACGAACTGCTTGAACCTGACCTTGAAGAGCCTGTCGAGGCAAGCGCTGCGCCCGTCGAGGAACCAGTTTCAGAAACGCCGGTTGCTACCGCTGCTACGACCGCACCCGAACCACTGGCAAAGGCGGCTACGGCTTCCCATATTCTGTCACAAGTGGCAGAACGTCAGGTGGCCGCCGCCTTCCAGGATTTGAGCCACGTCGTGCGGTCGGAACCGCGTCGTTCGTTTGATGATATCGCTGCAGAGATTCTTCGTCCGATGTTGCAGGATTGGCTGGACAACAATCTGCCCACCCTTGTGGAGCGGCTTGTTCGTGAAGAAATCGAACGGGTGGTGCGCGGCGACCGATAATCGACGTGTTGCCTGTCTAAAACGGCCTTTGAGTTCAAAAGCCCGTCTGTCTCGCAGGCGGGTTTTCACTTTTAAAGTGATTTATCACCCGTTTGTTGTTATTGAGCGCTCAATCCTTTCATTGCGCAAAAAGACCGGATAATTCCATGCTTGAGAAGACTTATGACGCCGCGGCCATAGAGCCGAAAATTGCCGAACGCTGGGAAGAAGCTGGGGCATTTAAAGCGGGAGCAGGAGCGAAGCCAGGAGCCGATCCTTTTGCCGTGGTCATTCCTCCGCCGAATGTCACCGGATCGCTGCATATGGGCCACGCGCTCAACAACACGATTCAGGACATTCTGGTTCGTTTTGAGCGCATGCGCGGCAAGAACGTGCTGTGGCAGCCGGGCATGGATCATGCCGGTATCGCCACCCAGATGGTTGTCGAGCGTCAGCTGGCCGAGAGGCAGGAGCCGAACCGCCATGTCATGGGCCGCGAGAAGTTCATCGAGCGTATCTGGCAGTGGAAATCAGAATCCGGCGGCATGATCTCCAATCAGCTGCGTCGGCTTGGCGCGTCGTGCGACTGGTCGCGCGAGCGCTTCACCATGGATGAGGGCCTGTCGCGCGCTGTTCTGGAAGTCTTCGTCACGCTTCACAAGCAGGGCTTGATCTATCGTGACAAGCGACTGGTCAATTGGGACCCGAAGCTGCTGACGGCGATTTCCGACATTGAAGTCGAATCCCGTGAGACGAAAGGGCATCTCTGGCACTTCCGCTATCCGCTGGAAAATGTGCCGTTCGATTCAGAAAATCCGCATACTTACATTGTTGTCGCGACGACCCGTCCGGAAACCATGCTGGGCGATACCGGCGTTGCGGTCAATCCGAAGGATGAGCGCTATCACGCTCTGGTCGGCAATGATGTCGTTCTGCCGCTCGTTGGCCGTCATATTCCGATTGTCGCTGATGATTACGCTGATCCGGAAGCTGGTTCCGGCGCGGTCAAGATCACGCCTGCGCATGATTTCAACGACTTCGAAGTCGGCAAGCGCAATGATCTGCGCGCGATCAATATTCTGACGCCGGCAGCGGCTGTCACGCTGAAAGACAATAACGACTTCCTCGAAGGCCTGCAGCTCACGCCGGAACTGAAGGCGCTGATCGCCGAGCTGGACGGACAGGATCGCTTTGCGGTGCGCAAGCGTATCGTTGAGTTGATGGACGAGCGCGGCTATTTGGAAAAGGTTGAGGATCACACCCATGCCGTTCCGCATGGTGATCGCGGCGGCGTGCCGATCGAGCCTTATCTGACCGACCAGTGGTATGTGAACGCAGCCGAAATGGCCAAGCCTGCCATGGCCGCTGTTCGCGACGGTCGCACCCAGATCGTGCCTAAAAACTGGGAAAAGACCTATTTCGACTGGATGGAGAACATTCAGCCGTGGTGCGTTTCGCGTCAGCTATGGTGGGGACACCAGATTCCGGCGTGGTATGGCCCGGATGGCGCCTGTTTCGTTGAAAAGAGCGAAGCCGAAGCCAAAGCGGCTGCGAAGGCGCATTATGGCGAAGACGTTGCTCTGGAACGCGACACCGACGTTCTGGACACCTGGTTCTCATCGGGCTTGTGGCCTTTTTCGACGCTGGGCTGGCCCGACAAGACGCCGGAACTCGCGACCTATTACCCGACCAGCGTTCTGGTGACCGGCTTCGACATTCTGTTCTTCTGGGTTGCCCGCATGATGATGATGGGCCTCCATTTCATGGAGGAAATCCCGTTCCATACGGTCTATCTGCACGCGCTCGTTCGTGACAAGCACGGCGCGAAGATGTCGAAATCCAAGGGCAATGTCATCGACCCGCTGGAATTGATGGACGAATATGGCGCCGATGCACTGCGTTTCACGCTGGCCATCATGGCCGCGCAGGGCCGCGACGTTAAGCTCGATCCGGCGCGTATCGCGGGCTACCGCAATTTCGGCACCAAGCTCTGGAATGCGACGCGTTTTGCGCAGATGAATGGCGTTGAGCTCAACGCGGATTTCCATCCGGAAAACGCAAGGCTTGCGGTCAATCGCTGGATTCTGACCGAACTGACAAAGGCCACGCGTTCCGTGACCGAGGGCATTGCCAATTACCGTTTCAATGAAGCGGCTGGTGCGGCCTATCGCTTTGTCTGGAACCAGTTCTGCGACTGGTATCTGGAATTGCTCAAGCCGATCTTCATGGGCGACGATGAAGTGGCAAAGGCCGAAGCGCAGGCTACGGCTGCTTACTGTCTGGATCAGATCTATAAGTTGCTGCATCCGTTCATGCCGTTCATGACGGAAGAACTGTGGACGCTGACGGCTGGTGAAGGCAAGAAGCGCGATACGGTTCTGGCACTGGCCGACTGGCCGGAGCTTTCCTTCGCGGATGAAGACGCGGCTGCCGATATCAACTGGCTGGTCGATCTCGTCACCGGTATCCGCTCGGTGCGCGCGGAAATGAACGTCCCGGCAGGTGCTGTGGCACCAGTCGTCGTTCTTGACGCCAACGCAACGTCGACGGAACGTTTTGAACGTCACGACGCTGCGATCAAGCGTCTGGCCCGTGTTGAAAGCGTGACCTTCGAAGCGCAGGCTCCGAAGGGGGCAGCGCAGATGCTGCTCGGTGAAGCGACGATCTGCATTCCGCTCGGCAAGCTGATCGATCTCAAGGCTGAAGCTGCACGTCTGGCCAAGGAAGCAGGCAAGATTGCCGCTGATATCGACCGGATCGAGAAGAAGTTGTCGAACGAGAAGTTCGTGGCCAATGCCAAGGAAGAGGTCGTTGAAGCCGAACGCGAGCGTTTGGTCGAGCTGAAGGAAGCCGCGGAGCGGGTTGCGACAGCTGAGTCACGTATCCGTGACGCAGGTTGATTTGACGCGTTCCGCAACGTAAGACTTTCACGAATCAACACCCGGCAGCGAAAACTGCCGGGTGTTTTTTGTGCGGTATGTCGCGGAAAAGTTGCGTTTCAAGGGGCTTTGGACCGCATCGAACCGGCGTTTCGATTGTTTTTTGAAAATGTTGCCCTTTCGCAACAAGGCCGAAATATGGCCGAAAAAGGGGCAATTTGGGCGAATTTCTGGTCTACATTTGTCGGAATGTTTCCACCAAATGGAGAAACGCCCCGTATTTTAAGCGTTTTGAAAGAAGCGACTTCGAAGCCGCTCATAGCCCGCGAATGATTGGATATTGCAGGTCGAATCCTTCCTGTTTTACGTTTGCGTCAACGTTAATGCCGGTTGCTATCTGGGAGGACATAATGAGCGGACGCGGCTTAAAAATTGGGGGAATTGCAGCGGTACTGCTTGGGAGTGCGGTTGTCGCTCATGCAGGTGGTTTTGAACGCAGCTCGCAGGATTTTGATATCCTGTTTGAGCAGGGAAACGCCGTTGATGCGTCGGGAACTTTCGTAGCCCCGCAACGCAAGCTCAAGAATATTCGTGGTTCTGCAATCAGCACGATGAGCGGTGGCGTCAATCCATTGACGGGCCGAGCCTTCGAAACGGAAGTTGACGAGGCGGAGAGCTACTGGGTGCCGAAGTTTTCGGCCAAGTTCGACCTGACGAGCGATCTGGCCTGTGCGGCGCAATATCGTCAGCCCTGGGGTATCAGCACCGATGTCGGCATCGATACGGTCCGTGCTTATACGGCGATAGAACAGAAAATTTCGTCGCATGACTACGGCGTCAACTGCTCCTACCGCTTTACTGCGGGTGAAAAGGGCTATTTCCGCATTCTCGGTGGTGTGAGCTATCAGGAACTCCGCGGCGAACAGACAAAAGCCATTCCGGGTATGCCGCGAGGAAACCCATATAACATCCCCGCCGGCCCAACCCGTATCGGATCGCTGGATGTTGACGATCAGGCTGTAGGCTGGCGTCTCGGTGCAGCTTATGAAATTCCAGAATATGCGGTGCGGGCAAGTGTCGTTTACCAGTCCAAGGTCAAATACGACCTTGAAGGTACGGTCGATAATCTGGTTCTCAATCCGATCACCGGAAGAGGCATGTCCCTAAATGTGGACAGCGAAGTTTCCACGCCGCAGTCGCTCGAGTTCAAATTCCAGACCGGCATCGCGCCCGACTGGCTTGCATTTGGTTCTGTGAAGTGGACCGATTGGTCGTCGCTCACATCGGTCGATTTTGCCACATCTGACAGCAAGGTTCTGCCGAGCGGTACTAAGGTCACCAGCCTGAACCTTTATTATCAGGACGGCTGGACCGTGAGCGGCGGTGTCGGTCACAAGTTCAATGACCAGTGGTCGGTTGCAGGAACGGTGACATGGGATCGCGGCACCAGCACGGGTCTCACATCGCAGACCGATATCTGGCTGTTCGGTCTCGGCACCAATTACAAGCCGAACGACCAGTTCGAAGTTCGTCTCGCCGGTGCTGCTGGCTGGCTGTCTTCGGGTGAAGTTGATGACACGGTCGTCAATGGCACGCGGAACCTGCTGGGTTCCAAGGGTGAATTCGGCAACGACTTCGTCGGCGGTCTCTCGCTGACGGCGAAGGTCAAGTTCTGATCCATCGGATCAAATATAACTCAAGGGCCGGAGCATCCTAACAATGTTCCGGCCCTTTATGTATCAGCCCGGCAGTTCCCGCTGCCGGGCTTTTTGCGTGATCGGTCCGGGGAAATTTTAATTCCAGAAGCGTCTAAAGTAATCGAACCGGCGGTTCGGTTTCGCAAGCACGCCATTGCGCATTCGCAGCAGGCGGAAACAGGCCAAAAACGGCGGTTTTAGCGGAATTTGATTTGGGATTTGTTGGAACTCTGTCGCTGAGCCAATTTGCTCGGGGGGCGCTTTGGCCGCACAATTAACTCGCTATTGGTTGGATATTGCAGCTCCGTTTCTTCCCGTTTTACGTTTGCGTCCTCGTTAATGCCACAGCTTCTTGGGGGGAGATTTATGGGCGGACGCGGCTTTCAAATCAGTTGTATCGCGGCAGTGCTGTTTGGGAGAGCGGTCGTCGCTCACGCCGGAGCTTTCGAGACGAGTTCGCAGGATTTCGATATTCTGTTCGAACAGGGAAACGCGGTCGATACGTCGGCGATTTATGTGGCTCCCCAGCGTCGATTGACGAAAATCGGTGGCTCGGTCGCCAGCGACACGAATGGCGGTATCAACCCGGCGACAGGCCGCCCGTTCGAAAAAGGTATCGAAGAGGCGAAGGGCCTTTGGGTGCCGAAGATTTCGGCCAAGTTCGATCTGACCAGCGATATTGCCTGTGCTGCGCAATACCGTCAGCCTTGGGGCATCGACACCGATGCGGGCATTGAAACGGTTCACTCTTACACCTCGATCGAACAGAAGATCACGTCGAACGATTACGGTGTGAACTGTGCCTATCGTTTTGATGCGGGCGCGATGGGCTATTTCCGTATTTTGGGTGGCGTCAGCTATCAGGAACTGCGCGGCCAGCAGACCAGAATGATCCCGCATTTTTCCCGCAATCCTGACGGCATTCCCGGAAGCCCGTTTCGCGCCGCTTCTCTGGATGCAGATGACCAGTCGTTTGGCTGGCGAATTGGCGCTGCCTATGAAATTCCTGAATATGCGATCCGTGCGAGCATCGTTTATCAATCTGCGGTCAAGTACGGCCTTGAAGGCACTGTTGATAATCTGATTTTGAACCCAATCACCGGGCGCGGCGAACCGATTGATGTGAGCAGTGACGTTGCAACACCTCAATCCGTCGAATTCAAATTTCAGACGGGTATAACGCCCGGTTGGCTGGCTTTTGGCTCGGTAGAATGGATGGACTGGTCAAGCGTGACGTCGGTTGATTTTGTTGCGGCTGACAGTGCGGTTCTCCCTATCGGCACCAGAGTTACCAGCCTGAACCTCTATTATCAGGATGGCTGGACTTTGAGGGGTGGTGTTGCTCACACGTTCGACAACCACTGGTCTCTCGACGGGACTTTGACCTGGGATCGCGGCACCAGCACGGGCCTCACCACGCAGACGGACCTCTGGTTGTTCAGCCTTGGCGCCGGTTACAAGCCAAGTGACCAAGTCGAGTTTCGTCTGGCGGGCGCTGCGGGTTGGCTGGTCTCAGGAAAGGTTGACACGACGCTTGCCGACGGTGAGCGCAGTCTGCTGGGTTCCGAGGGCGTACTCGACGATGATTTTGTCAGCGGGCTGTCGCTCACGGCGATGGTCAAATTCTGATTGAACGCGGCTAATATAAAAAAGCCCGGCGGGAATGCCGGGCTTTTCTCCTGAACTGAACTCAGTTGATGTTCACTTCTGCTCCAGACGCGCCAGCAGAGAAGACGTATCCCAGCGATTTCCGCCGATCTTCTGCACTTCTTTGTAGAATTGATCGACAAGCGCAGTGACGGGCAGAAGCGCGCCATTGCGGTCTGCTTCGTCAAGGCAGATGCCCAAATCCTTCCGCATCCAGTCGACGGCAAAGCCGAAATCATATTTGCCCTGGTTCATCGTGGCGGAGCGGTTTTCCATCTGCCACGAACCGGCAGCGCCCTTGGAAATCACCGCGATGAGCTTTTCGATATCGAGACCGGCCTTCTTGCCAAAATGAATGCCCTCGGCCAGTCCCTGAACGAGACCGGCGATGCAAATCTGGTTCACCATCTTGGCCAACTGTCCCGAACCGACAGGACCCATGAGACCGACAGACCGGGCATAGGCGTCGATGATTGGCTTGGCGCGCTCGAAAACCGGCTCGCTGGAACCGACCATCACGGTCAACACGCCGTTTTCCGCGCCAGCCTGACCGCCGGAAACCGGCGCATCGATGAAATGAACGCCAAGCTTCTGCGCTTCTTCCGAAAGCTCGCGTGCGACTTCGGCAGAGGCAGTCGTGTTGTCGATGAAAATCGCGTCTTTCTTCATTGTCGAGAAAGCGCCGTCCGGGCCGATTGTTACCGAACGCAGATCGTCATCATTGCCGACGCAGGCGAATACATAATCGGCATCGCGCACGGCTTCTGCGGGCGTGGCGGCGAAACTGCCGCCGAATTCCTTCGCCCATTTTTCCGCTTTTGCCGTCGTACGGTTATAAACCGTAACGTCGTGGCCACCCTTGTTCCTGAGGTGTCCTGCCATTGGATAGCCCATCACGCCCAGCCCGAGAAAGGCTACTTTTGCAGTCGTCGTCATTCGTTCATTCCTCTGGATAGTTTGTGGACCGTTTGATCAGGTGAGGGGTGTCATCACAGCCGAACGGTAGGCAGGGCGCTCTTTCAGGCGCTCATACCAGCTTTCGAGCTGCGGAAGCGAGGGGCGTTCGATGGGGAACTCGAACCATGCATAGGCATAGCAGCCAATCGGAATGTCGCCGATGCCAAACGCGTCTCCGGAGAACCACGGCGCTTGGCCGAGACCGTCATTGGCAATCTTCATGGAACGGGCAAGGCCGTCGAGACCGCGTTGCAGGATTGCCGGATCGCGCTTGTCTTCCGGCAGGCGGATCATATGCTTCATCACATTGCTGAAATCGCTGTAGAGCGTGTTGGACGCCCAATCCATCCATTTTTCCGCTTGCGCCCGCTTGGCCGGGTTTTCGATCCACAGGCTGTTTTTGCCATAGGTTGCAGCCAGATAACGCGTGATGACATTCGATTCCCAGAGCACGGTTTCTCCGTCTTCGACAAGCGGAATGAGGCCATTGGGATTGCGCGCGAGGAAGGCCGGGTCGTCCAGGCCGCCAAACTGGCCGCCCACGTCGATCTGTTCGTAATCAAGGCCAAGCTCCTGCGCGATCCAGAGCGCTTTCTTGACATTGGTGGAATTGGTGCGACCCCAGATTTTCAGCATGATATTGCCCATTGCTATGCTTGAGAAATTGTCTGTGCGCTGCGTGGCAGCGAAGACATATTGTTGATTAAACAGATAGCCCCCGGAAGCTGCAAGGCTGCCGAGGGCTAAATTTAAGGTCTATCTGGTAAATCAACGAACAAGATGCCGTGTCAGCTTCCGTTCGAGATAATCCAAGATGTGGCGCAGCGCTTCGACGATCAGCAGATAGATCACGGCTGCCCAGAGATAGGTCTGGAAATCGAAAGTGCGGGAATAGGCGCGGCGCGTTTCACCCATCAGGTCGAGAACCGTAATGATGGCCACAATGGCCGAGCCCTTGATCATCAGGATGATTTCATTGCCGTATGGACGCAGCGCAACGATCAGCGCCTGTGGAAGAATGACCTTCCAGAACGTCACGCGCTTGGAAATGCCCAGCGCCGCGGCACCTTCCCACTGGCCCATGGCAACGCTCTGGATCGCGCCGCGCAGGATTTCAGCCTGATAGGCAGCCGTATTGAGCGAGAAGGCCAGAATGGCGCAATTCCATGCATCACGGAAAAACACCCACAGACCGATGCTTTCTAGGAAAGGCCGGAAAGTGCCGAAGCCGTAATAGATCAGGAAGGTTTGCGCCAGAAGCGGCGTGCCGCGGAAGAAATACACATAGCCGAAGGCGATGGCTTTCAGCCAGCGATTGTTCGACATGCGTGCGGCTGCGATCGGGATCGACAATGCAGCGCCGACAAGGATCGACACCACGACCAGTTTCAGGGTGATCAGCAGGCCGGACCAGTAGCGCGGTCCATAAGTTTCGAAGAGATCGATGCGCCAGACATTGTAGAGATAGATGGCGAGCCCAGCGAAGAGCAAAGCCCATATGCCGACGAAGATGTGGCCTGCAATGCGAGCGCGGGTCCATTCGCGGACGACGGGCGGCGGCGCCATGACGGCAGCACTGGTTTGAGTGACGGCTTCGCTCATGATCATGCACCCCGCGAACGATTGCTGCCCGCATCAGCCCATTGGGCAATGCGGTTGATGAAATAGGACGAGATGATCGCGAGAGCGAGATAGAGCAGGCAGGCGACGCCGAAGAACAGAAACGGCTCCTTGGTCACGCGCGCTGCGATGGATGTCTGACGCATGATGTCGGACAATGTGATCACGGACACCAGCGACGTGTCCTTCAGCAGCACCAGCCACAGATTGGCAAGGCCGGGCAGGGCGATGCGGATCAATTGCGGCAGGATGACCTTGCGCATGGTTTGCCAGTGCGACAGGCCGACAGCGTAACCGCCTTCATATTGGCCACGCGGAATGGCACGGAAAGCGGACAGGAAGACTTCACTCGAATAGGACGAGAAGACGAAACCGAGCGCCACCATACCGGCGGCAAAGGCGTTGATCTCGACATTCGCATTGATGCCGAAGAGCGCCAGCAGTTTCTGTAGGCCGAGCGAAGCGCCGAAATACACCAGAAACAGGGTCAGCAGTTCTGGAAGGCCGCGGAAAATGGTCGTGTAGATATTCGAGGCCAGTCGGATCGATGGTTCGCTCGATTGCTTCCCCAAAGCAACCAGAAATCCGAGAACGAGGCCAACGGGCAGAGTGGCGATTGCCAGAGTGACAGTGACCAATAGCCCCCAGGCGATGCTCCTCGACCAACCTTCGGGGCCGAAACTCAATAAAGTGGCGTAATGTTCCATCGCCTTTTTTCTTTTTTCTGGGCGGATACCAAATCCGGCGGTCTCTGTTTCGAGCGCTTCTACCGAATGGTCTGCCATAAATGATGTGCGCCGGTTTGTGTGACACAAACCGGCGCAAACTTCTTCAAAGCAACTTAGTTTTCGGCGCCGTAGGCGTCAAACTCAAAGTACTTATCGTTGATTTCCTTGTACTTTCCGTTGGCGCGGATCGCCTTGATGGCCGCGTTGAACTTTTCAATCAGTTCCGGGCGGCCTTTCTTGAAGGCAACGCCCGCACCGGGACCGTGAATTTCAACAACCGGCGGGAAGGTGCCGACCATCTTGCAGCAGGCGCCATCCGGCGTCTTCAGCCATTCGCCCAGCGTTACGCTGTCGTCATTGGCGGCGTCGAGACGGCCATTGGCCAGATCGAGGCGGTATTCCTCGGCAGTCGGGTAGGCCTTGATCGTGCTGTCGGTAAAGGTCTTTTCCGAGTAGTTGGCATGGGTGGTGGAAACCTGAACGCCGATCGTCTTGCCAGCGAGATCTTCCTTGGTCACGCCCTTGATGTCGCTATCTTTCGGAGCGACGATGCCCGGAGGCGTGTTGTAATATTTGTTCGAGAAATCGACCTGCTTCTTGCGCTCGTCGGTGATCGACATGGAAGCGATGAAAGCGTCGAACTTGCCAGCCTGAAGGGCCGGAATTGCGCCATCCCATTCCTGAGTGACGAACGTGCACTGAGCCTTCATCTCATCGCAAAGTGCTTTCGCGATATCGACGTCAAATCCCGAAAGGGTGCCGTCCGGCTTGATGAAATTGAAGGGGGGGTAGGCGCCTTCGGTGGCGATGGTGAGCTTCAAGGGCTCTTGGGCATTTGCGGCGCCAATGGCCAATCCGCCTGCCATGGTTGCAATGGTTGCAACCGAAGCTGCTGCTACGATACGCTTCAATACGCGCATATTTAGTCCTCTCGTTTACTCAGGCTGGTTCCCTGATTATTGTTCTGGTTCAGCCATCTGTAGTGCAATTGCAATTTAAAATTGAGGATTACCGATTGATAGTCATTCCTCCTGTGGCTACCAATAGATGGTTCAACGGAGGCTGCGCAATATTTTTTCGCATCTTCGCCGCCGCCCTCCAATCTGAGCACGATATTCCCACCACTTTTCACCCGAAGGCAAGATGGGTTGCGTAATAATTTTGCGTATAATTATTGTGGAATTCACAGGCTATTCCGCCGAAAGACGTGGCAAAATAGTGAATGCTGACGTTTTGGCGGAAAGCGATAGGGAATTGCTCAAAGTGCCATTTCATTTTGGATGAAATCGGCGATTTCATCGACCATATTGATATCGAAGACCGGCAGGCTCAAGCCCGACTGTGGATGATCGGTTGCAATGGCGACGATGCTTGGATCGTTTTCGGCGAGCGGCGGGCCATCATGGCTGCCCGTTCGGCGAAGCTCGATTTTCTTGTGCGGCTCGCGCTTATAGCCCTCGACGAGAATCAAATCGCACGGCGCAAGCTTGTCCGCGATGTCTTGCAGGGCGATTTCCGGACCGTCGAGATTTTCATGCATGATGGCGAAGCGGCGCTCCGAAACGATGGCCACTTCTGCGGCACCTGCTTGACGATGCCGCCAGGAATCGGTGCCTTCGTGATCGATGTCGAAATTATGATGCGCGTGCTTGATCGTGGCGATGCGATAGCCACGTTCGGTCAGGCAGCGCACGAGCTTTTCGGTCAGTGTGGTCTTGCCGGAATTCTTCCAGCCCGTAATGCCGAAAAGCTTATGTGTCATTCCGTATCTCCGTTCAGTCTATGCAATCGCCGGGCTTCGACAAGGTCGTCGGGCCGGTTGATATTGAAGAAGGGATCATAGTTCTCCGCGCCATCCTTGGTCGCCAAGAGCGGAAAGTCCACCGTTTCAAATTCAACATCGCGTGCGAAAGCGAGAACACTGGCTTTCTCTGCGGTTGAAAGCCAGTCTTTCAGACGATCCGCCAGCTGCGTGCGCCACAGGCCAAAGATCGGGTGAATATGCCCGGCGGAGCTTGCAAGAACGATGTCCTTGCCGGTCGCTCGTTGACGTTCGAAAAGCCGCTCTCCCAGATCGGCAGGCAGAAACGGCGTGTCCGCCGCTGCGGTCAGCAGCCATGTCGAATTTTTTGCGTGGATGAGCGCCGTGAGGATGCCGGGCAGCGGACCGCCATGTGATGCGGAAATGTCCGCTACAACCGGTAGGCCGAGGCTGAACAGTCGGGAGGCGTCGCCATTGGCATTGATGAAAAGCGCGCTCACCTGCGGTTTCAGCCGTGCGGCGACTTCACCAATGACGGAACCGGCACCCAAAACCTGCAGGAATTTGTCACCGTCTATTCCGCCTTCGCGCATACGGCTCGATAATCCGCCCGCGATGATCGCACCGGCTACATCCTTGATGGTCATCATTTTGGTCCGAGGCCGGTTGGAATAGACGCCAGAGTGCTTTTGTTCTTCTCACGCTTCTTGAGCGCGTTTTCGCGATAGACCATGTAAATGCCGCTTCCGACGACCAGAACAGATCCAGCAATTGTATACGCATCCGGCGCTTCACCAAAGATTGCAATGCTCAAGCCTATCGCCCAGAGCAGGCTGGAATAGCGGAACGGGGACACGAAGGACACTTCGCCCTCACGCATGGCGAGAATGATAAAGTGATATCCGATCAGCAAAAGCACGGCTGCGCCCAGCAAGGTCGCGATGGAAAGAAGGCCGACAGGCTGCCAACCGCCCATGGGGACGGTCAATACGCCGCCGGTAACCGCAATCGCACCGGCGGTAAGCGTGGAAAGGTAGAATGTCGGCACATGGGCGGGCACACGGCGCGTTGCAATATCGCGCATGGCCGCGCAAGCGACACTCGCCAGCAAAATGCCAACGGCACCGAGGCTTGCCGCACCGGCTGAACCGGGGCGAATGATGATGATTACACCGACGAAGCCCACCAGAATGGAGACCCAGCGCCGCCAGCCAACTTTTTCCTTGAGAAAGATTGCAGCGCCCAGCGTGACGACCAAAGGTGTGGCCTGAAACACGGCGGAACAGAACGCCTGGGAAAGATGACCCAGCGAGACAATGTAAGTGATTGTCGCAACGACTTCGCCCAGCACGCGCAGGACCGTCATCCACTCCAGAGAAAGATTGCGCAGCGCGCCATGACGCCAGGCCAAAAAACCAATCATCGAAGTGGCAAAAAAACCGCGGATCAGCATGTACTGCCCGCTGTTCATTTCCGTGAGAAGGAATTTGGTTATGCTGTCCCCGATGGTGAAGGTGCCCATGGCGAGAAGCATATAAATACTTGCGCGGAAATTATCTGACTGCAGCACGGTATAGAATCCAGTTTAGAATCCAATACCTTGTTAAAGTTTATTGCGCGACAATTATTTGTGATTATTTTCGCCTAAAAGTATAGCGCGGGGATTAACCACCCGTCAGGCTCATGTGGCGCGCCACAGCTGGGCGGTTATGATCGCGATCAATGATGAAATCATGGCCCTTGGGTTTGCGCGAGATTGCCTCATCGATAGCCCGGCTCAAAAACGTATCGCTGTCGTTTTCCCGCAGCACCTTGCGCAGATCGGCATCGTCATTCTGGCCGAGGCACATATAAAGCATGCCTGTGCAGGTGAGGCGGACGCGGTTGCAGCTTTCGCAGAAATTATGCGTCAGAGGTGTGATGAAGCCGAGGCGACCGCCAGTTTCCTCGATCGTGACATAGCGGGCAGGGCCGCCCGTCCGGTACGGAATATCGGTCAGCGTGAACTGACGTGACAGATCATTACGCACCTGCGACAGCGGCAGATACTGATCGGTGCGGTCGAATTCGATTTCGCCCATCGGCATGGTTTCGATGAGCGTCAGGTCCATATCGCGACCATGAGCCCAGCGGATCAGCTCGGGGATTTCGAGCTCGTTGAAATCTTTGAGCGCCACGGCATTGATCTTCACACGAATACCGGCCTTCTGGGCGGCATCGATGCCTTCTAGCACACGTGCGAGATCACCCCAGCGGGTTATTTCGTGAAACTTGTCAGGGTTCAGCGTATCGAGCGAGACATTGATGCGCTTCATGCCGCAATCGGCCAGTTCATGGGCAAAGCGCGCAAGCTGCGAGCCGTTGGTGGTCAGCGTCAGTTCATCCAGCGCTCCGGATGCCAGATGGCGCGAAAGCCCGCGGATCAGATGCATGATGTTCTTGCGCACCAGCGGTTCGCCGCCGGTGAGCCGCAGCTTGCGCACGCCCTTGTCGATGAACACGGTGCAAAGCCGTTCCAGCTCTTCAAGCGTCAGCAGATCCTTCTTGGGAAGAAAGGTCATATGTTCCGCCATGCAATAGGTGCAGCGGAAGTCGCAACGATCCGTCACCGAAACACGCAGATAGCTGACCATCCGCCCGAAAGGATCGATCATCGGTCCGGTTGGAGAAACAAGGGGCTGTGCCTGCAAGGTTTTCATCTGTGAAGCCATTGTTTCCATGAGGTGCGACGCAGTATCGACCCGTTCTTATGAGATAAGGCTTCCGCCACGCATTGTCCAGTTTTGCGCGGCTGAAGCAGTTTCAATACCCTTGCGGTAATTTGACATGCGGCCTATCACAAGCAAGCTTCGACGATGACGGAGCAAGCTCAATATGGAGAAAAGTGATGAGCGACGTTTGGCCGACCGAACTGCGCGTTTCCAGCGACCGCAAATTGCTGACGGTGGCTTTCGACAACGGAGAGCGATTTGAACTAACAGCCGAGCTGTTGCGCGTGCTTTCTCCGTCGGCAGAAGTGCAGGGCCATTCTCCCGAACAACGCATTACGGTTGGCGGCAAGCGCAACGTCGAAATCATCAAGGTCGAGCCGGTCGGCAATTATGCGGTGCGCATAACCTTTGACGACATGCACGACACCGGCCTGTTTTCCTGGACCTATCTGCATAAGCTCGGCACCGATAAGGAGACGCTGTGGCAGACTTATCTCGACGAGCTGGCCGAAAAAGGGCTCAAGCGCGACCGCTAAGCGAGCTTAATCCTTTTCCAGCATATCCGCGATACGCCGCATCATGTTGCCCATCGCATTGCATTGCGCTGCGGTCGATTGCGCCATGACGCGGTCGATCAGATCGGTATAGACTAAAAGCGCTTCACCGAGCAGCTTTTCGCCGTCCGGCGTGAGAGTAAGGCGAATGATGCGTTTGTCTACCGGATCGCCGGTGCGCATTAGCAATCCCCGATTCTCCAGTTTCGGCAGCAACATCGTGATGTTCGAGCGTCCGACCAAAATCCGGCGCGCGAGATCGTGCTGCGATTCGCCGGGGTGGCGATAAATATTCATCAGCACATCGAGGTCGGCGATCTTGAGATCGAAGGGTGCCAGTCCCTGCGCCAGCGCGCGTTCAACCGCTTTGCCGGCTCTCGCAACCGCAATCCAGTTTTTAAAGCGCGGATTATCCCACGGCAGCTTTTGATTCTTGTCTTGCATTTTGTTCATTCTTGTACAATTATTTGTTCAGGATTGAACATGATTGAGGCCCCGTTATGGCGACGTTATCCCTACAGGTTACGCGATTCGGTCTGGGTGTGCTTGGGCGCATCGCACCGGAACGTGCCGGCCGCGCGGCATTCAGGATTTTCTGTCGCACACCGAGCCGTAAGCCCCAAACAAAAGCCTATGCGGAAAGGCTGCGTCAGACGAGCCGCGAGTTGCTCAAGGCAAAGCGGCTTGACCTGATTATCGATCGGGGCGTTGTCGCAACCTATCTTTTCGAGCCAGCAGGGATGGCTCGACAGAATGCCCGTACCTCGCTGGTAGTGCATGGCTGGGGTTCACGCAGCGCGGATATGATGGCCATTATCAGCGCGCTGGTCGCACGCGGCGAACGGGTTGTCGCTCTCGATCTGCCGGGGCATGGCGCTTCAGCGGGACGCGAACTGGATTTCATCCGGGCCATCGCGGCGGTGGATGCCGCGTGGCGTCAGTATGGGCCGTTCTACGCCATGGTCGGGCATTCCTTCGGCGGTGCGGTTGTCGTCAATGCAGCTGCGGGGCCGCTTGGTTGTTATCGTGAGCGGCGTCCCGCCAAGCTGGTCACGATTGCGTCACCGCATTCGATGGAGGGTGTTTTCGACGGATTCGGAAAGGTGCTTCGCCTGAACGCCGATGTGCGTCAGGCGATGAAGGACACGGTCCAGCAAATCGCCGCGCGCCCGATCCATGATTTCGATACCGATGCGCATCTGCGCCGATTGTTGATCCCGACGCTGGTTATTCACGCACGCGACGACAAGGAAGTGCCAGCGCGCTGTGCGGAAATGGCAGCGAAAGCGGGGCCGCATGTCCGTCTGCACTGGGCTGACGGTCTTGGCCACCGGCGGATCATCGCCAGCACGGATGTGGCCGACAAAATCGCGGATTACGTGAGCGGTCCAGTGCCCCTGCGCGCCGTGGCATAAGCGGCCCGTAACCAATCAGGCCGCGGTGAGCCTGTCCCACGCCGCCATCGCGCCATGCGCCGTGGCGACAAGACTTTCCACGCTGCCACCATCGCGCGCCAGGATGGACATACCGTTCTGTACCGTCGCGTAAAAGGTGGCGATAGCGTCCGTGTCGATGGTCGCGGGCAAGGAGCCTTCCTCGACACTGCGTTGAAGGCGGGCGCGCAGCACGTTGATATTCCCGTTGCGACGCGCCTTTAGTTCATTGCAGACATTCTGGCTGGACTGGGTGCGGTACAGCGCATCCAGCGCGATCAGGCATCCGCGCGGCTTGTCGGTGACCGAGAAAGTCTCGGCACTCACCAGCAAAAAGCGCTCGAATGCCTGCTTTACGTCCGATGTTTCTTCCAGTTGCGTCCAGATATCTGTGCCGACTTCGCTCGAATAGAGCGACAAGGCATGCATATAAAGCCCCTCCTTGCTGCCGAAGGCGGCATAGAGGCTCGGCGCATTGATGCCCATGGCGGCTGTCAGGTCTGACAGTGATGCGCCGTCAAAGCCCTTTTCCCAGAAAACATACATTGCTGCGCGCAATGCTTTTTCTCGGTCAAAGTTGCGAGGTCTTCCGCGTTCCGACACGGCTATCTCCTTTTTGTATTGATCGTTAAATAATCCACTTGACGTCATTCGACAAGCCTGACACCTTTTATGTATCAATCGTTACAGAAAGGATATTTCATGTCGGGAAAACCTTTGAATGGGAAGGTGGCCTTCGTAACCGGCGGCAGCCGCGGCATTGGTGCCGCGATTGCGCGACGGCTGGCCAAGGACGGTGCCATCGTCGCCATCACCTATGTGAGTTCCAGGGAAAAAGCCGAAGCGGTCGTGTCCGAGATTGCCGCCGAAGGCGGCCGGGCAGTCGCGTTCAAGGCGGATAATCGTCATGCGGATGAAATTGCCGCCGCGATTGCAGCGGCGGTCAAAGAGCTGGGACGGCTGGATATTCTGGTCAACAGCGCTGGCATCTGGCGCGCTGCTCCGCTGGGTGAGACGACGATTGCGGAATTCGATGAGGTGATGGCGGTCAATTTCCGAGCTGTTTTCGCCGCTGTTATAGCGGCTGCGCCGCATCTGGGCGAGGGCGGGCGTATCGTCACCATTGGCTCCAATCTGGCGGACCTTGTCGCATGGCCGGGGATCAGCCTCTATGCCGCCAGCAAGTCGGCGCTCATTGGTCTGACGAAGGGGCTTGCCCGCGATCTTGGCCCCAAGGGCGTTACGGTGAATGTCGTGCAGCCGGGGTCTACCAATACGGATATGAATCCTGCTGACGGCGATCACTCCGGTCCGCAGCTGGAGCGCATTGCGACCGGCAGCTATGGCTCGCCGGATGATATTGCAAGCTTGGTGGCATGGCTTGCCGGTCCAGAGTCGCGCTTCGTTACGGGTGCTACGCTAACTGCCGATGGCGGTGCGAATGCCTGATACAAAAAGGGCGGCTCTGGAAGCCGCCCTTATTCGTTTCGGAGATCAATCGGGCCAGATCAACCCAGGTTGAGTTCCTTGAAGAAATCATTGCCCTTGTCGTCGATGACGATGAAAGCTGGGAAATCTTCCACTTCGATGCGCCAGATGGCTTCCATGCCGAGTTCTGGATACTCGACCACTTCCACTTTCTTGATGCAGTCCTGCGCCAGACGGGCGGCGGGACCACCAATGGAGCCGAGATAGAAACCGCCATGGCTTCCGCAGGCTTCGCGCACCTGACGCGAACGGTTACCCTTGGCGAGCATCACCATGGAGCCGCCAAACGACTGGAACTGGTCGACATAGGAATCCATGCGCCCAGCCGTCGTCGGGCCGAACGAACCCGATGCATAACCAGCGGGAGTCTTGGCCGGACCGGCATAATAAATCGGGTGGTTCTTGAAATAATCCGGCATGGATTCGCCGTTTTCCAGCCGTTCGCGAATTTTCGCATGTGCCAGATCGCGGGCGACGATAATCGGGCCAGTCAGCGAAAGCTGTGTCTTGACGGGATGCTTGGACAGCTCCTTCAAGATTTCGGCCATCGGCTGGTTGAGGTCGATCTTCACCACATGCGAGGAGAGCTTTTCTTCGTCGATATCCGGCATGTATTGCGCGGGATTGGTCTCCAGCTGTTCCAGAAAGATGCCTTCCTTGGTGATCTTGCCTTTGGCCTGACGGTCTGCCGAGCAGGACACGCCGATACCGATCGGCAGCGATGCGCCATGGCGCGGCAGACGGATGACGCGCACGTCATGGCAGAAATATTTGCCGCCGAACTGCGCGCCGACGCCCAGTGACTGGGTCAGCTTGTGGATTTCGGCTTCCATTTCCAGATCGCGGAACGCATGGCCAGTTTCCGAACCCGCCGTCGGGAGGCTGTCGAGATAACGCGTCGAGGCGAGCTTGACCGTCTTGAGGTTCATCTCGGCTGACGTGCCGCCGATGACGATAGCGAGATGGTAAGGCGGGCAGGCCGCCGTGCCGAGGCTCAGGATCTTGTCCTTGAGGAAGTCGATCATCCGGTCATGGGTCAACAGCGAAGGCGTGCCCTGATAAAGGAACGTCTTGTTGGCTGAGCCGCCACCCTTTGCCACGAAGAGGAACTTGTAGGCGTCTTCGCCTTCTTCATAAATGTCGATCTGCGCAGGCAGGTTGTTCTTGGTGTTCTTCTCTTCGAACATCGACAGCGGCGCCAGCTGCGAATAACGCAGGTTCTTCTTGTTATAGGCGTCGAGCACGCCGCTGCCGAGCGCATCGGCATCGCCGCCTTCTGTCCAGACGCGACGGCCCTTCTTGCCCATGATGATCGCGGTGCCGGTATCCTGACACATCGGCAGGACGCCGCCTGCGGCGATATTCGCGTTTTTCAGAAGATCATAGGCGACGAAGCGATCATTGTCGGTCGCTTCCGGGTCTTCCATGATTTTGGCAAGCTGCTGCAAATGGCCGGGACGCAGCAGATGGTTGATGTCGGCAAATGCCGCCTCGGACAGAAGACGCAGACCTTCCGGGTCGACGGTCAGAATTTCCTGACCCTTGAACGTATCGACCGAAACATGGTCGGAGGTTAGTTTGCGGTAAGGGGTGGTGTCTTCGCCAAGAGGAAAGAGATCGGCGGCGCTTGCTTCTGCCATCGTGGTACCTCGCTTGCTTGCCTGCCGCACCGGCCAGAAATCGCGAGATCGCCAGCCTGCACGTATGTTGCTCAAAACCCGGATTACCGGGCAGCGTCCGGGGTTAATTCTGAGGGGCTTTTAGCGCGATGAGAGGCGGAATCCACTGCGGCACATTGCGCAATGAGGGGAATGGCGAGCGGCATCCCTTGCGGGACAGCTGTTGCGCGGATGCGCCTCCCTCAAAGTTTTGTGATTATTTTCGAGCAAGAAATTGAAAGAAGTGGCATTAGCGTTAAAACTTTCTATACGAGATTCATAAAATCTACGCGAAATGATTGAGACGGATTCGCCTTTCGGCGGACATGCTAACTTTGGCGGTTGAAATGCAGTTTTCTCGGCGCGCGCAGATGGATGCAAAGAAAAATCGCACCAGCGGGTCTTATATCCGCAATGCGATGGTACTGGCTCTTGCCGCATCGGCCTTGTTCCCGGTCACGCAGGCACAGGCAGCAAATTCACTTTTCGAGCTGTTTCAACAGCGCCGCCAACAGGCCGAGCAGCCCGTAGCACCGCTTCCACCCGCAGCGGCCGCGCCGCGCATAAAAGCAGCACCAGCTGCCGCCGCACCGGCAGCGCGCACGCGTATCGCTCCGCCCGCGCAGCGTGTGACGGTCAAGGGGCCGGAGATTTATGATTACAAGCCGGAAACGCTGATCAAGATCGATTTCAGCGCGCTCGATCTGCAGGTGACTGCGGCAACCTCTGCGCCAACTGTTGATCCACTGACATCCGGCATGTCGCCGATCCGTGTGGAAAAGGCGCCTGATACGACCGAAACGGCTGGCAACCGCGCTTTCGACGCCGCCATGGACTATCTGAAGTCGGTTGATGTGAAGGCTGAAAAGCCAATCGCTGAAGCGATTGTTTCCTATTATTCGACCAACCGTTCTTTCATGTGGTCTGCCGACGGCAAGGTGCTTGACCGCGCCAAGGCCGTAGCCGCTTTCTTCGCACGCGCTGGCGAAGACGGTCTCAATCCGGATGAATATGCAGTCACGATCCCTTCGGACAATTTCGATCCGTCGCAGAATGCGGAACGTCAGCAGAAGCTGGCAGAGTTTGAAGTTCGCATGTCGGCCCGGGCATTGCGCTATGCGATGGATGCAGGCGAGGGACGCGTGATCGCCGACCGCCTGAGCGGTTTCCACGACCTGCCGCGTGATCGCGTCGATCCCAAAACTGTGCTGGAAAGACTGGCCGGTGAAGCGGATGCATCCGCCTATTTGCACGGGTTCCAGCCGGATAATGCGCAATATGCGGCTTTGAAGCAGGCTTTGTCCCAGACAGATGCACCGACGGGCGAACCCATTCGCGTGTCGCTCGACGGCGTCATTCGTCCGGGCGACACGAGCGACCAGTTGAGCAAGGTGGTTGCCCTGATTACCAAACACGCGCCTGCTGATTATCTGGAAAAGCACCGCGATGTGTTGCAGGCCCATGCCGATACGAGCCTTTACGATCCGGAACTTGTTTCCGCGATCAAGGACTATCAGAAGCTTTCAGGCGGCGCGCCCGATGGGGTTATCGGACGAAACACGATTTCGGCGTTGCAGGGTGAGCAATCATCCGTCAAGCGCGACCGTATTCTCTATTCGATGGAACGTCTGCGCTGGCTGCCGCATGATTTCGGCACGCGCTATGTAATGGTCAACCAGCCCGCATACCGCGCTGAATATTTCGAAGGCGGCCAGGAAAAGCTGGGTATGAATGTGGTGATTGGCTCGCCGACCCATCAGACCTATTTCTTCTACAACAAGGTGCAAACCGTCGTCTTCAATCCGTCCTGGGGTGTGCCGCGTTCAATTATTCTGAACGAAATGCTGCCGAAGGTCATGCGCGACACGAGCTATCTCGACCGCAACGGCTATGAAGTCTATGTCGGCGGCAAGAAGGTTTCGGCGAGCGCCGTTAATTGGAGCGCGGTTGCTTCGGGAAAGGCGCATGTCGGTATTCGTCAGAAGCCGAGCCTCGACAATGCCTTGGGCGAACTGAAAATCCTGTTCCCGAACGAACATGATATCTACATGCATGATACGCCGGCAAAGTCCTATTTCGGCCGCGACATGCGTGCGCTGAGCCATGGCTGCATTCGTCTGGAACGCCCACGTGATATGGCTGCGGCAGTGCTCGGCAAGCCAGTCGGTGATTTGGAGAAATATTTCGGCAAGAACGAGCGCGGCATCAAGGTGCCGGAGCCGGTGCCGGTCTATATTTCCTATTTCACGGCATGGCCGGATGCGAATGGCCAGATTCGTTATTACAGTGACGTTTATGATCGCGACTCGGGCATGCAGAAGGCATCCGACAAGACGGTGGCTTCGCGTCTGGCAGCAATTTAATCGGCGTTACGCCGCTGGTATCTGTCAGAAGTAGGGATGTTTAATCCTTGGATATGGCGGCTATCGTTCGATAGTCGCTATTTTCGTTGGGTCTACCCGGACGGTTTTCGGTAGGGAAAATCATTTGGGAAATAAGTGTTGTCATGCTTGACTTTGCCCTGAGCGGGAACGTATATCCGCGTCACCTTGATTGAGCACATATGTGCCTCTAAGGGCGCGTAGCTCAGCGGTAGAGCACTCCCTTCACACGGGAGGGGTCACAGGTTCAATCCCTGTCGCGCCCACCATTTATTGCCACAAATCAAGCCCTAATGCCTCCGCAGCGTCCATCATGTGGTACGGGGCGCTTATTTTCTGCGTTCAGCCATGCCGAAATACGACAAGTGCCGTATATCATTTAATTGAAATCTAGCGTTTCGTGACACCGGATTGTGTGTCAACGCCCGCACGATCTCATCGTATTTTCGGCGTCAGCTGGCGGGGCCAGCAAAGGAGGAACGATGAAGACCATAGCTTTGTTAGCCGTTGGTGCATTCATGACCGCAGGCACTGCATTTGCAGCTGCACCGATCAACGGAAACATAGATACCCAGACAGTGAAGTCCGATAAATCGACCGCGACCATTGTTGCGAGCGGCAATAAAAAACCTACATTGAGCTTTGGTTCGGCGAATCGCGGAGGGAAAACATCATCTTTCGGCGGTTGAGGGATTTGCCCCGTTACGCGGGGCAAACTCTCATTACGTCTTCCTGGACGCGCCCACCATTTTCCAACCGCCCAAATGCATTGCGAAAATCGTTCAGTTGCCGTTCGGCATCGTCGCGCCTGCAACGCCGGTATTCGTCACGATATTCCTGTCGTCGTCATATTTGGCGATAAGCATGAGGGCGGTGAGGGCGACAATAATCGGCACGATAAGACACAGCACCCTGACCGCCATCAGAGCGGTATGCCGTGTTCTTATTAGCGCCCTTGTTCTCATGGCCGATACTATCGCACGGATACGCTTAATCCGCCATATTGAGCGACATTAACAATAAGCAATCTCTTACAAACGCAGGCGCTTCAGAATGCGTTCTAGCGTGCGCAACGCTGCCGGTTGAGGCGGACCTTGATCTTGTCGCCTTTGTCCGACGCGGTGGGCTTGGAAGAGACGATATGCGCGCGCACGGTGCAGGTGCCGGCGAGAACCTCGAAATTATTCGCCCGGATATACATAACCGTATTGATCGGGTTCTTCGGCAGTTCGCGAGAGACCGCGTCGATGACGGCCTTGACTTCGGCGGCGCGCTGCTTGGGAGAGGTCGAGGCCTCAACGGAATTGATTGCGGCGAAGCTGCTGGCCGACCATGCCGCGATGCAGATGAGAACAGCTTTCTTCATTGGCGTAGCCTCCGATTGAGCCCAATGGATAAAAGTGCGGGCCTTTGTGAGAAAGGTCCGCTGAATCGGTTATGGCCCCGAACCTATCACAGATCGGGGCCATAGCTGTCATTTGGTCAGCTTTTATTGAGCCGGGGCAGGCGTTGCGGGTGTCGCCGGGGTAGTCGTCTCACCGCTGGCCGGAGCCTCGCTTTCCTTGGCTGCGTTTGGATCGGCCACGCCATTGGTGAAGACCTTGGAGCGGTCGAAAGCAGGCGCTGCGGTCAACTGGTCCTTCGTTGCGCTGAGAACCAGCCAGGTGTTTCCGTCGCTACGGGTCGCGAGCTGCAAGACATCCGGGCTTACGGCCACGTCCTTCTCACCGACGCCAAGGAAGCCGCCGACGCCGATCACGGCTGCTACAACCGAACCATCAGCACTGACGATCAGGTCATTCAGCTTACCGATGGATTTTGCATCATTGGCATCGCTTTCATAAACGCTGCGGCCAATGAAGCTTGAGACGAGAACTTCGCCTTCCTTAGGCTCGACAAAGCCGATCTTGTTGTTGTCGGGCGAGGGTGCTGTGCCGAACATGTTCTTGGTGGAAACAGGCAGATCCTGTTGTGCGGGCGCATCCGTGCCGGGCGTTGTCGCGGTGGGAGCCGCCGTCTGCGCAAGGGCTGGAGCACCAATCAAGAGTGCACACGCTGCCGTCAGAAGTGTCGTTCTAAACATAACTGCTCTCCTTTCTGCATTGAGTGTTCATAGTCCTAACGGTTTGATTTCAGGATCGTTCCGACATTTTTTGCCTGTTTCATGAGGAAACCTGCGCCGGTCGTCGCCCGCATGCGATTTAGACCGGCGGAAAAATAGCAGGCACGCTGCTGCGAAACTCCGAGCAAGCCCGGAATTCTCAACCGTGCAGAGGTGTCGTGCTGGCTATCTGTTATTGTACGACCGGAGAGGCCGGGGTGGGCTCGGATGGCGTAGGCGCAACAACAGGCGCAGAAGGGGCAGGCCCGCAACGGTTGGCCCGCGTGTGGCGCACGCCTTTCGACAGGAATACGATTTCCACTGCGTCACCAATCGGCGTGATGGTCACGTTTTCACTGGCCTGCTGTTGGTCGTTTTCGCAAACCAGATTGAGCGTGAACGTTCCTTTGTAATTGTCGAGCTTCATGACGGTACACTGCATGTCGCGGCTGTCGAAGCGCTCCTGCGAAATTGTGAAGCGCTTGTCATTATTGCTGCACCAGGTGCCGAGGATAGGTGTCGGATCGACTGGCGGCTTCGGCGGATTGACGCTGGCTGAAGGCGACGTGCAGGATGCCAGCGCAGGAAGCGCCAATGCACAAGCAGCAACATTCAGTTTATGCGACATTTAAAACCCCTGCGCAGCAGAACATCGAACAGTCTCAGCTCTTGGATACCGGGAAAGTCGGGCGGGCTCAAGACGGGCGCATGCAGAACAGTGTTGCGTCCGTGCGTGAAGCGTAGCCTAAGAAAAAACCCCGCCGTGGCGGGGTTTCATTCATGAAAGCCATTGCTGTCGATTATACCAGTCATCAATTTCGGATTTGGCGCGGTCTTTCGCGACTCCGTACCGCTCCTGAATCTTACCCTCAAGCTGTTCGCGGCGACCGCTGATCTGGTCGAGATCATCGTCTGTCAGCTTGCCCCATTGTTCCTGGATCTTACCTTTGACCTGTTTCCAGTTGCCTTCAACACGATTCCAGTCCATCGGGATTTCCTCCGTTTTACATTGGGAACAGGTGACTAACGCACGAGCGGCAGGATTGTTCATCGTTTTGATGCCAAGGCGCGTGATGACCTGATGTGCGGGGAGGGGAATCAGACAGGAGAAACCCCGACGTTTGTGTTTGGTGCATAATGACGCCGGGGTGCGCTTCAACGCTAATGCAACGAAGCGCCTGGCGACATGATTGCATAAAGACGGCAGAAAAATGAACCCGTAGAGGTTGCACCGAAGAGTGGAGCGGGAGACGCGCAACAAGGGCAGCGTGGCGTCTCCCGTGTCAATTGCGTGCTAATTGGGGGCAACACGCAAATTAACAGACTGGTATGTCTTCCAGCCGGCGGATGCTTGGACCGCCACGAAACAATTTACCGTGGTCTGATTTCATCTCAATCGAAGTTTTGTAACGTTTGGTTGCTGGAAATTTCACGGTTTTTCCGCTGCGATAACCAATTATTATCGGTGTAAAAAATTCTTGAAGAATAAATTGAACGGCTTTTAAGATCATCACAGATGTTTGAAAAGTTCAATCTGTTCATTTTGAGTTCATGCGCTAGGTTTCATGATGCTTCCCATCAAGAGGAGTACACAGAATGAAGCTCTTTAGTGGACTTATTGCAGGTATTGTTGGTGTTGGCTTGTTGGTGGGAGTTGGCGCGGCTTCCGCCGCACCAGTGGCAAATCTCGCTAAGCCCGGCGTAACCTCCAATGTGGAACAGGTTCGCGATCATCGCGGCTACCATTCGCGTAAGCACTGGAAGAAGCGGCATTACCACAGAAGAGACCATTGGCGGTCTGATCGTCGCCATTACCGCGATCATCGCTGGCGGTCGCACCGTCACTACAAGCGCGATTACTATCGCGGGCATTACCGGCATCACAGCAGCCGGTGGAATGGTCCGGCCAGTTCCAATCGATAGAATCAGGGGCGCAGCAGCGCCCCTTTTTAGTTGGTCTGTTGTCGGATGGTAATTGACTGCAATCGCGTTTCACAGAAACATACCGCAAGATTGAGATTTGGATATTGCCCTGCTCGGGCAGGTTTGCCCTGAAAGAAAACGGTATTTCATGTCGAAGTTTTTGAAGCGATTTCTCACGTTTCTCGTCGGTTTGGTTGTTCTACTGTTAGTCGGCGCGGCATCATGGCTCGGTTTCAACCCGCCGGAGCTTTTGCGGGTGGGCACGGGTTATGCGGCCAAGATCGTGTGTTCCAATGTCTTTATCGCCAAACGAGACGCCGATGCGGTACTCGCAGACGATGTTCAGGCACCGGGAAACCCGCTGCTGAAATTCCTCAATGTGGCCGTTGATGATGACACTGACACCGTAACTGTCCGGATTTTCGGCTTTTTTGCCCCCAGCAAGGCTGTGTTTCTCCCCGGTCAGGGTTGCGCCAACGTTCAATCGACAGATAGCCGCAGCGTCGGCAGCGATGAAGCTGCACAAGCGTCATCGCAACCGCTGAACGTGGCGATCTCAGATAAGGTGCAGAGCGTTATCGAGGATAAGGAACTGGCAGGCGCCGGCATGCGGGCCATCGCGGTCATTCACAACGGTCAACTCATCGCCGAAACCTATGGCGAGGGCTTCAATGCCGACACGCCGCTGCTTGGTTGGTCGATGACAAAATCGGTCATGGCGACGCTCATTGGGATGCGCATTGGGGAAAACCGCATGGATCTGGCCAAAAGCGATCTTCTACCGGAATGGCAGAACGATGAGCGCGCCAGAATCACCATCGCCAATCTGATGGCGATGGAAAGCGGGCTGCGCTTCAACGAGAATTATGGCGCAGTGGCAGATGTCACCCGCATGCTGTTTCTGGAAAAGGACATGGCGGGATTTGCCGCTTCGCTGCCACTGGAAGCAGCACCTGGAACGAAATTCAACTATTCGAGCGGGACCGCGAATATTCTGTCGAGGCTGTTCATGAATAGTTTCGACAGCCGGAATGCGGCTTTGGTCTATCCGCGCATCGCCTTGTTCGAACCACTCGGCATGAGCAGCGCCCTATTGGAAACCGACGCGTCGGGCGTCTTTGCCGGGTCGTCCTATATGTACGCGACCGCGCGCGATTGGGCCCGTCTCGGAGCGTTTCTGGCAGAGGGCGGGAAGCTCGATGGAAGGCAGGTACTGCCAGCTGATTTCGTGGCGTTCATGCGCAAACCGTCAGCGGCCTCGGATGGCCGTTACGGTTCTGCGCAGGTCTGGTTGCAGTCCGGCGGTGCCAAAGCGGGCGAGGATGGCATTCCCGATGATGCTTTCTGGATGTCCGGCCATGACGGTCAAACCGTCATGATCGTACCGTCCTTGCATCTTTCTGTGGTGCGTCTGGGACTTACGCCATCCCGCTCCGGCTATAGCGTTCAGAACCTTGATGCGCAGATCATCGAAGCTCTTCGTTAGAACCTGGTTCAGCCACCACCAGCTTGCGGAAATCCTTGCCGCTTGGGTTCTGGAAAGCGCTCAAGCCGAATTCCGGCAGCACCGCGTAAAGGTGGTCGAAAATATCGGACTGTATCTGCTCGAATGAGGCCCAGACGGTGGTGTTGGTGAAGCAGTAGATTTCGAGTGGCAAGCCTGCCGGGGTTGGGTCCATCTGGCGCACCAGCAGCGTCATGCCTTTATGGATGCCGGGATGGTTGCGCAGATAGTTTTCCACATAGGCGCGGAAAGTGCCGATATTGGTGAAACGGCGCGTATTGACCGGGTTTTTGGCGCGGTCACCCAGCTTGTTGTTCCATTCGGCGATTTCCTTCGCCTTTTTTGGCAGATAGTCGGCCAGCCAGTCCACTGACGCCATTTTCGCGCGTTCGTCGTCGGTCAGGAAGCGGATTGAATTCTGGTCGATAAAGAGCGCGCGCTTGATGCGGCGGCCGCCCGATTCCTGCATGCCGCGATAGTTCTTCATCGGTTCGGTGATGAGCTTGCGGATCGGAATGGTGGTGATTGTTCTGTCGAAATTCTGCACCTTGACCGTATAAAGCGCGATTTCGGTCACATCGCCATTGGCGTCGAGATTTTTCATCTCGATCCAGTCGCCCACACGAACCATGTTGGAAGAGGCGATCTGCATACTGGCGACCAGTGAGAGCAATGTGTCCTGAAAAACGAGGATCAGCACCGCAGCCATGGCGCCGACACCGGACAGCAGAATAACCGGCGACTTGTCGAGCAGGGTTGCAATGATGAGGACGGCGGCGATGATATAGACGACCAGCTTGCCGACCTGAATATAGCCCTTCATGGGCCGATAACGGGCCTCTGGGCGGCGATGATAGAGCGTGTCGACTACACCCAACGCTGAATTCACAGCGAGAGCGAGCGTCAGAATGATGAAGGCGATCGCGACATTGCGAATGACGGTGATTGCCGTATCCGGCAACCCCGGTATCGCCAGAATGCCGGAAGAAATGATCAGGGCTGGAACGATATTGGCCAGACGGCTGATGACGCTGTGGCGTTTCAGTTCTTCATCCTGACCGAATGAAGTCTTCTGAACGAGCCGGTCGAGCAGCTTGAGCAGGATCGCCTTGATCAGAAAATTTGCGATGAATGCGGAGAGAAACAATCCGCCGAGTGCCGTGAGTGTCTCCGCCCACGGATATTTAACAAAGAATTCCGACAATAGATTTTCCCGAAACGAGTTTCCGTGCGTTTTGATGGACGCCGTTCAAAGACCGAAACAGTTTTGATGATTGTATCATCGAGATCTATTGCGAAATAATGCGGTGTGGCTCGTAAATCAACCGCAGAGAGTGTTTTTTAGCGGATGCCGATCCGGTTGAATTGTTCACAGATCGGAATTCCGTTGCGAATAGATACAGTATTTGACCTTCAAAGGGATGCGGTGATGCCGCCATCGACATAAAGCACATGGCCATTGACGAAAGAGGACGCGCCAGACGCAAGGAAAATGCAGGCGCCAACGAGTTCGTCAACCTTTCCCCAGCGGCCCGCAGGCGTGCGCTTTTCAAGCCAGCTTGAGAAAGCCGGGTCTGAAACGAGCGCGGCGTTGAGCGGCGTGTCGAAATATCCCGGAGCAATGGCGTTGCATTGCAAGCCATATCTCGCCCAGTCGGTGGCCATACCCTTGGTCAGATTGCCAACGGCACCTTTGGTCGCGGTATAAGGCGCGATGCCGGGCCTTGCGAGCGCGGTCTGAACGCTGGCAATGTTGATGATCTTGCCCGTTCCGCGCTTTATCATATGTCTGGCGACCGCCTGTCCGACATTGAACACGGTAGACACGTTGGCTTTCAGCAAGCGCTCAAAGGCATCGGCTGGAAAGTCTTCAAGCGGGGTGCGATGTTGCATGCCCGCATTGTTGACGAGAATGTCGATGGCGCCGACATCTGCTTCGAACCCGTCTATTGCCGCGCGGACGGTGTCGTGATCCGTCGCGTCGAAGGCCAGCATGTGCTTTACGCTGAGGCTGTCGGCAGCGACTTTCAACTTTGCCTCATCGCGACCGTTGAGGACGACGTCGGCACCGGCGGCGGCGAGACCTTTTGCCAGCGCATAGCCGATCCCCTGAGACGAGCCGGTCACAAGCGCGCGTTTGCCTGTCAGATCGAAGAGTTGGACGCTCATATCTTCTCCTGAAATTCTTTAGAGCGGTTCCGGTTAGTACGGAATCGAGGGGCCGTTCTATCTATTTGTTTTTACACATTATCCCACGCAAATCCGCTACGCACTTTTGCTGGAAATGCTCTAGCTGAATGCGATCTGGGTTTTCATCGACTTCGTTTTATCCGACGCAATGTCGAAGGCGCGCAGCGCATCGGAAAGGGGCAGCGTCTGCGTGATGAGGGGGTTGACGTCGATCAGCCCATCCTGCATGAGTTTGACCGCGATGGCGAATTCCTCGTGGAAGCGGAAGGAGCCGCGCAGATCGAGTTCTTTGGCTGTGATCGTCATGATCGGCAGGTTCATTTCGCCGCCCATGCCAAGCTGCACGATAACGCCGCGCGGCCTGATGGCATGTATGCCCGCCACAAGGGCGGATGCTGCACCGGAGCATTCGTACAAAATGTCGAATGAACCCTTGTTCTGAGCGTATTCCGCCAGACCATCCGGGTTCTCCGATAGGTTGACGGTGCGGTCCGCGCCGACCTTGCGGGCAAAATCAAGCGCTGGCCCGGAAATATCCGCTGCGACGATTTCAGCAGCGCCTGCGCGGCGGGCAGAGAGGATCGAAAGCGTGCCGATCGGGCCGCAACCTGTCACCAGCACGCGCTTGCCCAATATCTCGCCTGCACGGCGGGTGGCGTGCAGGGTGACCGAGAGCGGTTCTGCCATTGCTGCTTCACCGGCGCTGAGGCCGTCGGCTTTCACGCATTGGCTGGCTTTTGCGACAAGCCGTTCGCGGAACGCGCCTTGAATATGCGGGAAGGGCATAGCCGATCCGTAAAAGCGCATGTTGAAGCAATGATTGGGCAGCCCCTTGTGGCAATATTCGCAGTGGCCGCAGGGGCGGGACGGCGATATGGCGACCAGATCGCCAATGGCGAGCCCGGAAACCCCTTCGCCAAGTGCTGCAATATGGCCGGAAACCTCGTGTCCGAGGATCATCGGTTCCTTGACGCGCACGGTGCCGAAACCGCCGTGATTGTAATAATGCAGGTCCGAGCCGCATATGCCGCCAGCCGCGAGACGGATTTCAACCTCTCCCGGACCGGCCATCTCGAGCTCGCGCTCATCAATACGCAAGTCCTTTGCAGCGTGGATGACAATCGCTTTCATCGCGTCCTCACAGAACCGGATTGGGGATCAGTCGGCCCTGGAAATGAGCCGACAAATTATCGAAGATCATTTGTTTTCGAAACGGAATGTACGGCTTGTTTTCGCTCATCACAAATAGAAAGAGCGCCCCGAAGGGCGCTCTTTTATCTCAATAAAAATGCTCGCGGTTTCCCCCGTCGCTCGATCAGCTGCAGCCGCTCGTCGCGCCGCAGGTGTCGCACTTCAGGCAGGTGCCGTTACGCACCATGGTGAAGTTCTGGCACTCCGTGCAGCTGTCGCCGGTGTAACCCTGCATCATCGACTTGATGCGGCGGTCCGCTTCGAGCTTCTTTGCCGAGTTGGCGCTTTCAGCACGGGCCGAAGCAGCGTCGGCAGCAGCCTTGTCTGAGAACAGTTCCGTTGCAGCTGAGGTTTCCTGCTGCTGTACCGGAGCGGTCTGCTCTTCAAACTCACGCTTGAAAGCCGTTGCACCTTCCGTCACCAGACCGATGGTCGCCGGGCGACCAGCCGGGGTAGCACTCGACTTCAAAGTCGTGACATTCGAAGCCTGCGGCGCCGATGCAGTCGAACCCTTGGCTTCGCTGCCGCCCGGTGCCGTATTGGTCACCAGTGTCGGCTTGTAGCCGCGCGTCCAGCCGGTCGAGACCAGATTGGTCTTGCCTTCCTTGATGCCCTTGCCAAGCGCTGTGTTCGAGAAATCGCTCGTGTCAACATGGGCGAGATCGTTGCGGCCCAGATAGGACACGGCCAGTTCGCGGAACACATAGTCGATGATCGACGTTGCGGTCTTGATCGCGTCATTGCCGATGACGATGCCAGCCGGTTCGAACTTGGTGAAGGTGAATGCCTCCACATATTCTTCCAGCGGCACGCCATATTGCAGGCCGAGCGACACGGCGATGGCGAAGTTGTTCATCATCGCACGGAAAGCAGCGCCTTCCTTGTGCATATCGATGAAGATTTCGCCGAGGCGCCCGTCACCGAACTCGCCGGTGCGCAGATAGACCTTGTGTCCGCCGACGACGGCCTTCTGGGTATAGCCCTGACGACGGTTCGGAAGCTTTTCGCGCTCATGCACGATCTTCTCGATCACCTTCTCGACGATGCGCTCCGTCACCTGAACGGCACGAGCGGCTGCCGGTGCTTCGATCAGCGCTTCGACTGCATCATCTTCGTCTTCATCATCCGAGATCAGCGCTGCGTTGAGCGGCTGCGAGAGCTTGGAACCGTCGCGATAAAGCGCATTGGCCTTCAGAGCCAGCTTCCAGGACAGCATGTAAGCGTTCTTGCAGTCCTCGACGGTCGCGTCATTCGGCATGTTGATCGTTTTGGAGATCGCGCCCGAAATGAACGGCTGCGCGGCAGCCATCATGCGGATGTGGCTATCGACCGACAGATAGCGCTTGCCGATCTTGCCGCATGGATTGGCGCAATCGAAAACCGCGTAATGCTCTTCCTTGAGGAACGGTGCGCCTTCGAGGGTCATCGCGCCGCAAACGTGAATGTTGGCGGCTTCGATGTCCTTCTTGGAGAAACCGAGCGCTGGCAGCATTTCGAACGAGAAGTCGTTCAGCTGTTCGTCGGTGAGTTTCAGCACGTCCTTGCAGAAGTCTTCGCCAAGCGTCCACTTGTTGAAAGCGAACTTGATGTCGAAGGCGCTCTTGAGCGCTGCATTCAGGGCTTCGATCTTCTCATCGGTGAAGCCTTTGCCGCGCAGCGACGAAGGATTGACGCCCGGTGCCTGATTGATGTTGCCGTGACCGACAGCATAGGCTTCGATTTCGGCGATCTGGCTTTCCGAATAACCGAGCGTGCGGAGTGCTTCCGGCACGGCGCGGTTGATGATCTTGAAGTAGCCGCCACCGGCCAGCTTCTTGAACTTCACCAGTGCAAAGTCAGGCTCGATGCCGGTCGTGTCGCAGTCCATGACGAGGCCGATCGTGCCTGTTGGCGCGATAACGGTGGACTGGGCGTTGCGGTAGCCATGCTTTTCGCCAAGTTCCAGCGCCTTGTCCCAGGCCGCGCGGGCATGGGTGATCAGATCCTGATCCGGGCAGTCTTCGGCAATTAGCGCCACCGGGTTGACGGCGAGGCCTTCATAACCTTCCGTCTTGCCATGAGCGGCCAGACGATGGTTGCGCATGACACGCAGCATATGTTCGGCGTTTGGTTCGTAGCTTGGGAAGGTGCCCAGTTCCTTCGCCATTTCAGCGGAGGTTGCATAGGCAATACCGGTCATGATCGCGGTCAGCGCACCGCAGATGGCGCGGCCTTCATCGGAGTCATAAGGAATACCGGAGGTCATCAGCAGGCCGCCAATATTGGCATAGCCGAGGCCGAGCGTGCGGTATTCGTAGGAGAGGCGGGCAATTTCCTTGGACGGGAACTGCGCCATCATCACCGAGATTTCGAGAACGATGGTCCACAGGCGGGCCGTGTGCTCGTAAGCTGCAATGTCGAACGAACCGTCCTTGTTGCGATAGGTGAGCAGGTTGATCGACGCCAGATTACAGGCCGTATCGTCAAGGAACATATATTCCGAGCACGGATTGGAGGCGCGGATCGGACCTGCGACCGGGCAGGTGTGCCAGTCGTTCATGGTGGTGTTGTAGTGCAGACCCGGATCAGCGGACGCCCATGCGGCATAACCGATCTTTTCCCAAAGATCGCGCGCCTTGAGCGTCTTCATGACCTTGCCGTCCTTGCGTGCGGTCAGGTTCCAGTCGCTGTCGTTTTCGACGGCGCGCAGGAATTCATCCTTCAGCGAGACGGAGTTGTTCGAGTTCTGGCCTGAAACGGTGAGATAGGCTTCCGAGTCCCAGTCCGTGTCGTAGGTCTTGAACTGAATGTCCGTATAGCCCTGACGCGCGAACTGGATCACGCGCTTGACGTAGTTTTCCGGCACCTGGTTCTTCTTCGCGGCCTTGATTTCGCGCTTCAGGGCAGGGTTCTTCGACGGATCGAAGCAATCGTCATTATCTGCTTCGCAGTTGACGCAGGCTTTCATGATTGCAGCCAGATGCTGCTTGACGATCTTGGAACCGGTGACGAGCGAAGCAACCTTCTGCTCTTCCTTCACCTTCCAGTCGATATATTCCTCGATATCCGGATGGTCGATGTCGACAACGACCATCTTTGCAGCGCGGCGCGTGGTGCCGCCCGACTTGATGGCGCCCGCAGCGCGGTCACCGATCTTGAGGAAGCTCATCAGGCCCGACGACTTGCCGCCGCCGGAAAGCTTTTCGCCTTCGCCACGCAGATGGCTGAAGTTGGAGCCTGTGCCGGAGCCATATTTGAACAGGCGCGCTTCACGCACCCACAGATCCATGATGCCGCCTTCATTGACCAGATCGTCAGCGACGGACTGGATGAAGCAGGCATGCGGCTGCGGGTGTTCATAGGATGACTTGGATTTGGTCAGCTTGCCGGTCTGCCAGTCGACATAGAAATGGCCCTGGCCGGGGCCGTCAATGCCATAAGCCCAATGCAGGCCGGTGTTGAACCATTGCGGGCTGTTCGGCGCGACGCGTTGTGTGGCGAGCATATAGGCAAGCTCATCGCGGAAGGCGAGAGCGTCTTCTTCCGAACCGAAATAGCCGCCCTTCCAGCCCCAATAGGTCCAGGTGCCAGCGAGACGGTCGAAAACCTGACAGGCATCCATTTCGGAGCCATAACGCTCGTTCTGCGGCAGCGACGCCAGCGCATCCTCATCGGCGACCGAGCGCCACAGCCACGACGGAACGTCGTTTTCTTCGACTTTCTTCAATTGGGCAGGCACGCCAGCCTTGCGGAAATATTTCTGCGCAAGGATATCGGCCGCAACCTGACTGAACTGAGCCGGTACATTTATGTTTTCCAGGCGGAATACGATGGATCCATCGGGATTCTTGATCTCGCTGGTCGCAGTCCGAAACGCGATGTCCGCATAGGCCGACTGATTCTCTTTCGTGAAACGGCGTTCGATCTTCATCTTTTCCATCCAAACGTTCTATATATAGTAGCCCCAAGGGTGAGTTTCCACCATGGCCTGCCACGTGCTGTCTGTACCGCGTCTCTGTTTCGAAAGCCCAACTGCGGGGAAGGGCTTCTTGGTGAGGACACCGGCAGATATCCGGGGCCCCAAAATCCTGCTTCTGCCGTATCCGGCGCGCAACAAAACACCCCAAGGCAGTCGAAACCATCCTCGTCAGGGCATTGCAAACCAACAAATCAGCAGATCGAAAAATACTCTATCTTGTAAGAAGCATGAGCGCAAATACTAAATCTAGTGTTAACGCTCTTTCGTCATGTGGCTGCATCTGCTTCTCCAAAGGCGGTCCGACCCGGAATTCGGGCACGACGAAGTCCGGAGCGACAACTACGCTGAATAAGCGCAACGCCCGTTCCAGAACTTGACTAACCTGAAAGAAAGACCGGCTATTCAGACGCCCGGCCACGCCACTTACGCAACGATAAGTTCATAAAAAACGACTCGGCTGCGAGCGTCAAGCATTGGTTTGTTGTAAGGCGTCTAACGCTAGATATTGTGCGTCAGTCGCTGGGGGCGAATGTGGATAACGGGGAGAAGAGAAGCTTTTGTGAACGAAGCCGGCTAAAACGCTTTTACCTCTTTTTAACCAAATATGGAGGGCAATTATTTTGCAAAAACAGCAGGATCAAGCCGCTTGCTAATGCAAGCTTTGAGCAAAATGCCTCTTCCGGCCCCGCCATTCACGCTGCAATTGCCGAAAAATGCCGCCGTTGGACGCTCGCGATTTTCACCGTCAGCGTGATGCCCACGGGGATCATACGGCCCTATGGCTGGAATAGCCGCAGGAAACGCCGCATCAAAGCCGAATGACGATGGATAAAAAGCGTTGAGGGGGAAACGACGCTGCTATTCGGCGGCGACGACCATACCCGAATCACCGAAACGGAGAAGAATCTGCTTCAACTCTGTCTCTTCGACGCGCCGGGCGGCTTCGTGCGGGCAAACCCATTCGCAGATGCGCTGATCCCGTTCCGGCCAGCTTTTTTCCTGGCCGGTGAAACGGACGGCGTAAACGGCCACCGAAAACTGGTTGATCCGCTCGGGCGGCATATCCATCTTGCAGTAATTATAGCTGCCAATGGGTTCCGGGGAGACATCGCCGCGTATGCCTGCTTCTTCGAAGGCTTCGCGCAAGGCTGTTTCCGCAAGCGTGCGACCGACTTGCGGCCAACCTTTGGGGATGATCCAGCGGCCCGTGCCACGGCTTGTGATAACGAGAACCTGAAGGGCATCCATTTCGCGGCGGTAGACAAGGGCTGCAACCTGCTGCAAACGGCCAGAAGGCGTAAGAATACGCTTTTCCGTTGCGATAAGTTGTTTGGCTGCCGTCTTCACTGCTGGTTTCCCTCTTTTCCTTAAAATGGAACGATTCGCCAAAATAACAACTGATCAAATACGCAACAGTTCTTACAAAGGGGAAAAAAGCCCTTTATTTTAAAGCTACTATTAAAATACAGGAGAGGCGTATCGTTTTCGAACGCCGAACCTGAGCGCGATCAGCGTCATTTCATGTGCTTTCTATAGCACGTGAATACGGCAAAAATATCATTTTTTTGTTTTCGCTTTTTTTCGTTTTCGCACATCCTTGAAAACTTTCGTGGTTTTTTGAGAAATCCCTCCATTCTGAATGGTCTTGGGGCGATAACAGTGACGGACAATAAAAAATGCCAGCCGGTAAGGCTGGCATTTAGAATTTACTATCGGGCGTTAGAGCGCGTTTCAATCTGATTGGATCAGATCGGCACTCTAACAGTTTGTCATAACGCGCCTTATGTCCGAAATCCGTTTCACACTTTTCGGGACGCGCGCTAAGCGAAAACTATCCGCGCTTGTCGCCTGCAATCGGTTCCAGATAGGTGTAGCCCATATCCCACGGGAAATAGATCCAAGTGTCCTGCGATACCTCGGTCACGAATGTATCGACCAGCGGACGGCCTTTCGGCTTGGCATAAACCGTTGCAAAATGCGCCTTCGGCATCATCTCGCGCACGATTGCGGCCGTCTTGCCGGTATCGGTGAGGTCGTCGACGACGATCACGCCTTCACCGCCATTTTCCAGAAGCTGGTCGCCGATACCCTTCAGAATTTGCATTTCGCCCTGCGACGTGTAGTCGTGATAGGAGGCAATGCAGACGGTTTCAATCAGGCGGATGCCGAGTTCACGGCAGATAATGGCCGCAGGCACCAGACCGCCGCGCGTAATGGCGACGATCGCACGCCAATCGTGCCCCATGCCGGAAATGCGCCAGGCAAGCGCGCGGGCATCGCGGTGGAACTGATCCCAGGATACGGGAAAGGCTTTATCGGGCAAGGACATCGAAACGCTCCATCGAACAGTCCGTGGGCTGTGGCCACAGACTGGCTAAACCAAAAATGCGCGATGACCACCGTCAAGCGCGCTGAACTGTGTAGACCTTCGCTTTCGCCATCTGCGCCCACCATAATAGGGGCTGCAATACTATGAAAAGGTTTCTTCAACCCGGCACAGTCAGCGCCGGGTAGTGCTGATAACCGCAAAAACACCGATCTTGCAAGTCTGTTATGGCTTGAAGGCGTTCATTGCCACCAATTGGGGATAATTGCCCGCTCTGAATGAGCGGACATGTCACCGAGAAAACAGTGTCAGGACGGGGAGGTCATTCAGCATGGATCGCGTCACTCCACCGAAAACAAGCTCGCGCAGGCGCGAATGGCTATAGGCGCCCATGACGAGCAGATCGGCACGTTCCGCAACGATGTGCTCCCGCAGCGCATCCTGCGCATAGCGCCCATGCGAGGCGAGCGGCGTCACGTTGACCTCAATGCCATGGCGGGCGATGGATTCGGCCAATTCGGTTCCGGCGAGCGCTTCGTCCTCGCCCTCGGCTTCCGGCGGATCGACCCAGACGATTTCCGTCCGTCCAGCCTGTTTCATCAAGGGCAGCGCATCGAAAGCGGCGCGCGCGGCCTCTCTTTTGCCGTTGAAGGCAACGACGATCCGGTCAAGGGACAATTGCGGCAAGACGGGTGCGTAGGGCACGAGCAGCACAGGGCAGCTCGCATTGAAGACAATCGTGTCGGCGGTTTCGTCATTGGTAGCCGGATCATCGGGGTCCGGCTGGCCCGCGACCAGCAATTCCGCGCCGAGACAGGAGGTCAACACGCCATCAGCGGCGGTGCCGGTTTCCGAGCGGGTGATACGAAATTCGAAATGCGCATCCTGACGGCGCATTTCTTCTTCAAAGACGTGTTTCAGCCGCTCGGAGAGTTCCTTGTGCTGCTTGTCGTGCAGCTCGAACATGCCTGGATCGATAAAGCCGTTGGGATCGGCATAGACGATGGGAGAGGGGATGGAATAGAGGCCGATGACATGAAGGTCGGGCACTTTTCGCATCAAAAGCGCGACGGCGGACAGAACCCGCTTCAGTTCAGCCTCGCTCCGGGAATAGGCAACCACCGTTTTGTAGGTCATGACCGATCTCCTTCCAGCTGTGTTTCCATTTTAGCATAGAAAGCAACGCGTTGCGTAGGCAAAAGGTTGCAAGGCATAAAGAGTTGTCAGCTTGCGCCAGAAGCCACCAGCCCGGCAATCATGGCTTCAATTTCGACAACTGCCGCATCAATCTTTTGCGGATCGCTGCCGCGCACCACGAGTTCGGTGCTGAAGCGCCCGCCTTCGAATTTCGGATAGGAACCGATGATCGTATCAGGGTTCTGCTTCTGGATTTCGGCCAGTGGCGCGCCGATGACGCCTTCGCCGAACGGGCAATGCACCGCGCGCGACAACAGCTTGCGCCCGGTCCGCAGCGTAGGGAGAACATTGTCGAGCATGGCCTGAAACACGGACGGCACGCCCGCCATCACATAAACATTGCCGATATGAAAGCCCGGTGCAGCAGAAACCGGATTGTCGATATGTTCCGAACCCTCTGGCATGCGGGCCATGCGCTTGCGGGAATCGGTGAATTCCAGACCCCGCCGCGCATAATTGTCGCCGAGAAGCTTCATGGCTTTTTCATCATAGATGCAGGGCACGCCAAAGGCTTTCGATACAGCGTCGGCGGTGATGTCGTCATGGGTGGGGCCGATGCCGCCAGACGTAAAGACATAATCATAGTTCGAACGCAGGGCATTGAGGGCGGCAACGATGGCGTCTTCCTCGTCCGGCACGATCCGCACTTCCTTGAGGTCAATGCCCGCAGCCGTCAGCAGATCGGCGAGATGCCCGATATTCTTATCCTTGGTGCGCCCGGAAAGAAGTTCGTCGCCAATGGCGAGCATTGCAGCCCTGACGGCCTGCTGCGAAGTGTCGGTCATACCCAGACTCCATTTCAATCTGGCGACAGTTAAGCCTCAGCCGCACCCAGCCGCAACCGGTTTTCGCAAAAGGCAAAATGTTCCTCCCTTGGTCCACCTTTCCAAAATGAAAATGCTCTCTAGTTGAGTGAATGCGGAAAAGGGGTTCCGTAAAATCGAAAACGGAGACGTCAGATGGTAAAGGTTCTGGTGCTGTACTATTCGTCCTATGGACATATGGAGCAGATGGCCAAGGCTGCGGCAGAAGGTGCGCGCGAAGGCGGCGCAGAGGTCACGATCAAGCGGGTGCCCGAACTGGTGCCGCTCGAAGTCGCCAAGGCCTCGCATTACAAGGTCGATCAGGACGCACCCATCGCATCGCCGAACGATCTGGTCGAATATGACGCCATTATATTGGGCACGGCGACCCGCTATGGCATGATGGCCTCGCAGATGAAGAATTTTCTCGATCAGACCGGTGGTCTGTGGGCAAAGGGCGCGCTGCTCAACAAGGTTGGCTCGGTGATGGTTTCAACGGCGACGCAACATGGCGGCGCGGAACTCGCGCTGATTTCGGCGCAGTGGCAGTTGCAGCATCATGGCATGATCATCGTGCCGCTTTCCTATGCCTATCAGGGGCAGATGGGCAATGATGTCGTGCGCGGCGGGGCGCCCTATGGCATGACGACGACGGCAGATGGCGACGGCTCGCGCCAACCATCCGAACAGGAACTGGAAGGCGCGCGTTTTCAGGGCAAGCGTGTTGCAGAAATCACCGCCAAGCTGCACGGCTGAGATATCTGATTAAAACAAAAGCCGCCGAGAAAACACGGCGGCTTTTGCGTATGAAAAATTGTGGTGCGGTCGGCGGGACTTGAACCCGCAAGCCTAAAAGGCGACGGATTTTAAGTCCGTTGCGTATACCAATTTCGCCACGACCGCAGCGACTGGATTTCTATGTCATGATTTGCGCGATGATTTCAAGACAGAAAGCTTGTCAGCAATAACAGCGAATTTCCGAATATCTGCATGTTCTAAAATAGAAAAGAGACGCCATCGCTTTAATTATTGCAGTTGCATCCAAGCTTATAGCTTCATCCTTGTTTGCATGGGCAAACCCGTATAGCGATAAGCCCTATCGAGTAGGAATGAAGAAAGTTTAAGTATGACCGCCTTCGTCAAATCCGTGGCTCAGGCCGAAAAGGCAATGCGTGCGCTTTTCCCCGAGACACAATTGCAGCTCAACGATTATCTCTCCCGCAAATATGGTGCGGAGATTTGGTTGAAGCGCGAAGATCTGACGCCGGTGCGCTCCTACAAGATTCGTGGCGCTTTCAATTTCATTTCCAAGGCAGTGAAAACGACTGATGAGAACGCGGTGTTCGTCTGCGCTTCGGCAGGCAATCACGCGCAGGGTTTCGCTTTCGTTTGCCGCCATTTCGGTCGCAAGGGTGTTGTTTTCATGCCGGTGACCACGCCGCAGCAGAAAATCGACAAGACCCGCGCTTTCGGTGCTGAATTCATTGAAATCAAGCTGGTCGGCGATATTTTCGACGTTTGTTATGCCGCTTCGCAGGAATTTGCGGCCAGCAACAACGGTGTCATGGTGCCGCCATTCGACCATCCGGGTATCGTGGAAGGACAGGCAACCGTCGCTTTGGAAATCGAAAGGCAGCTACCGGAGGGCAAAAAGCCCGATCTGGTTCTGCTGCCGGTGGGCGGCGGCGGGCTTTCCGGTGGCGTGACGCAGTATATTTCCGATCTCGGCTGGAAAACCGCGTTTCGCTTTGTCGAACCGAAGGGCGCCGCAAGCCTGAAAGGCAGCCTTGAGGCCGGCAAGCGCATCAAGCTTGCCCATGTCGATAATTTTGTTGACGGGGCGGCGGTTGCCGAGATCGGCAAAGAAAACTTCAAGCTTCTCAAAGGCTTCGACGCAAAGTCTGTCATAACGGTTCCGGAAAACCGTCTCTGCGCGACCATCATTGAAATGCTCAATATTGAGGGCGTGGTGCTGGAGCCAGCGGGCGCTTTGGGCATAGACGCGCTGAAGGATTTCAAGAAAAGCGAAATCAAGGGCAAGCGCATCGTGATTGTCGTTTCGGGCGGGAATTTTGATTTCGAACGCCTGCCGGATGTGCGCGAAAGGGCGCTTCGCTTTGAAGGTTTGAAGAAATACTTCATTTTCCGCTTCCCGCAGCGTCCGGGCGCATTGCGCTCGTTCCTCGATCTGCTGGGGCCGGAAGATGATATTGCCCGCTTCGAATATCTGAAGAAATCGGCGCGCAATTTCGGCTCGGTGCTGATCGGCATCGAAACGAAGGATGCCGCGAATTTCAAGCTCCTGGAAAAGAAATTCGGTGAAGCCGGTTGGGCTTATCAGGACATTACGGATAATCAGGTTCTAGCTGATTTCATCATTTGAACCGGAGCTAAGCGTCTGAATCAAAAAGGCGACAGGCCATGGCGAAAATGGTGATTTCGAGAACCGGAGCGCAGCGTACTTGAACGTACGTGAGCACCGGAAGCGCAGAAATTGCCATTTGCAGACCGGCATGATGGCTTTTGGATCAGACGCGAAAACGAAATCATTTGCTTTTTTGCTCAAACCACCCCATATGGGCGGCAGGCGCATGGGCCGACGTTAGTTGTCGGCTTTCCCGGCATTGGACTTGTTGCGTCACACCTTTGTCTTCCGGAATGGTCTGGAAACGGAGGGGACCTGAGATTTGCTCGGGCACGGCTGCGCAAGTCGCCAGGGGTTTTCCCGGCGTCCCGTCGTTATCATAAAAACAGATTTGGCTCGGGCAAGTTGCGCTTTCCCGGCATTGAAAGCGGATCGCAGATGTGCGGTGCCGCCGAAAGAGATTGAATTGACAAATGAAAATACGAGCGGCTTTGCCGCTCTTGGCGTCACCGGCGTTTTGCTTAAAGGTGTCGAAGCTGCTGGCATGACCGAACCGAAGCCGATCCAGACGCAGGCCATCCCGCCGCAGCTGGAAGGCAAGGACATTCTCGGCATTGCGCAGACCGGCTCGGGCAAGACCGCGGCTTTCAGCCTGCCGATCCTGCAAAAGATCATCGGTCTGGGCGATAAGCGCCGCCCGAAGACGGCGCGTGCGCTTGTCCTCGCACCGACCCGCGAGCTGGCCGTCCAGATTGAACAGACGATCCGCAATGTTTCCAAGAGTGCGCATATCTCGACTGCGCTCGTGCTCGGTGGCGTATCGAAGCTGACGCAGATCAAGCGTATCGCGCCCGGCATTGACGTGCTGATCGCAACGCCGGGCCGTCTGACGGATCTGATGCGCGAAGGTCTGGTTGACCTTTCGCAGACCCGCTGGCTGGTGCTCGATGAAGCCGATCGCATGCTCGATATGGGCTTCATCAACGATGTGAAGCGTATTGCCAAGGCAACTCATGCCGACCGCCAGACCGCGCTTTTTTCGGCAACCATGCCGAAGGAAATCGCGGCGCTTGCGGGTAGCCTGCTTCGTGATCCGGTTCGTGTGGAAGTTGCGCCGCAGGGCACGACGGCTGCCGAAATCACCCAGGTTGTGCATCCTGTGCCGACCAAGGAAAAGCGCCGTCTTCTGTCGGCTCTGCTGGCCGACAAGAACATGCGCTCGGTCATCGTCTTCACCCGCACCAAGCATGGTGCGGATGCGGTTGTGCGCCACCTTGAGCGCGACAAGTTCGACGTTGCGGCCATTCACGGCAACAAGTCGCAGAATGCCCGCCAGCGCGCGCTGAACGGTTTCCGCGATGGCACATTACGCATTCTGGTTGCGACCGACATCGCCGCGCGCGGTATTGATGTTCCCGGCATCAGCCATGTCGTCAACTACGACCTTCCTGACGAGCCGGAAACTTACGTGCATCGTATCGGTCGCACCGGGCGCAATGGCGCAAGCGGCGCTTCGATCACCCTGTACGATCAGGCGACCGAGGATTCGAAGCTGCGTGCAGTAGAACGTGTGACCCGCACCAAGCTTCCGATCAAGGAGGCTCCGGTCAAGCTTGCTCCGGCGCCAACGGCAGCGCCGCGCATTTCGATTGTGGGCGAAGACAAACCGCAGAAGACGCAGCACCGCAAGGGCCCGTCGCCGCAGCAGCATCGTCGCCCAGCGCAGAAGCCGGGCGAACATCGTGGGGGCAACCACGCTTCCGCAGGTGGTCATGCCAATGCGACTGGCGAAGCTGCACCGAAGGCAAAGCGCCCATTCCGCCGCAAGCGCCGCACAGGCAATGGCGGCGGTGGTCAGCGCGCTGCGTAACCGTCTTTCGGAACATCTTTTACAAAAGCCGCCCATTTCGGGCGGCTTTTTCTTTTGGGATGGCCTTTTGTGGATTGAGTTTGCCAGTTGGTGTGGAAAATTATTCCATCCTTCCTTGAAGGGCAGGGCAGTTCCTCATACTTTCCGGGCAAACAATTCGGCCCAAGATGAAGGATGGAAGCTATGCTCCAATCGGTTCTAGACGCAATCGGTAACACGCCATTGATTCGTCTCAAGAAGGCTTCCGAAATCACCGGTTGCGAGATTTACGGCAAGGCTGAATTCCTCAATCCGGGACAGTCGGTCAAGGACCGCGCGGCGCTTTACATTATCCGTGACGCCGAAAAGCGCGGCCTGCTTCGCCCCGGCGGTGTCATTGTTGAGGGCACGGCAGGCAATACCGGCATTGGCCTGACGCTCGTTGCCAAGGCGCTCGGCTATCGCACGGTCATCGTCATTCCGGAAACGCAGAGCCAGGAAAAGAAGGATGCGCTGCGTCTGCTCGGAGCGGAACTCATCGAAGTTCCGGCAGCGCCTTATCGCAATCCCAACAATTATGTACGACTGTCGGGGCGGCTGGCCGAACAGCTCGCCAAAACCGAACCGAATGGCGCGATCTGGGCCAACCAGTTCGATAATCCAATCAATCGTCAGGCGCATATCGAGACCACTGCGCCGGAGATCTGGCGCGATACCAATGGCAAGGTCGACGGTTTCGTGGCGGCGGTCGGATCGGGCGGTACGCTTGTCGGGACGGCCTTTGGTTTGAAGGAACACAATCGCGACATCAAGATCGCGCTCGCCGATCCTTATGGCGCGGCACTTTACTCCTATTACACGACCGGCGAATTGAAAGCCGAGGGCGATTCGATCACCGAAGGCATCGGGCAGGGGCGTATCACGGCCAATCTGGAAGGGTTCACACCTGATTTCTCCTATCGCGTTGCGGATGCCGACGCGCTCGACGTTGTGTTCGATCTCGTGGAGAATGAGGGGCTTTGCCTTGGCGGTTCTTCTGGCATCAACATCGCCGGTGCGATCCGGCTTGCAAAAGATCTCGGTCCGGGCCACACAATTGTGACGGTGCTTTGCGACTATGGTAATCGTTACCAGTCGAAAATGTTCAATCCATCCTTCCTGCGCGGCAAGAACCTGCCGGTGCCGGGCTGGCTGGAAACGAAAACCGAGATAGACATACCGTTCGAGGAATAAAACAATGGCCTATGAGACCGATGCGCTTTTCCGTGAAGATTCCTATCTTTCAACGGCGGAGGGCAAGGTTCTCGCCATTACCGACACCGGCGGCATTATTCTCGACCAGACGAATTTCTATGCGACCTCCGGCGGACAGCCGGGGGATATCGGCTTTTTCGAGCGCGCCGATGGATCGCGGATCGAGATTACCGCGACCGTTACCGGCGAAAACAAGAATGAAATCGTCCACGTGCCCGGCGAAGGTCAGGCCGTGCCGACAGTCGGTGAAACACTCGTCCTGCATATCGACTGGCCGCGCCGCTATAAGCTGATGCGCATGCACACTGCCTGCCATCTGTTGTCAGTCGCCTGTCCGTTTCCGATCACCGGTGCTGCGGTGGGCGAGGATGAAAGCCGTGTCGATTTCGATCTGCCCGATCCGACCTACACGAAGGAATTCGTGACCGAAAAGATCATGGAACTGGTCAAGGCCAACGATCCGGTTTCGATCAACTGGATCAGCGATGAAGAATTTCTCGCCAATCCTGATATTGTGAAATCGAAGAATGTCCGCCCGCCTGTCGGGCTCGGACGCATCCGGCTTGTCGCCATTGGTGAAAATGGCGCGGTGGATTCCCAGCCATGCGGCGGCACCCATGTGTCCGAAACGCAGGAAGTGGGCGAAATCCATATCGGCAAGATCGAGAAAAAGGGCAAGGAAAACCGCCGTTTTCGTATCCGCTTCGGTGCTTTGCCGGACGCGTGAGCATACAGGAGTTTTGACTATGGCTGAGAAAAGCGCATTTGTCGTTTCACGTGACTGGTTGAAGGAGCGGCTGGAAAAGCCGGGCATCGCCATTGTGGATGCATCCTGGTATCTGCCTGCGGCGGGACGCAATGGCCTTGAAGAGTATCATGGGGCGCATATTCCGGGCGCAGTGTTCTTCGATCAGGACGTGATCGCCGACAAGGATTCTGGCCTGCCGCACACTTTGCCATCGCCCGAACTCTTCGCGCAGCATGTCGGCGCCATGGGCATCATGGCAGATGAAACCGTGGTGGTCTATGATGGGCCCGGCATGTTTGCGGCACCGCGTGTCTGGTGGATGTTCCGCATCATGGGCGTTAAAAACGTCTTCGTTCTCGATGGCGGTTTCGATGGCTGGAAGGCAGCAGGATATCCCGTGACCGACGAACCGACGAAGATTGCGGCGACGCTGTTCACGCCTGCTTTCGATCCGGCTGGCGTCGTCGATTTTGCCGAAATGCGGGAACTCGTCGATGAACGCCGTACTCAGATTGCCGATGCGCGCGCTGCCGGACGTTTTACCGGTCGCGACGCCGAACCGCGCGCGGGCATGCGCTCCGGTCATATGCCGGGCGCACGTAATGTTCCAGTCGGTACGCTGTCGGAGAACGGCGAGCTGAAGGATCTGGATAGTCTGCGCGCAATTTTCGACAAGGCTGGCGTCGATCTCACCAAGCCTGTCGTCACAAGCTGCGGCTCTGGTGTCACGGCGGCGGTCATCATGCTGGCGCTGGCCTCGCTCGGCCATAAGGATAACCGGCTTTATGACGGTTCCTGGAGCGAATGGGGTAGCAGGCAGGATACCCCGGTAGTGACGGGCGAAGCCGACTGATCATGGTCGAAAAGCTGAAAGCCCGCATTACGCATCTGGAAATGCAGTCGCGACCGGCGATTTCCGTGCCGGTTCCCTCTGGTTTGCGGCTCGCCATCATGCGGGCGAGCGGCATGCCGGTGCATTTCTATCGCTATCTTTACGAGCAGGTGGGGCGGCAGCATCACTGGATGATGCGCCGCGTGCAGAGCGATGCGGAAGTGGCCGACATTATCCACGCCGATACGAGTGAAATTCACGTGCTTTATGCCGATGGCAATCCAGCCGGTTTTGTGGAACTCGATCTGACAGCCATGCCGGAAACGGCAGAAATCCTCTATTTTGGCCTGATGCCCGAATTTCAGGGGCGGGGGCTTGGCAAGTTCTTTCTCAGTGAAGCAATCTCGGCGGCCTGGGCGCACGGGCCGCAGAAAATTGCGATCCATACCAATACGCTCGACAGCCCGCGCGCTTTGCAGCTCTATCAGAAGATGGGTTTTGTTCCGGTCGGCTGGTCGGAGGAAGAAGTTATCCCTTGGGTTGAATAGCTCACCGAATATCAGCTGCGCGCTATTTCGCGACCACTGTTGATAGAGACAACTGAAGCGCTCGCCAGTCGAGCGCTTTCTTCATCCAGCACCACGCAATTGCGTCCGCGTTGCTTGGCCATATACAGGCAGCGGTCGGCGCGGCTCATCACTTGCGAATTGGTTTCGGTTTTTGGAGCGGAAGCCACGCCGATGCTGATCGTCAGCGGATAGACCTGATATTCGGTCGAGTGAAAGGGCGTACCTTCCACTTCCGTGCGGATGCGCTGCGCTACGCGCACGCCGGTTTCGCTGCTGGCGCCCGGCAGGAAGACGCAGAATTCCTCGCCGCCGATGCGCCCGACCAGATCGCCTTTACGCGTCACGTTTTGCAGGGCAAAAGCAATCAGCTTTAAAGCACGGTCGCCGGCGCTGTGGCCGAACGTATCGTTGATGGCTTTGAAGTGGTCGGCATCGATCACCATCAGTACACCTGTTTCAATACGCGACCGGCTGACTTTCATGGCGTCGAAAAGCGCTTCGCGATTGAGCAATCCCGTCATGTGATCGACGCGCGCGCGCGCCTGCAATTCAACATGCGCTCTCTCAAGCTGGGTATAGGCGTCTTTCAGCCTGTTATGCTGCCGGAAAATATAAGCGAGTGACGGAAAAGCCGTGGCAAAGGGAATTCCAGAGCTGAGCGCCAGCGCCACAATCCCAGGTCTTTCACCAGACAGGGCGGCAGCAGTCCAGGTCAGCGTGACAGAAAACAGCACGACAGAAAGGGTTATCACTCCTGCTTTCCATAAAGCTGCCTTCATTTCCTTACTCCCCGTCCCCGGATCAGGATTATCTGTTTGCCACTCGAAACCTTACGTTAAGGGAGCAATTGATTGAACGGCTTATAAGAGCAACTGCTCGTAAGGAAAAGATACCAAAAAGCCCGGATGCAACTTTTCCAAGAAGCGTACCCCGAAAGACACAATTTAAGGTTTTAGTTGTCCTCGTGCGGGTAAGCAAAAAGACAACAAGAGCGGGGGAGGTATCGGGATTTTCGAAGGATATATTCGCTTTGAAATGGCTAACATAAGCAAGGGACGGAAACAACCGCCCGGAGCAGTTTCAGCGAAAGTTGAATCACCGTAATCCCTATAATCTTTGGCTTTTGCGCACATTTTATCCGAAACAGCTTCGTGCTTTTCGAACCATGCTCAAGCGACGAAGACGAGCCTTCCGAGGCGTACAGATGGCAAGGACGCTTCGAAAAAACTCGTCTTATCCGGGCAGTGCATAACGTTTGGAGATTTCCGGTTGTGAACCGGTAAGGCGGTGGTCGTCAGAAGACAGCGAGGTATTTCAGCAGCGAGATGATGCCGATGATGATCACGATAACTTGAGCGATCTGTTTCACCTTCGCATCCAGTGGCAGCATGTTGATGAGATAAAGCACGAGGAAGATAACAAGAATTGTTATCAGAAGGCCGATGAGGATGGACATAGCTGTTCTGACCCTTACTGGAACGGCGCATTGTTCTTACCGTCTGACCGCCGCTCCTCCAGAACGTCAGACTGAACGTTAAGCGAAAAGGCTGGTGCAAGAGCCCAAGTCCTTTCGCAGCATTCTCGTCTCCCGTTGGAAAACGATATGCCGGATAACGTTTCGACGTAGAGAAAGTTCCGCTGGAACTGCGAGCGGGAAGGGCGAAGGGTGGCTGGATTTGAACTACCGCCACCCGCAGAAGAATATTATCCCTGCTTCATGGTGCCGCTTTCGCGACGGCGTGTGTGCCAGCTGAAAGCTTCTTCCAGAAGGTGTGGCGTGTGGCCGCCACGCGCGCAGGCGCGCTCGAAATAATCATTGAGCTGGTCGCGATAATCCGGATGCGCGCAATTGTGGATGATCACACGGGCGCGCTCACGCGGGGCGAGGCCGCGCAAATCGGCGAGCCCCTGTTCGGTCACCAGAATATCGACGTCATGTTCGGTGTGGTCCACATGGGTGACCATCGGAACGATAGACGAAATGGCGCCATTTTTGGCTTCGGACTTGCTGACGAAGATCGAGATATAAGCATTGCGCGCAAAATCACCCGAGCCGCCAATACCGTTCATCATATGTGTGCCATCGACATGGGTGGAATTCACATTGCCATAAATATCGAACTCAAGCGCGGTGTTGATGCCGATAATGCCGAGGCGGCGAATGACTTCCGGGTGGTTGCTGATTTCCTGCGGGCGCAGGATCAGCTTGTCGCGATAGCGGTCGATATTGTTAAAGACGCGCTCGCCGACGGCGGGGCTGAGCGTGATCGATGCACCGGAGGCGTAGTCCAGCTTTCCAGCATCGAAAAGCTCGAAGGTGCTGTCCTGCAGCACTTCGCTATACATACGCAGATTGTGGAAAGGGCTATCGGCAAAACCGTTGAGCACAGCGTTTGCAATGGTGCCAATGCCGGCCTGAAGCGGGTTCAGTGTCAGATCGAGACGGCCATGCTCCACTTCCTGCTTAAGAAAATTGATCAGGTGGGTGGCAATGGCAACGGTTTCGCTGTCGGCAGGTTCGACCGTCGAGGCGCTGTCGTTTTCCTGCGTAATGACGATACCGGCAATTTTCTCGACCGGAATCGGAATATAGGGCAGGCCGACGCGGCTGTCGCAGGCCGTGACCGGGATGGGGTCGCGGGTAGGGCGCTTCGTCGGAATATAGATGTCGTGCAGGCCCTCAAGCGCCATAGGCTGATTGAGATTGACCTCGACGATCACCTTCTCGGCCAGGATGGCAAAGCTTGCCGAATTGCCGACCGACGTGGTCGGAATGATGCCACCGCTTTCGGTGATCGCCAGCGCCTCGACAACAGCATAATCGATCGGGCCGATCTGGTTGGAACGCAGCTGCTCGACCGTCTCCGACAGATGCTGGTCGATGAACATGACCTCACCGCGATTGATCGCGGAACGCAGGGTACGGTCGACCTGAAACGGCATACGGCGCGCAAGCACATGGGCTTCGGTCAGGATCTTGTCGACGTCATGTCCAAGCGAAGCGCCGGTAATCAGCGTGATCTGAAAAGGATCGGTTGCCGCACGCGCGGCCATGGCAACCGGAACTGCCTTGGCGTCACCGGCGCGGGTAAAGCCGCTCATGCCGACGATCATGCCATCCTTAATGAGGCTGGCCGCCTGCTCAGGCGTGATGATCTTTTCTCGTAGCGAAGCGTTTCGAATACGTGCTTCCAACATCTATAACTCTACCTTCTATCCCATCCAGCCAGCGGGCCGGGAATGCCCGTTTAATATGCGTCAAGACCCACAAATGCCGGTCAGGAACGCGAGCGCTGGAACCCATGTCGGGTCATACAACATGTACACCACGAATACATGCTGCTTTGGTCTTAGACCGTTCCAGGCTCCATACACTTTTCAGTCATTCTCATGATGCGCGCAGTGAGGAAATGATTTTAATCAACCGCCGATTTTGTCAATCACAGATGAGATGAAACGCCTGATCAGTCACGCCTTAAGCGTCGGGCCGGTCACGTTTTTTGTGTTTGTTATCTTAATATAATTAGATATTACTTATATTGATTCAATAAATAAAACAAATATATTTGCAATGTAAATTTCAATGCATCATATTAAATTGATAACGGGGCGGGGGATATGATTATATTATTATTCTATAATTTATATTATCGACTAATATCCATTCTTTTTTTCGTTTTGTTTCTGTTGACGATTTGCGCAACTGCTAATGCGCAGGGGCCGACACAAGCCCCAAAGCCTGTGCAAGTTGGCGTTTATGTCAGCGAACCTTTCGTCAACAATGAGGGCAATAGTTACTCCGGCATGGCGATCGATATCTGGCAAAACGTCGCTGCACGCCTGAATATTGCATCGCATTATGTGGAATTTCAAAACTACGGCGCGTTGATGAGGGCCGTTTCCGAGGGCGAAGTCGATGCAGCCGTTACCAATCTGACCATCACCGAAAGCCGGGCTGAGGTCGCCGATTTTACCTATCCATGGTTTGATGCCGGTCTGCGTATCATGGTGCATACCCAGGCCGGAACCGGCTGGGATGATCTTGTCGGACGCCTCGGCCGCGCTGGCCATCTGACCACCTATGTCTGGATTTTGGGCATCCTTCTTGCAGCGACGGTGCTTCTGACGCTGTTCGACAGGCGTTTTGATGAAAGTTTTCCGAAACGGTGGCGGGAAGGGCTGGCGGAGAGTTTCCATCATGTGGTTTCGATTGCCACTTCCGGCAAAACCTCACGCAAAAATCTGTTCGGTTGGATTGGACGTATCTGGCAAACCTTCTGGATGGTTTTCGGCATCGCCATTATCGCCTATGTCACATCATCGATCACCAGCGTGATGACCGTGGCGCATATCGACAACAGGATATCGAACCTGAACGACCTGCAGAGAAAATCCGTTGGTGTGCGAACTGGCAGCGTTGCAGAACAGTTTCTGAAATCCCGCTCCATCGCCACCGTTACGTTCGATCATTTGCCGGAAGCCGTTACCGCGCTCGTCAATGACGAGATAGCGGCAATCGTCGCAGACGGTCCCGTGCTGGAATATTATATGCATCAGCATACCGATCAGCCGCTCGATCTTGTCGGCGGTGCATTCAGCCCGGACAAATACGGATTTGCATTTCCGCGTCACAGCGAACTCGTCCAACCAGCCAGCGTAGCCATCATCAGCCTGCATGAAAGCGAGGAGATCGCAAAGCTGAGGGCCAAATATCTCGGCGCGGCGAAGTGAGTGAGGGTACGAGCACTGATGGATTCTCGCGTTTCGAATTGAACGATATGCCGTTGGTGTCAGGCCCATATCGCAGGTCAGATCGGTATGGCCATCGTAGGTCAGTCGCACTTCAAGCTAGAACCCACCCCTGTTATATATTTCGATCACATAAGATAGATTATGGAACAATCATGTTCATGAAACGGCGATGTGAAAGCACGTCCAGCTCCACGACTATTCGATGAACCAGACAATTACGCCAACCGTCATCAAGCGATCTAGCGTGGTTCAGTTCAACCACGCTGGATCGAAATGTCAGCGACGTCGCGCGACGTAAAGATGTCCGGGAACCGGCGATCCTTGTTCGCTACGCACGGTGATGTTTTCACAGCGGATGCAGTCCATGCCGTGCGCATCCAGCATTGCTGTCACGTATGATTTTGCATGCGCGAAACGCTGATAATCGCCGACCATAAACGCCCGGCCCGCAAAGCGCGTATCGTCCTGCGTTTCACTGGAGAAGCCAAAATAGCCGTCCGGCTCCAGTTGCGTCGCCACGCCTGCAAAGAACCGATCCAGTTCGCCCATATAAGGCAGCACGTCGGTTGCCACGATGAGGTCCCAATTGTCCTCGGCGGTGGTTTCCAGAAAGCGTACCGCTTCGCCGACGAAAAGCGCGTCGTAATCACCTTTTTCAAAAGCGACTTCGATCATGTTTTCAGAAATGTCCACACCGGTCTTGTGCGTCGCCATGTCGTCGAGCGCATCGGCGGAAAGGCCCGTACCGCAGCCAAGATCGAGCATACGGTCACGATGAAACTCGTCATCGATCTCCAGCAATATTTCGCGCAATTGCAGCGGCACGTCGTAACCAAGCTGGTCCACGAGAATTGTGTCGAACATTTCCGCATGCTGGTCGAACAGCGTTGCCACATAAGCATCGGGAGCTTTCAGCGGAACAGCGCCGCGTCCCATGCTGGCAAGCCGCACAGTCGCGCCGCCATGATCGTCGGGATCAATGGCCAGAACTTCTTCATAGGCCTTAGCAGCGCCGTCGAAATCGCCAGCCTTTTCAAGCGCAAGCGCACGATCATAGGCTTCCGCCAGAGCGTCCTCATCGAAGGATTTGTCGTCGGTCTGCGCCATTGTCGTAATGCCTTTTCAAAGTCTGATGGTCGTGCAGCTTATTTATGATCGGCCAGTTTTCGCGCAATCACCGCGCAAGCCATAAGCTGTATCTGATGAAACAGCATCAATGGTAGCACAATACTGCCGACATTGGCGCTCGCGAAAATGGCACTAGCCATCGGCGCACCACTGGCAAGGCTTTTCTTGGAGCCGCAAAACAGGATGGTTATGCAATCAGCGCGATTGAAACCCAGTCGCTTGCTGCCGTACCAGGTAATCAACAGGACGGCAATCAGCAGCACGATGTTGACACCGACCATCATCACCAGATCGTCCCAGGAGACCGATTTCCAAAGGCCTTCCACGATGGCTTCGCTGAAAGCCAGATAGACGACCATCAGGATCGAACCGCGATCCACGAAGCTGAGCGGCTTGCTGTTGCGCCGCATGAAATTGCCGATCCAGGGCTGCAGGATTTGACCCAGAACGAAGGGCAGCAGCAATTGCAGCAGAATAGATTCAAACGCATCGAGAGAGATGCCGCCTCCTCCGCTTTGCACAGCAAAAAGCAAGCCCACCAGCAGTGGCGTCAGAAACATGCCGAAAATATTCGACGCAGAAGCCGAGACAATCGCCGCGGACACATTGCCACCCGCCATCGATGTGAATGCGATGGATGACTGGACCGTCGAAGGCAGAACGCAGATGTAGAGAATGCCGGTATAGAAGGCCGATTGTGCGAGGCCCGGAATAACCCATCCCGCTGTGAGGCCCAGAATCGGAAACAGCACGAAAGTGGACAGGAAGACCACGAGATGCAGCTTCCAGTGGGTGATGCCTGAAATAACGGCTTCGCGCGACAACCGCGCTCCATGCAGGAAGAAAAGAAGACCGACGGCCACTTTTGTCGCCATGCCGAACCATTCGGCAAACTCGCCCTGTACCGGGAGCACCGATGCCAGCAGAATTGTGGCGATCAACATTGTGGTGAATTTATCCGGCAGGAAGCGCATTCTTTCGTCCAATCTTGTTCGGCGCGCCTTTTAGGAAATTGGGCGCCGTTTCGTATCCATGAAACAGGGATATTCAGGGACATAAGCCCATTTTGCGGGGCCTGTTTATTAAACGCATCGGGCCTGTTTTCAACCATTGGTGGATCGAAAACAGACCTGTCTGCTTCACTTTTCCGGGATTTACTTGCGATGAGCGCGTGACGCCGATCTATTCATAACCATTGGGATTTTTTGCCTGCCAGTTCCACATGTCCTGACACATCTCGCGCAAGTTCTTTTCAGCCGACCAGTCGAGGAAATCATTGGCAAAAGTTGGATCGGCGTAGCATTCGGCAACGTCGCCCGGACGACGCGGTGCGATTTCGTAATTGATCTGGCGGTTGGAGACATGCTCGAACGCCTTGACGACATCAAGGACGCTGTAGCCCTGCCCTGTGCCGAGATTGACGGCGAAGCATTTCGGCTCGTCCAGCTTTTTCAGAGCCTTGAGGTGTCCAGCGGCCAGATCGACCACGTGGATGTAATCGCGGACGCCCGTGCCATCCGGTGTCGCATAGTCATTGCCCCAGATGTTGAGCTTTTCCCGGCGTCCAGTTGCAACCTGGGCGATGATCGGCATCAGATTGTTCGGAATGCCTTTCGGGTCTTCGCCAATCAGGCCGCTTTCATGCGCGCCGACGGGATTGAAGTAACGCAGAATGGCGATCCTCCAGCTGTTGTCGCTGTTATAGAGATCGCGCAGCATTTCTTCGATGATCAGCTTGGTACGGCCATAGGGATTGGTCGCGGAAAGCTGCTGGTCTTCGGTGATCGGCAGCTTTTGCGGATCGCCATAGACGGTGGCGGAGGATGAGAAGACCAGCGTTTTGACGCCAGTGGCCTCCATCGCCTGCAACAGCCGCAGCGTGCCCAGCACATTGCAGTCATAATAATGCAGCGGCTTCTCACTTGATTCTCCGACAGCCTTCAGGCCCGCAAAATGGATCACCGCCGTACATTTGTGACGGGTGATGATCTGCTCCAGAAGCGCGCGATCGCGAATGTCGCCCGGCTCGCGAATGGGCGCGCGACCGGTAATTTTTTCGATCCGGTGAAGGGCTTCCGGGTTACTGTTGTCGAAATTGTCGACCACGACCACTTCATGGCCTGCCTCGATCAGCTGAACGCAGGTATGAGAGCCGATATAGCCGGCGCCGCCAGTCACAAGAATTGTCATTGATCAAGTATCCACTTGTTGAACATGCCGCCCCGATGTGCGATCCCGAGCTGACTATGCAAAATCGGCAACGGACTTCAACCCGTTCCAGATGATTCTTTGGGAGCAACTGGCAATGGTATTAACGAAGTTCGATGGAGCGCAGATGACCCCTTCCCGCAATATCGACCGCCTGCTTGAAATTATGGCCGCCCTTCGAAATCCGGAAACCGGCTGCCCCTGGGATGTGGAGCAGAACTTTCGCTCGATCATGCCATATACGCTGGAAGAAGCCTATGAGGTTCTCGACGCCATTGAGCGCAACGATATGGACGATCTGCGCGAGGAACTGGGCGATCTTCTGCTGCAAGTGGTTTTCCATGCGCGGATGGCTGAAGAGCAAGGCAGCTTCGATTTCGGCAATGTGGTGGAGGCGATCACCCATAAGATGATCCGCCGCCACCCGCATGTCTTTGGCGATGCGGAAGCCCGAAGCGCCGGTATGGCCAAGGGGTCGTGGAACCGGATCAAGGCGGAAGAGAAGGCGGAGCGTGCGGAACGCCGCGCCAATCTCGGGCTTGAGACGAGCGAGAGCAACGGTTTTCTTGACGATATACCGAACGCCTTCCCTGCCCTCGTCCGCGCTTTGAAATTGCAGCAGAAAGCAGCAAAAGTTGGCTTTGACTGGTCTGAGGCGGCACCGATTCTCGACAAGATTTCGGAAGAAACCGCCGAGCTGAAGGAAGCGATGGCCGCACAGGATAAAGCCAATATCGCGGAAGAATATGGCGACCTGCTCTTCGCCATGGTCAATCTGGGCCGTCACCTTGAGATTGACGCAGAAACGGCGCTGATTTCTGCCAATGAGAAGTTCAAGCGGCGCTTCCATTTCATCGAAAAGACGCTGGATGAGGCAGGAAACAGTCTCGATTCAGCAAGCCTTGAGGAAATGGAAGATATCTGGACCGAAGCCAAGAAAAAGGGGCTTTAACAAGCCCCTCTTACTGATCTTTCCATTTCGGCCGGAACATCTGATAGACGCTCTCCGTCGTGGCGTAATCCATATAACCAAGCCGAGTTACCGGTTTTACCTTGGCGATATCGACAAGGCCGTCGGTCAGAATGCTTTCATCGATATGAACGCCGACGACTTCCCCGATGACCATATAGTTATTGGTCGGCTGGCCTTCCTTGTCCTGCAATCGCCGGATGTCCACGGCGACACATTCCAGTGACGCGTAGGCTTCCTTGACACGCGGAGCGGCAATGATTTTCGACGATGCGCGGGTCAATCCGGCATAGTCGAACTCGCTGACACCACGCGGTGCGTCGACGGATGACGCATTCATATGCGTCTTGAGATGGTCGCTCACCAGATTGGCCGTGAACTCGCCCGTTTCCTCGATAAACGTCACGCTGTCCTTGATGCCACTGGACGAAAACATCACCATCGGTGGCGTGTCGCAGATCGCGTTAAAGAACGAGTATGGAGCGAGATTGACTGCTCCGTCCTTCGAACAGGTGCCGATCCAGCCGATCGGACGCGGCGCGACAATTGCCTTGAAGGGATTATGGGGCAGCGGATGCCCCTCTTTCGGCTCATAAAACATCGATATTTCCTTGTGTTAGGAAATGATTTTAAGGCGATAACTTATCCCGCCCACGGGCCGGAATAGTCGGAAACGATCCTGTCCATATCAGCGCGGGGGCGCTCTGGCATCTTGTTTTCGGCTGTACCAATATGAACGAAACCAGCCACGCGTTCATTCGGCGCGAGACCGAGAAACGCGCGGGACGGCGCGTCATTTGAATACCAGTTGGTGATCCAGTTGGTGGCATAGCCGAGCGCATTGGCAGCAATGCAGAGGTTCATCGCAACGGCGCCAGCTGACAGAAACTGCTCCCATTCCGGAATGCGCTCATGTCCCACTGGGGACGATATAATGCCGATCACCAGCGGCGCGCGCGAGAATCGGGTCAATTCCTGCTCCTTGCGGCCTTCCGGCAGTGGGCCTTCGCGCTCTTCGGCGCGCTTGACCAGCAACTCCCCTACGCGTTTGCGAGCATCGCCGCGGTACAAAATGAAGCGCCAGGGCGTGAGGCGGCCATGATCGGGAACGCGGGCCGCGACCTTGAGCAGTTCGGCCAGTTCGTCACCTTCCGGTGCGGGAGCGCCGATTGCGGAAATCGGCGTGGAACTACGCTGAGCTAGAAAATCGAACACCGGATGCGCCACGGGAAACCTCACGACTGGAACTTGCTAAAACCTGAACTGCCACTCCGGTTTAGAGAGGGCCGCCTCTTCTCGCCCGTCACAGGGGCGGTGTAAAGTCAAAACTCTGGCAAACCGCAGCACAGCGATGGTTAAAAAATGCCGGTGGCAGAAACGATTTGGCCTTGAATTCGACACCGGCATGGGATCAAAAAAGCTATGTCGGTTTTCAAACTTCTGCCTTGCGTTCAAATATCCCGATACTTTCGCGGCAAATGGGTTGCTGTCGCACTGCTATCCGCGATTCCGGGTGTACCCGCATGGGCGCAGGGTCTCGATCCTGCTGCCGAGGCAGGCAGTGGATTGAACCTGCCTGAACCGCCGCTCGATCTGCCAACGCTCAGCCCCTATGCGTCACCGACGAGCCCGGAAAACAATCCCTTGATGAAAACCAGTGAACTGGATCTCAAGGCACGCCTTGTGGATGATGGCAGCGACATACCAACGGGTTTGGTCTGGCGCGTTTTCTCTCCCAATGTCGGGCCAGACGGACAATTGCCGCTGATCGCCAGTGCACAGGGCGGAAGCGCTGTCTTCAATCTGCCGGAGGGAAATTACCTCGTTCACGTGGCCTATGGGCGCGCTGGCGCAACCAAGCGCATTACGCTTGGTGGCAACGCCCGGCAGGAACTCATGATGCTCGATGCGGGCGGGATGAAGCTGAGCGCGGTTTTGCCCGACAAGAGCAAGATCAACAATGATCTGCTGCGGTTCTCGATCTATGCGGACGAAGACAATAGTGATCGTTCTCTGATCGTTCCCGATGTGAAGCCCAATGCGATCATCAGGCTCAATAGCGGCACCTACCACGTCGTTTCCAATTATGGTTCGGCCAATGCGATCATCCGTGCCGATATTCGTGTCGAAGCAGGCAAACTCACCGAAGCCACGGTCGAGCATCGTGCTGCGGAAATGACACTCAAGCTCGTGCGCGAACGGGGCGGTGAAGCGCTGGCCGACACGTCGTGGTCCGTTCTCAACGCCTCGGGCGATGTGGTGCGCGAAAGTGTGGGCGCCTATTCCTCGCTGGTTCTGATCGAAGGCGATTATGTCGCCGTCGCAAAGAACAAAGACCGCATCTATCAACGGGATTTCAAGGTTACGTCCGGAAAAAATGAGGAAGTCGAAGTCATTGCCAACAAGGAATCTGAGGCATCTGACGACAGCCTCGACTGAGATTCTAAATTCCGCTGAGATAAAAAAGACCGCGCTAAGGCGCGGTCTTTTTGTTTGGAGCGAGGCGTTTGTTATTTGCCGCCATTCTTGAGACGGATCAAATCCGGCGGGGTGGCCTCTTCGGTAAGACGGGCAATAGCCTCAACAAGCGTCATCGATTCCTGATCACGAGAGCCGAGGCGGCGCATATTAACCGTCTGTTCTTCCGCTTCACGCTTGCCGCAAACGAGAATGACCGGAACCTTCTGGAGCGAATGTTCGCGAACCTTGTAGTTGATCTTCTCGTTGCGCAGATCGGTGACGACCTGCAAACCGGCAGCCTTCAGCTTGGCGGCTGTTTCGACCGCATAATCATCCGCATCCGAAGTGATCGTCGTCACCACGACCTGAACCGGCGCGAACCAGAGCGGCATGTGACCGGAGAAGTTCTCGATCAGAATGCCCAGGAAACGCTCCATCGAACCGCAGATGGCGCGATGGATCATGACCGGCTGGCGCTTGTCGGATTCCTTGTCGATGTAGAACGCTCCAAAACGTTCCGGCAGGTTGAAATCGACCTGCGTGGTGCCGCACTGCCATTCACGGCCAATGGCGTCTTTCAGCGTATACTCGAACTTCGGTCCGTAGAAGGCACCCTCGCCCGGCAGAATGCCGGTCTTGATGTCGTCTGACTGCTGTTCGATTTCTTCCAGAACCTTCATCATCACGCTTTCAGCGCGATCCCAAAGTTCGTCCGAACCGACGCGCTTTTCAGGGCGGGTCGAGAGCTTGATGGTGATCCCTTCGAAGCCGAAATCCTTATAAACCGACAAAATGAGATCGTTGATGCGCAGGCATTCCGCCGCCATCTGCTCTTCGGTGCAGAAGATGTGCGCGTCGTCCTGCGTGAAGCCGCGTACGCGCATCAGGCCGTGCAGAGCGCCGGACGGCTCGTAACGATGGACGTTGCCGAACTCGGCAAGCTTGATCGGCAGATCGCGATAGGATTTCAGGCCGTGCTTGAAAATCTGCACGTGACCTGGGCAGTTCATCGGCTTCAATGCAAAGACGCGGTCGTCGTCGGTATCGTCACCGGCAACCGTCACCTTGAACATGTTGTCGCGATACCAGCCCCAGTGACCGGAGGTTTCCCAGAGCGACTTGTCCAGCACCTGCGGCGCGTTGACCTCCTGATAGCCGTGGCTGTCGAGGCGACGGCGCATATAGCTCACCAGATTCTGGAACATTTTCCAGCCCTTGGCATGCCAGAACACAACGCCCGGACCTTCTTCCTGAAAATGGAACAGATCCATTTCGCGGCCAAGACGACGGTGATCGCGCTTTTCGGCCTCTTCAAGCATATGCAGGTAGGCCTGAAGGTCGTTGTCGTTTGCGAAAGCGGTGCCGTAGATGCGGGTGAGCATCGGATTGTTGGAATCACCGCGCCAGTAAGCACCGGCAACCTTCATCAGCTTGAAGGAATTGCCGATCTGGCCGGTGGAAGCCATATGCGGACCACGGCAAAGATCGAACCAGTCGCCCTGGTAATAGATTTTGAGGTCCTGACCTTCCGGAATCGCATCGACGAGTTCGACCTTATAGGCTTCGCCCTTGTCGGCAAAAACCTGCCTGGCCTTGTCGCGCGACCAGATTTCCTTGGTGAACGGCTTGTTGCGCTGAATGATCTCGCGCATCTTCTTTTCGATCACCGGAAGGTCGTCCGGGGTAAACGGTTCATTGCGCGCAAAGTCGTAATAGAAGCCGTTTTCGATGACGGGGCCAATCGTAACCTGAGTGCCGGGGAAAAGCTCCTGAACGGCTTCCGCCAGAACGTGTGCCGTGTCGTGGCGGATCAGTTCGAGCGCGCGCGGATCTTCGCGGGTCAGAATCTCGATCTTGCCGGAAGCGCCAAGCGGATCGGAAAGATCGCGCACGGTGCCGTCGACGGCATAGGCCACCGCCTTTTTTGCGAGAGATTTGGAGATTGATTCCGCGAGTGCAGCGCCGGTGGTCGACGCATCATAGTCCCGTACGGAACCATCGGGGAATTGCATGGAAACGGTATTCGACATTCTATTCGTCCTTATCCAGTCCCGCCAACGATTGCGGGTGGTTCATGATCATGCGTGCTTGTATCGTGAGGCTTCTAATATTTTTTGTCCGGCCAGTAAAGCACGGCATCCCGACAGGGCTATTTGTCGGGATTTATAAGCCAATTTGTAAATGGGATGTCAGCCCTTGATAGGCAAGCAGTCGATATTCTGCTTTTTCAACTTGGCGCAGGCCTTTTCGGCGGAAGCGGAATCCTTGAAGCCGCCAAACCAGACGCGATAGACCTTGCGGCGCTTGCCGTCCGGCGAAATCTCGCCCTTCAGCCCATGAGCGACCTGATCCACCGCGGGACGGAACTTTTCCTGAAGTTCGTTGGCTCCGGCACGCGTGGGTGTTGCGGCAAGCTGAATGCGCCACGCCGCGCCTGCCGATGCGACGAGATAACCGCCGTCACCCTGTTCGATCTGGGAATCGTCGATCAGGTCTGCAACCGAATCTCTTTTCGGAGCTGCTTTTTGCGCTGGCGCAAAAGCGACCGGCTTTGCCATAGCCACAGCCGTGCCCTCGCCGCTGGCATTGCCATAGCGGGTCAGAAGCTTGGCCATCTGGCCGTCCCGCTCGCCTGCCGACCCGGCGCCCAGAACAACGCCGACAAGATGCTTGCCATCAATGATCGCAGACGAAACAAGATTGTAGCCGGATACATTCGTATAGCCCGTCTTGATTCCATCGACGCCGCCATAACGGTACATCAGATTGTTGTGGCCGTTATAAACCCGGCCGCGATAGGTGAAGGAGCGCTGGGAAAACAGCGCATATTGTTCCGGGAAATCACGGCGCAGCGCCATGCCAAGCACCGCCATGTCGCGTGCTGTGGTGAGCTGCGTCATATTGGCGGTCAGTCCTGACGGATTGACGAAGAAAGTGCTCTTCATGCCGATCTGGCGTGCGCGCTGTGTCATCAGACGCCCGAAGGCCGCTTCGGACCCGCCGATATATTCGCCCATCACAGTGGCAGCATCATTGGCCGAGATGATGATCATTGCATTGACGGTGTCGCGCACTGAAATGGTTTGCTCCGGCTTGAGCCAGAGCTTCATGCGGACTTTCGCAGCGGCATTTTTGGAGACGGGCATCTCGTCTTCCCAATGGAGACGACCCGTCTTCAGCGCTTCGAATGTGATGTAGAGCGTCATCATCTTGGCGAGCGAGGCCGGTGCGCGCTGGAGATTCGCGTCGTCCTGACCGAGTATTCGGTTGCTATCAGCGTCGAACACGACCCACGACGGCTTTGCCAATGCTGTAGAGGCACACAGAACGGTGGCTCCAAACGCTACGGAAGCAACGAAACGTGCGAAACGGGACGGCGATGTTAGCATGATGGCTCGCGGATATGGAATTGCTAGCTGGATGTGCAGGCAAATTGCGGCCTGAAAAAGACCATAACGATGCCTCAATTCTTATTCCCTAAGAAACATTGATATCGTTAATGAATTCTAAGCATCGCGTAAAAACATGGGTATTTAGTCGTGAGGAGCCGAACAGCGCCAGTAGCGCCAGGGCAAATACCATTTGAGGTCGTCCGCCAGTTCGCGCGGCACCGGATCGAAGCCATGGGTGCCAAACGGGCCACAGCGCATGACCCGAAAAAGCCCCATCCAGCCGCCGCTCCACAGGCCGTGGCGGGCGATTGCCTCATAGGCATATTCGGAACAGGTCGGCATATGGCGGCAGGAATTGCCGATCAGCGACGACAGCGTCAGCTGATAGAATCGAACGAAAGCCGTGCCGAACACCCTCCCCGGCGTTTTGCGCCAGCCATCGGTGAAGTTGCGGCTGTATCGCTTTGCTTGAGGCGGCGTATCAGTCGTGTGGTCTTTACCACAGGAACACATGGCGTCAGGCGGCCTTGGCATTGTCTTCGATCTGGCGAATGCAATCGACAACAGCATCGAAGGTCAGAAGCGTCGATGCATGGCGGGCCTTGTATTCGCGCACCGGCTCGAAATATTTGAGGTCTTCGAATCGCCCTTCCGGAGCCGGGGCGTTTTCCTTGAGCATGGCATACATCGCATCGCGGACGGCTTTCAGTTCTTCGGCGGTCGCGCCAATGATATTGCGCGCCAGGACCGACGAGGACGCCTGCCCCAGCGCACAGGCCTTCACCTCATGCGCAAAATCGGTGACCACACCATTGGCCATCTTGAGGTAGACGGTGACCGTCGAGCCGCACAGTTTGGAATGCATGGTTGCGACGGCATCCGGCTCGGCCAACCGACCGATACGCTCCATATTGCCCGCAAATTCCAGAATGCGCTTGTTGTAAATGTCGTCGATCATATGCGTGAGCCTTCCGCCCGGTATGCTGGCTATGCAGCCTCATGTTCTTACATGGTGCCAGCAGTCAGGAACTTCAAATCCGTAGATAGCGCCAGATTCAGCTGATTTCGAATCCTGCCCCTGCCGCTTTTCATTGCGCCGAAATGATACGAATTTCACAATGGTGACACCAGCCTGAGAAAAAACAAAAAAATGTTTTTCGACGGCAGTTTGAAGTTGCAATTTACTCCCTATATATTAGGCAAGTAATGCCTGCACTTTGGATGGTGTCAGGACGTTGGACTTAAAACTATTGTTGAACGTTCTGATAGTGTGTTTTAGAGCATGATAACGTATAAAAAAGCCTTTGTGCTTTCAGGTATCATGTTTTAGCACAACGCCGTGGTGGCGGCATGAAAACCTGTCCGGTGGGCCTAAACCGCCGGATCAATACATCGCCCGCTCGCAAAGCGTATCGTTGTATTGTCCGTTTAACTCGTCTCCTCCCCGAAGGAGACTACTGGAGAATACTGATGGACGCGCGCATCCTCAAAGAAGATGACGAATCCGGCCTGCCTTCGAAGAAGCAGGCAAATGTAACCCCGTTGCACGGCACGCCAACGCAGGCCGACGCGGAAGCGGCAGTCCGCACGCTTTTGCTGTGGGCTGGCGATAATCCGGACCGCGAAGGCCTTCTGGAAACGCCAAAGCGTGTTGCCAAAGCCTATAAGGAGCTTTTTTCCGGTTATGCGGAAAGCCCCGAAGAAGTGCTTGGCACCGTGTTCGAAGAAGTCGCCGGTTATAACGATATGGTGCTGGTGAAGGACATTTCCTTCTTCTCGCATTGCGAACACCATATGGTTCCGATCATCGGCAAGGCGCATGTCGCCTATCTGCCCGACCACAAGGTTGTCGGCCTGTCGAAGATCGCCCGCGTGGTCGATATTTTCGCGCATCGCCTGCAGACGCAGGAAAGCATCACCGCCCAGATCGCCGACAGCATTCAGACCATTCTGAAGCCACGCGGCGTTGCCGTGATGATCGAGGCCGAGCATATGTGCATGGCCATGCGCGGTATCCGCAAGCAGGGTTCGACCACCATCACCACCACCTTCACCGGAGAGATGAAGACCAAGGTGGATGAACAGGTGCGCTTCATGACCCTCTCGCGCAGCAAATAATGCACTGTCCCGAAAGGTTTCGGCTTTTCGGGCATGCATGACCGACGTTGTTCAAATATTTCGAGGCACGTGGTAAAAAGCCCGTGCCTCTTATCCGTTTCAGGCGAGACAATGACGACCTTCCCTGCCCAGCCTTCCGATAAAAAGACGATAGAAGAAGGTGCGGTATTCATGCCGCGCTTCGACGCTTCCGGCCTCATCACGGCTGTCGTCACCGATGAACGGGACGGCGTGCTTTTGATGGTGGCTCATATGAATGCGGAAGCGCTGCGCCTGACGCTGGAAACGGGCATCGCGCATTACTGGTCACGCTCGCGCAACACACTTTGGAAAAAGGGTGAAACGTCCGGTAATCTGCAAAGCGTCATCGAATTGCGCACCGATTGCGATCAGGACGCCTTGTGGCTGAAGGTTCGGGTCGCTGGTGACGGTCCTACTTGCCACACCGGACGCCGGTCCTGCTTCTACCGGCAGGTGGTTACCGAGAACGGTGAAACGATGCTGGAAATGGAAGCCGACGGCGCTTGCGATCACGATCATTGATCGTTTTCAATTCGATGTGATGACGCGAATAGGTCTCGCGTCATCAATTTGCAGCATTTATTCTTTGGATACCAAGTTTCGCTAGTCTGAACGAAACGATGAGGTGTCCGTGGTGATGCTTAACTGGGGGGTAAGGCGCAGGACTGTCAGTGTAGACGTCGAAGCACCTGCTCAGGAAGTCATTGAGAAGCCTGAAATCAAGCGTGAGCCGCGCAAGATTGCGCTGGCGCTTGGCGGCGGTGCTGCACGCGGCTGGTCGCATATCGGTGTGCTGCGCGCGCTGGACGAGGCCAATATCAAAATCGAAATGATTGCCGGCACATCCATCGGCGCGCTTGTCGGGGGCTGTTATCTGGCGGGCAAGCTGGACGAGCTGGAAGAATTCGCCCGCAGCCTGACCCGACGCCGCATGTTCAATCTCCTCGACATTACCTTTCGCGGCAGCGGTCTTTTCGGCGGCATGAAGCTCGATGGACGCCTTCGTGAACATCTCGATGGCCTGCGGATAGAAGAGCTTACACGGCCCTTTGTGGCGGTCTGCACGGAGTTGCGTACCGGCCATGAGATATGGCTGTCGTCGGGGCCGCTTGTGGATGCCATGCGGGCTTCCTATGCCCTGCCCGGCGTGTTTGAACCCGTGCGCTGGGACGAGCGCGTGCTTGTCGACGGTGCGCTTGTCAATCCTGTGCCGGTTTCCGTTTGCCGCGCCTATGAGCAGCGGCTCGTTCTGGCGGTCAACCTTCATTACGATCAGTATGGCCGCGCAGCGGTCATCAAACACGCGCAGATGCGTCAGGAGAGTCTGCCCGGCGCGATCCATGGTGAAAAGGAAGCGCGTCTGGGAATCACCGGCGTGATGATGGACGCCTTCAACATCATTCAGGACCGCATTTCCCGTGCGCGTATGGCGGGCGATCCACCAGACCTTTCGCTGATGCCTGTGGTTGGCCAGATTGGCCTTGCAGATTTTCACCGCGCTTCCGAGGCGATTGATGCCGGATATGTCGAAACGATCAAGCGTCTGGAGGATATCCGGCGTCTTCAGGGCATAGCGGGCTGATTTTTCAGTTTTTCACGAATCTTCTGGAGCGAGGATTCGCGATTCTTCGGACTTGCTGATCGTGTCAGCTGTTTTTGCGCTCCCAAGACGGGTTCTGTGAAGTTTTTCTGAAAAAATATCATCCGAGGGAAGCCTTTGAAAAAGCCCGCAAAATAAGGGTTCCCGGTATTGGTGATGGTGAACGCGACGCGGTTTTTCACATTCTTTTCGAAAAAGATTGGCTGATGATGCAGATGGGGCTTGTGCACCCCAAGGTGATTTGCTAAATGCCCACTCGCCGGAGCAATTCGGCTTCTACCACGGGCGGTCGTGGCGGAATTGGTAGACGCGCAGCGTTGAGGTCGCTGTGGGGCAACCCGTGGAAGTTCGAGTCTTCTCGACCGCACCATTCTCTTTATAGAGAGTTGAAATCGTTAGATTTTAAGCAAACGCCCTTTCGGGCGTTTTTGTTTTTCCGGCTTCACAAAGTGCTTCTCCAGCGCAAAGAAAACCCCGCCGGAGCGGGGTTGATCACTTCATTTCCGATCCAGTTCAGACCGGACTATTTCGCTATGCTCCCCAAGATTGGGTGAGCGATGGTCGGTTTTCAATTCTGCATCGGAGAAGCGGATCGGCGTACGCAATCCGGGCACGCCCTGCGGATCGATCTTCATCCCGCGTGCGATGAATTGCGGATCGGCGAAGACATCGGCGACCGAATTGATCGGCCCTGCCGGAACGCCGATCTTTTCCAGACGCGCCAGAAGGTCGTCGCGCTTCCATTGCCGCGTGCGTTCTTCCAGCCGTTCTGTCAGCGCCGTCCGGTTCGCAACGCGAGCAGCATTGGTGGCAAAGCGCTCGTCGCTCGCAAGTTCTGCAAGGTCCAAGAGACCGACCAGCCGGCCAAACTGGCCGTCATTGCCACAAGCGATGATGAAATAGCCATCGGAAACCGGCAGTGTCTGATATGGCGCGATATTGGGATGTGCGTTGCCCATGCGCTTCGGGGATACGCCGGAAGCCAGATAGTTCATGGCCTGATTGGCGAGGACTGCTGACATGCAGTCGAACAGCGCCATATCGATGTGCTGCCCCTTGCCCGTGCGCTGGCGCATGATCAGCGCCGACTGGATGGCAATCACGCTATAAAGGCCGGTGAAAATGTCCGCAAAGGCCACGCCGATCTTCTGCGGCTCGCGATCCGGCTCGCCGGTCAGGTCCATGATTCCGCCCATGCCCTGGATCATGAAGTCATAGCCTGCCCGTTCGGCATAAGGGCCATCATGTCCGAATCCGGTGATGGAGCAGTAGATAAGGCGCGGATTGACGGCCTTGAGGCTCTCATAATCAAGGCCGTATTTATCGAGGCCGCCGAGCTTGAAATTCTCGATGACAATATCCGCATCAGCCACAAGGCGGCGCACCAGATCCTGCCCTTCTTCCGAGCGGAAATCCGCTGTAATCGAGCGTTTGCCGCGATTACAGGCATGGAAATAGGCAGCCGACTTCTCGCCTTCGACTTCAATGAAGGGAGGCCCCCATTTGCGCGTATCGTCGCCTTCCGGGCTTTCGACCTTGATAACGTCCGCTCCCAGATCGGAAAGCGTCTGACCGACCCACGGGCCCGCCAGTATACGGGCCAGTTCAACCACCTTCAAACCGTCAAGCGGTGTGTTCTGCATTTCGGATACCTCGAAAAAGTAGAAAAGCCCGCCCGCGAGAAGCGAGCGGGCCTTGGGAGGATAGTGCGGGCGTTTACGATCAGAAGAAAGCCTGAATGCCGGTCTGCGCGCGTCCGAGGATCAGCGCGTGAACGTCATGCGTGCCTTCATAGGTATTCACGGTTTCGAGGTTTTGCGCGTGGCGCATGACGTGGTACTCGATCTGGATACCGTTGCCGCCATGCATGTCGCGTGCCTGACGGGCGATATCGAGTGCCTTACCGCAATTGTTGCGCTTGACGATGGAGATCATTTCCGGCGCCATTTTGCCTTCGTCGAACAGACGACCGACGCGCAGCGATGCCTGAAGGCCGAGCGTGATTTCGGTCTGCATGTCGGCGAGCTTCTTCTGGTAAAGCTGCGTACCAGCCAGCGGCTTGTCGAACTGCTTGCGATCGAGGCCGTATTGACGCGCGCGGAACCAGCAATCTTCGGCGGCGCCCAGAACGCCCCACGAAATGCCGTAGCGCGCACGGTTGAGGCAGCCGAACGGACCCTTGAGGCCCGATACGTTTGGCAACAGGGCGTCTTCCGAGACTTCCACACCGTCCATGACGATTTCGCCGGTGATCGAAGCGCGCAGCGAAAGCTTGCCACCGATCTTCGGGGCGGAAAGCCCCTTCATGCCCTTTTCGAGCACGAAGCCGCGAATGGCATTGTCATGGGCTGCCGACTTCGCCCACACCACGAACACGTCCGCGATTGGCGAATTCGAAATCCACATCTTTGAGCCGGTCAGGCGATAGCCGCCGTCGATCTTTTCAGCGCGGGTCTTCATGCCTGCAGGGTCGGAACCGGCATCCGGTTCGGTCAGACCGAAGCAGCCGATCAACTCGCCGGAGACGAGACCCGGCAGATATTTCTTGCGCTGTTCGTCAGAGCCATAGGCGTAGATCGGATACATGACGAGCGAGGACTGTACGCTCATCATCGAACGATAACCGGAATCAACGCGCTCGACTTCGCGCGCTACGAGGCCATAGGCAACATAACCGGCATTGGCCGCGCCATATTCTTCCGGCAGCGTCACGCCGAGAAGGCCAGACTGGCCCATGAGGCGGAACAGTTCCGGGTCGGTGGTTTCGTCGAGATAGGCCTTTTCCACACGCGGCAGCAAAACGTCGCTCGCGAATGCCTTCGCGGAGTCGCGGATCATGCGCTCGTCTTCGGTCAGCTGTTCGTCGAGCAGAAAGGGATCTTCCCAGTTAAAGGCCGTACGCGACATTAGAAATTCTCCTCATTTCAGAATTGACCGGACTATGAACCGCAGGGTGTCAGGCTGCAAACGATGTTTACTCATCGATCTATTCCATTTAGTAATAGATCATGACGACACTCTCGCGACGGCTCCTTCCCTCCACCAGTGCGCTTGCGGCGTTTGACGCTGTTGCGCGGCTTGCAAGCTTTTCTGCGGCTGCAGAAGAACTCGCGCTGACACAAGGCGCGGTCAGCCGTCAGATCGCGACGCTCGAAGAACAGCTTGGCACAGCACTTTTCGACCGCACCAGCCGCCACGTCGTGCTGTCGGATGCGGGACGCGCTTATTTTAATGCCGTTGCGCCTGCCCTTTCGGTTATTCGGGCCGCTTCGCTTCAGGTCATGTCGCAGATGCGTGGCAAGACATTGAACCTCGCTTTTCTGCCCACATTCGGCACGCGCTGGCTCATTCCGCGTATTCCGCGCTTTGTGGCACAATTTCCGGATATTATTCTGAATTTCGCGACCCGTATCGGCCAGTTCGACTTTGACCGTGAAGGTCTGGACGCGGCCATTCACATCGGCCAGCCGGATTGGCCGAATGCCGATTGCGTGTTTTTGATGGATGAAACGGTTGCGCCGGTTTGCAGCCCGGCTTTTTTGAAGGAGAACCCGGTGTCAGCGCCCACCGATCTTCTTCGGCTGCCCTTGTTCAACATGGCTTCGCGACCTGGAGCGTGGGATCACTGGTTCCGCAGCCTTGATATCACCGTGCCAGCGCCGGGCGGCATGCGGTTTGAACAGTTTTCCAATGTGTCGCAGGCTTGCATCGCGGGGCTCGGCGTTGCCCTCATGCCGCTTTTTCTGATCCGCTCGGAAATCGACAGCGGGCAGCTTGTGGTGGCCTACCCGCACACGGTCAAAAGCCCCAGCAGCTATTATTTCGTCACACCGAAGGCGCGCGCAAACACGCCTGCAGTCAATGCGTTTCGCGATTGGCTTCTGGGTGAAGTCAATCGCGAATTCGATCCTCACGCAATCGAGTTGCTGACAATCTCATAGGAGCGCAGGCGCTTCTTGTGATCGTGGATCATGCCGGTGATCATCAACTCATCAGCGCCGGTGCTTTCGGCAAAGGCCTGAATGCCCTTTGCCACCGTTTCAGGCCCGCCGACCACGCGGCAGGACAGCATCTGGCGAACAAGCGCTTGCGCTGGCGGGTCGAGTTGCTCCATATAGCCTTCTACCGGGGCGGGAAGCTTACCCGGACGACCGCTTCGCAAGTTCACGAAAGCCTGCAATTGCGAGGTGAAGAGATAATGCGCCTCTTCGTCTGTATCGGCGGCGATGACATTGAGGCCGAGCATGACGTAAGGCTTCTGCATATATTCCGATGGCTCGAAACGCTCGCGATAAAGCGCGATGGCGCGTTCCATCTCCGCTGGTGCAAAATGCGATGCAAAAGCGTATGGCAGGCCCAGCATGGCCGCAAGCTGCGCGCCGAACAGGCTTGAACCTAGAATCCAGACCGGAACCTCAAGCCCCTCGCCCGGAACGGCGCGGACGCGCTGGGCGGGTTCCGCCGGTTTGAAATAATTGAGCAGTTCAACCACGTCCTGCGGGAATGCGCTGGCATCGCCATCGAGATTGCGCCGCAAAGCGTGCGCCGTGATCTGGTCGGTTCCGGGCGCACGGCCAAGTCCGAGATCGATGCGGCCAGGAAAGAGCGACGCCAGCGTGCCGAACTGCTCGGCAATCACCAGCGGCGAATGGTTCGGCAGCATGATGCCACCCGCGCCGACGCGAATCGTCGAAGTGCCATTCGCGACATAGCCGATCACGACCGATGTGGCGGCACTGGCAATGCCGGGCATATTGTGATGCTCGGCCAGCCAATAGCGATGAAAGCCAAGTTTCTCCGCGTGCTGTGCAAGCTCAAGCGTGTTGCGCAGAGACTGTCCGGCATCGCTGTTATCGGGAACGGGCGAAAGATCGAGTACGGATAAAGGTATCATGCTGGCTCATATGGGCTTGAATACTGCAGTTACAACTGCCGCAAAGAAATAGGGCACCCTAGAAATAGGGCGCCCTATACTTAATTCAAAGCAACTAAGAGTGATCGAGCAATCTTAATGTAGTTGTGCCGGGGCTGAATCATGCCCCTCTTCCGGCGAAGCCACATACTCGCCTTCCACATCCTTCTTCGCGATGAAGGTGTAGAACATTGGCACCACGAACAGCGTAAACATCGTACCGATCACGATACCGGTGAAAATCACCAGACCCATCGAATAACGGGCTGCGGCACCGGCGCCGGTTGCAATGATCAGCGGAACGACGCCAAGCGCCATGGCCGCGGTGGTCATCAGGATCGGGCGCAGACGGGTTTCAGCGGCGGCGACGATTGCATCGCGACGCGAAAGCCCGTGCAGGCGGCGCTGCTGATTGGCGAATTCCACCATCAGAATGCCGTGTTTGGTTATCAGCCCGACAAGGGTGATGAGACCAACCTGCGTGTAGATGTTCAGCGTGCCGAGACCGATATTGAGCGGCACGATAGCGCCGAAGATCGAAAGCGGCACCGACATCATGATGATGAACGGATCGCGGAAGCTTTCGAACTGCGCAGCCAGAACCAGATAGATCACGATAACGGCGAGGCCGAAGGCGATCAGAATGGTGTTGCCCTGCTCCACTTCCAGACGCGACTGACCGGAATAATCCAGGAAGAAGCCTTCCGGCATCTTCGCCTTGGTCAGATCCACAAGCGTTTGCAGGCCCTGGCCCGTGGTGACGCCCGGCAGAGGCAGCGCCGAAATCGTCGCCGAATTGAGCTGGTTGAACTGCTCGATTGCGGCAGGCGATGCGTTCTGCGTGATCGTGATGACTGATGATAGCGGGATCATTGAACCCGAAACGCTGCGGACATAAAATTCACCAAGCTTTTCGGGGTTCGAACGATAGGCATCAGGCACCTGCGTGATGATGTCATAGCTGTTCGAATCGCGGTCGAACTTGGCAATCGACGCACCACCAGTCAGTAGGCCGAGCGTTGCACCGATATCACTGACCTGCACGCCAAGCGTTGCCGCGCGGTCACGGTCGATGGTGATCGTCGTTTCCGGCGCGTTGAAGGACAGCGAGTTCTGCACGATGATGAACTGTCCCGAAGCTTGCGCTTCGTTCTTGATCTCTTCGGCCAGTTCGAAAACCGTGTCCGCCGGGCCCGTAGACTGCAACGCAATCGAGATCGGCAAACCGCCTCCTGTGCCCGGAAGCGATGGTGGAGCGAAGACGAAAGCCTGCACGCCGGCAACTTTGGTCAGACGGTTGGTGAGGTCTTCCTGAATTTGCTTCTGCGAACGAGTACGGTCGTTCCAGTCGCTTAGCACCCAGAGTGCGATTCCAGAGGTGGTGCCGCCATCCATGCCGACGATCTGGAAGCGGGTCTTCTGCTCAGGCAGATCCTTCGTCAGCGCATCGATCTGTTCGGCGTAGAGGTTCGTATAGGCCGAAGTCGCATATTGCGGCGCCTGGAACATCGAGAACAGCGCGCCCGAATCTTCTTCAGGAGCCAGTTCGCTCGATGTGTTCATGAACAGAAAGCCTGTCAGGCCCATCAGCGCTACGACGATCATCAGCGTAATGCCGCGATAGTTCAGCGAGTTGGAGACCCGGCGATGATACCATTTCTCGACACGCGAGAAGGTGCGGTCGATGAACTTCTGAAACCGCGTTTCGCTGCCATGCTTGAGCATGCGCGAGCACATCATCGGAGAGATGGTCAAGGCCGCCACACCGGAGATGATAACGGCACCCGCCAGCGTGAAGGCGAATTCGCGGAACAGCGCGCCGGTCAGACCGCCGGTGAAACCGAGCGGAGCAAACACGGCCGCCAGCGTGATCGTCATGGCGATGATCGAGCCGGTGATTTCCTTCATACCTTTGAAGGCGGCATCCATAGGACGCAGGCCCTCTTCGATGTGGCGGTGAATATTCTCCAGAACGACGATGGCATCATCGACCACGAGGCCGATAGCCAGAACCATGGCCAGCAGCGAGAGAAGATTGATCGAGAAACCAAGCGCGAACAGGAAGAAGCACACACCGATCAGCGAGATCGGAATGGTCACAATCGGAATCAGAACCGAACGGAACGAACCAAGGAAGACGATGATGACCAGAATAACAATGGCCACAGCTTCGCCGATGGTCGTGAACACTTCCTTGATCGACGAACTGATCTGTTCGGTCGCGTCATAGACCAGAACCAGAGACATGCCTTCCGGCAGCGAGTTCTGGATCGAGGGCAGTTCCTTGTTGACGGCAGCCGCCATGTCGATCGGGTTTGCCGCTGGTGTCGGATAAACGCCAAGGAACGTACCAGCCGAGCCGTTGAACGACACGATGGTGTCCGTGCTTTGGGCGGCCAGTTCCACCTTCGCCACATCGCGCAGGCGCACGACTTCATCACCCGAAGTCTTGATCGGCATTGCGCCGAAGGCTTCCGGTGTTTGCAGCGTGGATTTGAGCGTGATCGCCGACGCGACATATTCGTTTTTGGTCGTGCCGGGGGCCGACAGGAAGTTCGACGCATTGATTGCGGCCAGCACTTCCGGTGCTGTGATCTGACGCGCCGCCAGCTGGATCGGATCAAGCCAGACGCGCATCGAGTAGACCTGACCACCGAGGATTTCAGCCTTGGCGACGCCCTGAATGGTAGACATGCGCGGCTGGATGACGCGTTCCAGATATTCGGTGATCTGTTCGCTGGTCATGTTCGGGTTCTGCGCAGCCAGATACATGGTTGCGAAGCTCTGGCCCGTCCCCTTGACGATGATCGGATCATCGGATTCGTCCGGCAGATCGCCGCGAACCTGATTGACCTTGGCGATAACTTCCGTCAGCGCGGCATCCGGATTGGCGCCAAGCTTCATCTGCACCGTCACCGTGCTCGACGATGGGCGGCTGGACGAGGTCACATAGTCAATGTTTTCGGTCGTCGCGACCGATTCAGCGATAGGCGCGGTGATGAAGCCCTGGATGAGTTCAGCGCTGGCACCGGCATAGTTGGTGGTGATGGTGATGACCGTTTCGTCAACCTTCGGATATTCGCGCACCGAAAGCTGCGCGATACCCTGAAGGCCGAGGAGAATGATCATGAGGGCGACCACTGTTGCAAGAACGGGTCGCCGAATGAAAATATCTGAAAAACTCATCGGTTCGCCTATTTCTTGTCAGCCGGATTGGCCGGGTTAACCGCGTTGTCGATGTTCACCGGAACGCCGGGCGAAAGTCTGTTCTGGCCAGCGGTGATGACGATGTCGCCTGCCTTGAGGCCGCTGGTGATTTCCACCACGCCATTGTAGCGACGGCCAAGCTTGACGAAGACCTGCTGCGCGACCAGCTTTTCGCCTTCTGCGGGCTTTGCATCGGCAGCAGGTGTCTTGGCCTCTTCGGCTGGCTTTGCTGCTTCCGCATTGGCCTTACCCTCTTCGGCCTTCTTTTCCGGGCGAACGGCATAGACATAATCGCCATAAAGGCTCGACACGATCGAAGTCTGCGCAATGGCGAACACATTGCTTTCTTCAGGCAGTTCAACGCGCACCTGCACGAACTGACCAGGCGTCAGCTTGTGATCCGGGTTCTTGACTTCGGCGCGCACAGAAACAAGGCGTGTGGTCGGGTCGATCTTCGGATCGATACCGACAATCGTGCCGGTGAAGTCGAGGTTTTCAGCCGTGGAGCCGACCTTGACGGTCTGGCCGAGCTTGATGGAGGCCAGCGACTGTTCCGGCACAGTGAAATCGATGCGCATCATGTTGGTGTCCTGCAAGGTGGCAATCACCGTGCCGGGCGTCAGATACTGACCGATATCGACCTTGGCGATACCGATAACGCCGGAAAACGGTGCCTTCACCGTCTTCTGCGCCAGCGTTGCGCGCATCTTTTCGACCGCTGCTTCAGCGGCGTTGGCGACCGATGCCGTCGTATCGACGTTAGAAACGGCACCGACGCCGCGTGTCCGCAGCGTATCGGCGCGCTTCAGATTCTGCTGGGCAAGAACGGCCTGCGCCTCGGCGGCGACAAGATCAGCCTTCTGGATGCTGTCTTCCAGCTGCAGCAGCACATCGCCCTGCTTCACGTCCTGATTGGAGGTGAAGTTAATCTTCTGCACGATACCGTCGAGCTGAACCGTCAGGTCAACGCCGTTCAGCGCATGAGCCGTACCGATGGCTTCAACACCCGGCTGCCATGTACCCGGCTCAACCGTGATGGTCGAAACCGTCTGGGCTGGCTGCTGCATAGTGGCGAAAAAGTCCTTGATGGCCTTCGATCTGAACAGATTGAAGCCGACAAGCCCCCCGACGACGATCACCAGGAACACGATTGCCAGAATTAGGCGCTTTATCATTGCGGTTGTACTCCGGGGTGGCGCCCTGAACGCTGTTAAGAAGCGTCGAGGGGGGACGTTGAGCGCATCCCTTGGCCATCACACAAAGGTCGCGCGTATTTTACTTGAATTAGCGGAGCGAATAACTGTACCGTCTGGACGGTATTGTCAACTCATGAACTGTCAGGAGACCCGGCGAAGTTGTTAGCTAAAAAGAAGGTCTCTTCGCGTGATCGTATTTTACGCGCGGCAGTTGAGCTAGCCCGGGAAGTGGGGCCGGCTCACATTTCACTTGACGCCGTTGCCGCCCGAGCCGGGCTGTCGAAAGGCGGATTGCTTTATTCTTTTCCGACCAAGGCAAAGCTGCTCGAGGGCGTTGTCGAAGAATATATGAAAGAACATGAGCGCGCGATGGAGGTTCAGGAAACGCTCCAGTCCGGCGATAAAAACCGCGTTGCGCGGGCTTTTCTCGATGTTTATCGTGTTCAGGCCGACGATGAACCGCCCGCTTGTGGCGTTCTTGCAGCACTTGCCGAAGATCCGGGTTTCATGGTGCCCGTTCGCCAGTATCACCGGACATTTCTCGACCGCATGATCAAAGACACGACCGACCCCGATACGGCGCTGATCGTCTATCTGGCCGTGGCCGGGCTTGAGTGTTCCAAATTGATGGAATGCGAGATTTTAAGCGATGAGGAACAGCGCGCCGTTCTCTGTCGTTTGGAAAACATGCTGACAGAAAACTGACAGTATTTAAGAAAAAAGGGCGCTGAGCGCCCTTTTATTTAACAGTCTGCGAATCACAGAGCCGGAATGTCTCCCCGCTCCCACCCCGCGGTGGTTTCAGAGGCAAAATCGTTGAATCGCCCTTCGGCAATCGCTGCGCGGATGCCTTTCATCAGATACTGGTAATAGGCCAGATTGTTCCAGGTCAGCAGCATGGCGCCCAGTGCCTCACCGGACTTCACCAGATGATGCAGATAGGCGCGGCTGTAGTCGCGCGACGCCGGGCAATCGGATTCCGGATCGAGCGGACGGTGATCGTCAGCATGGCGCGCATTGCGCAGATTGACCTTGCCGAAACGCGTGAAGGCCAGACCGTGACGCCCTGCGCGGGTTGGCATGACGCAGTCGAACATGTCGATGCCGCGCGCGACAGATTTCAAAATATCGTCCGGCGTGCCGACGCCCATCAGATAGCGCGGCTTTTCAGCGGGCAGGATCGGACAGACGACTTCCAGCATGTCCAGCATGACGTTCTGCGGTTCGCCGACAGCAAGGCCACCCACCGAATAGCCCTTGAGGTCCATGGCTTTCAGCGCTTCGGCTGAACGCTCGCGCAGACGGGCATTGTCGCCGCCCTGCACAATGCCGAACATGGCCTTGTCCGGCTGGTCGCCAAAGGCCACCTTGCAACGCTCGGCCCAGCGAAGCGACAGTTCCATCGCGCGCTCGGTGTTCTTTTCCGGCGATGGCAACGCCACGCATTCATCGAGCTGCATCTGGATATCACTATCCAGCAGGCCCTGAATTTCGATGGAACGCTCCGGCGTCATTTCATAGGCTTTGCCGTCGATATGCGAGCGGAAGGTCACGCCCTTCTCATCAAGCTTGCGCAATTGTGCCAGCGACATGACCTGAAAACCACCGGAATCGGTCAGGATCGGGCCTTTCCAGCCGCCGAATTCGTGCAATCCGCCAAGGCGGGCAACACGCTCTGCGCCGGGGCGCAGCATGAGATGATAGGTATTGCCGAGGATGATATCCGCGCCAAGGTCCTTCACCTGGTCCATATACATGGCCTTGACTGTTCCGGCTGTGCCGACCGGCATGAAGGCAGGCGTGCGCACCACGCCGCGTGGCATGGAAATTTCACCCTGACGGGCCGCGCCGTCGCGGGCGAGGACTTTGAATTCAAAATTTTCGCTGGTCATGGCCGTTGTCTATTATGTCAAGCGCGTTCAAGCAAGCTGCCGTCGCCGTAGGAATAAAAGCGATAGCCGGTTTCAATGGCGCGTTCATAGGCAGCGCGCATGGTGTCGAGGCCGCTGAAGGCGGAAACCAGCATGAACAGCGTCGAACGCGGTAAGTGGAAATTGGTCATCAGCATGTCGACTGCGCGGAATTTATAGCCGGGCGTGATGAAGATGTCGGTCGGGCCGGACCAAGGACGAATGAGACCATCCTCGCCCGCAGCACTTTCAATGAGCCGGAGCGACGTCGTGCCGACACAAACCACGCGGCCACCGCGCTCATGCACGGCGTTCAGCGCATCCGCAGTCTTCTGCGAGACATAGCCGATCTCGGAATGCATTTTGTGGTCGGTGGTGTCGTCGGCCTTGACGGGCAGGAAAGTCCCCGCCCCGACATGCAGCGTCACGAAATGCTCTTCAATGCCCTTGGCCTTGATCTTTTCCAGAAGGTCGGGCGTGAAATGGAGCCCGGCGGTCGGGGCTGCGACAGCGCCTTCCTCACGGGCATAAACGGTTTGATAATCGCTGCGGTCGCGGTCGTCTTCCGCGCGCTTCGAAGCGATATACGGTGGAAGCGGGATATGTCCGACAGCAGCGATTGCTTCATCCAGCATCGCGCTGGACAGATCGAACACGAGAAGCGCCTCGCCCGCCTCGCCTTTCTCGGCAACGGTTGCGTCGAGGGTGCCAAGAAAGCAGCTTGAACCGGAATGACCGAAGCGGATGCGGTCGCCTTCCTTAACGCGCTTGGCCGGGCGCAGAAACGCCGCCCAGCGATCTGGTCCCATCCGCATATGCAAGGTTGCGCTGACTTGGCTGATATTGCCGTCGCGTTCGCGCATACCTTCAAGTTGCGCCGGTATCACCTTGGTATCATTGAAAACAAGCGCATCGCCCGGCTGCAGCAGATCGGGCAGATCATAGACGTGACGATCCTCGAAGGGCTTGCCCGGAACAACACGCAAAAGCCTAGCATGGTCGCGCGGCTCCGCTGGGCGCAGGGCAATACGCTCTTCCGGTAGATCGAAATCGAAAAGATCAACACGCATGATAGACCTCGTACATAGCTGCGGCCCCGGTATGAACCGGAGCCGCAATTTTCATTGGAAATAGTCGATCAGGCGTCGGCTGCGATGCGGGCAGACACGATCTTGTCCGGGTCGGTGACCGGCTCGCCGCGCTTGATCTTGTCGACATTGTCCATGCCTTCAATGACCTGACCCCATACGGTGTACTGGCGGTCCAGCCAGGGAGCATCGGTAAAGCAGATGAAGAACTGCGAGTTGGCAGAATTCGGGTTCTGGCTGCGTGCCATCGAAGCCGTGCCGCGCTTGTGCTGGGTGTTGGAGAACTCAGCCTTCAGGTCCGGCTTGTCCGAACCGCCCATGCCAGCGCGCGAGCCGTTGAAATGTTCGCCGCCCGACTTGCCGAACTTCACGTCGCCGGTCTGCGCCATGAAGCCATCAATGACACGGTGGAACACGACGCCATCATAAGCGCCTTCACGCGCCAGTTCCTTGATGCGTTCGACATGGCCCGGAGCCAGGTCGGGATAGAGTTCGAGCACGACATTGCCCTTGGTGGTTTCCAGAACGAGCGTGTTTTCGGGGTCTTTGTAAGCCATTGGGCCTCTCCTGTTTCAATGCGTTCGATAAGACGCGTTGTATTGGATATTTATTTCTGAATGGTCGCCTTGACGATCTTGTCCGGGTTTTCGACGGACCCATTATCGGATTCGCTGCCCTTCTTTATCTTGTCCACGGCTTCCATGCCGCTGACAACTTTGCCGACAACCGTATACTGGCCATTCAGGAAAGCACCGTCGTCGAACATGATGAAGAACTGCGAATTGGCGGAATTCGGGCTCTGGCTGCGGGCCATGCCGACCGTGCCGCGCACGAAAGGTTCTTTCGAGAATTCAGCCTTGATATCAGGCAGTTTGGAGCCGCCGGTGCCCACACGCGACGCGTCGAAGCCCTTGTTCATATTGCCGAATTCGACATCTCCGGTCTGGGCCATGAAGCCCGGAATGACACGATGGAAGGCAACGCCGTCATAGGCGCCTTCACTTGCCAGCTTCTCGATCTGGGCCACATGCTTCGGCGCGAGGTCGGGACGCAGCTGGATTGCGACATCACCGTCCTTGAGCTTCAGAACGAGCGTGTCCGCCGCATTGGCGACGGAGGCCATCACGCCTTGAGACAGTGTAAAAATCGCGGCAGCGGCAAGCGCCGAACGGATAAATTTCATGATCGGAAAACTCCCAAACCTCAGGATTTGAATTTTGCTTCAAGGGCAGCGGCCACAACAGCCGGTACGAAAGGCCTGATATCGCCGCCCATGGACGCAATCTGGCGAACCAATGTGGCGGTAATCGTGCGCACGGCAGGATCGGCCGGCAGGAAAACGGTCTGCAATTCCGGCGCCATAGTGCCGTTCATGCCCGCCATCTGCATTTCGTAATCGAGATCGGTGCCGTCGCGCAGGCCGCGCACCATCAGCTGCGCCTTATGCTTGCGCGCCGAGTCGATCACCAATCCATCAAAGGAGATAACGGAAACGCGCGCTCCATCACCGCCAAGAACAGCTTTCGCGCTCTGGCCGATCAGTTCCACGCGTTCCTCAAAACTGAACAGCGGCTTCTTACCGGGATGCACGCCAATGGCGACAATAACCTCATCGGCAAGGCGCAAAGCACCTTTCAGGACATCCATATGGCCGTTTGTCACCGGGTCGAAGGAGCCCGCATAGATCGCGATTGTCATTTCTTCCAGCTAGCCTTTTCTGACAGGATTTTCAACAAGAACCAGAACGATAAGAAAATAGAAACCAAGAAACCAATTGAACGCGATGTGAACGATGATTTCACGGCAAGTTCACAACCGATTTACCAGAATAGGCGCAAGTTTGGTGCAACCTTTTCGTTTCTGAAGCGTATGTATGTCGAAAGGATATGACGATGATGATCTTTCTTCTGGCATTATCCATGATGGTCGCAATGGCCGCATCGGCAATCATATTGCTCCTTGAGGAGAACGAAGCCAAACGCCAACGCGTGCGTCAGGTGGCCTTCGACCTAAACAGCATGCGCAACATGCGCTCACGGTAATTCGTATCTTCCTGGCTTGAACACTCGCCTTTCGGCTTGAGATTGAGCATCCAGAAGAAGAACACATCACCGGCGGTATTCCCGAAACAAATCAACTATCTGTCGTAATGACGCAACCTGATTAGAAGATCGCCAATTCCTCCAGTCTTGGCATCTGAAAAAGGCCGATGGTTTTGCCATCGGCCTTTTTCATTGCGCTTACTCCAACCGGGGCATCAAGCTCGGCTAGTTTGCTTATTCTTCGCTGGCTGCGGGTGCTTCGCCTCCGGGCGCGGATTCGCCACCCTCAACGTCACCATTGCCGTTTTCCTCATCGCTATCCGTTTCGGAAATACGCTCGACGGAAACAACCTTTTCACCGTCAGCCGTGTTGAAGATCGTAACACCCTTGGTCGAACGGCCCGCGAGACGGATACCGTCGACAGGCACGCGGATCAGCTGGCCACCATCGGAGACGAGCAGGATCTGGTCACTTGCTTCGACCGGGAATAGCGAAACGAGCTTGCCGATTTCGTCGGTCTTCGACGTGTCGGTGGCACGGATGCCCTTGCCGCCACGGCCCGAAACACGGAACTCGTAAGACGATGAACGTTTGCCGTAGCCATATTCGCTGACCGTCAGCACGGTTTGTTCGCGCGCCTTCAGTTCCTGATACCGCTCTTCGGAAAGTTCGGCGTCGGTACCGACTTCTTCACCAACAACGACGATATCGTCGGCATCGTCCGCGCCTTGCGCCCGGCGTTCGGCAATCGAACGCTTGAGATAGGCGGAACGCTGCGAGGCATCGGCTTCGACATGGTGCAGGATCGCCATGGAGATGACCTTGTCGCCATCCGCCAGATTAATGCCGCGCACGCCGATCGAGTTGCGGCCTGCGAAGACGCGCACATCGGTAACCGGGAAGCGGATACACTGGCCGCCGGCGCAGGTCAGAAGCACGTCGTCGAATTCCGTACAGGTATCGACGGAGAGGATTTCATCCCCGTCATCCTCGAGCTTCATCGCGATCTTGCCGTTGCGGTTGACCTGAACGAAGTCCGACAGCTTGTTACGGCGAACCGTACCGCGCGTGGTCGAGAACATGACGTCCAGATTTGCCCAGGAATCTTCATCCTCCGGCAACGGCATGATGGTCGTGATGCGCTCGCCCTGCTGCAACGGCAGCATGTTGATGAGAGCCTTGCCGCGCGATTGCGGTGTGCCGACCGGCAGGCGCCAGACCTTTTCCTTGTAGACAATGCCACGCGAGGAGAAGAACAGAACCGGCGTATGCGTATTGGCGACAAACAGGCGGGTGACGAAATCTTCGTCCTTCGTCGCCATGCCGGAACGGCCCTTGCCACCGCGGCGCTGTGCGCGATAGGTCGTCAGCGGAACGCGCTTGATATAGCCCGCATGGCTGACGGTGACGACCATGTCTTCGCGAGCGATCAGGTCTTCGTCGTCCATTTCCGCGCCGCCGAAACCGATTTCGGTGCGGCGTGGCGTGCCGAACTCATCACGAACGGCAATCATCTCGTCCTTGACGATGGTCATGACGCGCAAACGCGACGAAAGGATATCCAGATAATCGCGGATTTCCTCGCCGATCTTGTTCAGTTCGTCCGCCACTTCGTCACGTCCGAGCGCGGTCAGGCGCTGCAGACGCAGTTCGAGAATGGCGCGGGCCTGTTCTTCGGAGAGGTTATAGGTGTTGTCGTCATTGATGCGGTGACGCGGATCGTCGATCAGGCGGATCAGCGGTGCAACGTCGGCGGCAGGCCAGCGGCGTTCCATCAACTGTTCACGCGCAGTCGTTGGATCAGGCGCACGGCGGATCAGTGCGATCACTTCATCGATATTGGCAACCGCAATCGCCAGACCCACCAACACATGCGCACGGTCACGTGCCTTGTTGAGCAGGAATTTCGTGCGGCGGGTGACGACTTCCTCGCGGAAGGCCACGAAGGCGCGCAGCATGTCGAGCAGCGTCAGCTGTTCAGGCTTGCCGCCATTCAGCGCCACCATGTTGCAGCCGAACGAGGTCTGCAACGGCGTGTAGCGATAGAGCTGGTTCAGCACGACATCGGCAACCGCGTCGCGCTTCAGCTCGACCACGACGCGATAGCCTTCACGGTCGGATTCGTCGCGCAGATCGGAAATGCCTTCGATGCGCTTGTCGCGCACCAGTTCGGCCATTTTCTCGATCATCGAGGCCTTATTCACCTGATACGGAATCTCGGTGATGATAATGGCTTCGCGGTCGCCGCGCATTGGCTCGATTGCCGCGCGTCCACGCATGATCACCGAACCGCGCCCGGTCGTGTAGGCGGAATTGATGCCCGCACGTCCAAGAATGATGCCTCCGGTCGGGAAATCGGGACCCGGAATGATCTCCATGATTTCTTCCAGCGGGATGGCTGGATTTTCAATCAACGCGATGCAGCCATCGATGACTTCGGCAAGGTTATGCGGCGGAATATTGGTCGCCATACCGACCGCAATACCGCCCGAACCGTTGACGAGGAGGTTCGGGAAACGCGCTGGCATAACCACCGGCTCCCGCTCGCGACCGTCGTAATTGTCCTGGAAATTGACCGTATCCTTGTCGATGTCCGACAGAAGGGCTTCGGTGAGTTTTTCCAGACGGCATTCGGTATAACGCATCGCCGCCGGGGGATCGCCGTCGATGGAACCGAAATTGCCCTGCCCGTCGACAAGGGGATCGCGCATGGAGAAATCCTGCGCCATACGCACGAGGGCATCGTAGATCGATGCATCGCCATGCGGGTGATATTTACCCATGACCTCACCGACCACACCCGCCGATTTACGGTAGGGGCGGTTATAGGCGAGATTCATCTCGTTCATGGCGTGAAGGATACGACGATGCACTGGCTTCAGGCCGTCGCGCACGTCGGGCAGAGCACGGCTCACGATAACGCTCATGGCGTAGTCGAGATATGAGCGCTGCATTTCCTCGATAATGGAAATCGGCTCAATACCGCTCGGGCCGCCATTCATATCGTCGGAACCGGGTGGAGGGGTTTGATCTGACACTATTCAGATATCTTTCTCAACAGAATCGATAAAGTCTCTTTATAAAGGAAAGCAGCGCAAAACGCCAATTTCGAGACCATTTCCGGCGGCTAAATCGTTTTTGTAAATCAATGACTTATAAGATATTCACATAAACATGGCGCAAGCTTGTTGCTCGATCCGGCACTTTGCATCGACCAATGCGGCTTGATCGTCTAGAATTCAATCGTGACAGACCAATGAGAGGGCGACAGTAGCATGGGGTTCTACGATACCGTATTCAGCGCCTTCGTCACCCTTCTTGTCACGATCGATCCGCCGGGCCTGGCGCCGCTGTTTCTGGCGTTGACGCCGGGCATGGATCGTCACCATCGCGGTCAGGTCGCGCTTCGCGCTTCCATCATCGGATTCATCGTCATGGCGCTCTTTGCCGTGGCAGGCGTGCAGATCCTCGGCATGTTCGGTATTTCCATCGGGGCTTTCCGCGTCGCCGGTGGTCTGCTGCTGTTCTGGATCGCGTTTGAAATGATTTTCGAGAAGCGAACCGAGCGCAAAGAAAAGAGTGCCGAAGTCGCGATCACCAAGGATCATATCCGCAATATTGCCGCCTTCCCGCTCGCAATACCGCTTATCGCCGGTCCCGGCGCGATCTCGGCCATCGTGCTGACGTCGAACTCATTCCATGGCTTCGGGCCGCGTATCGCCCTTCTGGGGGTGATATTCGTCTGCCTGCTCATCACTTATGTCGTGCTTCTGCTCGCAGAACGCGTCGACCGGTTCCTTGGCGAAACCGGTCGATCCATTCTTACCCGCTTGCTGGGTGTCATTCTGGCGGCACTCGCCGTTCAGTTCGTCGCCGATGGTATCAAGACGCTCATAGCCGGTTAAGAGCATTTCCAGCAAAAGTGCGAAGCGGTTTTGCGTCAGATAATGCGTATGAATGAATGTATAGAGCGGTTTCTAATAACCGCTCTATACCGATTTCTGTGCCTTCTTGCCGATCATGGCATGACGCAGCTTGGACGAGAACCAGTCGATAACCGCAACAGCAATCAGGATCATGATGATCAGGAACGAAACGTCCTGAAGGTTCAAAACCTTGATCTGTTCGGCCAGATGCGCGCCGATGCCGCCTGCCCCGACAATACCGATGATCGTTGCCGAGCGCGTGTTGGACTCGAAGAAGTACAGCACCTGACTGCCGATCAGCGGCAGAACCTGCGGCAACACGCCGAAGCGATAGCCGTGCAGGCGGTTGCCTCCCGACGACAGCACGCCTTCAACCGGCTTCTTGTCCGCGCCTTCAATGGCTTCCGAAAACAGCTTGCCGAAAGCGCCAAAGTCGGAACAGGCGATAGCCAGAATACCGGCGAAAGGTCCAAGCCCCACCACTGACACCCAGATCAGCGCCCAGATCAGCGTATCGACGCCACGGATGGTATCGAGAAAGCGACGTATGCCGAAATGCAGGAAGATGTTCGGGATGATGTTCTTCGCCGCCAGAAACCCGAACGGAAAGGCCAGTATGGCGGCCAAAAGCGTGCCCAGATAGGCAATGGCCAGCGTTTCCAGCATTGACCACAGATATAGGCTGAAACGGCCATTGGATGCCGGTGGCAGCATCATCAAGGCGAAATCGCCGAGACGACCGAAGCCGTTCAGGATACGCAGCAGCGAAAAATCCAGCCAGTAGAAGGCAAACCACAACGAGGCGATGATGAGCACGCCTGCAATCGTCAGATTGCGCCATGTGCGCGCATTGCCGAACAGTTCCGCATATTCCGCGCGCAATTCCTTTTCGTGGGCATGGGCTTCGCGGGAGAGGCTTTGCGCAATGTCTGTCATGATAAGCTCCCCTTTAACCGATGCGGCCCAGAAGCGCGTGACGCACACGCTGGGTGATGAGATCGATCACGACTATCGTGACGATAATCAGCAACAGGATGGCGCTGACATCGCTGTAATAAAATTGCCGGATGGAAGTGAGCAGTTCCTGACCGATACCGCCTGCACCGACAAAGCCCATGACGGAAGCGCCGCGCACATTGATTTCAAAGCGCAGCAACCCGTAGGAGGCGAAATTGGCGGCGACCTGTGGCAGTACGGCAAAGCGGATGACCTGAAGGCCGGAGCCGCCGGAAGCACGGATACCTTCCACCGGCCGCATGTCGATATTTTCGACCACTTCCGAAAAGAGTTTGCCGAGCGCGCCCGTCGTGTGAAGCATCAGAGCCAGCACACCGGCCATTGGTCCCAGACCGAAAGCGATAACGAATAGCAAGGCGAACACGATTTCAGGCACGGTCCGCAGCAGTTCTAGTCCACGACGAACGATGAAACGCACCGTCGAGTTCGGGGCCATATTGGAGGACGCTGCGAAGGAAGCCGCAAAAGCGATAACCGCGCCGATCAGCGTGGCGAGATAGGCGATCAACAACGTCTCGAAGAGCATCTTGAGCCAGCCGCCGATATTCCAGTACCACGCGGCCATGTCGCCCCAAAAATTGGCGATGGTCAGGTCTGGCAGAATGCGCCCGAGATAACTTGTAAAGCGAAAGAGATTTTCAACCAGTGTGCCCGGCCGAACGTCGGCAACAACAGAGGCAGCTATGGCGATAACAACAAGGCCGACGAGGAAACCGATGCCATAAAGGCGTCGTTTCCCGACTTCCCTGCGATACTCGGCGAGCAGACCCTTGGAGCCGCTGCCGTCGAGAGTGGATATCGTCATGCGAGATTCCCTAACAAAAATGCCCGAAGCTTTTGCGGCTTCGGGCATTTCGATTGTTCTTCGGATCAGGACTTGCGTGCCTTGTCGTTGAACTTCAGCATCTCGATGATCGGCTCATAATCCTTGGTTTCGGTCGCCACGAATTCCTGGTCCTTGCCATCGGAAAGGGCGTCAAATCCGGCTTTGTCCTTCTTTGGCATGTCGAGGAAAGCCTGCTTGATGTCAGCCTTCAGCTGGTCAGGCAGCGTGCTGAGCACGGCAAACGGACCTTCCGGCAGGAAGTCCGACTTGAAGATGATGCGGAAATCGTCCTTCGTCAGCGCCTTGCCGTCTGCGTCTTTGAGAACGCCGCGGCTGATCATGCGGGTCAGGTTGGAGTCGTTTTCCGAATTCCAGGAATTGGCGGCAGCGTCAGCGGTGCCCTGAGCGAGAGCCAGAACGGCGTTTTCGTGGCTGCCGGCAAAAAAGTTCTTACCGAAGAAGGTATCGACGCTATAGCCTTCGCGGTTGAGGAAGTAGCGCGGCGCATTGTTGCCAGAGGTGGAGTTCGGATCGACAAGCGCGATGCTCTTGCCCTTCAGGTCGTCCATTTTCTGGTATGGGCTGTTGGCGCGAACATAAACGACCGAATAATAGCCGTTGACGCCGGTGTCGTGACGCTGGTTGACGAGCGGCGTGGTTTCAACACCGGTCATGACGGCGCGTGCATAGGAAGCCGGGCCATAGAAAGCGATCTGGATATTGCCGGCGCGCTGGCCTTCGATGACGGCGGCATAGTCGTTGGCAACGCGCAGCGTGACCTTGGTGCCGAGTTCCTTGCCGAGATAGGCCGTCAGAGCGGCATAACGGTCGCTGGTGGTCGAAGCGTTTTCAGACGGGATGACGCCCAGAACCAGTTCCGGATATTCCTTGCTCCAGTCAGCAGCCTGAGCATGAAAGGTCATCGTGGCGGTGAGCGCAACGGCCGCCAGAAAAGTTCTACGGTTAAGCATAAGTCTCTCCTGTTAATCGTGAGTTTGGAGCGAGTTTTTTCCGCAGCTTTATTCGCTCAGGCGGAAATCTGGCGCAGTGCGGCTTCAGCCGACTGCGGAACCGGTACAGGCATTGCGTCAACCGTGTCGTCACTATCGACAACGTCGGCTGCTTCCATGCCGTAAAGATCGCGCGATGCCATATCAGTCAGCATCGACGGCGTGCCGCGGAACACGACCTTGCCAGCGGACATGCCGACGAGGCGGTCGCAATAGCTGCGCGCGATATCAAGTGAATGCAGATTGCAGAGAACGGTGATGCCGTATTCGCGATTGATACGACGCAACGCATCCATGACGCTGCGCGTATTGCGCGGATCGAGCGAAGCAATCGGTTCATCGGCAAGAATGATGCGCGGCTGCTGAACGAGTGCACGCGCAATCGCCACGCGCTGCTGCTGGCCGCCGGAAAGCTCATCGGCGCGGTGCGCGGCCAGATGGGCGATATCGAACTGCTGCAAGGCAGACAATGCGATCAGGCGCTCTTCATCGCTCCAGATGCGCAGAAGCGACTTTGGCGTCGAGACATAGTTAAGACGCCCCATAAGCACATTGGTCAGAACATCGAGACGGTCGACCAGATTGAAATGCTGAAAAATCATCGCGCATTGTGCGCGCCAGTCGCGAAGCCCGGAGCCTTTCAGGCCGGTAACATCGCGCCCCTCCCAATGAATGGTCCCTTCCGACGGTTCGACGAGGCGGTTGATCATACGCAACAGCGTCGATTTACCCGCGCCCGAACGTCCGATAATTCCCACAAACGTGCCGGGCTCGATCTCGAGGTCAACCCCCGAAACCGCCACCTTGTCATTATAGCGGCGCGTTACGTTTTTCAGTTGAAGCATGAATTCATCTCCATTCATGCTCACTCTGAATTGCTTCCATGACATTGCAATGAAAGCATCGTGACGTTTGTGTAAATTTACACGCTACTATAGGTTTATTAGTTAAGCCTTTGTTTTAGCGTACATTTCTGTCAGATGACGAATAAATGCCTCTGTGGATTCACCAACATCGCCGGAATTGTCTATTATGACAACATCGCCAGCCCCGTCATTGAAGTTCACTTCGCGCGAAAGGCGCAAGGCGATCTCGTCTTTGCTTTCGCGGCCACGGCTTGCCAGCCGTTCGGCGAGGACTTCCGCGCGTGCCGTAATGACCACCACCGAACGCGACGGATAAAGCCTGCGCATGTCGTCCAGAACGCGGCGCGAGACATTGGCAATCACCACAGTTCCGCCATCGATCAGCGTATCAAGCGACTTCGGAAGACCGTAGTTCAAACCATGGGCGCGCCAATGAAGCGCAAAGGCGCCCTCGCCCGCGACTTTCGCAAAAGCCGCTTCATCTAGACTGTCGTGGTCTTCGGTTCCCGGCATTTGAGGGCGCGTGACGATGCGGCGTACAAAATGAAAGCGCGCATCGCCTGCAAGGGCCATACGCGCGCCATCCATGATCGTGTCCTTGCCGGCCCCGCTGGGGCCGACGACAGCAACGAAACAGCCTTTCGGCCGGATATTTTCCATACGCATCAGAGCACCCGCTCGCCTTCCCGCCAGACAGTGCGCACCACCGGTATCGCACTTCTGGTGCGTGCTCGTACCAGATCGGCGCGCTTGCCGACAGCAATTTCGCCCCGGTCGTCCATGCGCATTGCATCGGCGGGGTTCTTGCTGACAAGGCGGATGGCTTCAGGAAGCCCAATCGGGCGCTCGCCGGAAGCAAGGCCGAAAGCCGACTGGATGAGGCTGAACGGAATATAGTCCGACGACAGAATATCGAGACTGCCATTATCCACCAGATCGCGGGCGGCGATATTGCCCGAATGCGAGCCGCCACGCACGATATTCGGCGCGCCCATCAGGATCGACAGGCCCGCGCCCTTGGAGGCCGAAGCCGCTTCCAGCGTGGTCGGGAACTCCGCAATACGAACGCCGTGATCAAGCGATTCCCCCACATGGGCGCTGGTGGCGTCGTCATGGCTTGCCAAAACTATACCGCGTGCCCCCGACATATCGGCAATCGCCCGTCGATGCTTGGCCGAATAGGCGTCGGAGTCTGCCATGCGCTGTTCGCAATGCAAACGAAACTCTTCGTCGTTGAGTTTCAGCTTGCGCATGTAATAGGTGCGATAGGTTTCGATCTCTGCGAACTGACGCTGCCCCGGCGCATGATCCATCAGCGAAGCAAGCTTCACCCGATCATCGTTTTCAAAAAGCGCAAAGCCTTCAAGGCAGTCGGCTGCGGAAACCTCGCAGCGCAGATGCAGGAAATGGTCGGCGCGCAGACGGTTTTCGCGCACGCCGCTTTCAATTGCATCGGCCAGCAGGCGCATATCCTTGCCAACGAAGTCGCGATCATAATCGGAACCGACCCGCATCGCATCAAAGACAGTGGTGATGCCCGATGCGGCAACCTGCGCGTCGTGGGCCTGAACGGCGGCATCCACGTTCCAACGCACCTTGGGACGCGGTGCATAATGCGATTCCAACTGGTCGGTATGGAGTTCAATCAGGCCGGGAATGACGTAATCACCATCCATATCCTCGCCGCCATTTACATTGCCCTGATCGATGGCGGCGATCTTGCCGTCGCGTATCAGGATGGAGCCGGAAACGACCTCGTCGGCGAGCACGATGCGCGCATTTTTGAGAACGATTTCATTCGCCATGAGAAAGCTCTTTCATGACCGCCTCGGTATTGGCGGCAGTTTCATATTTCGAGAGAAAAGTTTCGATATCGAGCGCGCGGAAATCATCGAGCGCGTCGTGCAGGCGTTCATGGCTCCAGTCCCACCAGCCCAGCCGGTCGAGACGATTGCCGGTCGCGGCGTCAAAGCGCTCGCGTATGAGACGCGCCGGGACACCGCCCACAATCGTGTAAGGCGCAACATCTTTGCTGACGACCGCACCGGCACCGATCACTGCGCCATTGCCCACGGTAACGCCCGGCAGGATGGTCGATCCGTGACCGAGCCATGTGTCATGGCCGATCTTAACTGCATTGCCGCGACGCCAGTCGAAAAACTCGGTTTCATTCTCCGCATCCGGCCAGTAATCGCCAGCGCGATAGGTGAAGTGATGCAAAGTTGGACGCCAGGTCGGATGATTGGTGGCATTGATGCGCACATGGCTTGCAATGTTGGAGAATTTACCGATCTCCGCGCACCAGATTTCGCAATCGATGCCGAGATAGGAGTAGTCATCCAGCACAGTTTCCGACAGACGGCTGCGCGCGCCGACTTCCGTGTAACGGCCAAGCTTGCTGCCGGTGACATCTGCCGTTTCGTGAACCAGAGGTTCAACCGATAGCTTGGTCATGCCGCCGCCCTCGGCGAAAAGGCGGTAACGTCGATGATGCGGTCGGCCACTTCCTCGCGTACATCCTCGTCGTGAAAAATGCCGAGCATTGCAACACCTTCTTCCTTTTTGGTCTTGATCAGATCCACCACGACCGCGCGGTTCTTCGCATCAAGCGAAGCTGTCGGTTCGTCCAGCAGCAACACCGGATGATCGGTGATGAAACCGCGAGCGATGTTGACGCGCTGCTGCTCGCCGCCGGAAAAGGTTGCAGGCGGCAGCGCCCAGAGGCGTTCCGGCAGGTTGAGCTTGGCCAGCAATTCCCGCGCGCGGTCCAGCGCCATGTCGTGGTCGGCACCACGAGCGATCAGAGGTTCGGCCACGACATCGATAGCCGCCACTCGGGGCAGTGCGCGCAAAAACTGGCTGACATAGCCAATCGTGTCACGACGAACGCCAAGCACTTCGCGGGGATCAGCCGTGGCCAGATCGACCGCGCGATCCGCATGACGGATCAGAATGGAGCCCCCATTCACCGCATAATTGCCGTAGACCATTTTCAGGATCGAGCTTTTGCCGGCACCCGATGGACCGCCCAGCACGGCGCATTCACCGGCATTGAGTTCAAAATTCACGCCCTGCACGACCGGCAGTTCAACGCCGCCCTGCAAATGCATGGTGAAGGTCTTGGTAACGCCGGATACCACCAGGGGCGGCGTGGATTGCGAAGCGGATGTTTGCAACAGAGACATTTCTCACCTCACGCATGAAGTTCCGTCAGTTTGGAAAAAACACGCGATAAATATCTGTTTTAATTGATCTATACCTGTAAGATCGATGATACGAGCAACTGCGTATAAGGCGCTTGCGGGTCGTCCAGCACGCGATCCGTCAAACCTTGTTCGACGATGTGACCGTCTTTCATGACCATGATCCGGTGCGACAGAAGCCGCGCTACTGCCAGATCATGCGTGACTATGACGACCGAAAGCCCCAGATCGTTGACGAGCCCGCGCAACAGATCGAGCAGGCGCGCCTGCACCGAAACGTCGAGACCACCGGTCGGCTCGTCCATGAACACCAGTCGCGGCGCGGTGACGAGATTGCGGGCAATCTGCAAACGCTGGCGCATACCGCCGGAAAAAGCGCGCGGCTGATCGTCAATGCGGTCGGCGGCGATTTCAACCCGTCCCAGCCATTGCGTGGCGGTGGAGCGGATATTGCCATAATGGCGCTCACCCACCGCCATCAGGCGCTCGCCGACATTGGCGCCAGCCGAAACCGTCATGCGCAGTCCGTCAGCCGGGTTTTGATGCACAAAACCCCAGTCAGTGCGCATCAGAAAACGGCGCTCGGCCTCGCCGATCTTGTAGAGATCGCGGAATGCGCCATCGCGCATCCGATATTCAACGGTGCCAGACGTCGGTTCCAGCCGGGTTGCAAGGCTGTTGAGCAGCGTCGTCTTGCCCGAGCCGGATTCTCCGACGATGGCCAGAACTTCGCCAGGCCAGAGATTGAAGGAGATATCCTCGCAGCCACGGCGGCTGCCGTAGAACTTCGACAGGTTGTTTACTCTCAGCAGAGGTTCGTCGTTCATTCTGCGGCCTCCTTATTGGCAGCCAGATGACCAAAATGGCCCTTTGCCTGACGGTCTTCGCAATAATCGGTATCCGAGCACACGAACATCGAGCCGCCGCGATCATCGAGCACAACTTCATCCAGATAGACGCCCTTCGCGCCACACAGCGCACAAGGTTCCTTGAACTTCTGCACTTCAAACGGATGATCCTCGAAATCGAGGCTTACGACCTGCGTGTATGGCGGAACTGCGTAGATGCGTTTTTCGCGGCCTGCGCCGAACAGCTGCAAGGCGGGCGACATATGCATTTTCGGATTGTCGAATTTCGGCGTCGGCGATGGTGCCATCACGTAGCGACCTTCGATCATCACGGGATAATCATAGGTCTTGGCGATCTGGCCGTGACGCGCAATGTCCTCGTAGAGCTTCACGTGCATGAGGCCATATTCGGCGAGCGCATGCATCTTGCGCGTTTCCGTCTCGCGGGGTTCCAGAAAGCGCAGCGGTTCCGGGATCGGCACCTGATAGACGATCACCTGCCCTTCGGTCAGCGGATATTCCGGAATGCGGTGGCGCGTCTGGATGATCGTCGCCTCGCCGGTGCTGGTGGTCACGGCCACATTGGCGGTCTTCTGGAAGAACGCGCGGATCGAAACGGCATTGGTCGTGTCGTCCGCACCCTGATCGATAACTTTCAGCACATCGTCCGGCCCAAGAATGGCAGCCGTCACCTGCACGCCACCCGTGCCCCAGCCATAGGGCATCGGCATTTCGCGGCTCGCAAAAGGTACCTGATAGCCGGGCACCGCTATGGCCTTCAATATGGCGCGGCGGATCATGCGCTTGGTCTGCTCGTCCAGATAGGCGAAATTGTAATTGGCCAGATCGCTCATTCTGCGGCCTCCTTCACTGGAGATTCTGCTTGATTTTGCGTCTTCTCATATTCAGCACGCATGCTGCGGATGAGTTCGAGCTCAGCCTGGAAATCGACGTAATGCGGCAGTTTCAGATGCTCGACGAAGCCGGTCGACTGCACATTGTCGGAGTGCGAAATGACGAATTCCTCATCCTGTGCGGGCGCGGTCACGTCGGTATCGAATTCACGAACCCGCAAGGCGCGGTCGCAGAGCGACATAGACATGGCCTTGCGTTCGCTCTGGCCAAACACCAGACCATAGCCACGCGTGAATTGCGGCGGCTGCTTTGCGGAGCCCTTGAACTGGTTCACCATTTGGCACTCGGTCAATTGCACCCGGCCAAGCGAGACGGCAAAGCCCAACTCCGGCACATCGAACTCGACCTCCACTTCGCCGATGCGAATTTCGCCGACAAAGGGGTGGGTGTTGCCGTAGCCGCGCTGGGTCGAATAACCGAGCGCGAGAAGAAAACCTTCATCGCCGCGCGCCAGCGCCTGCAAGCGCAGATCGCGTTCCATCGGGAATGTCCATGGCTCGCGTGTCAGATCGCCGGGCTCATGACCTTCCGGCAGGGAGCCATCATCCTCGATCATGCCGTTCGCGCCGAGAATATCGGTGACGCGGGGCGTCTCTTCCTTCTCGGTTTCGCGTGCTTCCGGCTCTGGCACAGCAACGTCTCCCGCCAGATCCGGATCGAGAAGACGGTGGGTGTAGTCGAAGGTCGGGCCGAGCAACTGGCCGCCCGGAAGATCCTTATAGGTCGCGGAAATGCGGCGCTCGATCAGCATCTGCCCGGTTTCCATTGGGCGGGAATAGCCAAAGCGCGGCAATGTGGTGCGATAAGCACGCACGAGGAAAATGGCCTCGATCAGATCGCCACGCGACTGACGCACGGCGAGCGCGGCCAGCTCACGATCATAGAGCGAACCTTCCGCCATCACGCGATCAACGGCCAGCGCAAGCTGCTCGACAATCTGATCCAGACGCAGTGCAGGCACTGCACGATCACCCCGGCGGCGATCATCGAGAAGTCGGTGGGCGTTACGAATGGCTGTTTCGCCACCCTTTACGGCAACATACATGTTCAGCCCTCCAGTCCGGTGATGCGCGTGGTGCGCGGAAATGCGATGACCGCGCCGTCGCAGACCAGAACCAGATCGACGCCAAGCGGATATTGCGCGCCGTTGTCTCGCCATTGCGTAACGAAGTCCTGCGGAAGTCCGTCGATGTGAATTTCCTGCTCACCGTTAATGCCCGGCCCCTTCAGAACAAGGCCCTGCCCGCTCTCAAACGACTTGACCGCCAGAACCACCGTTGTCGAACGGTCCGGAAACTCCGGCTGCCCTTGCGAGAATTCAGCCAAGGGCGGCAACAGCGAAGCATCGGTAACCAATGCGAATTGCGCAGAAGCGGAAGATTCAACCTGCGGCGCGCCGGTTTGAAATGTCAGCCAGGCTGTAGCGTCTGCATCGGCTGCAATGGCGCGGTCGCACCAGACGGTGGCATCATGGTCGAGCAAGGTGGCGGCTATGACGCCCAGTTCCGGCTTCAATGGCTGGGGCGGCGTGGCACCCCGGGTCAGAGCGTAGACGCGGCCCGGATTGGCCATCGCATGCATGACGGCATGAAATGCCGATTGGGCATCCGTGACCGGATTTGCCAAACCACCTTCGAAGGCCGGAGACGAATGGGGTGAAGAATGCAGCATCAATTGTCTCCCCGAACCATGGTGAAGAAATCAACTTTGGTGGCAGCAGCTTCGCTGCGCAGTTTTGTGTCGGCCTGTTCCAGCCGGTTGCGCAAGACGTCGAGGACCTGACGCTCCACCGCTTCACGGCGCGCTTCGTCGGTCCAGAGCGCATCAAACAAAGCGGCCAGTCGTGCCTTTTCCTGATCGCGACCGAGAGCATAGGAATGCCCGACGGAACCATCGGTCAGACGCACAGTCGCGCGCGTCACCGTCGCCTCGCCGACATTGAAAGGCGCACCGCCGCCGCCGATACGGCCGCGCAGCATTACCAGTCCTGTTTCCGGACCACGGAGAATTTCGAAATCAGGCTTGTCCGACCAATTCTGCCAGAAAGCTTTCAGCTCTTCGCCGCTTGCCTGCGCAAGCGTTGCCATGCTGGCCTGTCGTGCAGCCTGCACCGCGTCAAGCGCCTTGCTGTTGCCGGACTTGTCGTTACTGGCCGAGGCGTGCATCCCACCGGCGGCAGTGCCATTGCCTGCCTTGGGCTCTGTCGTTTGCATGAGCTTTTCCGCCCTGTTCAATTCCATTGACTTGCTTTGCACATTTGTCTATTTATCTAGACAACCATACAATAACAAAATTATTACTCCCTGCCAATGACAGGACGATGACAGTTGATGACAAAGACCAGACGAATTGAAAGAAATAGCGGCGTGGCGATTTGGCGGCAGATTGCCGATGAGATACGCGGCGACATCATGGCCGGGAAACTTCAGTCCGGCGCACGCATGCCTGCCGAAATGGAACTTGCGGATCGCTTCGGCGTCAACCGCCATACGGTGCGCAGCGCCATTGCCGCGTTGACGCAAGAAGGCGTACTTCGTGCCGAACAGGGTCGCGGCACATTCGTCGCCAATGCAAAGCGTTTGACCTACCAGATCGGGCCACGCACCCGCATTTCACAGTCACTGGGCACGCAGGCTAGCGAAGTCAAAGGCATATTGCTCAGCAGCGGCGCCGAAGTCGCGACCGCCGAAATAGCCGAAGCCCTGGGCATCGCCGCCGGAAGCGAAGTCACGCGGCTTGAGACGGCGCATAGTGCCGATGGACGCCCTGTATCACGCGCAACGCATTGGGTGGATGCGGCGCGCTTTCCCGATTTTGTTGCTGACTATGCTGAAAATGGGTCTATTACCTGGGCGCTCAGGAAAGCTGGTATCGAGGATTATTTCCGCAAATCGACAACCATATCTGCCCAGCACGCTGATTCAGATGACCTGAAACATCTGAAGCTCTCGCCCGGTGCTATCGTGCTGATGGCACGCGCCATCAATGTCGATACGAACGGTCAGCCTCTTCAATATTCTCTGACGCGGTTTTCTGCGGATCGCATGGAGTTTTCGATCGATACATATTGAGTCCATAAATTCAGTAATTTCGTTTTTAATCAGTTAGATAACATAAACTCATAAGGTTCTGATTTAATAAACCTTAAGACCAAAATAAAACGGGCGCCTAAAGCGCCCGTTAGATTCATCAAAATGGAATTTCGTCGTCGAGATCGCGGGAGAACCCACCGCCGCCGCCCGAAGAAGACGGGCCGGACGAACCGAAATCGCCACCACCGCCGGAATAATCCGACATCTGGTTACGTCCACCACCGCTGCCGCGATCAAAAGAACGGCCCTGATCGCCGCCTTCACCACGGCTATCGAGCATCTGAAGCTCACCACGGAACTTCTGTAGCACAACTTCCGTCGAATAACGGTCGTTGCCGTTCTGATCCTGCCACTTGCGGGTCTGGAGCGCGCCTTCGATATAAACCTTGGCACCCTTCTTCAGATATTGCTCTGCGACCTTGGCAAGGTTTTCGTTGAAAATAACAACGCTATGCCATTCGGTGCGGTCCTTGCGCTCGCCGGACTGGCGATCACGCCAGCTTTCCGAGGTCGCAATACGCAGATTGGCAACCACATCGCCTGAATTCAGACGACGAATTTCCGGATCGGCACCGAGATTGCCGACCAGAATGACCTTGTTGACGCTACCAGCCATCGAAAACCTACTCCGGGTCTCATGCGCGCCTCGCCGGATCTGAAATCCTCACGAGAGCGCTTCCTCAAGAAGGATCAGGCGCATGAATTGCGCCATCACCTGAAACTCAATTACCCACCTTACAGGACTGGCGCGCATCACGCTCAATTTCCCAGGCGGCGAATGGTCAATGTCCACAGAGTTTATGTTCTTGTTTTGTTCAAAATGCAAGTGCTTGTGGCATCAAATCGACAAAACATCCCTCATTTCTAACGAGGTCCAGTGACTAACGAGGAGAATGCCTGACCCGCCGCATAGCGACAGCCGAAGATACAACAAAGCGCGTCACAGTCAGACAATGAAAAGCCCCGCCGCTCACTGTTTCTTTGGCGCGCGGGGCTTGGGGTTTGAGCAATGCTCATATGTCGGCATTAATTCGTCGACAAAATCTTTCGGAACTCGAAGGCACGCGGCCAATCGTTTTCCGCGCATATATAGATTTTCGGCAATCGAACTTCTCACCAACGATGCATTATTCCATGCGAAAGAACGCATCCGCGACCAAGATCGATTGTGCTTTCATCTGTGTGAAAGCTAGGCAGTGTAGTCAGGTGGACTCATGCTCCTTTACCTCCCTACCGGATTTCCCGCCTCCTGCGAACCTCTTGCCGATATCGCGTCATCCCTCCGCAATACCTCTTCGCATCAGCGAGTAAGAGAAGTGTGCTCCTGTCAGGAGTGACAGTCAACGCTCTTGCGTTCACATTTCGTATCGCCTATCAGAAGCTTGGTTGTTCGATATTTGTTCCGGTGCTACAAGAGCGCAAATTAGGATAACCAAGCCCCTTCTTCTTTGGAGGGCTTCGCCCCATATTATGGGATTGGCGCGACGGTTCATCGCCGGGGCCAATCTATCCATGGCATCACGAAGCAGGCAGGACGCGGAATGAGCGATCAGAAATTCATTTCCATACGTGGCGCGCGCGAGCACAATCTTAAAAATGTCGATCTTGATTTGCCGCGCGACAAGCTGATCGTCATGACGGGCCTTTCCGGTTCGGGCAAGTCGTCGCTTGCCTTCGACACGATTTATGCGGAAGGCCAGCGTCGTTACGTGGAAAGCCTCTCGGCTTATGCGCGCCAGTTTCTGGAAATGATGCAGAAGCCGGATGTGGACCAGATCGATGGTCTGTCGCCCGCCATTTCCATCGAACAGAAGACGACGAGCCGTAATCCGCGCTCGACGGTCGGTACTGTCACCGAAATCTACGACTATATGCGCCTTCTTTTCGCGCGTGTGGGCGTGCCTTATTCGCCAGCGACCGGCCTTCCCATTGAAAGCCAGACCGTCAGCCAGATGGTTGATCGTGTCATTGCGCTCGAAGAAGGCACGCGTCTTTACATTCTGGCGCCGATCGTGCGCGGGCGTAAGGGCGAATATAAGAAGGAACTGGCAGAGCTTCAGAAGAAGGGCTTCCAGCGCGTCAAGGTGGACGGCACTTTCTACGAGATTGCGGATGTTCCGGCGCTCGATAAGAAATATAAGCACGATATCGATGTGGTGGTAGACCGCGTCGTCGTACGCCCTGACCTCACCTCGCGCCTTGCCGACAGTCTCGAAACTTGCCTCAAGCTCGCCGACGGTCTGGCCGTCGCGGAATTCGCCGACAAGCCGCTTCCGCCCGAAGAAACGACGGAAGGCGGCGCAGCCAACAAATCGGCCAACGAGACCCACGAGCGCATTCTGTTCTCGGAGAAATTCGCCTGTCCGGTTTCCGGTTTCACCATTCCGGAAATCGAGCCGCGCCTGTTCTCGTTCAACAATCCCTTTGGCGCCTGCCCGACCTGTGACGGACTCGGCACGCAGCAAGCCATTGACCCGAACCTGATTGTTCCCGATGAAAGCGCGGCGCTGAAAGATGGTGCGATTGCACCGTGGGCGCGGTCGTCGTCACCTTATTACAATCAGACGCTGGAAGCGCTGGGCAAGGCCTATGGCTTCAAGATCGGCACCCGTTGGTCTGATCTTTCCAAGGAAGCGCAACGCGCCATTCTTCATGGCGCGGACGGCAAGGAAATCACCTTTCAGTATGACGACGGCCTGCGGTCCTATCAGACCACAAAGCCCTTCGAAGGCGTGATTCCGAACCTGGAGCGCCGGTGGAAGGAAACTGATTCTGCATGGTCGCGTGAAGAGATCGAGCGCTTCATGTCTTCGACGCCCTGCCCGGCTTGCAATGGCTATCGTCTGAAGCCGGAAGCGTTGGCCGTGAAAATCGGCATGAAGCATATCGGCGAAATCACCGAAATGTCGATCCGCAAGGCAGATGCCTGGTTCCGCGACGTCGATGGCAGCTTTAATGAAAAGCAGCGGGAAATTGCAGCGCGCATCCTCAAGGAAATCCGTGAACGCCTGCAATTCCTCAATGATGTCGGCCTCGATTATCTGACACTGGCGCGCAATTCCGGCACGCTTTCCGGTGGTGAAAGCCAGCGTATCCGCCTCGCTTCCCAGATCGGCTCTGGCCTGACTGGCGTTCTCTACGTGCTGGACGAGCCGTCCATCGGCCTGCATCAGCGCGACAATTCCCGCCTGTTGGACACGCTTCGTCATCTGCGCGATCTTGGCAATACGGTCATCGTGGTGGAGCATGATGAAGATGCGATCCTGACCGCCGATTATGTGGTCGATATTGGTCCCGCGGCTGGCGTCCATGGCGGCAAGGTGATTGCACAGGGCACGCCGAAGGACGTCATGTCCAATACCAATTCGCTGACCGGCAAATATCTCTCGGGCGTTATGGAAGTCGCTGTTCCGGCGGAACGCCGCAAGATTTCCAAGACCAAGCGTATCCGCGTCGTCGGTGCACGCGGCAACAATCTGAAAAATGTCTCGGCAGATATTCCGCTCGGTACTTTCACCGCTGTAACCGGCGTTTCAGGTGGCGGCAAGTCCACCTTCCTGATCGAAACACTGTTCAAGGCCGCTTCGCGCCGCATCATGGGTTCCCGCGAGCATCCGGCGGAGCATGACCGCATCGAAGGGCTGGAGTTCCTCGACAAGGTGATCGATATCGACCAGTCGCCGATTGGACGCACGCCGCGTTCCAACCCCGCGACCTATACCGGCGCCTTCACGCCGATCCGCGACTGGTTCGCGGGCCTGCCGGAAGCCAAGGCGCGCGGTTATCAGCCGGGTCGCTTCTCCTTCAACGTAAAGGGCGGACGCTGCGAGGCCTGTCAGGGCGACGGCGTTATCAAGATTGAAATGCACTTCCTGCCGGATGTGTATGTGACTTGTGACGTCTGCCACGGCAAGCGTTACAATCGCGAAACGCTGGAAGTGCTGTTCAAGGGCAAGTCCATCGCCGATGTGCTGGATATGACTGTCGAGGAAGGCGCGGAGTTCTTCTCCGCCGTTCCTGCTGTGCGCGACAAGCTGGAAACGCTGGTCAAGGTTGGCCTCGGCTATATCAAGGTCGGGCAGCAGGCAACAACGCTTTCCGGCGGCGAAGCGCAACGTGTCAAGCTTGCCAAGGAATTATCGCGCCGTGCAACCGGACGCACGCTTTATATTCTCGATGAGCCCACCACCGGCCTGCATTTCCACGACGTAGCAAAGCTGCTCGAAGTACTGCATGAATTGGTCGAACAGGGCAATACGGTCGTGGTGATCGAGCACAATCTCGAAGTCATCAAGACTGCCGACTGGGTGATCGACCTCGGCCCTGAAGGCGGTGACGGCGGCGGCGAGATCGTTGCTGTGGGCCGTCCAGAAGACATCGTGAAGGAAAAGCGCTCCTATACCGGCCATTTCCTCAAGGAACTGCTGGAACGACGCCCCAAGCGAAACTCGGAAGCTGCGGAGTAAGCGTACCTCGACGGTTGAAAATGCAAAAGCCGGGTCTAGCGCCCGGCTTTTTTCGCGATGAGCGGAAAATCAGCGGCGGCGTAGTATCTAAACGAAAAAAGCCCGGACAAGCCGGGCCTTCTCGACAGCCGCTCACGTTTAAACCGCAGCGACCGAAATCTTGCCTTCACACATAATGCTTCGAAAAGCCTGTCGGCTTTCCGAGATCATGCATTAGCCGTTGACGGCATCCTTCAGGCCCTTGCCGGCCGAGAACTTCGGCACGTTGCGAGCCGGAATAGCAACTTCCTTGCCGGTCGACGGATTGCGGCCGGTCGAAGCTGCACGGTGCGAAACGGAGAAAACGCCGAAGCCTGGCAGGCGGACTTCTTCACCAGCCTTCAGTGCGCCGGTGACAGCAGCGAGCACAGCGTCAACAGCCGTACCGGCATCAGCCTTCGTCAAACCGCCCTTTTCCGCGACTGCGGCAACCAATTCGTTCTTGTTCATTGGCATTTCCTTTCTTTACCTACCGGAACGGATAACGTGACCGGATTGGGCGGAGTTTATTCGAAACGCTCGCCAAACCAAGCCTGTCAATGGCAAAAAAGCCCGGTTTTCTGGGGTTAAACACAGAAATGCCGGGCTTTTGGCCCGGCATTTCGTTTGTTGGTCGTCTTACCGACTGTCAATGTGCTGTTGTGGCGCCTGCTTCATCGTCAACCGAAGGCACCTTTGCAGGTGTTTCAGGCTCGGTCCACTCAATCGGTTCGGGCTGACGCACGAGCGCGTGCTTCAGAACTTCACCGACGCGAGACACCGGAACGATCTCAAGATTGTTCTTCACATTGTCCGGAATATCCGCCAGATCCTTGGCGTTTTCTTCCGGGATCAGAACCTTCTTGATGCCGCCGCGCAGAGCCGCAAGGAGCTTTTCCTTCAGGCCACCGATCGGCAGAACCCGACCGCGCAGCGTCACTTCGCCGGTCATCGCGATGTCCTTGCGAACCGGTATGCCGGTCAGCACGGAAACGATGGTCGTGACCATGGCGATACCTGCGGACGGACCGTCTTTCGGCGTCGCACCTTCCGGCACGTGGACGTGAATGTCGCGCTTGTCGAACAATGGAGGCTCGATGCCGAAATCAACTGCTCGGCTGCGGACATAGGATGCAGCAGCGGAAATCGATTCCTTCATCACGTCACGCAGGTTACCCGTGACGGTCATGCGACCCTTGCCGGGCATCATGACGCCTTCGATGGTCAGCAACTCGCCGCCAACTTCCGTCCAGGCCAAGCCGGTAACGACACCGACCTGATCTTCGCCGTCGATCTGACCGAAGCGGAAACGCTCCACACCCAGATAGTCGGAGAGGTTCTTGTCGGTGATCTTCACCGACTTCTTCTTCGACTTCAGGATTTCGGTGACGGCCTTACGGGCGAGTGTCATCATCTCGCGCTCAAGGCTACGTACACCGGCTTCCCGTGTGTAAAGACGGATCACATTGCGCAATGCATCGTCCGTGAGCGAGAACTCCTTCGGCTGCAAAGCATGGTCCTTGATGGCCTTGGGCAGCAGGTGCCGCTTGGCGATTTCCAGCTTTTCATCCTCGGTGTAACCGGCGATACGGATGATCTCCATACGATCCAGCAACGGACCGGGGATGTTCAGCGTATTGGCGGTCGTCACGAACATGACGTTGGACAGGTCATACTCAACCTCAAGGTAATGGTCCATGAAGGTTGCGTTCTGTTCCGGGTCCAGCACCTCGAGCATTGCAGACGACGGATCACCACGGAAATCCTGGCCCATCTTGTCGATTTCATCGAGCAGGAAGAGCGGGTTGGACTTCTTCGCCTTTTTCATCGACTGGATGACCTTGCCAGGCATCGAGCCGATATAGGTGCGGCGGTGACCACGGATTTCAGCTTCGTCCCGCACGCCGCCAAGCGACATACGGACATATTCGCGGCCCGTCGCCTTGGCGATCGAGCGTGCAAGCGAGGTCTTGCCGACGCCGGGAGGTCCGACGAGGCAGATGATCGGGCCCTTGATCTTGGTCGAACGAGCCTGCACCGCCAGATACTCGACGATGCGTTCCTTGACCTTGTCGAGACCGAAGTGATCATTGTTGAGCACTTCTTCCGCAAAGTTCAGGTCCTGCTTGACCTTCGACTTCTTGCCCCACGGAATGGAGAGCAGCCAGTCGAGATAGTTGCGCACAACCGTCGCTTCCGCAGACATCGGGCTCATGGTGCGCAGCTTCTTCAGCTCTGCCTGGGCCTTTTCGCGTGCTTCCTTCGAAAGCTTGGTCTTGTTGATGCGTTCTTCCAGTTCAGCCGCTTCATCGCGACCGTCCTCGCCATCACCAAGCTCCTTCTGGATCGCCTTCATCTGCTCATTGAGATAATATTCGCGCTGCGTCTTCTCCATCTGGCGCTTGACGCGCGAGCGGATGCGCTTCTCAACCTGCAGAACCGAGATTTCGGCTTCCATGAAGGCAAGAGCCTTCTCCAGACGCTCACGCACCGAGAGAATGGACAGCATTTCCTGCTTTTCAGGAATCTTGATCGCGAGATGCGAAGCAACCGTATCGGCAAGCTTGGAATAGTCGTCGATCTGGCTGGCGGCACCAACCACTTCCGGCGAAATCTTCTTGTTCAGCTTGACGTAGTTTTCGAAGTCGGAAACCACCGAACGGGCCAGCGCCTCAATCTCTACGGCATCTTCTTCAGGCTCCGGCAGAGCCGCAGCGTAAGCTTCGTGATAGTCTTCGCGATCCGTAAACTTGGAAATCTTGGCGCGCGCCGTACCCTCAACCAGCACCTTCACAGTGCCGTCCGGCAGCTTCAAAAGCTGAAGCACATTGGCAATGGTGCCAATTTCATAAATTGCATCCGGCGCCGGATCGTCGTCGGCAGCATTTTTCTGGGTCGCAAGCAATATCTGCTTGTCGACACCCATCACTTCTTCCAGAGCGCGAATAGACTTTTCGCGTCCGACAAAAAGCGGAACGATCATGTGCGGGAAGACCACAATATCGCGCAACGGAAGAACGGCATAAAGCCCGTCTGCACCGCCCGCTTCTGCTCCACCCATCGGGGTCTTGTCTTCAATACCCGTCATAATTCAAGTCCTTTCTCAGGCCTTTCGACCCGACTGCCACGCCGACGCCCCCTTTCATCATGAGGCAGGTCGCACAGCGTGCTTCGGTTCATACTTGGAGAGCCAAGCCCGGCAATTCAATAGCCAGTTTCGGGCGGCTTTCATAGAATCGTTAACTATCCTGCGCCGTCCTGGCAATTTGCACAATATGCCGCTTTGGATATGCTCCGATACAAGCGCTTCGAACCCATAACACTAAAGCGAATTGCCAAACTGGCAACAAAAAAGGCCGCTTTCGCGGCCTTTTGAGGAGAAAATCTATCTCTTAGGCCGAAACATTGCCCTTCTCGTCCTGACGCTCCGCATAGATGTAGAGCGGACGGGCACTGCCATCCACGACATCACCGGAGATCACGACTTCGCGAACACCTTCCAGTGTCGGCAGTTCGAACATCGTGTCGAGCAGGATCTTTTCCATGATCGAGCGCAGACCGCGCGCACCCGTCTTGCGTTCAACTGCCTTGTTGGCAATGGCGCGTAGAGCGTCGTCATGGAACACCAGCTCGACATTTTCCATGTCGAACAGGCGCTGATACTGCTTCACAAGCGCATTTTTCGGCTCAGTCAGGATCTGGACCAGTGCATCGACGTCGAGGTCTTCGAGCGTTGCAATAACCGGCAGACGACCGACGAACTCCGGAATGAGACCGAATTTCAGCAGATCTTCCGGTTCCAGTTCGCGGAACACCGCACCGATACGACGTTCGTCAACCGAACGAACAGTCGCCCCGAAGCCGATGGACGTCTTTTCGCCACGAGCGGAGATGATCTTGTCGAGACCGGCAAAAGCACCGCCGCAGATGAACAGGATGTTCGTCGTATCCACCTGCAGGAATTCCTGCTGCGGATGCTTGCGACCGCCCTGCGGAGGAACCGAAGCAACGGTGCCTTCCATGATCTTCAGAAGTGCCTGCTGCACGCCCTCGCCCGATACATCGCGCGTGATGGACGGGTTGTCGGACTTGCGGCTGATCTTGTCCACTTCGTCGATATAGACGATGCCGCGCTGTGCGCGTTCGACGTTGTAATCAGCAGCCTGAAGCAGTTTCAGGATGATGTTTTCAACATCTTCACCGACATAACCGGCTTCGGTCAGCGTCGTCGCATCAGCCATGGTGAATGGCACGTCGATGATCCGAGCGAGCGTCTGGGCAAGATAGGTCTTGCCGCAGCCGGTCGGACCGACGAGAAGAATATTCGACTTCGCCAGTTCGATATCGTTGCTCTTCGACTGATGTGCGAGACGCTTGTAGTGATTGTGCACCGCGACCGACAGAACGCGCTTGGCATCCTTCTGGCCGATGACATAGTCGTCAAGAACGGCCATGATTTCCTGCGGCGTCGGCACGCCCTCGCGGGACTTCACCATCGAGGATTTGTTTTCCTCGCGGATGATATCCATGCAGAGTTCGACGCATTCGTCGCAGATGAAAACGGTCGGGCCTGCAATCAGCTTGCGCACTTCATGCTGGCTTTTGCCGCAGAACGAGCAATAAAGCGTATTCTTGGAATCGCCGCCGCTGTTGCTGACTTTGCTCATTGCAGTTTCCTTTCAATAAACCGAAACGAACCTTGGGCTGTTCATTCCGATCGTTTCTTCCGGTTCGGACCCAGTACGGAAGGAAACACTCACCTTCTACCGGTCACATTGACAGTTGATACGCACTGCCCCTGTAGTCTCTAGGATTCCAGTCACCGTGGACTCCCCGACCGAAGGAGTCTTTTGGTGACTTTTGCAGAACCTGAACCGTCGAACAAACAAAAAATAAGTTCCCGGCAAAGATTCGGCCTGATCTGACCAACTTTAGCGCCTTGATGCCCAACAGATGCTTAACGCGGCGCGTTAACCTTCACGTTGGTCCAAGAATTGAGCCCCTTTTGTGGCAAAAGGAGCCAATAATTGGAAGGGAGCCAGATTCAGGCTCACTTCGATTCGTCGGCGCTCACGTCGCGGGCTTCCACGACCTTGTCGATGAGACCGAATTCGAGCGCTTCCTGAGCGGTCATGAAATGATCGCGGTCAAGGGTGCGTTCGATGGTTTCGTAGTCGCGGCCCGTGTGCTTCACATAGACTTCATTGAGACGGCGCTTCATCTTGATGATGTCCTGCGCGTGGCGTTCAATGTCGGACGCCTGTCCCTGGAAGCCGCCCGAAGGCTGGTGGACCATGATGCGGGCATTCGGCAGCGCATAACGCTGGCCGGTTGCGCCTGCAGTCAGAAGCAGCGAACCCATCGACGCGGCCTGGCCCATGCAGAGCGTGGATACCGGCGGACGGATGAACTGCATCGTGTCATAGATCGCCATGCCGGACGTCACCACGCCACCGGGCGAGTTGATGTACATGTTGATCTCTTTCTTCGGATTCTCGGCTTCAAGGAAGAGAAGCTGTGCGCAGACCAGCATCGACATGCCGTCTTCAACCGGTCCGTTGACGAAGATGATGCGTTCTTTCAGAAGGCGCGAGAAAATATCATAGGCCCGCTCGCCGCGGTTGGTCTGCTCGACCACCATCGGCACGAGGTTCATGACGGTTTCAATCGGATCTCTCATTATGGGCCTCTGCATATATTGGATGCGTATTGAGTGGATTTGAATCGTCGGACTTCCATACATAGGGCGTTGCGCCCCTGTTCCGCAAGTGGTGCTCGGTTCCTCACGGAATCATGACTAACACTATAGTTGCATTCTTCGTGAGGTCGGTCTGCAACGAGCAATTTCCTGTGCTCCGGTGCTCACGCACCCAAAAGTACGCTCCGCTCCGGTGCTCGAAAATCACTCGTTTCGCCACGACCTGACGAATTTGCAACTGTAGTGCTAATCCCAGTCGTTTTCCGGCTTCTCCGGCTTGATGCCGCGCTTTTCGTCCAGCGTCTTGCGCGCCACTTCGGTCAGACGCGCCTGCACCCGAACCGAACCGTCTTCGAGATCTTCGCGCTGCACATCACTGCCGTGCTGGTAAATCCAGTTCAATATGTGCAACTCGAAAGGCGACAGAACGACATCCACCGTGCCAAGCACGCCCGCTATCCGCGTTTCGATCAGGTTTAGCAAGCGATCAACGCCCTCGCCTGTGATGGCTGACAGGGGGATAGGGCGGCCTTCATCACCGCCGGCTGCGGCCAGACGCAGCGCCGCTTCACGCCCGCTTTCGTCCAGATTGTCAATCTTGTTCCAGATTTCGACGACGCGCTTGCGGTCCTGCGGCTCAATCCCGAGACCAGCCAGAATATTCTCGACATCTTCAGCCTGCGCGGCATTGTCCGGATCAGAAATATCGCGCACATGCAAAATGAGATCGGCTTCCACCACTTCTTCCAGCGTCGCGCGGAAGGCAGCCACGAGATGGTGCGGCAGGTTGGAAATGAATCCAACTGTATCAGACAGGATCACCGTCTCGCCATGCGGCAGGCGAATGCGCCGCAAAGTCGGATCGAGCGTGGCGAAGAGCATGTCTTCGGCCAGCACCTCGGCACCGGTCATACGGTTGAACAGCGTGGATTTTCCGGCATTGGTATAGCCGACAAGGGCGACAATCGGATGCGGAACCTTGCGCCGCTTCTGGCGGTGCAGTGTGCGGGTGCGCACCACCGTTTCCAGTTCGCGCTTGATCTTCAGAATCTTGTCCTGCAGCAAGCGACGGTCGGCTTCGATCTGCGTTTCACCCGGACCGCCGAGGAAGCCGCCACCGCCGCGCTGACGCTCCAGGTGGGTCCAGCTGCGAACCAGTCGGCCCTTCTGGTAATTCAGATGCGCCAGCTCAACCTGCAGCGCGCCTTCCTTGGTGCGCGCACGTTCACCGAAAATCTCGAGAATCAGACCCGTGCGGTCGATGACCTTGACGTTCCATTCCTTTTCGAGATTGCGCTGCTGTACCGGTGTCAAAGCATGATCGACAATGACCAGCCCGATATCGTTTTCCTTGACCGTATCGGCAATGGCTTCGACCTTACCTGCACCAAGCAAGGTTGCGGGCCGTGGATTGGTGACAATCGCCACTTCTGCGTGAATGATTTCCAGATCGATGGCGCGCGCCAAACCGACCGCTTCCTCCAGACGTGCTTCGTTCGAGCGCTGGAACTGCGTGCGTGCGCCTTCTTCGCCCGAGCCGTTCGCACTATAGCGCTCCGGCAAAATGGGAACGACGACGGCAGCTCTGGTCGGTTCTTGTTCGGAAAGGCCGTAGCCTTTGTTCGCATCGTCTTTATGCGCGTCGAAGGATGACGCGTTTTTATCCTTGAATTTGGACAAATAAATTTTCTCCGGGGAGTGCAGAGACATTGCGCTCTATCATCAAGCACAAATAGGTCGCCGCAATGCGTGTTTCAAATGGAAGACGCCCCGGGCGTTAAAGCAAATATATCCGAGTCCCATGGCTGAGACCCGGAAATAATCGCCTAACAAAACATCCACGCGACGCGACATCGATGGACGAAGCCGCTACACCCGAATGGAATTCGGAAAGCGTCAGGCTTCCTCGCCTTCGAACATCTGAACCGGCTGGCTCGGCATGATCGTCGAAATTGCGTGCTTATAAACGAGCTGCGAATGACCATCGCGGCGCAGAAGCACACAGAAATTGTCGAACGACGTCACAATACCGGTCAGTTTTACGCCATTGATCAGAAAAATCGTCAGCGAGATCTTCTGTTTGCGTACGGAGTTCAGAAAAAGGTCTTGAAGATTTTGCGATCGTTCAGCCATTGTTTTTATTCCTTTAATCGATCAGCAGCCTGTTCGCGATACGTCAAAGCGGTGAACCCGCTTATCTCTTTGTTTTCGTGCACTTCTCGACCAGCAAAACCGTTTCACACTTTTGCTGGAATGCAGTTATTCCTTGTCTCATTTCCAAACGCAAAACCGTTTCACACTTTTGCTGGAAATGCTCCAGACGAGCATGCGCATTTGCATAAATCAAGCACCGGAGCGCGAGGCGCCAGTACAGAACTGCAATTGCTGTGGAAAGACAACTGCTTCGCCCTCTAGCTTCGGTTAACAGGATGGGAATCTTTGCGCAACCGACATTTTTGTTGAACACGCGTCAAATATTGCTCACAAGCCTGTCGGCTGTCGGTCGGCCCGCCTTTGAAAGCTCAATGTTATCATTGTGTTCCAGCAGAGGCTTAACCTGATCCCTCATCCACATGTAAAAACTTCCGGGTTGCAATGAAACAACTTCCTTGTGTTTTTTATGAACATGGAAGCCAATGAAATCGGGATGATTGAGCGGCTCCAGACCATAGGCAGGATCGTAGATACGGGTCGCATCCTTGCCCACCCAATAATAGAAATTCTCCTGCTGAGCGGCTTTTTTGAAAACTCCGTATTTGCGGGCAAGGCGTGAAATGCCGTCATTGCCGAAAACCGTGATACCGATAGATGCTGGCGTAACTTCCTTGCCGATTGCCCGGTAATAGAGCGGTCGCAGCGTTCCACGCCGTACTCCCAGCCATCGCGGCAGGGAATAAGTCGCGCCCATATAGGCTTCAAACTCGCCAATAATCGGATGGTCCGGCGGGAAATAAAGCGCCGATACACCGACGCGAAACCGGTTTTCGCGCGCAAGATACGGCTTCTGCGGATCTGGGTGGAATTGCTTTACGAGAAAAACATCCGTGTCGAGCCATACGCCCTGCTGGTGTTTCATCAGCATGATGCGGAAAATATCGCTGAACTGCACAATGGTTCGCGATGAACGAAAATTCGGATAGTCGCAATCCAGCCGTGTGAATGCACTTTCCGGCAGAACCGCATTGGCATCATGCAATTCCACCCCAGACGGCACATTTTCAATTGGCGCGTAGGCAAATAACTTCACACGCTGGCCCGTCATCACCATCGATGCCAGACAAATCCGATCGACCTCGCGCAAGCGAGGTCCGTACCAGAAGGTACAAATATCCATACAAGCCCCCAAGATTGCAGCTTGAAGACTTATACCACTCATATTTAATTAACTATATCAGAATTCTATGGTCAAAAAAATTCCAGGCTGACACGGAACATCTGTTCCACATGCTTTACAGCTTCCGCCGTAGCGAAAATAACCACCCGGTCCTTTGGCTTGATGCGGACGTCGCCATTGGGCCGGATCACCTGCCCATCCCGGTAGATCGCACCGATTCGCAAGCCGACCGGGAGATCGAGATCCCGCAATGGCGCGCCGACGAGCGATGATGTTTCCAGCGCTTCAGCTTCAATGATTTCCGCCATGTCGCGATAGACGCTATAGACGGCACGGATACGGCCGCGGCGCACATGCTGGAGGATTTTGGAGACCGTCACCGCCTTCGGATTGATATAGGCGTCGATCCCCACCATGTGGGTGAAATCCTGATAGGCGACCGTGTTGAGCAACGCCATGTTGCTTTTGCAGCCAAGGCGTTTCGCCATGATGCTGGAGAGAATATTCACCTGATCCTGATTGGTGAGCGCCACCATCAGGTCGGCATCCTGAATATCGGCCTCCTGCAGCAAAGCCTGATCCAGCGCACTGCCATGTAGCACCATGGTCCGCTTCAGCTGATCGGCAATCGTGAAGGCGCGCTCGTGGTCGCTTTCGATCATCTTCACGCGGGTTTGCCATTTGCGGTCTTCGATAGCCTTGGCGACATAAAGCCCGATATTCCCGCCGCCTGCTATGACGATGCGGCGCGCTTCCGGCTTTTCATGGCCGAACAGCGACAGCGTCCGGCGAACCTGCTCGCGCGTGGTGACCACATAAGCCAGATCGCCTGCATTCAGCTCATCGGACGAGCGCGGAATGAACAGATTTTCATTGCGCACCACGCCCACCACTGTTGCCGCGAGATCGGGAAACAGATCGGTCAACTGCTTGAGCGGCGTGTTGATGACCGGGCATTCTTCCAGACATTCGATGGCCAGGCCGATGACGCGATCATCGGCAAAGCGCAGAACATCCGTCGCACCCTGCAAGGCGATGCGGCGCAGCACCACCTCGCCCACTTCCAGTTCGGGCGAAATGATCACATCGATCGGCAGGTTTTCACGGAGAAACAGGTCCTGATATTCGGCCTGAAGGTAGGACTGGGCGCGAATGCGCGCAATCTTCGTCGGCACATTGAAAACCGAATGTGCAACCTGACAGGCGACCATATTCACTTCGTCAGACAACGTGACTGCGATGATCATATCCGCCTCGTCAGCGCCAGCCGCAGCCAGCACATCCGGCTGCGAACCATGGCCGACAAACCCACGCACATCCAGAGTATCACGCACGATTTCGATATGACGCGCCGACGTATCGATGACCGAAACGTCGTTCTCCTCGGCGGCCAGCCGCTCAGCTATGCCATAGCCGACCTGCCCCGCTCCGCATACGATCACCCGCATGACTGCTCCGCTTCTATAATCACCAGATGCTTATACGCCGAGTGATTTCAATTTACGATGCAGGGCCGAGCGTTCCATACCGACAAATTCCGCAGTACGCGAAATATTGCCGCCAAAACGGTTGATCTGCGCGATCAGATATTCCTTCTCAAAACGCTCACGCGCTTCACGCAGTGGCAACGCCATGATGTGCTGGTCCGACTCTGTCGGCGCACGCGGCAACGTGTCACCAATTTCGGCTGGCAGAAGATCAGCTGTTACCGGCGCATCCGCGTCGTCGCCCCGCGCCAGAATCATCAGGCGTTCGACATTGTTGCGCAGCTGACGAATATTGCCTGGCCAACTATGGGCCTGAAGTACGGCCATGGCATCCGCACCGATCTTGCGCGGCTTGATGCCCGCCTGCCCGGCAATCTGGGTCATGAAATATTCGACAAGCGACGGAATATCTTCGCGACGAGCTGCGAGCGGCGGAACCTGCACCGGCACAACCGACAGGCGATGGAACAGGTCTTCGCGGAATGTGCCTTCGGCAATCATGCCTTCAAGGTTCTGTGCCGAGGATGAAATGATGCGCACATCGACCTTGACGCGCTTCGTGCCGCCCACGCGCTCAAACTGCTGATCGACCAGCACGCGCAAAATCTTGTTCTGCGTTTCGCGCGGCATATCGGCAACTTCATCGAGATAGAGAATACCGCCATGCGCTTCTTCCAAAGCACCGACCTTGCGTTCGCCCCCGTCCATTTCAGTGCCGAAAAGCTCGATCTCCATGCGCTCCGGCGTGATCGTCGCCGCATTCACGGTGACGAAAGGCCCATTGGCACGCGCCGATTGCGCATGAATTGCGCGGGCTGCGAGTTCCTTGCCCGCCCCTGAAGGGCCGGTGATCATGATACGGCTGTTGGTCGGGGCAACGCGCTCGATGGTCTGCTTGAGCTGGCTCATGGCCAGCGATGCGCCGATCAGTTCCATGCTTTCGCCGGAGCGCTTGCGCAGATTGGACACTTCGCGCTTCAGCTTAGACGTTTCCAGTGCGCGCTCGGCGACGAGGATCAGGCGATCCGCCTTGAACGGCTTTTCGATGAAATCATAAGCGCCGCGACGAATGGCCGAAACCGCCGTCTCGATATTGCCGTGGCCGGAGATCATCACCACCGGCAGATCGGGGTGCTGCTTCTTGATTTCGTCCAGCAAAGCCAAACCGTCAAGACGGCTGCCCTGAAGCCAGATATCGAGAAAAACCAGTCGCGGCACGCGATCACCGATGGCGGCCAGCGCGCTGTCCGCATCGAACGCGGTACGGGTTTCATGACCCTCATCGCTGAGAATACCAGCTACGAGCTCCCGGATATCCGCTTCGTCATCAACTACAAGAATATCGGCTGCCATATCAATTCACCTGTCCAGCTATCTTTGTCTCATCATTTCCGTTGGCAGCGCCGGGTGTACCGGCCTGCGTATCAGGAAAGACCATACGTATCATCGCGCCACGACCTCCGTGGAAATCCGCTGGCGCGTCATGCAATTCGAGATGTCCGCCGTGATCCTCGACAATCTTGCGGACGATGGCGAGGCCAAGCCCCGTACCCTTTTCCCGCGTGGTCATATAGGGCTCAAGCAGCTTCTGGCGGTCGTCACCGGGCAGGCCCTTGCCATTGTCGATCACATCGACAAACAACTGCCCATCTGCCTTGTAGGACCGAATGAGAATATGCCCCTCGCCGCGGTCTTCCTTGGCAACGGCATCGATCGCTTCGCTTGCGTTCTTGATGACATTACCGAAGGCCTGACCGATCAGGCGGCTGTCAAAAGAGCCAGTCAGCTTTTCGGGGCCGAAATCATTTTCGAACTTGATATCGCTACGGCTGACTTCGATCAGGAAGGACGCTTCACGCAATGCTTCGCGCATATCCATCTGCCGCATTTCCGGTTTCGGCATGCGCGCAAAGGCGGAAAACTCATCGACCATGCGGCCAATATCGCCAACCTGACGGATAATGGTGTCGGTGCACTGGTCGAAGACCTCGCGATCCTCGGTAATGACCTTGCCATAGCGACGACGAATGCGTTCGGCAGAAAGCTGGATCGGGGTCAGAGGGTTCTTGATCTCATGCGCGATGCGCCGCGCGACATCGGCCCACGCGGACGTGCGCTGCGCCTGCACCAGATCGGTAATGTCGTCCACCGTCACGACATAGGAATGGTCTTCAGATTCAATATCTTCAACGGTAACCTGAACGTTGAATGTGCGTGCCACACCACTGCGTGTCATGCTCACCTGCTCGCGATGTACGGGTTTGTCCGCAGTGCGGGCGACTTCAAACGCCTGACCGACTTCGGGTGCGATGCTGCTCAGACTTTTGCCCACTGCATCCTCCGAAACGACCCCGAACATATGTTCGGCCGAGCGGTTGAGAATGGAGATGGAACCGTCGGTTTCGATGCCGATGACGCCAGCCGTCACGCCAGAAAGCACAGCTTCCGAGAAGCGGCGGCGTTCGTCGATCTGGTCCTTGGCCGAAATCAGTTCGTTACGCTGGCTTTTAAGCTCCGCGACCATATTATTGAACGTACCCGACAGGGCGCCGACGTCGCCGTCGGACGAACGAACCGGCACGGAAACGTCAAGATCGCCAGCTGTTACGTCATCGGCAGCGCCGATCAGCAGACGGATCGGGCGAACCAGACGATCCGCAACCGCGATACCGGTCCAGATGGCCGACAGAAGAACAATCAGGGTCAAACCGAAATACAAAAGCGCAAAGGCAATCTGGGTTGGAATGCGGTTCGCATCCATCGCCTGATAGCGCTGCGTATTGGCTTCCATCAAGCGCATTGCGTCGAGGATCTGCGGATCGACGGCGCGCACCGTATAGAGAAAAACGTCCGGAATTTCGCGCATCTTGATGATTGCGCCGACAAAATTACTGTTGCCCGGTGGAATGATGACAGGCTTGCCGTCAGTCGCGGTCTTCAGCGCATCTTCTGTCGGCGGCGGCAGGCGCGTTTCCAGCCCGGTGCCGCTTTTCACGACAATGGAACCGTTTTCGCGCACCAGAAATGCACCGAGCAGACCGCGTCCACGCGTCTGTAGCGTCATCAATTCGATGAACCCGCCCCGATCAAGGCTATAGAGCGTACGCTGCGCATCCAGATCCTGCAGCATCGAGTACGACGTGCTTTGCAGATTGAGCGCGGTCTCGCGAATATAGGCCGTGGTGAGGCTCTGTGAGGAATTCACAATGTCGCGCGTATTGGTGTCGAACCATCGATCCAGACCGAGATTAAGCGTCACCGATGCGACAATGGCTACCACAATCGCCGGAACAGCGGCGATCAGGGAGAACAGCGCGACAATGCGGACATGCAGCCGCGACGCCGCCTTGCCCGACCGCCGGGCCGTTACGATGCGGTAGACCTCACGGCAAATCAGCAAAATCAGGAACAAAATCAACGCGACATTGATGATGACCAAGGCCAGCGTGACTGTGCGGTCAGGGGTGATCGGGGTAATGCCGATCAGGATCGCAAAGGAAATAGACGCCGTTATCAGCGCCGAAACGACGGTGATAATACCGGGCAATGCAAGAAGCCTGCGCCCCTCGCCTTTGCGCGACGTTTTCTCCGCCTTATCCATATCCGTGGTCAGATTCGCTGCGTTCATATTAACCATGATACCCAATAGCGTTGCATCTATGCAACGCATTGTGGCGAAAATGCAACGTTTGTTTTCGTAGATTGTTGATATTCAACAGCACACGCATGGCGGGTGTCGGCAACTGAAAGGCGCTGCCACGGAAGCAGCTGAACATTTATTCCACTCTTTCCAGCAAAGATTGGCAAATCAAAGCGCCTGACATGCCCTGAAGAGGTCGTCTTTTCTTTGACGTTTACAGGCTATGACCTCAAAATTACCAACATGGAAACAGCTCAGTACATATTCGTACTTATTGCGGCCTCACCCTTCGTGATCTGGGGCGCCATTCTTTATGGCCTCTCCGTTGCCGTGCCTTTGAAGAGCGCATCAAACGTGAACGTGTCCGGTGAAGGAACGGCGAAAGCAACAGACAGACAATCATTTTATCTGTCCGAACTTCCTGATGTTGCGATTGAGCACTATTATATTCACCAGACTGAGCGAACACCCTTTATTTCGAGCTGAAGTCGTTCATCTTAACAAGATATACAGACATAAATTCAGTTATCGAAGACTGACATGCAATATTGTCTGGAACCAATTGCAAAATAATGCATTCTGTTCGGCACAGTCATCCAGTCCTTTGGCTGATTGAAGTGTCCGACCACGTCTGTTATGACGATCCCCCGGTCGGGCCACCTGTTTTACAACTGGAGTTCGACATGGGCATTTTCGACAAGATCAAGGGCGCCATTTGGGGTCAGGCACAAGCAGCGACACCTACCGCCGAAACGACCGCAACCGCCGAACCAAGCCAGACAACAGCAGCAGCACCTTCACCGACCGCAGCGCCAGCGCCGTCGGCACCTGCCGCCACAGGCTCTGTCGATGTCAGCGCTGTGCTTGATGCAGCGGTGGCGAAAAGCGGCCAGAAGCTCAACTGGAAAACGTCTATCGTCGATCTGATGAAGGCGCTCGGGCTCGACAGCAGCCTTGAACACCGCAAGGAACTTGCCAAGGAACTCGGTTATACCGGCGACACGAGTGATTCCGCGACGATGAATGTCTGGTTGCACAAGCAGGTCATTCAGAAGCTCAAGGACAATGGCGGCATCGTTCCAAGCGGCCTTTGATACTCTTGCGGCCAATGGGAACATTTGGCCGCATAACACGTTTATAAACAGACGCTTGGAGCGGCGAGTTTATCTGAAGGGATAAGCAGATGTTCCGGGCGTCTGTCGATAGTTCGAACGATCGATCCGATTTTGTGAAGTGTTTCCGTGCTTTTGGGACGCTTTTGAAAACCTGTTGTCTTACGTGCCTGTTTTCCGAGTGTAGCCCGCCTTGAGGGCATGATTTCGAAAGGCATATTTCAAGGTTGGGCAGATGGCTATGCCGTTTGTCGAGACCGGATTAGAGGAGTGGATCATATGAGCGGTGCAGGCGTGGGCTGGATTGCTGCCATCATCATCGGCGGCCTTGCTGGCTGGATTGCTTCCAATTTCATGAATAGCAACACCGGCATATTCATGAATATCATTTTGGGTATCATCGGCGCTGCAGTGGCGAGCTTTCTGTTCGGTCTGCTCGGTGTGTCCTTCGGTGGCTGGCTCGGTTATCTGATTTCAGGCTTCGTCGGGGCGTGTATACTCATATGGGTCGGACGAATGATCAGTTCATAAAACAAGGCGCCGCTGGCGCCTTTTTTATGCCTGTTCGCCTGCTCTCGCCCAGATATTCCTTTCATGCCTCGTACATGGCAAGCGTTCGCAACAATGTTTCGAATGTCGAAGGCTGGGCCTGATCCTGATGCGCGTCTGCCACCGCATCGGTCCTTGACGATGGCTTCCGCACACTGCTGGGGCTATAGCCGAACTGCTGTGTGAATGCGCGCGTGAAATTAGCAGCGGAATCGAACCCGAAAGCGAGCGCGACATCCGCAACCTTTCGATTTTCGGATGCATCCGCCAGCATGGCATGAGCCGCAAACAAGCGCCGTTGGCGAATATAATTCAGCACGCCGCCTGACCCTTCAAAGAGCTGATAAAGATGCGTGCGCGAAATCGCCAGTTCACGGCTCAACGCTTCCGGCGTCAAATCCCGCGACATAAGATTTTTCTGGATGAACCGCCGCGCCTTTGTCATCAATCCCAACTGGGAAATCTGCTCGCTGACGTCGATTTTCTTTACTAGCGGCGCAATGGTGTCAAATATGATCTGTCGCAGACTATCCCGTAATGCCGGCAAATCTTCGTTGGTGACCCGGCTGAGACCGTCTTCGAGGCTCGAAACGAAGTCGATCAGTAATTTGGCGCGGTAGCCGCCCAAAGTGACGTTGTTACTCGATTCAGGCATGCCGCCGCGTCCGGCAAACTGATCGACGGGGATGATCAGGGAAACGGACTCTGAAGCGATGGCCCGCCCTCGAAAAGGATAGCCGAGCGAGCGCACGTCGATCATGCCCGGCTCATTTTCCGCCACACGCCCATCAACGCCGGTCCAGCTGTGGCCGCTGCGCAAAAAGCCGATCTGCCAGTGATCTATCGTGCTGAAACGCACCTTTTCCTTCGGGCGCTCATAGCTGAAAGCCGGTGCTGACTGCTGGATGAGGAGCATGCCACCCAGATTCCACACCGTTTGAGATGCTAGAAATCCGTCGCTGGCATGAACTCCATCCGGCAGGCGCATGTCCAGCAAGGGCAGCATGTGCTGTTGCCAGGCAGCAAATTGTTCGGAGGGTTCATAAGATTCCGTGGTGAAAACCAGAGGTTCCAGACGGTTGCTACAGCCAGCAATTTCGCCCAAGGGAGAAACCGGCACGCGCACTGATTGTCGGCGCTCGACAAATTCCAACTCAAAATCTTGCGCGGTCTTGTCATTGTCGGACGTCACGGCAATTCCTTGATTTCACCGCTTGATCCAAGCGATGCACTTCGCCTTAGACTTTAGGCCTAGATGATAACATTTGGGAAAATTAAATAAATCGAATTCGCCGGCGAAATATTAAATTAGTTTCATGAATAAAGTCGGCGAAAACTTGGCGCTGACACTCCATTTTAAAAGTCATCTTGGTGTAGCGGCAAAATCCAAAATAACCAGTCGCCACGCAGTGTCCCTCAAATGCTCCATACCTCTTCGTATATTAGCATTAGCTAACAGTGGACAGGCATACGCCTTTCATGGGATATATGCGGCTGCATCCCATTTGATGAAAATTGTCTGGAATTTCCGGCAAGAATATTAAATCGCTCTTGCTAAAACACCTCCAAAATAACCAACAGGAGGCAGTCGCATGAACAATGTATTTTTCAATGCTGTACGCCGTGAAAGCGTAAAATGGGCAGCAACGGCCGCGATAGGTCTTGCAGCTTCTTTGTGTCTTTCTGCAAATGCGCAGGCCAAAGACAAATACAAACCGAAGAATGACACGCAGTCCGTTTACCTCGTGAAGTATCGCGTCAATAACGAAGTCCGTTACAACAAGAACCCGATGGGCAAGGTCGTCAAGGTTTCGGCTTCGCAGTATTATAGCGGTACTCCCTATGTCTGCACACCGAGCGGCTTTGGGCAAAAGTCACGCTGTTTTATGCGTGACTAATAATGTTCGTAACCCGGGGCCGACATTCGCATCCTTGGGACATGAATGTCGGCTTCTAACGACCACCAGCCCGCCAACTCCGCTCATGCACTCCTAACGCACGAAGTCGGCGAGCCGGTTCCCCGCCTGGGATTTATTTGGCTGACGCCTTAATTCGCATCAGTCCTTTGCTGACCAGATCGCCCCGCACGAGCTTTTGTGCTTCATCCGTCGGCTTCGAAGGGTTGTTCCGGAATATGTACCAGTCGCCGCCAATGGAGCGCTTCTGGTAGATCACGCCTGCCTTCTCGCGATGCAGGAAGCAGCTTATATCTCCGCCGCCACCACTGGATTTATTGCGCCAGTAAGCCTGCATGCAGAGCTTGCCGCCGTCGGTCGCGTACCAGCGTCCTTCACCATAGGACCAGGCTTTTCCCTTTTGGGACCAGGCCGCCAGTTTGTGTCGGTCGGCAGAGAAAAAGCCGCCGCCGTCCTTCCATTTCCATGTCTTGCCCGCATAGATCGCCTCAAGCGCCTGTGCGGACATTGGCGAAGCGGCAGCGGCCAGCTTGGCCGTTGCGTCATCTGCTTTTGGCTTCGGTGCAGCTTCGGCGACACCTGCCACGAGGAGTACGGACAGCGCCGCACTCACAGCTGTGAAACGGATCGAAACCATTTTGCTTTCCTGTCCAATCTTTCGAGTTTCGGTTAATCCAACGGATGGTTCGCGACGCGCCAGTCAGGCCGCCCGACACCCCTTGGCCACGGATAGACTTCGCGGTCATTGAAATAGACAACGGCTGTCAGTTCCGGGAATTCGGGCTGAGGCTTGTTTGCCTCCGCAGCCCATGCCCGCACATAGTCGTCGCTCCCTTCATAACCGAGTTCCGCAATAACGATCGGCTTGTTGAAGGCCACCACGCGGTCGTAACCGGGCTTTGCGCGTTCGACGAAACTCGTGGGGCGCCCGACCTCCAGCTTGTCATAAGGCTCGTAGCCGAACACCGACAGGCCGATCACATCCACGAAGGCGTCGCCCGGATAATAGGCCTGAAGTCCCTCGTCTCCCTTCGGCGACCACATATATTTGGCGTTCGGCAGAGTTTTCCGGCAGACCTTCACGGCATGCTGGTAAGCAGCGATATAACCCTGCGGCGACCAATAGGACCATGTGAACTGGCCGGTCTTGTCGTCCATTTCCTGCGCCCAGCGAATAGTCACCGGACTTTTCAGTTTTGACGCCGCCGAACAGACGGCACCCATGTTGGAGTCGTAGCGACCATTGACGATCCCGCTCAGGAGCGCATCCGGCGCAACACGCCAGTCGCGCGCCCATGACCACGGCTCGATGGTGATCAGCAGATCACGACCGCGCTCCCGCGCATAGGCATCAGCTGCGCTGAGGCTTGTCAGATCCACATCTTCCCATGGCAAGAACAGATGTTCGATCTTCGAATTGGGATCATTGGTATAATCCCCGTGCGGGTCGTAAGCGCCGGGCGTGATCGACTTCGGTGTTATCACCGGGCGCTTGTCGTGGAACAGATTGCGCGTATCGACCGTCGCACCGGAAACCCCGCTTGCGGCATAGACAGCGCTGGTAACGAATGCTCCGCAGAGCAATATCGAAGCTATCTTGTAAGGGGTTTTCATGGCCCCCTCCCTTCTATTGTTTTGGCGATTGCTGGGCGGCTTCCGCCGCTGTCAGCTCGCCATTCTTTTTTTCCGATGCAAGACTGATGGATATGAGTTTGCGCGCCTCGTCTTCCACACGACCGTCAGCGTGACGGAAGACGTACCAGACGCCGTTGGGCTCGCGCTTTTGATAGACTGCTCCATCGCCGATACGGTGCGAAAAGCACGTCTTCGCCGGAAACTTGCCTTTTTCGGTGTGCCAGTCAGCCTTGAAGCACATGCGCCCGGTCTTGGTGATCATCCAGCGACCTTCCGCCCAGGCTTTGCCCTTTTCGCCATCGACACGCGCCGTAAAACGACGATCCGCACTCACCATCTGGCCGGAGCCATCGGCCCATTGCCAGTTTTTGTCACGGTAAAGCACGTAGATTTCAAACGGCGTCATCACGCGCGTCCCGGCGGGGATATTATCACCGGGCATGGTCGCAGCTTCGGCAGCACCTGCTGCGAGACCGGTCAGGCCAGCCATCAGGGCAAGAGTTGTAAGGGACAGCCTGCTCCGGCGGCTGAAATAGCGGCCGGTATCAAACATCGATAGTTTCATTTGATCCTCCCACGATTTTGAGATTGCGCGCGCCCGCCGGGGGTTCTTGTGGTGGGCGGACGCGCGCCTGCGGCAGCAAGTTTATTGGTTTTATTTCCTGCCGCAGATGAACGGGGCGACCGATGGTCGAAATACGAAAGCCAAGCCTTTCGGCCATCGCCCGGGAAAAGACATTTCTGAGATCTATGAGAACCGGCTGGCGCATTAGCCGCTTCATGCGAACGAGATCAAGCTTGCGAATGCTGTCCCATTCGGTCACGACAACGGCGGCATCGGCATCGGCCACACAGTCATAGGCGTTCTCGCAAAACTCCATATCGCTGAGGATGCGGCGTGCATTTTCGATGCCGACCGGATCATGGGCACGAATGCGTGCGCCGAAACGCTGCAAGGTTTCAATCAGCGGAATGGACGGCGCATCGCGCATATCATCCGTATCGGGTTTGAAGGTCAGGCCAAGCACGGCAATGGTGCGGCCCTCGATATCGCCGCCGAGCGCATCCATGACCTTCAGCGCCATGCGGCGCTTGCGCGCTTCATTGGCTGTCACGGTTTCCTCGACCAGACGCAGCGCTACGCCGTGGTCCTGCGCCGTGCGCAGAAGCGCAATCGTATCCTTTGGAAAACAGGAGCCGCCATAGCCCGGACCCGCATTCAGAAAGCTGGTGCCGATCCGCTTGTCCAGCCCCATGCCCAAAGCGAGATCGGAGACATCGCTGCCCACTTCCTCGCAGAGATCGGCGAGTTCGTTGATGAAGGTGATCTTGGTGGCAAGAAACGCGTTGGCCGCATATTTGATCAGTTCGGACGTGCGGCGCTGCGTCACCACGATGGGCGTCTGGTTTGCTTCGAGTGCAGCGCTATAAAGCGCGACCAGAAGCTTGCGCGCACGCTCGTCCTCGACGCCGATAACCACGCGGTCGGGTTCCAGAAAGTCGCGGATGGCAACGCCTTCGCGCAGAAATTCCGGATTGGATGCAACAGAGAATGTTCCGGGCTTGCGCACCGAGCCGATGATCTTCTGCACCACATCGCCGGTCCCGACCGGAACAGTGGATTTCACCACGACAACCGTATTGTCATCGATGAGCGGTGCCAGTTCGCGTGCCGCCATATAGACGAAAGACAGGTCCGCATCGCCATGGCCAGCCCGCGCGGGCGTACCGACGGCGATAAGCACAAGCTCAGCGCCTTTGACGGCTTCGGCCAGATTGCAGGTGAAGCTGAGACGACCGAAGGCGAAGTTGCGTTCGACCAGTTCGTCCAGCCCCGGCTCGTAAATGGGCACGATGCCACGTTCCAGTCCGGAGATTTTCTGCGCGTCCTTGTCCACGCAGACAACCTCATGTCCCCAGGCAGCGAAGCAGGTGCCGCTGACCAAACCGACATATCCCGTTCCAATAACAGCGATCTTCATAACAAGTCCCGCCTCTCCGCTAGTTGTTTTCGTTGCGCGTGCCGCCCAATGGGTTCTCGCGCCAACGTGGGTTGAATATTGTCTTGTGCGTGTCGCGTCCGCCGACGCCTGCTCCGGCTACCGAGAATTGGTCGTCGAATACTGAAAAGCTCAATGTGCCCCAGGTGAGCGCTTCAATGCCGTCGCGGCCCCGTTCAGCGGTCGTGAAACCTGTGACCATGACAAGCGCCATGAAGCTGCTTGCGAGGACCGGCTGATAGAACCGGCTTTGCATCCGCACCTTGTTTTCATGTGCGTGCTGCACAATGATCATGCCGATCAAAAACAGGTAGAAGCACGCATTGATGATGGCGAAGACGTAGAAGCCGCGTGTTTGATCAGCGTCATCGACCAACAGAACCGGAACAAGCGACAGCATGGAGATGGAGGCATAGGGTGCAAGCACTCGGAACGGCACCGGATCGACTTCTGATGAGCCCTTCGGCGTAACGCGGAAGTCGACGAATGAACCCGTTGCCCAGTCCCGAAATGCTGCGAAGGTTCCAGCCAATACCCATGGCCAACGCGCCAACAGAAACAGCATCGCTTCCCAGCTGAAAATCTTGCCGTCGACCGGGCGGAACGTCTTGCTCGACCGCCACCAGAACGCAAGGAACAAAATCATCAGCGACTGCGGCATGAAGTGAAGCAGAAAATCCGGATATGTGACGCTTACAAAATTATCGCCATAGGCAAGGATAATGATCGGCAACAGAAAGGTCATAGCCAGGAAGAAGGCATAGAGCGGATACCAGACCTGTGAAAACAGAAACTGGAACTTCAGACGCAGCGGCAGTCGACCGATCAACTTCGGCGTGTACTGCAAAAGGATCATGACCAGACTACGCGACCACTGAAACTCCTGCGTTACCAGATCGCCGAAGGTTCGCGGACCATCGCCATGGGCAATGGCATCCAGTGCGTGAACGCCGCGCCAGCCATGCGCATTCATGAACAGGGTTGTCGAATGATCTTCTGCAAGTTCGGGACCAAGGCCGCCGATTTCCATCAAAGCCGCTGTACGAACTGCATAATGCGAACCGATGCACACAGGCGCAAAGCCGCCATTGTACCCCGCCTGCAACGAGCCATGCATGCTCGCCTCGACATAGAGACGTCCGCGTGCCGACCAGCTTTCATGGGCATTGCGATCGCAAATGCTTGGCGCTGAAACATAGCCGATTGCCGGGTCTGCGAATGGACGCAGAATGTTGTAGAGATAATCCGGCTCTGGCACATGGTCCGCATCGAGCTGCGATACGAAGTCATAGCGTTCATAGCCGTAATGATCGTAGAAGAACGCCAGATTACCTTCCTTGCAGCGCGTGCGGCGCGGCCATGTCTGCCGGTGATAATCGGCGCGTCCCTTGCGCGTTGATACGAACACACCATGCTCACGGCACCATGCCAGCGTTGATGGTGACGGATCTTCATCGGCAAGCCAGGTGTCATGCGGGACATTCTGAGCCAGCATGGCCAGCAATGTTTCCGACACGACTTCAAACGGTTCGGACGGTGCCTTGGTGACCACCATGGCCACCCGGCTTCCTTCCGGCAGCCGTAACGGGCCGGTCGGGCGCGCCGCGTGGAAGAAAATCAGGATGAAATAGAGCGGCAGGATGGTTATCCAGGCCAAAAGCGCCGTAACCAGAACAGAACCGACCGGATGGATATGTTCGGCGCTGATCAGCCACCATTGCCAGAAATAAGCAATGGCCATAGCCCAGAGAACGATGCCGATAATATATTCCACCCGCTTGCGGCCTGTGAAAATGGGTGTCAGCAAGGGTTCCTGATTGTCCGTGAGCGGAGGAATTCGAGGCGTTTTCATGATCGCGCCTCCAGACCGAAGAACGGAGCAGCGGTACGAATGATCGTATCGAGATCGGAATGAAGCGTCGTGAAGCCGAGCTTTGCGGCGGCTTCTGTCGGATCGGCGTAAAGCGCTGGCGGATCGCCTGCCCGGCGCGCGCGCATTTCTACCGGCACCTCACGTCCCGTCACCCGCCCGATGGCATCGACGATTTCCTTGATCGATGTGCCGCGTCCGGTGCCGAGATTGAGAACGAGATTGCCGCCGCCATTCACCAGATGTTCGAGGGCCAGCACATGGGCCCGCGCCAGATCGACAACGTGGATATAGTCGCGAATACAGGTGCCGTCCGGCGTATCGTAATCATCGCCGAAAACTTCAAGCACATCAGCGCTACCAGCCGCCGCCAGCATGGCGCGCGGGATAAGATGCGTTTCGGGATCGTGCTTTTCGCCCAGTTCTCCATCGATATCCGCGCCGCACGCATTGAAATAACGCAGCGCCGCATAACGCATCCCATAGGCTGTCGAATAATCGGCAAGCATATGTTCGGCGATCAACTTGGTCCGCCCATAAGGATTGATCGGACACTGCACCTCGCCTTCCCGGATCGGCAGGCGATCTGGGATGCCATAGGTCGCACAGCTGGACGAGAAGATAACCGGACGTCTGCCCGTCAAACGGCACGCTTCCAGAAGCGATTGCGTGCCGCAGACATTGTTCCGGTAATATTTGGCCGGGTCCGTGACGGATTCACCGACATAGGCCGAAGCCGCAAAATGGATGACCGCAACGGGATCAAAAGTCTCGATCGCCGCGATGAGCTTTTCCTGCGAGAGAATATCGCCTTCGACGAATTCGCCCCAACGTACCGAAGCCTTGTGACCCGTCGACAGATTGTCGTAGACGACCGGGGAAAATCCCTGCCCGGCCAAAAGCTTGGCCGTATGGCTACCGATAAAGCCAGCACCGCCGGCAACGAGTACGTTTTGCCTGGTCATCATGCCACCTCAACAAGCTCTCCCGAAGGTCGGACCAGTTGGCGCTCGAAATAAGCTATCGTTGATTTCAACCCTTCGGTGAGGGCGATCGCCGGTTCCCAGCCAAGCTCGCGCTTGGCAACGGTGATATCGGGCCGACGCTGGCGCGGGTCGTCGGTTGGCAGCGGACGCTGCACAATCCGCGATGACGAACCGGTCAGAGCGATGATCTGTTCCGCCAGTTCTCGCACCGTGAATTCGCCGGGATTGCCGAGATTGACCGGCGTGTGGATGGCAGGCTGACTGCCCATCAGGCGGCAGAAGCCTTCGATGAGATCATCGACATAGCAGAAGGAACGCGTCTGCGAGCCATCGCCATAGATGGTGATGTCATCACCCTTCAGAGCCTGTACGATGAAATTGGAAACGACGCGGCCATCGTCCGGGCGCATGCGCGGACCATAGGTGTTGAAGATGCGCACGATGCGGATATCAACGCCATATTGCTTATGGAAATCATAGAACAGCGTTTCAGCCGAACGCTTGCCCTCGTCATAGCAGGACCGTGGACCGAACGAATTGACGTTGCCCCAATAGGTTTCCGGCTGCGGGTGCACCTGCGGATCGCCATAGACTTCCGATGTCGAAGCCTGGAAAATCCGGGCCTGATAATGAGCGGCCAGTTCCAGCAGATTGAGCGAGCCGATAACGCTCGTCTTCATCGTGTGAACCGGATCAGCCTGGTAATGCGGTGGCGAAGCCGGGCATGCCAGATTGTAGATTTCATCAACCGGCAGATCGAGCGGGTGCACAATGTCATGGCGAACGAAGCTGAACGTGTCATAGCGCAACAGATTGCGCAGATTTTCGATGCGCCCCGTGGAAAAATTATCGACGCAGATAACGAAATTGCCTTCGCGCAGAAGTCGCTCGCAAAGATGCGAACCTAGGAATCCTGCACCGCCAGCAACAAGAATGCGGCGCGTAGACATGCGCTCTGCGAATATACTCGACGATTTGAAGATGATGCTCACAAAAACCTCCCGCGATACTCATCCGGTTTATGTCAATTCTTCAAATGCAAAGGACCTCCCCCAGCGACCGCATAGCAGCGGCCACTTTGAACAGTGTTTTCGGATGCCCTTTATTAGATGATTGACGATAACCGCACGGGTTGGCGCTGTCGTTAGCGTAGAATCCTGAAACTTATCCACGCGTCCAAATCTTTATAAAAACGACGCGACCGGCTTTCGGGACGAGAAAATTGAATTTCAGACGCCTTGAAGCTGCAGATTGCAGGTCGAACGCAGCCCATATCGCGGATAAAACCGCGTGTTCCGCAGCGCATATGGTACAATCAATGAGAAAACACGCCATATTACGAATTGTTGTATTTGTTTACAGCCTCAGAAATTCATTAGAATTACATTCTATTTGTATATAAAATTTTTTCTAGTTTATTCCGCTTTTCCTGGCTCTTTGGATAGCTTTTCGGCCCTGAAACCTCATCCATGTCTCTTTTTATTTATATTTGCAGTCTTTATCCATATACGAGTTTACATTAGCGTGCGCGCATTCTTGAGGTGATGAGGAGGAGACACACCGGAATGAGTGCTACACATATTGATAGCGCTGTTCGGAAGGCCACACGGCGACTGCTGCCATTTCTGGCGCTGATGCTGATCATGGCCTTTCTTGATCGCGCGAATATCGGCTTCGCCAAGAAGGAATTTCAGCTCGATACGGGCCTAAGCGATGCAGCCTATGCTTTTGGAGCGGGCATATTCTTCATCGGTTACGCGCTGTTTGAAGTGCCGAGCAACATCATCCTGCACAAAGTGGGCGCGCGGCTCTGGCTTAGCCGCATCATGATCAGCTGGGGGCTTGTATCGGCGGCGATGATGTTCGCCCATACGGAAACGGTGTTCTACACGCTGCGTTTTTTGCTGGGCGTTTGCGAGGCTGGTTTCTATCCCGGCGTTCTGCTGTATCTGACCTATTGGTTCCCAGCGAAGGAACGCGCGAAGGCGACGGGCCTGTTCTATCTCGGCGTCCCTCTGGCGCTGGTGTTGGGCAGCCCCCTGTCCGGCTGGCTTCTCACGCATCACGGCATATTCGGGCTCACCAACTGGCAATGGATGTTCCTTGTCGAAGGTCTTGGCGCCTCACTCATGGGCATCATTGCGCTCTTTTACCTGACCGACCGGCCCGAAAAGGCGAGCTGGCTCACGCCGGAAGAACGAGATGCGCTGACGACCGTTGTGAAGGCGGAAGAAGCCGCCAAGGAGAATACGCACAAGCATTCGGCACTTTCTGTTCTGAAAGACGCCAGAGTCTGGGCCTTTATCGCGATCTACTTCTTCCTGCAGATTGGTACAGCACCGCTCACGTTCTATTTCCCCTCGCGATTCGCGGACGCGGCATCGGGTGGAGAAATGAACCTCTTGATCGGCACGCTGTTGAGCCTGCCGTGGCTGTGTTCGGTGATAGCAACCCGCTATTTCACCGTGCTTGCGGATAATACCGGCAAACACCGGCTCATCTGCGCTCTGATGGTCACCGCAGGCACCATCGCCCTGGGGATGATCGGTCTGACCGGAAATGCCTGGATTATGCTGATTGCGGCCTGCATCGCCGTGCCCGGACTGACCGCATCGCAGCCGGTTTTCTGGAGCCTCCCGACGCGCTATCTCGGTGGCGTGGGTGCGGCAAGCGGTATCGCCTTTATCGTGTCCATCGGCAATCTAGGCGCATTCTTCGCGCCGCAGATCAAGAACTGGGCCGATGTCGCCGTCGGCAATCACGATGCTGGGTTCTACGTTCTGGCTCTTTTGTGTGCGCTTGCCATCGTCGTTCTGATCGGACTGCGGGCAAGGAATGGCGGAAGCGAACTCGCCAAAACTCACGCATAAAGCTTTCGAAATTCAAGCTCCCGGCTGACCGTTTGGCCGGGAGTTTTATGACCTGATGCCTATTCATCCATAGGCAACAGAACCAACTGGCGATTCATGCACCGCGCGTCAGATTTAACTTGGTTTATGAAAATAAGTCATTGATGCGATTGCGCGGTTCAGCTAGAAACGCGGCAGAACAGGCTTTTAGCCGTCCAGTTTGCACCCGTAGCTCAGCTGGATAGAGTGCTGCCCTCCGAAGGCAGAGGTCACAGGTTCGAATCCTGTCGGGTGCGCCATTTTCCAGATAGCTTTCAGTTCGCTCAGGATACCTGTAGCCAGCCGTCGATACCTTCGGCTGCGGCAACGCCCATTGCGAAACAGGCCGTTAAAAGATAGCCGCCGGTGGGTGCTTCCCAATCGACCATCTCACCGGCAACAAAGAGGCCGGGCATTTTCTGCAACATCTGATTCTGGTCGATCTCATCCCACACGATACCGCCAGCCGAAGAGATGACCTCATCTATCGGACGGGTACGCAGCAAAGGGACGCGAAGCGCCTTGATGGCATGCGCCAGCTTGTCAGGATTTTTATCGCGCAGATATTCAGCAACAAGCGCTGCCTTCACGCCGGTCAAGCCAGCGCCCTTCCGCAAAAGATTGCCAAAGCTGAGCTTGCTGTCCTGTCGTTCCAGATCGGCTTTGAGCCGCTCAACGCTACGCCCTGGCGCAAGATCGAGCACCAGATCGGCCCGCCCGTCTGCTTCCAGCGCGTCCCGCAAGGCGGCTGCGTGCGCGTAAACAAGGCCTCCTTCCACACCCGTTTTCGTGACGACGAACTCGCCCTGTGTGGTCCCCGCAACGCTTGTGATGGTGACGGATTTGACCGGTTCGCCTGCAAAACGGCTCACCAGATGCTCACTCCAGGCAACATCGAATCCGCAATTTGCGGAACGCAACGGCGCAATCGTAATGCCCTTCTCGGCAAAATGCGGCACCCAGGCGCCATTTGAACCGAGTTTCGGCCAGCTTCCGCCGCCAAAAGCAAATAGCGCAGCATCGCATTCGACGGTTTCGCGGCCTTTGGCCGTTTCCACAACAGGCCTATTGCCATCAAAGCCCACCCAGCGATGGCGCGTCAGCACCCGTACGCCTTGCGCTTCCAGACGGCGTCCCCATGCGCGCAGAAGCGGCGACGCTTTCATCGCCTTGGGAAACACCCGATCCGAGGAACCCACAAAGGTTTCAGCGCCAAGCCCGTCAGCCCAGTCGCGTAGTTGTTGAGGTCCAAACTTTTGCAGCATTGGCAGAAGCCGGGCATTGGCCGCGCCGAAACGGCTTGCGAAAACCGCGAAATCTTCCGCATGGGTGATGTTGAGGCCGGATTTTCCCGCCAGCAGAAATTTCCTTCCAACCGTCGGCATCTGCTCATAGACGGTCACGGCGTATCCGAGGGCAGATAGTTTTTCGGCTGCAATCAGTCCGGACGGACCGCCGCCGAAAACCGCAATGCGACCGCTACGCATGAGTGCTTTGCTGAAACGTGGACGTAAAATCCATCAGTCCTGCTTCTCCAGCATTTCCTTAACGGTAGTCGCCAACTGCTTGAGCGAAAACGGTTTTGGCAGGAATCCGAACTTTGCATCCGCTGGCAAGTTACGCGCAAAAGCATCTTCCGCATAACCGGAAACAAACACGAATTTGATGTCCGGATAGGTCTTGCGCAGCTCACGCAACAGCGTCGGGCCGTCCATTTCAGGCATGACCACGTCGGATACGACGATATCCACCTCGCCGCCCAGCTCTTCCATGATTTCCAGCGCTTCCACGCCGGAAGCCGCTTCATGCACCGTATAACCGCGCGACTGGAGCGCGCGCACGCCGCCCATACGCACGGCATCCTCGTCTTCCACGAGCAGGACGGTCGCGGAACCGGACAGGTCCGTTGCCTTTTCGACCTTCTTTTCCTTGACCGCGACGGGCGCGTCTTCGGCGCTCTTTTCCACGATAAGGCGCGGCAGGAAGATCTTGAAGGTCGTTCCCTTGCCGACTTCGGAATCGCAATAGATGAAGCCGCCGGTCTGCTTGATAATGCCGTAGACCATCGAAAGGCCAAGACCGGTGCCCTTGCCGACTTCCTTGGTGGTGAAGAACGGCTCGAAAATCTTTTCAAGCACATCGGCTGGAATGCCCGTGCCGGTATCTTCCACCTCGAAGACGACATAATCGGCTTCAGGAAGATCGCGATAGTTGAGCTTTGCCGCTTCATGGACGGGCACGTTGCGGGTCCGCAGCGTGATTGCACCGCCTTCAGGCATAGCATCGCGGGCATTGACGGCGAGATTGACCGCAACCTGCTCGAACTGGCCCAGATCGGCTTTGACTGGCCACAGGTCGCGGCCATGATCAATCTTCAGTTCGATATCCTTGCCGACAAGGCGCGCCAGCAACATGCGCAGATCGGCCAGAACATCGGTCAGGTCCAGCACTTCCGGACGCAGCGTCTGGCGGCGCGAGAACGCGAGAAGCTGGCGCACGAGCGAAGCGGCACGGTTTGCGTTCTGCTTGATGTTCATAATGTCCGGGAAAGACGGATCGGACGCGCGATGATTGGTCAGAAGCAGGTCCGACGACATGATGATTGCCGTCAAAACGTTGTTGAAATCATGCGCGATACCACCGGCAAGCTGGCCCACAGCCTGCATCTTTTGGCTCTGCGCCATTTGGTTTTCGAGCGCTTTCTGTTCCGTCGTTTCAACGGCGGAAATGATCGCGGCTTCTTCCGACGATTCCCCACCCATATCGCTGACCGGGCTCATATAGAAACGGATATGCCGTTCTTCATTGCCCGGAAGCACCGTATCGACGGGCGAGATACTCGCCTGTCCGGCAAATGCCGCAGCAAGCGCCTTGGTGAAGACTTCGCGGTCACGCTCATGCACGACATTTTCAAGCTTCACGCGGCGATCGACGGAATCGCGATCCACAACGGACGAGAAGATATCGAGGAAACGCGCATTGGTGCGCAGCGTGTGCCCCTGCGCATCGACGGCGGCAATGGCCATCGGCGCGGAATTGAAGAAGCGCGTGAACCGCACTTCTGCCGAACGCAGTGCAGCCGAGGAATCATCCCCCTCCGCACGATCCAGAACGATGGTGCGGCTGGTGCCGCGCGTCCCGTCGCGCGCCGCCTGCACACGATGATAAAAGCGCACGGCCAGACTCTGACCGTTGCGCTTGATGAGATCGAGATCGATCACCGTGTTGCGGCTGGTGCCGGGTTCGGCCTTGACGGCCTTGATCAGCGCCATGCCACTGCCCGCAACGATTTCGTTGAGCGTTAGCGAGCCCGGTGTGAAGGCTGTGAGATCGACGCCCAGCCACTCCGCCAACGTGGCGTTGAGATAGATGATGCGGCCCGACGGATCGGCAGAGAAGAAGCCTGCCGGTGCATGATCGAGATGATTGATCGCTTCCTGCAATTCCTGAAAGAAGCGTTCCTGTTCGGCGCGTTCTTCTGAAATGTCGGCAATCTGCCAGGCGACGAGCGGACCTTTGTAATCCTGCCCCGCTTCGATGGGACGAGCTTTGATCCGATACCAGACCGGTGCAAGCGAACCATGGGCTTCACGGGACAGCCCGCCAGACAGTCGCACTTCCTCCTGCCCGGAAAGACCGTCACGCACGGCATTCGTCAGACGGTAAATCGCGTCGGATGCTGCCGGTTCCGCCGTCAGCACATTGTCAAGCGAACGGATGCCGTCGGCATTAGCAACGCCGGTCATGTTGGCATAAGCCTGATTGGCATAAACGATCTGACCGCGAGAATCGGAGATGACAGTACCTTCCGGCTGCGAATCCATGAAGGAATGCGCCAGATCTTGCCCGCCTTTGCGCTGGCTGAACTGAATGAGTCCCGTGGCCGCGCCCAGAAGATAGAAGACGCCGACCATCGACAGAATGCCCATCAGGATAAGCGCGAAACCATCACCAATCCGGTCGCGAAACAGGAAGTAGACAACCGCCAGCCCGGTCAGCAAAAGGCCGACGATCAGCAGACGCAGCGCGCCGCTGGAATTGCGCTTCGGTGTAACGAGCGGTTTCGGATATGCGTTGTCCGTCTGTCGAGACATCAAGCCCACCGACCTTCCATACTGCATGACTGTTCTGCGCAGGCCGTGAATGTGCCGTGCATTGTTTCGATCAGCCAAGACGTCTTTTCACTCATTAAGCAACCCGATCCTGTCGCCACCCATCTTCTTGCGCGTTCTCCATAAACGATCGCGCAGCGGGGCGAAACGCCATGCATCTGGTATATCCGATTCGCAGAATGCGTTAATCGGCGAGCAGCACAAGCGTTGCTACACGGAAACGGTGTAAATGCGGTTGTTTTTCACCGTTTTGGTTGGGGATCATAGATTTCTCGCAATTCGATGGAACATTCCCAACGCTTGCAAATTCAACTACTGTCCTGGAAAGTGCAAGTTGCGCGATGATGCGGAATGTCGGGGGATGCACAATCTCCGCTCGTCGGGTTTTTCGAATATTGAATTTAAGAGGGTATCCGCATGAAGGAATGGCTCAGCGGCATCGTTGGAGAAAGCGCGGCTAATATTGTCGGCTTTATGCTTATATTTGCGATCATTCTCGGCGGAATTTTCGTTGTTTTGAGTATCATCCGCCGTTTTAGCGGTGGTACTTTCGTCTCGAACGGTCGGACACGCCAGCCGCGCCTCTCCGTCATGGATGCCGCAGCCGTGGATAGCCGCCGCAAGCTAGTTCTCATCCGTCGCGACGATGTCGAGCATCTGCTGCTTATCGGCGGCCCGACGGATGTGGTTGTCGAACAGAACATCGTTATGGAATCACGCGCCCATGCCCGCGTGCAGAACTCGCGTATCGAGCCGGAACATATCGAGCGTTTTCGTCAGCATGAAGCGACGATCACAAGCGACGTGAACGAGCGGCCAGCTTTGTCGTCACAAACATCCGCGCCAGAACCGACGCCGGCCAAGGATGAGGCGATCCAGCTGAGTTCGGCCATTGAAACGCCGGTCTACCGCAAACCGGAACCTCCGAAGGAAGAACCGGTCAGACACGAAGCCCCGCAAGTTGCTGCGCCGCGCGTACCACCGCGCCCGCCGGTGACACCAACGGTTACTCCCGCCGCCCCGCAGGCCCCTGTTCGCCCTCCGGTCGCGCCGCCCGTACAGGCCGCACCACAGAATCGTCCGCAACCGCGCCCTGCACCCAATTATCCGCCGCAGCCGCGCACGGTGCTTCCAGCCCAGCCAGCACAGCCGTCGCAGCCGCCTGCCCGTGCTCATCCTGCCTATCCGCTGAGCCAGGTATCGCGCGGCGTGGTCAGCTCTACGTCAAACCTGGGAACCACCGCCGCAACAGCTGGCGCTGCTGCTGCAACGGTCGCCTCGGCAAATCTCGGCAGCATCGTGCCGGAGCGTGAACCGGTAGCCGCCGTGACAAACACGCCCACGCCTTCGCTCGACGTGACGAGCCCGTCCGTTTCGTCCACCGTGACACCGGATTTCAGCAATGTATCCGAACCGAAGCGCGTCGAGCCGGAAGTAGCAGTCGCCGCACCGGTCCAGCCCACAGCGGCAACGGAAGATGACGATCTGGAAGGACTGGGGGGTGCGTTACACGACGCCATTATGGCCGATCTTGAAACGGAAGTGACGCCGGTGAAGGAAGAAACGCCTGAACCGGAAGCGGATTTGACGACTGATTTCTTCGAAAGCGAACTTTTGAGCTCGTTTGACATCTCGGCAACCGACGACACGACGTCGGATGATATTGAAGATGAGATGGAAAAGCTTCTCGGTGAACTGACGAAGAACGAAACCCGCCCGTAAGCAGGCGGTTCTCGTTTCGGCCTAGAGCATTTCCAGCAAAAGTGCGAAGCCACTACGCAGGGAAATCAGTCCACTGGACTGATTTCTGATCCTGCTTCGATGCGTAGGATAATGCGTAAAGACAAATAGATAGAGCAGTTCTACGATTCCGTTTTAAGCGGAACCGCTCTAAAAACGCCAGCGGTTATGCCGCTGGCGCTTTTAGTTTGGCGGGCATGCAAAAACAAAAGGCTGCGGTCACCCGCAGCCTTTGAAATTTCTCAAACCAACGTTATGTTTTAGTCGTCGCGATAAACTTTTTCACGACGCTCATGACGTTCCTGCGCCTCAATGGACAATGTCGCAATTGGGCGTGCATCCAGACGCTTCAGGCTGATCGGCTCGCCGGTTTCTTCGCAGAAACCATAAGTGCCTTCGTCAATCCGGCTCAGAGCCGCATCAATCTTGGAAATCAGCTTCCGCTGTCTGTCGCGAGCCCTAAGCTCGATTGCCCGGTCCGTTTCGGAGGATGCCCTATCCGCCAGATCGGGATGGTTTGCATTTTCCTGCTGTAGCGCATCAAGCGTTTCACGCGCTTCGCGAAGAATATCATTCCTCCAGGCGATTAGTTTCGCTCGGAAGTAAGACTTCTGCCGTTCATTCATGAACGGTTCGTCTTCAGTGGGCCTATAGTCAAGGTCGATTAATTCACTCATTCTGAATCACCCCACATCTAGGAGACGCGTGCGGTTATATAAGTCCATCGTCCAGTCGACACAACATCAAAGAAACGTATCCCACTACTTTTTAGTGCATCAATTTTGTGTGTATTTGCAAAAAATTTGTGCAAATGGCGCGCGCAACAGATACTCCGGCCATTATGTCTGGAAGATGACACAGAGGATTAAAAATAGATTGCAACGGGAAACATGATCTCAGCAATTCCGTTACCGTTGCTCTATTATGCCCAATAAATCAGCACCAATCCGCTGTGAAAAACGTCAGGCAACGGTGGAAAATTACGCCACACGATGCAGCAACCGCGCATTTTAGCGAAAATCATGGCAAAACATCTGTATAGCCACGTTCGGAACGTTACAGATGAGTCGCTTGCTTCTCCTACGACATGCCAAAGCCGTCTGGGCAAAGCCCGGGATGAAAGATTACGACAGGCCGCTGGATGTGGAAGGCCACAACGCGCTCGACAGGCTCGCCGAGGCGATGCGCGCGACAGGCCTTCTGCCTGACCGCGTGGTGCTTTCCGGCTCCTGCCGTACGCGGGAAACCGCCTTCGGCCTGCAGACAAGGCTGGGCGTCGAGGTCGAAACCATCATAGACGACGAAATCTATAGCGGCGGCGCAGCGGAATATCTGCGCTCCATTCGCGCGCATGGCGATGTCGAGACGCTGATGCTGGTCGGGCATAATCCGAGCATGGAAGATCTGGCGCTTGCCGTGTGCGCCAAAGGCGACCGGGAGAGCCTTGACCGTCTGCATGCCGGTTTCCCCACCGCCGCCCTCGCTACAATCATTTTTTCCGAAAAGCTGAGCGATCTCAGCCGCGAACACGGATTTCTTGAAAGTTTTCTGCAGCCGTGAGCTTGAACGGGATCCTGACGCGCCTTCGTCTTGCGAAAAGGGTTCATTGTCTTATTTATACGTGAACCGGGCTTCACCCTGCGAGGACATCATTGGCAAAGCTTACCAGCATCGGCGATGAAGCCAAAATCGCACTGGACACACTGACGGAACGTGCGACCGGGCTTCTTTCTCCGTCGCTGCGCCTTGGGGTGACGGGCCTGTCCCGCGCGGGTAAAACGGTTTTCATCACCGCACTGGTCCACAATCTTGTTCATGGTGGCAGGCTGCCGATGTTCGAAGCGTATAAGTCGGGGCGGATCTCCCGCGCGCTTCTGGAGCCGCAGCCCGATGACGCTGTTCCGCGTTTTCAATATGAAGAACATCTGTCGGCGCTTATCGACGAACGCGTCTGGCCGGATTCCACTCGTGCCATTTCGCAGCTTCGTCTAACCATTGAGTATGAAACCGCATCAGCATGGGGACGATGGCTGTCTCCTGGACGACTCTCGGTCGATATTGTCGATTATCCCGGCGAATGGCTGCTCGATCTGCCACTGCTCGGCAAGAACTATGCCGAATTCAGCGCAGATTCCTTCGCCTTGGCCAACGAACCGACCCATATCGATCTGGCGCAGCCGTGGCTAGCGGATGCCGCCTCGGTCGATCCAGCCGAAAAGGCGGATGAACTGACGGCGCAGCGGCTGGCAAAAAGTTTTACCGCCTATCTGCGGGCCGGAAAAGCGGACGAACGCGCATTGTCCACCCTGCCGCCCGGTCGCTTCCTGATGCCCGGCGATCTTGATGGCTCGCCCGCGCTGACCTTTGCGCCACTACCCAACCTCGCTCCGGAACACATAAAGGCCGGATCGCTCGCGGCCATGATGGAACGGCGCTATGAAGCGTATAAAACCTATGTCGTGAAACCGTTCTTTCGCGAGCATATTGCGCGGCTGGACCGCCAGATCGTGCTGATCGACACGATGCAGGCCATGAACGCTGGTGGCGCCGTGGTGGCGGACCTCGAACGTGCGCTGACCGATATCCTGTCCTGCTTCCGCCCCGGGCGCTCCAATCTGCTGACCGGCCTCATCCAGCGCCGTATCGGGCGAATTCTGGTGGCCGCGACCAAAGCCGACCATCTGCATCATGAAAGCCATGATCGCTTGCAGGCGATTGTCCGCCGTCTTGTGGAACGCGCCATCGAGCGCGCCAATTTTTCGGGCGCAGACATCGATGTTCTGGCCATGGCAGCCGTGCGCGCAACCCGCGAAGCGACCGTCACACAGGGAAAAGAGGTTCTTCCGGTCATCGTCGGGACGCCGCTCAAGGGCGAGCGCATCGACGGCGATATTTTCGATGGCGAAACAGAAACCGCTATATTTCCCGGCGACTTGCCGAAGAATCCTAACGCGATCTTTGAAGAGGTTTCCACACCAGACGACCCTGCCATTCGCTTCGTGCGGTTCCGCCCCCCGCGCCTTGAACGCACCGCCGAGGGCGTGACGCTGTCGCTTCCTCATATAAGGCTGGACCGCGCCCTTCAGTTCCTGATCGGAGATCGTCTGGCATGAGCGATGACACACCGCGCAAACCGACCTCCTTCAAGGTTGCCCCCCAGCCACGCGTTCAACCGGTACCGGAAGCGCCTGACGAGACGCCGCGCCGACCCCGTGCCGTCAAAGATTTGGAGCAGATCGTCGTAGAGCCGGATATTTTCGAACTCAGCGACGAAGAAGCCGCCGAACTCGAAGTTCTTGATCCAGCCTTCGAAGCACCGAAGCGCAAGGGCTGGTTTGGCGGATGGTCGCTCGGCAAGATATTGACCGGCGCACTGGGTGTTCTGGTTTCTTTTGCCGTTGGCATCTGGACCGAAGATCTCATTCAGGCGCTTTTTGCCCGTGCAGGTTGGCTCGGCTGGACCGCTCTGGCGGTGGCGCTCATAGCCCTCGCCGCTTTCATCGCCATCATAACCCGTGAATTGCTGGCCCTGAGACGCCTCGCCTCGGTGCAGCATTTGCGCAGGGACGCGGCGGACGCCGCAGAGCGCGATGACATGGCGGCTGCGCGCAAAGCGGTCGATGAATTGCGCGCCATTGCGGCCAACCTGCCGGAAACGGCGCGTGGACGTCAGCTTCTGGACGGTTTGACCGACGACATCATCGATGGGCGCGATCTGATCCGACTCGCGGAAACGGAAATTCTGCGCCCGCTCGACCGTGAAGCGCGCGCGCTCATTCTCAACGCGTCGAAGCGCGTATCGATTGTGACGGCGATCAGCCCGCGGGCGCTTGTCGATATTGGCTATGTGATTTTCGAATCGGCGCGGCTCATTCGCAGGCTGTCGCAGCTTTATGGCGGCAGGCCCGGTACGCTTGGCTTTATCAAGCTCGCGCGGCGCGTTCTCGCCCATCTGGCCGTCACTGGCACCATTGCCATGGGCGACAGCGTGATTCAGCAACTGGTCGGGCAGGGTCTGGCGTCGCGGCTGTCGGCCAAGCTTGGCGAAGGCGTGGTGAACGGCCTCATGACGGCGCGGATCGGCATAGCGGCGATGGAGGTCGTGCGCCCCTTCCCGTTTAACGCTGAAAAGCGCCCCGGTATCAGCGATTTCATCGGCGATCTGGCGCGCGTCAATGGCGACCGAAACGCCGCTCCCAAGTCTGGCAAGGCTGCAGCGCCCAAGGCCCAACCATGAGTTTTTCCGGGAAAACCCACTGACTTCCAGCCCGATGAAAACCAAGCGTTAACCATTCGCGACGATTATTAGCAGATAGAAATCCTGCGTCAGAATCGTGTGATCTGGTCGTTTGGCACAATCCTGTTTCGGTGTGCCCATCCAGTCCGTTTGTTTCTGATAGTGCCGGTTATTCCGGCTTTTTGCAGCGTATGACACGACATTCGGTCGTGACATACTGACCAACAACGATTAGGAATGGCGTCCAGTAAAGGTCGCAAATTCCGGGACAGAGCCGAATATGAAGAATTGCATCGCTGCCTGCCTGACGCTGCTGCCCGTCTCGCTTTCCGCTGCGCCGGTTCTGGCCGCAGACAAGGACAAGCAGTTTTTCCAGACGATAGAAGGCCAGTGGTCTGGCCCCGGCGAAATCGTTGCCGGCAAGTACAAGGGCACCAAATTCGTCTGCAATCTTGCTGGCACCACACCGGATGATGCCGTTGGCATGACGCTGGATGGCAACTGCCGCGTCGGTGTCTTTTCGCAGCCCATGAAGGCTACCGTCACCCGCGTCGGCTCCGGCTATTCCGGCAAGTTCAATGATGGGTCGGAAGGCAAAGGCCTCGACGTTACGTCCGGTTCTGTCAGCGGCAACAAGATGGTGTTCGGCCTTAATCGCAAACAGCTGAACGGCGCCATGCTGGCCCGCATTTCCGATCAGAACACGATGAATGTCACCGTGTCGGTGCGTGTCGAAAAGGAACTCGTTCCGGTTATCGGCATGAGCCTCAAGCGCATTGATAATGTCGCCGTCGGCAGCATCGCCAAGAATTGACTTTTACAGTTTTATTGGTTCCACCAGCCCGCATCCGTGCGGGCTTTTTCTATTTCGGATGATGGAACGTCCGCTTTCCATTCTGCAACCGTTCGCCCGGCGACTTTCAAGGATGGTGCGATATCGCTGAGTGGCACAAGCACAAATGCCCGCTCCTGCATGCGCGGATGCGGCAACTGGAGTTCCGGCAGCGCCATCGCAACAGGCTGCCCGGCAGCATCTTGCATGGCCAGAATGTCGATATCGATGATGCGCGGCCCCCAACGCTCCAGCCGAACGCGTTTCAGCGAGCGCTCCACGTCGAGACATGTCGCGATCAGTTCCAGCGGTTCGAGCGTGGTTCGCAGCTCGGCGCAGGCATTGTGAAACCAGGCCTGATCGGTCTTGCCCCATGGCGGAGTGCGATAAACGGGTGAAACGGCGACCACACTAGTATCCGCGCGCGCATCCAGCATACGCAGTGCGCTGCCCATCGAAAGAACGGGATCGTCAATATTCCCGCCGAGGCCAAGCCAGGCGCGATAGGGTCCTGCGACTGCGCTCACTGCGGATGAACCACCGTGACCTCAACATGATCCAGAACACCCGGCACTGGCGCATTGGGCTTGCGAATGGTGATTTCGGCGCGCTTGATCTGCGGAAACCGCTTGCTCAGAGCCTTGGCGACATCAAGCGCCAGCGTTTCGATCAGATAGCGCTGGCGACCGGTGATGATTTCCTCGATCACCGTGAAAGCCGTTCCATAATGGACGGTCCCTTCAATATCATCGCTTTCCAGCGCATTGCCGGGATCGACATCCAGAATGGCGTCGACATAAAAACGCTGACCGAGTTTGTGTTCTTCATCGAACACGCCGTGGTGCGCAAAGAATGCGCAATTCATAATCCGGATCGTGTACACGGCTTCACTTTCTCATATTCTCGCTGCGCTTCACTTGCAGGATAGCATCCGCAATCGCAAGTGCGTCTCTATTAAAAGCGACATTGTGAACGCGAAAGATGTCGGCTCCTGCCAGTCGCAACGCAACCGAGGTCGCAGACGTAGCTATATCACGCTTCAAAGGGTCGGTCTCGCCCGTGATCGTGCCCACAAAGCGTTTGCGCGATGTGCCCACCAGCCACGGATAGCCGAAACGATGTAGTTCCTCCATCCGTGCCATCAAAACCACATCCTCCTCCACGGTCTTGCCGAAACCGAAACCCGGATCAAGCATGATGCGGGATCGATCAATGCCTGCCGCAGCGGCAATCTCCAGCGACTTTTTTAGAAAAACGGCGCGATCCTCAATGACATCGGGATCGGTTTCCCGGTCGCGGGTCGTATGCATGATGACAAGCCCTGCCCCCGTCTCGCGGGCAACACCGGCAATAGCCGGTTCGCGCTGCAAGCCCCAGACATCGTTGACGATATGCGCGCCAGCCTCCACCGCCGCTCGGGCCGTTGAAGCCCGATACGTATCGACGGAAATGATGCAGCCGAAACGTTCCGTCAGCGCCCGGATGATCGGTACAACACGGGCCACCTCTGTTGCGGCTTCGACGCTCTCAGCGCCCGGCCTCGTCGATTCACCGCCAACATCAATGATGGTGGCGCCGTCCTCGAGCATCTTTCCGGCAGCGGCAAGCGCCGTTTCGAATTCATTGTGATGCCCACCATCGGAAAAGGAATCCGGCGTAATATTGAGAATGCCCATGATTACGGACTTTTCCCCGAACTCAAGGCTGCGCCCGTGAGCCAGTTGCCAGATTTTCGCCATTTCCGGATATTCCTGTATAGATGCTAATTAAGGCCCGCGATGCAACCAAGCTGGCCGAATGTCATTTAACCAAAGCGTTATAGTTCTCTTGACGTTTGCATGCCATGCTGCGACGGCAAAATATGAGTTTATTCCGAGTTTAGGAAAAAGGTGCCAGAATATGATTTTCAAAAAGCGGATTCTGGCTTTTGGCGCAGCTCTTGCAATCCTTGCATCTCAGGCCGACGCCGCATCGATCTTCCGTGAATTCAAATATTACACCGTCAATGGCAAGACAGCTGCCGAACTCGACAAGGCGCTCTCCCGCAGCGGCCCCTTTCTGAAGAAAACAGGGCAGCATCATCCTGGCGCCGCTGAAATCCGATTCGACGCCAAAGTCCGCTATGGTCGTGCGCCGGGCAAGGCCTGCAAGGTGCAGGACGTTTATGTCAATGTTCACGCGAAAGTCTCGCTGCCGCGCTGGGCGCAGCGCCGCAAGGCGACAGCGGAACTGGCTCTGATCTGGGACACGCTCTATCAGGACATTCGCCGTCACGAGGAAAGTCATATCGTCATCGCGCGCAGCCATGCCAGCGAGATGGAACGACAGATCCGCGCCCTCCCCACTCGCTCGGACTGCGCCGTTTTGCGCAAGGATATCGACAGGATCACCGCCCGACTGATGGAAGCCCATGACGAAGCGCAGCAACGCTTCGACCGCGTCGAGACCATCAATTTTGAAAAGCGCTTCGAGCGGCTGCTGACCTATCGTCTTGAAAAGATGAATCAACTGCCGCGCTGATTCCTACGATCCGGCTTTATGCAATCTCTTGCGCACAGCCTGCGTCATGAGGGCGGCTTCATGAAAACCGGACAGGATCAGCTTCAGCTTGCCCGGATAATAGCAGGCATCGCCAATCGCATAGATATCGGGCTGTGAGGTCGCGAAAGTTTCAGGTGCGACAGCAATGGCATTGCCAGCCCTTTCCAAAGCGATTTCGGCCAATGGATCGGGCCGCACGATCTGGCCATCCGGTCCGAAAGCACCGAGACCAGAAGCGATCACCACGGCATCAGCCGCAAATGAAGCATCGTTGGCCGTCGTCAGGACAAGGCGTTCTCCAGCGCGTTCCAACGTCGTGACGGTCTGACCGTAATGGAATGTGGGTTCGTAGGGCGCAATCTGTTCCAGGAGCCGGGATACCAGCTCGTCACCCATGATCGTGGGGAAACCCGGAATATCGAAGATTGGCTTGTCGGGATAGAAGGCGGAACATTGTCCGCCCGGCCGATCCAGCGCGTCGATAAGCTGACATCTGAACCCGAACAGGCCGAGCTGGAATACTGCGAAAAGTGCAACAGGCCCTGCCCCGATGATCGCTATATCATTCTTTATAACGATCCCCGGAGCCGCCGCCATTTTCTTAGTTCTGGCGTTCCGGCACCTGAACGACGAGACCGTCGATCTCATCGGTCACGCGGATCTGGCAGGACAGACGCGAAGTTGGACGCACCTCATAGGCGAAATCCAGCATATCTTCTTCCATCGGATCAGGCCCGCCAACCGTTTCCGTCCACTCTTCATCAACATAGACGTGGCAGGTAGCACAGGCGCATGCGCCACCGCATTCGGCGTCGATGCCCGGAATGCCATTGCGAATGGCCGCTTCCATCACGCTGGAACCGTTATCGGCCTCAACTTCGGTACGTGTCGCGCCGTCAGCAGATACGAATACGATCTTGGTCATTTTCATTCCTTGAAACGCGTGAAGCCACGCGATCTTTTATCCCTTGCGATGGATCACCTGAAATTGGGATCTGCACGCATAATCTCGCAATGGCAGATACGGCGTTCCGGCCTTAGTTTCAACTGCAAGAGCCCCGTTAAGCCCAACTGCGCCAATATGCCGTGTTTTATAATGTATAAGCGGTGCGCCAGCGCCGATATAATGGGTTTTCTGCAAAACTCCGCCTTGCCGTTGCGCAAGTTTGCGGCATATGATGACAAGATGGGAATGCAGACATGTCGGATGGACGAATCCTGCACCCGGCAAATACAGCTTATGATTGCGCTATCGGATATCGAATTCGAAATACGAGCAATTTTGTTAACGAATTTGCATCGCCTTTCGAACTGCAAAAAGCGACCCCTGCTGATTTCCACAACTTGCTGATAATTGCAAAAAGCCCGGAAACACCGCATTTTTATGAACCCAAGCGTTTTCTGTTAACCTTGTATTTAAAGTTTTAGGCATCAGCGGGTGTCGCCTATTTCCTTAACAGGACCGAGCCGATACGATGCAAAATGGCGGATAAAGTTTAGTAACGGCTCTTTGACGATCCGGCCGTCACGGTAATTGAGTACGAGGTAGGCGAACAATGGCTTCCAAATCCAAGGCACAAAAGCTCGACCTTGAGGTTGAAAAGGCACTAGAACAGGCACTCGACATCGACTTCGGCGATGATCTCGATATCGATATGGATTTAAGTGCGTTCGACGAGAGTTTTTCGGTCGACGATCTGGAAGAGCAGATTTCGCGCGCCGCTGAAGAGCTGGTCGCGGAACAGAAGACGAAAGCCGCTGAACCCGAAAAGGTCGCAGCCGTGGCAGCCGAAACCAAGGTCGCTCCGATCGTTTCTGCATCCGTTATCGCCACGCCTGCAGCACCACCCGTACCGCCGGTGGTCAAGGCCGTGTCTTCCACACAGCAGCCCCTGCAGCAGATCGTCGCCAATACGCCGCATAAGCCGACCCCGATCAAGCCCGACACGACGCAAGCCGCTCCTTCGCCTCAGGTAGCAGATGTGCCGGAAGCGCCGGAAGCAATCCTGCGCCCTGTTGCACCGGCGGCGACCGTCAGCGTTGCAGCGCCTGCCACACGCACACCCGCCAACGATGATTCGCGCAACGATCGTGCAATCGCAACCGCGCCGCGCCGCGTGACCGAGCGCACATCCAAGCTTTACTGGACCACCACAGCCATCAGCGTTTTGTGGGCTGCCGGTGGCGTCGCACTCAGCAAGGCCATCGATCCGGCTGTGTTCTCCAGCCTTGAGGCCACCAAGAACTTCTTCACCTCACCCGCAGGCATTGGTGTGGTTGCAGGCGTTGCCCTGCCCGTCGCCATGTTCTGGGGCTTTGCGCAGCTTGTGAAGCGCGCGCAGGAAATGCACAACGCCGCACGCAGCATGTCTGAAGCGGCGATGAAGCTGCTTCAGCCCGAAGCCGTATCGGCTGATCGTGTTTCGACGCTGAGCCAGGCTGTGCGTCGCGAAGTGGCTGCCATGAACGAAGGCATCGAGCGCACGCTCGCCCGCGCCGTCGAGCTGGAAACCCTCGTTCAGTCCGAAGTCAATCAGCTTGAACGCGCCTATAGCGATAATGAAGTTCGCATCCGTTCGCTGGTCGGCGATCTGGGCAATGAGCGCGAAGCCGTCGTCAGCCACGCTGAACGCGTTCGCTCGTCGATTTCCGGCGCCCACGAACAGCTCAAGGAAGAACTGTCGAGCGCATCCAACATCATCCGCGATAATGTTCTGTCTGCTTCCCAGCAGCTCAGCTCGCTGTTGAGCGAATCCGGCGAACGTCTAATCGGCAGCATCAATGAGAGCGGCAGCTCCATTGCCGAAGCCATCGAAACCCGCACGGGTGACATCGGTTCGCGCATCACGACCTCGGGCGAGGCTTTTGCCAATCTGCTCGATACGCGTATCGCAACGCTGGACGAACAGTCCCGCACGATCTCCGAACGCTTCACGACGGCTCTCGATGAACGCGCCGCTGGCATTGCCAATCTGCTTGGCAGCTCGACGCAATCGATGGTCAGCGAATTCGACACGCGCCTTGCCAATCTGGAAGGCACCTTGTCCGAACGCGGTCATGCCCTGCTTTCCGAGTTTGAGGCACGCGCTCATGCACTTGACAGCAGCACAGAGAAGCTCAACGCCGCTCTGGAAACACGCTCGCGTCAGATCAACGAGAACCTCATCGCCCGCACCCGTGAAATTGCCGAGACCTTCTCCGGCGGTCGCGCTTCGCTGAGCTCGATGATCGACGAAACCAAGACGAAGATCAGCGACGATCTGACCTCTATCGGTGAAAGCGTCGGCAATCTTCTCGGTGAAAAGGCAGCCGCCTTTGCAGGCAAGCTGGCAGAAAGCCGCGATGTGCTGGCTGCTTCGCTCGAAGGCGAAACTGACCGCGTGTCGGCAGTCATTCGCGGACATGCCGATACGCTGGCAGCCCGCACCGATGACATCCGCAATGCGATTGACGGTAGCGCATCGGCGCTCAACTCCGTCGCGGATAACCATGCGGCCATTCTGGCTGAGCGCACCAATGCGCTGCAGCAGGCAATGGCGAGCCATTCGGCACAGCTGGATGCAAGCTTTGCCGATCACGCCCGCTCGTTGGAAGAGCGCGCTTCCGCGCTGCATACGGTCATCACCGGCAATCAGGCCATGCTTGCTCAGCTGATGGATGAGCGCACGGCGGCAATGCGCGATAATTTCAACGAAAATCGCGAAATCATGGCGCGCGCATTCGATGACCGCGTCAATTCGCTTCAGGCCCTGATTGCCGACAACCAGGCTTCGCTGGCGCGCATTCTGGACGAACGCGCGGCAACGCTGGGCCAATCCATTGCCGCCGGACGCGACGCTTTCGAAGCAACGCTTGGCGACCATATTCGTCAGGTTGAGGAACGCACAAGCGGCCTGCGTGCTGTCCTGAGCAACCATAACGACTCGCTGGTCGATATTCTGAACGGCCATGAGCAGACGATTGAAACGCGGGCAGCGGCAATCCGCGCAACGCTGAGCGACAGCACGTCTTCGCTCAACCAGTCGCTGCAGGACCATAGCGATGTTCTGGATCAGCGCACCGCCAATCTGCGCGGCGCAATTGCCGACAGTGCCGCTGCCATCGGTCAGGCGTTCGAAGGCCAGACCGGCATTATCGAAGGGCACACGGCCAATCTCCGCAGTGTCATCGCCGAAAGCGGTTCCGTCATTGGCCAGGCATTCGCCAGTCAGAACGGTGCAATTGAAGAGCACACCGCCAACCTGCGAAACGTCATTGCGGATAGCAGCGCTATCATCAACGACGCGTTTGCTGGCCAGACTGGTATTATCGAAGAACGCACGCAGACCATGGAAAAGGCGCTATCCATCGGCGTCGACAATGTTCGCCGCGCACTGGAACAAAGCGCCGGTGTTGTTGCAAGCTCGCTGCGTGAGAAGATCGGCGAAGCGGCAAGCACGCTTTCCGCAGAAGCAGCAAAGGCCGGTCAGGCTCTGGATGGCTTCGGCGAAGCATTCAGCGCGCGCCTGATCGACAATCTGTCGGGCACGGAAGCACGCTTGGGCGAGCGCGCCGATGCGATTGCCGGACGCCTCGGCGATATCGAAACCCGCCTCACCGGCGAGCTCGGTTCTATCGAAGCCCGCATCGCTGACACCGCAACCAAGACAAGCGAGACCCTTGCCGGTCACAGCGAGGCTTTCGCTGCGAACGTTATCGATAATCTGGCGGGCACCGAAATCCGCCTCAATGAGCGCGCTGGCGCGATTGCAAGCGGCCTTGAAGCCATCGAAAACCGCCTCACCGGTGAACTCAGTGCCATCGAGGCCCGCATCGCCGATACGGCATCGAAGACGAGCGAAACCCTTGCTGGTCACAGCGAGAGCTTCTCTGTCAGCGTTGCCGACAATCTGGCAGGCACCGAAGCCCGCCTTGCGGAACGCGCCGACGCGATTGCCACCCGTCTGGGCGACATTGGTTCGCGCATCACGATGGAACTCGGCTCCGTGGAAGCCCGCATCGCGCAGGTCACGGATACAACGGCTGTTACCCTTGAAGAGCGCACCCGTGAACTCAATGCGGTTCTCTCGGCCCGCTCGCAGGAAATCACCAAGATCCTCAACGATACGGCTGAGCCGCTGGTCCAGCGCCTTGCCGATAGCGGACGCGGTCTGGCACAGCAGCTTGAAGAAGCAACCCATGCGGCAACCGACCGCCTGCGTTCGGAAAACGCCGCTCTGGTCAACGCACTGGCAAACCGCACGGCAGAAACCATTGCAGCCGTTCAGCAGGCAAAGGCCGGTCTCTCCGACAATGTCAGCGAGCTGATCGACCGCCTCTCCACTTCGAATGGCGAGCTTGGCAAGCTGATCGACGCTGCAACGCGCAACCTGACGGATATTGATGGACGCCTCGTCGATACCACGTCGAGCTTCGTTGAAAACACCAATCGCGCTGCGCAGATGTTCCAGGCCTCGACCGGCCTGATCGACACGAATATCGGTACGCTGCGTGCGCTTTCCGACAGCACCCTCTCGCAGATTGCCGACATTGCCGACCGTTTCGAAGACCATGGAAAGGTTCTTTCCTCGGCCTCCGACATGATCAATTCGGCGCAGAACGGTCTTGTCACCACGCTGTCCGACCGCCAGCAGGCGCTCGACAAGCTGGCTTCCGGCCTTGTCGAGAAGTCGGAAGGCATCGAGAAGCTGATGCAGTCCTTCGAAACTCTGGTTGCTTCGGCATTCCAGCGCGCAGAAGGCCAGACCCGCGCCTCGGCAGAAAAGATGCGCGAAAGCGTTTCGGAAATCGTCGAGCAGGCAGCGCAGAAGTTCTCGGCGGCAACCGACGATATCCGCCGCACCGCTGGCGAAATCCGCACCGAGTTGAATACGACCCGTGGCGAGCTGAAGCGCGGCGTTCTCGACATGCCTGCCGAAGCGAAGGAAACGACGACTGCCATGCGCAAGGCCGTGAGCGAACAGATCAGCGCGCTTAAGGAACTGGCTGAAATCGTCAACAAGTCTGGCCGTCTGGTCGATGTTGGTGAAAGCCGCGCAGACCGTACGGTTTCGCGTCCGGCGCCAGCTGCACAGCGCCCGGCCCCTGTTCAGGCGCCAGTTGCACCGGCCCCACAGGCTGATGTTGCCGTGCGCCAGCGCCCGGTTGAAATGCCAAAAGCTCCGGCTGCATCGGCACCTGCCGCTACCACTGACAAGCCTCGTGGCTGGGTTTCCGATCTCCTTGCCCGCGCATCGCGTGAAGAAGAAGAAGCCGTCCAGCCCAAGGCGCAGCCAACCGCCGCTCCGCGTTCGCCGAGCCATGTGGTTGAATCGTTGAACTCGCTTTCGGTCGATATCGCCCGTGCAATCGATCATGAAGCGTCGGTTGAACTTTGGGACCGCTACCGCCGTGGCGAGCGCAACGTCTTTACCCGTCGCCTTTACACGCTCAAGGGCCAACAGACGTTTGACGACATCAAGCGCAAGTATCAGACGGATGGCGAATTCCGCCGCGCCGTGGACCGCTACATGGACGACTTCCAGCGTCTGCTCGAAGACGTCGCGCGTAACGATCGCGATAATATGGTGACGCAGACCTATCTGACGTCCGATACCGGCAAGGTTTACACCATGCTGGCCCATGCCAGCGGTCGCCTGCGCTAATCAGGCACCAGACCACACGCAATTCAGAACGCGGCTTTCGGGCCGCGTTTTTTGTTTACCGAAAGGAAGTGAGACTAACAAACGTGGCAACGCGGCGATGGGTTGATAAGACCGAAATCCGGCGTGCTTTGGCTGCTACAGCCGGACAAAAGAAAAGCGGGGTTAAGCCCCGCTTTTTCATTTCAAATCATCTATTCTGCATTTGCGCGGTTTACAGCGATGAAACCGTCCAGCTGACGATTTCATTCACCGTACGATCAAAGGCTGCATCAAGCGCCTTCACGTAAGCCGCATTGCCGGTGCCGCTGACCAGTGCGGAATTCCGAAACACGCGTGTGGAGCGCACTTCACCGGTCTTGTCGTTCATAAGCTTGATGGCGAGTTCCACAACAGCCGTTCTGGAGCCGCCGCTAACCTGAACGCCAAACATGCGAAGATCAGTCAGGATCTGATAATTGATCGCCAGACCATCACCCGGACGCCCAACACCGCCAAACACGCCGGTATTCTCATAGGCCTGGACGAGGCGAGACTGGACGATATTCGTCAGCCTGTCGCCCCATTGTGCGCCCTTCAGATACTCGATGGAACCCGGCGCGGAGCTGATGACGATATTCTCGCTGTCCAGCGCCTTCAATGCTGTTGGCGTCGGAACCAGCAGCTGCAGGCTCTTGCGGCTCGGCGACGAAACAGATGGCTTCGGCGTGGCGAGATTGAATGTGTCGAGAGGTGTCGTCCCACAGCCCGCGAGAAGCGCCGCCAGCAAGAGCGAAACCGAGCCCACGGCACCAATCTTGCGGCGCGATTTCAAGCCATGCGTCTCGCCTGTCGAATTTTCGCTTAAGAAAATCAATGACGCGCCCTTCCGTTATACTGGGGTACACTGCCTTGCCCGCCGAAAATCAGACGCTGCGGGTTGCGTTCTAGATCTGTGATGGCCTGCTCAATACGGTGTATGGACCGGCGGCTATCCACGACCACCGACTGCACGTCGCGCAATCCCTGACCTGAAAAACGCTGCAAATTATCTGCAATCGGTCCGAGGCGCTTGTCGAGATTGTCCGAGGTCTGGCGAATGGATTCGAGCGTCGCCTTGGCCTGCGCCACCACACCGTCCTTATCGTCCGTAGACAGAAGCTTGTCGGTCTTGGCCAGAATGCCGTCAACGCGCACCGAAGCCGCATTGAGCCGCGCCATCGTTTCCTTGGCATCCTCGATGATCTGCTTGATGTTTCCGGTGTTGGAACCCAGTTCGTCAAGCACATCGGCGTTTTTGGCCAGTGCGTCGGTGAATGTCTTGGTGTTATTGATCGTGTCGGTCAGAGGACCACGCGCTTCTTTGACAAAGCCTTCCAGCTCGCCCAGCACAGTGTTGGCCCGTCCGAAAATATCCTGCGCGGTGGCAAGGAGATTGTTGACCGCAGATGGATCGGCGTCGATACGCGCGACGGTATCCTCCTTCGCCGCTTCGGTCAGCAGGTTAGGCTCGTCCAGGCTGCCGCCCTTCAGTTCGATATAGGCCTGTCCGGTCAGGCCCTGAAAGCCGAGCGTTGCAGCCGTCGAGCGCGTGATCGGCGTGCTGCCATTCACGCGCGTCTGCACGATAACCATTTCCGGGTTGCTCTCATCAAGGCGCAGACGACGGACATCGCCAACCTTGATACCATTGAAGAGAACCTGACTGCCGACAGTCAGGCCCGTCACGGAGCCGGGAATGCGCACATCCATGGGAATGGAATCACGGGCCTCGCCGAAGCGCGCAATCCAGTACACGAATCCGAAAGCCAGCAGGCTGACAAGCAGCGTGAAAACCCCGACCAGAACGTAATTGGCTTTTGTTTCCATATCTTATCCCGTCTGCAAGCGGCTGCCGGGCCGCCGTCTTGATGGCGCCGAAGTATCGATCTGGCGCGCACGCTTGCCCCGAAAATAGGATTTAACCCACGGATCGTCTACATGCAGCATGTCTTCTATCGTGCCGCTGACGAGCACTTTCTTGTTGCCCAGAACCGCTATGCGGTCGCAGATCGCAAACAGGCTGTCGAGATCGTGTGTGACCATATAGACCGTCAAGCCCATCGTATCGCGCAAATTCGCGATCAATTCATCGAATTCCGCGGCGCCGATAGGGTCGAGACCCGAGGTCGGCTCGTCAAGAAAGACGATGTCCGGATCGAGCGCCAGCGCACGTGCCAGAGCGGCGCGCTTGATCATGCCGCCGGAAAGTTCCGACGGAAATTTCTCTGCCGTATCCGGCTTCAGTCCCACAAGATCGATCTTCAGTCGCGCCAGCTCATCCATCAGCTTTGGCGACAGATCGAGATATTCGCGCATCGGCACCTGAATATTTTCAAGCACGTTGAGCGCCGAAAACAGCGCGCCATGCTGGAAAAGAACGCCCATCCGCATGTCGATGGCCATTTTTTCCAGCTCATTGAGGTGATCGATATTGCGCCCAAGAATCTCGATTTCGCCGGACTGCTTCTTGTTCAAGCCCAATATGGTGCGCATCAGCACCGACTTGCCCGATCCGGACGGACCGATGAAGCCCAGAACCTCGCCCTTGTAGATATCGAGGGACAGCTTATCGAGCACCGGCGCACGGCCAAACGACACCGTCACGTCGCGCACCGAAATCATCGGTATCGCCGTGTGGTGGCCATCGTCCTGCTGTGGTTGCGACTCTGCGTCGATACCGTTCTCCATATCTATTCTTTAACCGAGCCGCGCTTCCGACTGAACAGCGGAAGGCCAATGCAGGATCAGTTTTTTGTGTAACTGTGTCTCAAAGAACCCAAACAAAACAACGGCCATATAAAATTCTAGAAATTGATCGCTGCGTAGAACATCGCAAACATGCCATCGACAACGATAACCACAAAAATAGCCTTCACCACCGATGCTGTGACCCGGCGTCCAAGTGATTCTGCACTTCCGCCGACCTTCATACCTTCGACCGAAGCAAGAATACCGATAATCATCGCCATGAATGGCGCTTTGATCAAACCGGCGAAATAAGTGTTGAGCGCCACGGCATCATGCAGACGGCTGATAAAGGCCTCCGGCGAGATATTGGAATAGAACCATGCGACACCACCTGCCCCTACCAGTGCCGCCAGATTGGAAATAATGGTCAGCAGCGGCAGCACGATGACGAGCGCAACAAGGCGCGGAAACACCAGAACTCCAACGGGATTGAGCCCGATGACGGTCAGCGCGTCGGTTTCCTCGCGCATTTTCATGGAGCCTATTTCGGCCGTGATGGCGCTGCCGGAACGACCGGCAATCATGATCGCAGTCAAAAGCACGCCCAGTTCACGCAAAACCAGAATGCCAACCAGATCGACCACGAAGATTTCAGCGCCAAAATAGCGAAGCTGAAACGCGCCCTGCTGTGCGATAATGGCGCCCACAATCGTCGACATCAGCACGATAATGGGAATGGCACCCACGCCCATGCGGTCCATCTGCGTCACGATGGCGGCAATCGGAATTCCGCTCCCACGACCATATTTCAGCTGCGCGCCGCGAATGGTGGCGCCCAGAATATGCATCGACATCTTGAAGTCGTTGTAAATCGAGACGACACCGCCACCAAGGGCTGCCAGAAACGCGATAACGAAGAACGGCTTTTTGGCGCGCGGAACGTCGAGCGCGCGTTCGACGGCACCGCCGACTTCGTCCATCAGCGGTGCCCAGGCTTCGCGGATACCTTCAAGCTGAACATCCGCCTTCTGGGTGATGAGACGCTGCCTCAGCCGCTCGACAAGCCACGCGCCTGCCGTATCGAGGCCGGAAATGCCGGAAGCATCGATATGCGTGGATTGGCCGCCCGCAACTTTTTCGAGACTGCGCATTTTGTCATCGACGAGATGAACACTCTGCGAAACCCAGCGTCCGCTCAGGCGGACCACACGCACGCCATCCTGATCGGCCACATCGATCTTTGGCGCGACATTCGCAGCGGCTCTTGCTTTGTCAGCAGTGTCGGTCAACATGGCAAACCTCATATACGAGTCGTAACACGACCGAAATACAGCGTATTGGAGCATCCGCCCGTTGAATCAGACGAATACCCCAATTTCGCTCTCTCACGCACTATCTCATCCCAAAAGCCCATCAACTTTTCGGGATTGAGATTCGGAAGGCTCTCCATGCAGAATACCTTGAACATCCTCGTTGAACGCTACCCTATCGCCGGAAAATTCACAATTTCGCGCGGGTCGAAGACCGAAGCAGCGGTTGTTGTGTGTGCAATCGGCAACGGTGAACATCAGGGGCGCGGCGAATGCGTTCCCTATGCACGCTATGGCGAAAGCATCGAAAGCGTCACGGCAGCAATCGAAGCCGTCCGGGCACAGATCGAAGATGGTGCAACACGTCAGGATATCCAGACGCTGATGCCAGCCGGTGCCGCCCGTAATGCGGTCGATTGCGCCCTGTGGGATCTGGAAGCCAAGACCACCGGCAAACGTGTTGCCGATATGCTGGGCGGTGCGTTCAAGCCGCTGGAGACCGCGATTACCGTTTCGCTGGGCACGCCGGAAGAAATGGCGGAATCGACCGCTAAAGTCGCGCATTATCCGCTGATCAAGGTGAAGATGGGCGGCGACAACGACATTGAACGCATTCGCGCCGTTGCCGCGGCAGCGCCGAACAGTCGCATCATCATCGATGCAAACGAAGGCTGGACCGATGCGAATATTGCCGAAAATATGCGCGCCGCTGCCGATGCGGGCGTGATCCTCATCGAGCAACCCCTGCCCGCAGGCAAAGATGCGATCCTGAGCCAGATCGAACGCCCGGTCATGATTTGCGCCGATGAAAGCGTTCACACGTCAGAGGGTCTGGAAGAATTAGCCAAGCGCTATGATGCCGTGAATATCAAGCTCGACAAGGCGGGCGGGCTGACTGAAGGGCTAGTGATGCGCGAAAAGGCCATTGGGCTCGGCCTGAAGATCATGGTCGGCTGCATGGTGGGCACATCGCTCGGCATGGCGCCCGCAGTTCTGCTCGCCCAGAAGGCAACGGTTGTCGATCTCGACGGACCACTGCTCCTTGCACAGGACCGCGAACCCGGCCTTCGTTATGATGGCGCGCTTATTTATCCGCCGGAAGCGACTGTCTGGGGCTGAACTGCCTGATAGTCCCGAACGGGGGGCTGTCCGCCCCCTATGGAAGTCAAAGCCTCTTCAAAGATGTCTGCGCAGGCATCCCAGGTGAAGGGTTTTAGAACCTGTTCCGGTTCGAAAGGCTCAAGCTCCAGCGCGGCCAGACAGGCCGCGCGCAAGTCTTCCGAAAGAACACCCGCGCCCGTCGCGCCGATGACGTCTTTCGATCCCGGTACGGGAAAAGCCGCAACAGGCAGACCGGATGAAATTGCTTCCAGCAGCACGAGGCCAAACGTGTCTGTCCGGCTCGGGAAAACAAACACGTCCGCCGACGAATAGGTTTCGGCCAGCGCCTCGCCTTCCCGCTTGCCGACAAATACCGCATCGGGAAAGCGCGATTTCAGATCATCGAGTGCCGGGCCGTCACCGACAATCAGCTTGGTGCCGGGTAGATCGAGACTGAGAAAGGCGGGTAGGTTCTTTTCCGTCGCCACGCGTCCAACACAGATGAAAACAGGTTCCGGCAGACCGCGGCTCACATTGGCGCGGGCATGGAATACACCGCGATCCACGCCGCGTGTCCACAGATTGAGGCCGGTAAAACCGCGCTCTTTCAGATCATCCAGAATGGATTGGGTGGGAACCAGCGTATGCGATGCGGCATTGTGAAACCGCCGCAGAAAGCCATAGCTCCAGCTCAAGGGAACCGGAAAGCGTTCCGCAACATATTCAGGAAAGCGCGTGTGAAAACTGGTGGTGAAACTCCAGCCCTTTTTCAGACATGCCTGTCGCGCCATGTAGCCGAGCGGACCTTCGGTGGCGATGTGGATATAGTCAGGCTGCATTTGCACCAACCGCCGCCGAAATGCGCCGGGCGTGGTCAGCGCCAGTCTGACTTCCGGATAGGTCGGGCACGGAACCGACTTATAGTCGAGTGGCGAAACCACAATCACCTCGTAACCGCGCGCGCGCATCATATCCTGACATTTGGTCAGTGTCCGAACAACGCCGTTGACTTGCGGATGCCAGGCGTCGGTGACGATGACGAGCTTGTTCATCCGGCAATTTTCGCCGCGCTACGGGCAGGACGTGGCAGACGGACTATCCTGTTGTCGTCGGCCCAATTATCGTGAGCGATGGCCCTGCCGCCGGACGATTTTTCGTCGCGCATTTCCGTCCAACTGACCAGTTCCATACGTCCGTCGAAATGCTCCAGCACCGCTGTGCAGCTTTCCACCCAGTCGCCGGTGTTGATATATTCAACATCGTTCATCTTTTCGATGGTGGCGTGGTGAATATGACCGCAAATGACGCCATCGACACCGATGCGCTGCGCCTCTTCGGACACCACCGTTTCGAACTCGCCGATGAAATTGACCGCCTTTTTCACGCGGAATTTCGCCCAGGCCGAAAACGACCAGTAGCGCAACCCGAAGAGCGAGCGCAAACGGTTCATCGCCGTGTTGATCCAGATCGCCGTGTCATAGGCCCAGTCACCGAGATAAGCGATGAAACGGGCATTGCGCACCACCACGTCGAACTGATCGCCATGGATCACCAGAAACTTGCGGCCATCCGCCGTCTCGTGAATGGCGCGGTTTATCACTTCGATGCCGCCGAAATGCGTTCCCTGAAAATTACGCAGGAACTCGTCGTGATTGCCTGCAATGTAGATGATGTTGGCGCCCTTGCGGCTTTTGCGGAGAAGCTTCTGGACAACGTCGTTATGTTCCTGCGGCCAGTGCCAGTTGCGCCGTAATCGCCAGCCATCGACGATATCGCCGACCAGAAAAATCGTTTCCGCATCATGGTAGCGCAGGAAATCAAGAAGCAGGTCGGCCTGCGCGGCCTTTGATCCCAAATGCACATCCGAGATGAAAATCGTCCGGAGTTTCTTGGCCTGCGCTGCATCGGTGCTCATTTGGTTGTCCCTCTCAATGGCAACCTGAAACTACGTGCAGAGAACCTGATTCATGTCACAGAGTTATGACGGGACTGTAATGCGCAGATGACAGTGGCCGACGAACAGACAGCCCCATGCAAAACACGATCACCGAATAGTGTGCGTGAAAAACACCAAAAAATGGTCAAATGAGCGTCGAGAAAAGTGGACACATCAGCGCGTCAACCAGAATCCGGTTGATTGCACTTGGCGCTTGGTGGCATGTCTCCATGACCTTTAAAAAGCAAAGAGGATCGAGCCGTGGATTTGGGCTTGAAAGGTCGCAAGGCAATCGTATGCGCTTCCAGCAAAGGTCTGGGTCGCGCCTGCGCCGAAGCACTGGCCGAGGCAGGATGCGATATCGTGCTGAACGGACGCAGTGAAGAAACTCTTCTTGAGACAGCTGACGCCATTCGCTCGGCTTATAGTGTCAATGTGGTCGCTGTCGCCGCCGATGTTTCGACGCCAGAAGGTCAGAAGGCGTTGCTCGCCGCCTGCCCCAACCCGGATATTCTGGTCAACAATAATGGCGGACCACCCTTCCGCGACTTCCGCCTGCTCGACCGCGAAGCCCTTCTTGAAGGCGTGACGCAGAACATGGTCACCCCGATCGAACTGATCAAGGCGGTCATCGACGGAATGGTTGAGCGCGGCTTTGGCCGCATCGTCAACATCACCTCGACCTCAGTCTATGCGCCTATTCCGGGACTTGATCTTTCATCCGGCGCCCGCGCGGGACTGACGGCCTTTCTGGCCGGCGTTGCCCGTACCGTTGCCGGGGCCAATGTCACCATCAACAATATCCTGCCCGGTGCATTCGACACGGACCGCCTGCGCAAAGGCTTTGCCTTCTCCGCGCAGAAGACCGGCACCACCGCAGAAGCAGAAGCTGCCAAGCGCGCAGCCCGCATCCCTGCGGGACGCATTGGCCAGCCAGAAGAGTTTGGAAAGGCTTGCGCCTTCCTCTGCTCGCAGCATGCAGGCTATATAACGGGCCAGAATCTCGTTATTGACGGCGGCGCTTATCAGAGCGCCTTCTGACACGGCCATTACATTACAGATAAACTCATTCTCCAAAACGGGCCTAATGGGACGTCAGAGTTTGAGCTAAAACCCAAAGTGCCCGACCCACGTGTTTAAAGGCTCGGTGTGCATGTGATTGCACCCTCCACGCGCCGCTGATCATCCCGGCGGTGCGGAAAAATGGAAAGCGATGCGACTATGACCAAGAAAACTCCTTCCACGCCGACGCGTTCGGATTTCGATGAAGCAGCCCTGTTTTTCCATCGATATCCGAAGCCTGGAAAGCTGGAAATCCAGGCAACCAAGCCGCTTGGAAACCAGCGTGACCTTGCGCTCGCTTATTCGCCGGGCGTGGCAGCGCCCTGCCTCGCCATTCAGGAAGACCCTGCCACCGCAGCCGAATATACAGCGCGAGGCAATCTCGTGGCGGTGGTTTCGAACGGCACGGCTGTTCTCGGTCTTGGCAATATCGGCGCGCTCGCATCGAAGCCGGTCATGGAAGGCAAGGCCGTACTGTTCAAGAAGTTCGCCGATATCGACGTTTTTGACATCGAAATCGACGCGCTGGAAATCAACCGCGTTGTCGATGTGGTGTCCGCTCTGGAGCCGACATTCGGCGGCATCAATCTGGAAGACATCAAGGCACCGGAATGTTTCGAAGTTGAAGAACAGCTTCGTGCCAAGATGAATATTCCGGTTTTCCATGACGACCAGCATGGGACGGCGATCATCGTGGCCGCCGCCGTGTTGAACGGTCTGGAACTTGCAGGCAAGCAGATAGCAGACGCCAAGATCGTCACCTCGGGTGCCGGTGCCGCGGCTCTCGCCTGCCTCAATCTTCTCGTCAATCTCGGCGCCAAGCGTGAAAATATCTGGGTCTGCGATCTGGAAGGTGTGGTCTATGAAGGCCGCAACACGCTCATGGACCGCTGGAAAGAAATCTATGCCCAGAAGACCGATGCGCGCACGCTGGCCGATGTCATCGGCGGGGCGGATGTGTTCCTCGGCCTTTCGGCTGCGGGCGTGTTGAAGCCGGAGCTTTTGAACCAGATGGCTGAAAAGCCACTGATCATGGCTCTCGCCAATCCAAAGCCGGAAATCATGCCGGAAGAAGCGCGTGCTGCGCGTGCCGACGCCATGATCTGCACCGGACGGTCCGACTATCCGAATCAGGTCAACAACGTTCTTTGCTTCCCATACATCTTCCGTGGCGCTCTCGATGTCGGCGCAACCGCGATCAATGAAGAGATGAAGCTCGCCGCCGTGCGCGCCATCGCCTCGCTCGCCCGCGAAGAACCTTCCGATGTCGCCGCCAAGGCCTATTCCGGCGACACGCCGACCTTTGGCCCGGATTACATCATTCCCTCGCCTTTCGATCAGCGCCTGATCCTGCGCATCGCCCCGGCTGTTGCCAAGGCTGCGATGGAAACCGGTGTCGCAACGCGCCCCATCGAGGACATGGAAGCCTATCTCGACAGGCTGAACCGCTTCGTGTTCCGCTCCGGCCTCATCATGAAGCCGGTCTTCGCCGCCGCCCGTTCGCAGGACAAGCCCAAGCGCGTTATCTATGCCGATGGTGAAGATGAGCGCGTGCTACGTGCCGCGCAGGTGGTGATCGAAGAACGCATCGCCGCGCCGATCCTTGTCGGTCGTCCGCAGGTCGTCGAAACGCGCCTGCGCCGTTATGGCCTGAAAATCCGTCAGGGCGTCGATTTCGAACTGATCAACCCTGAAGACGATCCACGCTACCGCGACTATGTCGATCTGTACCTGTCCTATACGGGGCGTCAGGGCGTCACGCCGGAAGCGGCCCGCACCATCGTGCGAACCAATTCGACCGCCATTGCGGCGCTCGCCGTGATGCGCGACGAAGCGGATGCAATGATCTGCGGTCTCGAAGGTCGTTTCGAGCGCCATCTGCGCGTTGTGCGCCAGATCATCGGCATTGTGCCGGGTATCCGCGATTACTCCGCGCTCAGCCTCCTGATTTCGCAGCGCGGCGCGCTGTTCCTGACCGACACCTATGTCAATGTCGATCCGAACGCGAATGAAATTGCTGAAATGGCAATTCTCGCCGCCAAGGAAATCGACCGTTTTGGCATTGTCCCGAAGGCTGCTCTGGTTTCGCATTCGAATTTCGGATCGAAGGAAAGCGCCAGCGCGGAAAAGATGCGTCAGGCAGCGGCCATCCTCGCAGAAAAGGCACCGGATCTCGAATCCGACGGCGAAATGCATGGCGACTCGGCGCTGTCTCAGGCGCTGCGCGACCGCGTGTTCCCGAATTCGCGCCTCAAGGGAGAAGCCAATCTTCTGGTTTTCCCGAATCTCGATGCGGCCAATATCACGCTGAACGTGGTGAAGACCGTCACCGATGCGCTGCATGTCGGCCCGATTCTGCTCGGTGCCGCCCGCCCGGCACATATTCTAACACCTTCGGTCACGTCGCGCGGTGTCGTCAACATGACCGCTCTGTCGGTCGTGGAAGCACTGCAGCGCGCTGGCGAAGCACCGGTCCGCAAGGCAAAGATTCGCAAGTAAGCCATCCGCAAAAAGAAACAGCCGGCACAGTATCAACTGCGCCGACTGTTTTTGTTTGCAGGTACGAAAGCTATCAGGGCTTTCGCCTCTGAACCTTATCCGGCCCCATCAGCACTAGAAGGTCGGCCAGTTCGGGTCCGTGGGGTTGGCCCGTCAGTGCCAGACGCAAGGGCATGAAGAGGCCCTTGCCCTTACGTCCCGTTTCCGACTTGATGGCCTCGGTCCAGACTTTCCATGTCTGGTGGTCCCAAGGAGCTGCTGGCAACGAATTAAACGCGATACGAATAAAGTCGCGATCCTCATCGGACAGTTCCGGCGCTTCCGGCAAAACGCCAGTCACGATCTGCCACCAATGCTGCACATCGCCGAAGCGATCCAGATTGCCACGCACAGCGAGCCAGAATGATTCAGCCTTGTCGCCTTCAATACCAAGCGCTGTGAGACGAGGCTTGGCGTCGGCAAAAGACATTTCGTGCAGCAATGCGCGATTAAGCGTGTCCAGTTCCGCTGGATCGAACTTCGCCGACGATTTTGAGATGGAGGCCAGATCAAAACGTTCCGCCAGCGCATCCATGGTCGGTGCAGCGGTGACATTTTCTGACGTGCCGATCAGGATAGCCAGCGAAGCAACCGCCATCGGCTCATAGCCGTTCTCGCGCAGTGACCCGACCGAAAGCGCGCCCGTCCGCTTGGAAAGACCTTCGCCTGTCGTGGTGGTCAGCAGATTATGGTGTCCGAAGACCGGCGGTTCAGCGCCGAGCGCCCGGAAGATTGCGATCTGCACGCCGGTATTCGTCACATGGTCGTCACCACGGATAATATGGCTGACGTCGAGATCGATGTCGTCCACGACCGAAGGCAGCGTATAGAGATAGGTGCCGTCTTCACGCACCAGTACCGGGTCCGACATGGACGCCAGATCGACCACCTGGGCCCCGCGCACCAGATCATCCCAGTGAACTTCGGTGCGCTGCGTTGTGAACGGATCGCTTTCGAAATTCGGCAGCAGAAAGCGCCAATGCGGCTTGCGGCCTTCGGCTTCGAAAGCGGCCTTTTCCGCATCGGTGATTTTCAGCGCCTCGCGGCCATAAACCGGTGGCAGGCGGCGCGCGAGACGCAGCTTGCGGCGACGCTCCAGTTCGTCAGCCGTTTCATAGCAGGCATAAAGCAGCCCTGCTTCCTTCAGCTTTTCCACGGCGCGAGCATAAACATCGAAGCGTTTCGACTGATATTCGACGCGGTCCGGCTTGACGCCAAGCCAGTCCAGATCAACGGCGATCGCCTCAGCATATTCTACACGCGACCGTTCAACATCCGTGTCATCGTAACGCAGGACGAACTTGCCGCCATTCTTTTGGGCATAAAGCCAGTTCGAGAGCGCAGTGCGCGTGTTGCCGATGTGAATGTAACCCGTCGGCGACGGGGCAAAACGAACAGTAACAGTCATTCTATTATCTTTCAGCGGTCGCGGAAGCGGTTCGTTATGGGATAACGGCGATCGCGTCCAAAATTCTTCCTGGTAATCTTAACACCGGGTGCCGATTGTCTGCGTTTGTATTCAGCGAGATAAAGCAGATGTTCGATACGCTGCACGGTCTCAACCGGATGACCGCGCGCAACAATATCGGCATTGCTCATTTCATTCTCGACCAGACATTCCAGAATGTCGTCGAGCACCGGATAAGGCGGCAAGCTGTCCTGATCGGTCTGGTTCTCGCGCAGTTCGGCGGACGGCGCCTTGGAGATGATGTTGTTCGGAATCACCTCACCCGCTGGTCCGAGCGAGCCTTGCGGAACATGGCTGTTGCGCCATTCCGACATCGCATAGACCTGCATCTTGTACACGTCTTTGATCGGATTGAAGCCGCCATTCATGTCGCCATAGAGCGTGGCGTAGCCGACCGACATTTCCGACTTGTTGCCGGTCGTGACGACCATGGAGCCGAACTTGTTCGAAACGGCCATCAGGATGGTGCCGCGCGCGCGGCTTTGCAGGTTTTCTTCAGTGACACCGCTGTCCGTACCGGCAAATAGTGGCTGAAGCGCGCTCATGAAGCCCTCAACCGGCTCGGCAATGGGCACGATATCGTATCGTACGCCAAGGGCCTTGGCGCAGTCGGCTGCATCTTGCAGGGATTCACCTGACGTGTAGCGATACGGCAGCATGATGCAGCGCACACGCTCCGGCCCCAGTGCATCCACGCCCATCGCGGCGCAGATTGCTGAGTCGATACCGCCGGAAAGACCCAGAACGACATCCTTAAAACCGTTCTTGTTCACATAATCACGCAAGCCCAGCACACAGGCGGAATAGTCCGCTTCCAACTCTTCCGGAAGCAAAGCCTTCTCGCCCTCCTCGCACCGCCAGGTGTCTCCGTCGCGATGCCAGATCGTCATGGCGATCTGTTCCGAAAACTGCGGCATTTGCAGGCACGGGAACTTGTTTCCGGGATTGAAAGCGAACGATGCGCCATCGAAAATCAGCTCATCCTGACCACCAACCTGATTGGCGTAAAGCATCGGCAGTTCGGACAGCATCACCTGCTTCAAAACGACCTGATACCGGCGGTCCATCTTGGCGCGGTGATAGGGTGAACCATTCGGCACGAGCAGGAATTCTGCACCGCTTTCGGCAAGCGTTTCGGAAACGCCGAGATCGCCCCAGATATCCTCGCAGATCGGAATACCGATGCGCACGCCACGGAAATTGACTGGTCCCGGCAGCGGACCCGGCTCGAATACGCGCTTTTCATCGAATTCGCCGTAATTCGGCAGATCGACCTTGAACCGCTCAGCAATCACTTCGCCGCCATCCAGCACCATGACCGAATTATGCAAGCCACTCTCGCGGCGCAGAGGGGTTCCGATGATAACGCCCGGCCCACCATCCGCCGTATCGGCTGCAAGGTCTCGGACGGCCTTCTCGCAGGCTTCGACAAAAGATGGTTTCAGCACCAGATCCTCAGGAGGATAACCGGCAATGAACAGCTCTGTGAACAGGATCAGATCGGCTTTCATGTCGGCAGCCTGCACGCGAGCCGCGCGGGCCTTGGCCAGATTTCCGGCAATATCGCCCATGACGGGATTGAGCTGCGCGACTGCAATACGAAGCATAATGAGATTCTCACCAACACTATTTCTGCGCAAGATTTAGCGTGGGAGTGGAGGGGATGCAATGACCGGCACGCCTCCCCTCCGGTGTTTAATCTGCAGATGAAAACGAAATATCCAGAGACCACTTCAATCAGAAGAGTTTTCCTCCAGAAACTTGCGTAACATCAACCAGAAGCTATTTTCTATTCGCAAATGGATTGATGGCTGTCGCGAAGCAACCGACATACCCCCAATCACTTGAACTTTTTGCGCAGTCTTGTCCGCACTTAAACACGTTTTCACCGGAAAGAACACAAGCATTCGCCGATGCAGCACCAAAAGAGAAAACAGAAGCCACAACAACAAAAGACATAATAAACTTACTCATCAGTATTTCTCCGTTTTTAATTTACGTTTTCAGAATACGCAAATTGAAAAATTTCAAAATACCAATAATAATTAAATTACTAGCAAGATATATTTAATTTATAAAAAAGAATATTATAAATTATAAATATATAATAATGCGATATATCCCTAAATCGTTGCAGGGAATAAATCACACCATATCTGCCTTCGGGGATCTGAGGATACAACGTGTATAATCCGCCAAGTTTTCACAACTATCGCAATGATGTGCATTCGGCTGCGACGGTGCAGTATCCGCAGCATTGGCATCAATAAAATAAAGCCCAGCTGAAATTAAGAACACCAAAAACAAAAAAAGATAAATTATTCTCGTCATTTATATCTCCTGGAATCAACCCCAAAGAAGATATCAATTATAGAAATCCGCAAAACCGCAATTATGAACGAACTTTTGCTATTTTATCTATTTCAACTGCCATTATATTTATTTTAATAATAGAAAGACGATATGATTATATAGCCCCATGTGGCCACAACAAATATAATCGCGATCAGCACGGCCAATGAACCACAGTCCTTGGCAATCTGGATTTCCTTATGAAAATCGCGGGACACCGCATCGCATGTCGCCTCTATGCCGGTATTCAGAATTTCGACCATCATCAGAAACAGGATCGAGCCGGTCATCAGCAGGAAGGCCAGCCATGTGGGCGCAAGGAAGAAAGCGACAGGCAAGGAGACCAGAAACAATACCAGTTCCTGTTGCACGGCTTTTTCATTGCCCGCGAGATATTTCAGCGCGCGCATTGAGTTCAGAAAAGCCAGAAAAATGCGCTGCATAAATACCCCCAGAAGCCATGGACACGATTTCGCGCTTTGCCGGAGAATGCTTTAGACAACTCTGCTTCAAAAGCAACAGGGCGGAGATCGAAACCTCCGCCCTGCCCAAATGATTACAATCCAAGAGCCTTTCAGGCGCTTGCGACCTGCTTTTCAGTGCCCGCATCGCGCTCCTTCTTGAGGAGTTCGGCCAGCAGGAACGCCAGTTCCAATGCCTGATCGGCGTTAAGGCGCGGATCGCAATGCGTGTGGTAGCGATCCTGAAGATCGTCTGCGGAGATGGCGCGGGCGCCGCCCGTGCATTCCGTGACGTTCTTGCCGGTCATTTCGACATGAATACCGCCCGGATGCGTGCCTTCGGCGCGATGGATCGCGAAGAAGGATTCTACTTCCTTGAGAATGCGGTCGAACGGACGCGTCTTGTAGCCGCCAGCGGTGATCGTATTGCCATGCATCGGATCGCAGGACCAGACGACCTTGCGGCCTTCCTTTTCGACAGCGCGGATGAGCTGCGGCAGGTGATCGCCCACCTTGTCGTAGCCGAAGCGCGCGATAAGCGTCAAACGGCCAGCTTCGTTTTCCGGGTTGAGCAGGTCGATCAGGCGGATGAGATCATCCGGCTGCAAGGACGGGCCACACTTGAGACCGAGAGGGTTCTTGATACCGCGGCAATATTCGATATGTGCATGGTCGGCCTGGCGCGTGCGATCACCGATCCAGATCATGTGACCAGACGTGCCATACCAGTCGCCCGACGTGGAATCGACGCGGGTGAGCGCTTCTTCATAGCCGAGTAGCAGCGCTTCATGGCTCGTGTAGAAGTCAGTCTCGCGCAGCGAATGGTTGCTGTCAGACGTGATGCCGATAGCGCGCATGAAGTGCATCGTTTCCGAAATGCGCTGCGCCAGAGCCGTGTAACGTTCAGCCTGTGGGCTCTTGCCGACGAAGCCGAGCATCCACTGGTGCACGTTTTCCAGATTGGCATAGCCGCCCTGCGCAAAAGCGCGCAGCAGGTTCAGCGTTGCTGCGGACTGGCGGTAAGCCATGTCCTGGCGCTGCGGATCGGGCGTGCGCGAGGCTGCGTCGAAATCGATACCGTTGATGATGTCGCCACGGTAGGACGGCAGCTCGACGCCATCCTTCGTTTCCATGTCCGTCGAACGCGGCTTGGCGAACTGACCGGCAATACGACCAACCTTCACCACCGGTTTGGAAGCACCGAAGGTGAGGACGACGGCCATTTGCAGGAACACGCGGAAGAAGTCGCGAATATTATCCGCGCCATGTTCAGCGAAGCTTTCGGCGCAATCGCCGCCCTGAAGCAGAAATGCCTTGCCTTCCGCCACAGCGGCCAGCTGCTGCTTAAGCTTGCGCGCCTCGCCTGCAAAAACCAAAGGCGGATAGGTGCGAAGACGGGCCTCAACGTCGGTCAGAGCCTGTGCGTCCGGATAAAACGGCACTTGCTTGATCGGTTTGTTTCTCCAGGAATGCGGGGTCCAGTTCTTCGTCATTAGAGCACCTGTTTTGCGTTATCCGCTCGATAATCCTCGGATTATATCCTCCTTACACGAAAGCCGGAATTCCAATCATGCAGCCTGCACCTGAAGAAGATGCCAGCCACATGTCTAATCCCGGCGTGCGTGGGTCGCGCTGATATAATGCACGCGCGGGTTTTATACCAGCAATAATCGTTAATGATATTCTCCTGCGGCGAAAGGGTCAGCCTTCGACCTTTTCGCCATTTACGACGCGATAACTTGGCTTGTACATCGTGACCAGTTCTTCGGCGGCGGTCGGATGCACGGCCATGGTGCGGTCGAAATCATCCTTGGTCGCGCCAGCCTTCAGCGAAATCCCCAGAAGCTGCCCCATTTCACCGGCATCCGGTCCCATAATATGGGTGCCCAGGACGCGGCGGCTTTTGGCATCGACGACGATCTTCATCAGCATCTTTTCGTTGCGGCCCGAAAGCGTGTTCTTCATCGGACGGAACAAGGCGCGATAGACTTCGACTTCCGGATATTTCTTCGCTGCCTCTTCCTCGGTCAAACCGACAGTGCCAATTTCGGGCTGGGAAAAGACAGCCGTTGCGATCAATTCATGATCGGGCTTGGTCGGATTGTCCTTGAAAACTGTTTCAAGGAAGCACATTGCCTCGTGAATGGCCACAGGCGTCAGCTGCACGCGGTTGGTGACATCGCCGACCGCCCAGATATTGGCGGTGCTGGTGCGCGAATAGTCATCCACTTCCACGGCGCCGAGCTTGTCCAACTTCACGCCAGCGGTTTCAAGGCCGAGTCCTTCCGTGTTGGGCATGCGGCCAAGCGCCAGCATCGCCTGCCCGGCTTCGAGTGTCTCGCCATTCGACAGGGCAATGGACAACAGGCCGTTTGCCTGCTTCGTAACCTTCTCGAAAACCGCCTCACAAATGATGCGAATACCCTTGGCTTCCATGGTTTCATGCAGCAAATGGCGAACATCGCCGTCGAAACCGTTCAGGACTTCCTTGCCGCGATAGACAAGTGTGGTTTCCACGCCGAGACCATGGAAGATATTGGCGAATTCGACCGCGATATAGCCACCGCCCGCGATGACAATTGCCTTTGGCAATTCATCCAGATGAAAAGCCTCGTTCGAGCTGATGCAAAGCTCATGGCCGGGCAGAGCCGCGTGCGGGTTCGGACGTCCACCGGTGGCGATCAGAATATGTTCAGCAGTAACGCGTCGTCCATCAGCCTTCAGCTCGACCGTATGTTCATCGACGAGCACGGCGCGACTTGCAAAAATCTCGACCTTCGAATTTTCAAGCCCCTTGCGGTAGAGCCCTTCCAGACGGTCGATTTCCTTGTCCTTGGCAGCGATCAGCTTCTTCCAGTCAAAGCTGCTTTCGCCCACCCTCCAGCCGTAACCGGCGGCGTCCTCGAAATGTTCGGGAAACTGCGAGGCATAGACAAACAGCTTTTTCGGTACACAGCCGCGAATGACGCAGGTGCCGCCCATGCGATATTCCTCGGCCAGACCGACCTTCTTCCCCATGGCGCCCGCCAGTCGGCCTGCGCGCACACCACCGGAACCGCCACCGATAACAAAAAGGTCGTAGTCATACCCGGCCATGGGGAATCTCCTTCAGAATTACTGACGATGATATGTAGGCAAAAGAAAAAGCCCGGCCAAGTCGCCGGGCTTTCAAATTATTTGATCTGAGCCGTGATTTACTGCTGTGCAGGCTGCTGCGTCTGCTGGCCAGCTGCCGCACCGGCCTGAGCGGCCAGAACTTCTGCAACATCGCGAGCGAGGTCACGGGCAACACCATTTTGCCAGACATTGGCGGCCTTCACGACTTCACGGGTCACAATCGGGCCTTCCGACAGAAGCTTCTTGCCAGCTGGCGAGGTGTAGAAGGTCGAGATCGCCTTCAGTTCCTCTTCCGAAAACGCCTTTGCGTAAGCGCGTGCGGATTCGGTTTCGAGGTCCGAACGGCGGGCAGCGAGAGCCAGAGCCTTTTCATCGACGGTCTTGGTGATCAGACCTTCGAGATTGGGGTCCTTCTGGATCAGCTCGCCCTTGAGCGCGCGGGCTGCGTTCGGCAGAATCTCGTCGAACTGCTCGGTCGCGTGGATCGCGGAGATCGCTTCGCGGGCAGCCTGCAGATGGGCATCAGTGATTTCCTGCGCCGAAGCCGCATGAACGCCGGCCATCAGGGCGAATACGGAAAGCGGTGCAATCAGACGACGAAAGCCAGTTGCCGGGATCATATGCTCAATACTCCGTTCAATCAGTTCAACACCAGTAATAGCACTGGCAGTTCAAGACCGGTTCAGGGTTCGGATGCCGTCGGTGCCTGCAATTACTGCCGCACGCGCCAGCCCGATGAAAAGTCCATGCTCGACGACGCCGGGAATGGCGAAGAGAGCGTCAGATAGTGTCTTTGGCTCGGGAATGCGGCCAAAAGATGCATCGACGATGTAGTGTCCACCATCCGTTACAAAAGGCGAACCATCTTTTAAGCGCAGGTTCAGCGGGCCTGCAAGGCCGCATTTCGCGGCTGCCGCCTCGATTGCGCGCATCGTGGCGCCAAGACCGAAGCGGTTGACCTCGATGGGCAGCGGAAAACGACCCAGGGTTTCCACAACTTTCGATTGGTCGGCAATGACGATCATGGCGTCCGAGGCTGCGGCCACGATCTTTTCGCGCAACAGCGCGCCGCCGCCGCCCTTAATGAGCGACAGTTCGGAATCGACTTCGTCCGCGCCGTCAATGGTCAGATCGAGATGCGGAGTTTCTTCCAGCGTCGTCAGCGGAACGCCCAGTTCCTGACACAGGCTGGCGGTGCGTTCAGAGGTCGGCACGCCGACGATCTTGAAGCCGCCCTGCACTTTTTCGGCCAGCAGACGCACGAATTCTTCTGCCGTGGAGCCCGTGCCGATGCCAAGACGCATACCATCCTTGACATGCGTCAGCGCCTCGGCTGCGGCGGCGATCTTCAGCTTGCGTGCTTCGTCCATGAAAGAAATCCTAGCATATCCTCCGGGTTGAACCGGCGGATTCTCGTCCCAATTCGGTTCGCGTCTAGCATGCGCAGGCATGACAACAAAGCATCTATTTAAATATGACGCAGAATTTCACATCTGCGCGACCGGACTACCTGCCCTTGAGCCGTTGCACGCTATCGGTTACGTATGCCTGACGTCATCTATCCGAAAGAGACATTATGTCCGTTGCCAGTGCCAAGCCCATCATCGTTTTCGATCTCGACGGCACACTCGTCGATACCGCGCCGGACCTTCTCGACAGCCTCAATCACTGCCTGTCCATTTCCGGTCTCAAGGCCGCCGATCGGGCAGCGTTGCGCCGGTTTGTCGGTCAGGGCGGACGCACCATGATCGAACGCGCTTTCGCGGCGCAGCAGACGCAGATCGATGACACGCGCCTCGACCAGTTGGTGGAAGAGTTTCGCGAGCATTATGCGGACAACATGCCCGGACATTCCGTGTTCTTCCCCGGGGTACTGGAAGCGCTCGACCGCTTTCAGGCGCATGGCTTCGAGCTGGCTGTCTGCACGAACAAGTTCGAATCTCTTTCGGTCAAGCTGTTGACGTCAATGGGCGAAGCCGCGCGCTTTGCCGCGATCTGTGGGGCGGACACTTTCGCCTGGCGCAAGCCGGACCCGCGCCATCTGACCGACACCATTGCGCGCGCTGGCGGCAATCGTGATCGCGCGCTGATGGTCGGCGACAGCCGCACGGATATCGACACGGCCAAGGCGGCGGGTATCCCGGTAGTAGCCGTCGATTTCGGTTATACTGACCTTCCGGTCCAGCATTACGAACCGAGCCGGGTGATTTCGCATTATGACGAATTCACCCTCGAAATGGCCGAGCAGCTGATCGACGCGGTTGCAGACCCCGTCTGAAAGGATCGAGAACGGTGAAAAATACAGTTTCTCAGTTTGTTACGCTGGCTTTTTCAACCGCTATGGCATCAGGCGCTTTCGCTCAGGAAAAATCCGCGCCCGGCCTTCCGGGCGTTGAACCGCAAAAGCCTCTCGTCTCGGCGCCACCGCCCGCCCCGGAGCCGGATGGAACGCCAGCAGGCAGCTGGAAGAATTTTCGGGTCGGCAATACCGATGTGTCTGTCTCGGGCGATATCATTATTGATGTCGGCACCGGCAGAGGCGGCTCCCGTCACCGATAATCCTTAGCTTCGCGCTGAAACTGCCAATGCGGACCAGACGGCGGGCAGCAGGTCGGGCAAGTCTTCAGCGATCAATCCGTGACCGAAGCGCCGTCCCGCATCGGCATGAACCCAGACTGCCGCGCAGGCCGCCTCAAGAGGCGGCATCCCCTGCGCCAGCAGACCGGCCACAATGCCTGCCAGAACATCGCCGGAACCGGCGGTCGCCAAAAACGGCGTTCCATTTGCATTGATCGCGGCGCGACCATCCGGGGCGGCGATGACCGTATCCGGCCCCTTATAGATCACCACCGCATTGGCAAGGGTAGCCGCCTTACGGGCCTTATCGAGCTTTGACGCATCATCCTTGGCCACATCCGGGAAGAGCCGACGGAATTCTCCCTCATGCGGCGTCAAAACAAGCGCTGTCGCCGCGCCTTTTCGCGCCTCAAACAATTCTCGCGGATTCTTTTCGAATGCCGTTATGCCATCCGCATCAAGCACCAGCCCATTGAGCGCCGGAAATGCCGATGCCGAGCGCCCGCCCAGCATCAGGGCATGCTCGCGTGCGAATGCTGCGTTTCCGTAACCGGGGCCGAGCACAGCCGCCGCGACTTTTCGATCTGCGATGAACTCCCGTACATCGCTGGCACTGCGGGTTTCGCGCACCATGATGCTGGTGACATGCGCCGCATTGATTGGCACGGCATCCGGTGGCGACAATAGCGTTACGGCTCCCGCGCCGCTTCTGGCCGCAGCCAGTGCCGACAGCCGCGCTGCGCCCGTCGCGTGCATGCCACCAGAAAAGACGGCGACATGTCCGCGGCTATATTTATGCGCATTGACGTTCAAGGCAGGCAAGCTATCCACCCATAAAGCGGGAGCATTTTCGTGCGCCTGCGGGCGGATCGTGTCCAGCACACGGTCTGGAATGCCGATATCCGCCACATGCAGAACGCCGCATAAGGCCCTGCCCGGCTGCAGCAAATGGCCGGGTTTCTTGCGGAAAAATGTGACGGTTGCCCGCGCTTTGACCGCCGCGCCCAGGAGTTGCCCGCTGGCGCCCGACACGCCGCTTGGCAGATCGACGGCGATAACCGGAATGTCTGATGCGTTGATCGCGTCGATGGCCACGGCTTCGGCCCCATGAACCTCACGCGTCAGTCCTGCACCGTAAATGGCATCGATGACACCGGAAAAACTGGCGGGCGAAAATTCGTTGATGCTGCGCACCTCGCCCTTGTGAAACAGCGAGGCACGAAGCGCGTCGCTGCCTTTTCGCGGCGGCGCGACGCTGAAGCACACGACCTCGAAACCCGCTTCCAGAAGATATTGCGCTGCGACATAACCGTCACCGCCATTATTGCCCGGTCCGCATAAAACCGCGACCGGCCCTTTGTCGGCGAACATGCGTTGTGCGACTTCCGCCACCGCCCGCCCCGCCGCCAGCATCAGCGAAAAGCCGTCACGCACCCCGTTATCCATGGTCCAGCGGTCCGCGGCTGCCATTTCATCGGGGTTTAGCAATTCCAACATCGCGCACCTGTTTCGTAAGACGGATTTCGCGGTGATTAAACACGCGGCAGAGCGCTTTGTGCAAGAGAGCCTATATTTGTCGCAAATTGATTACTTTTTAATCATACATTCAATATCAGGATAGCTCTTCCACACCCCAACGATAGGCACCTCCTTGCAAAGGTGCCGCCTTTAGTGCCACTCTGCTAAGGAAATGGAAGAGAAGAGAAAATTTTGCCTAGTTTTTTCAAACTGGCACGCTTCATGCTTCTCCAACAGTGAAACGGGCACAACGCTCATTTCTGAAGAAAAGCGGAGACCATTCTCTGATGAAAAAGATCGAAGCCATCATTAAGCCCTTCAAACTCGATGAAGTGAAGGAAGCCCTTCAGGAAGTCGGCTTGCAAGGCATCACTGTCATCGAAGCCAAGGGCTTTGGACGACAGAAAGGTCATACCGAGCTTTACCGCGGTGCCGAATACGTCGTCGACTTTCTTCCCAAGGTGAAAGTCGAAGTCATTGTAGCGGATGAAACCGTGGACAACGCGATTGAAGCCATCCGCAAGGCAGCCCAGACGGGTCGCATCGGCGACGGCAAGATTTTCGTCTCCAACATTGAAGAAGTCATTCGTATCCGCACCGGTGAATCCGGCGTCGATGCCATCTGATTAACACCTGCATACCTCTCCTTCGTCGTGCAAACAGGGAATTAAAATGACGACCGCCAACGATATTCTGAAACAGATCAAAGACAACGACATCAAGTTTGTCGACCTTCGCTTCACCGACCCGAAGGGCAAGCTCCAGCACGTTACGATGGATATCGGCCTCGTTGACGAAGAAATGTTCGTTGACGGCGTCATGTTTGACGGCTCCTCGATCGCCGGCTGGAAGGCCATCAACGAATCCGACATGGTTCTGATGCCTGATCCGGCGACGGCCCATATCGACCCGTTCTTCGCCCAGTCCACGCTGGTCATTCTTTGCGACATTCTCGAGCCGATCTCGGGCGAGGCTTACAGCCGCGATCCGCGCACGACCGCAAAGAAGGCAGAAGCCTACATGAAGTCGCTCGGTATCGGCGACACGGTCTATGTCGGCCCGGAAGCTGAATTCTTCGTCTTCGACGACGTCAAGTACAAGGCAGATCCGTACAATACCGGATTCAAGCTCGATTCCACCGAACTGCCGTCCAACGACGACACCGACTATGAAACCGGCAATCTCGGCCACCGTCCGCGCGTCAAGGGCGGCTATTTCCCGGTTCCGCCGATCGACAGCTGCCAGGACATGCGTTCCGAAATGCTCACCGTTCTGACGGAAATGGGCGTAACAGTTGAAAAGCATCACCACGAAGTGGCATCGGCCCAGCACGAACTCGGCGTCAAGTTTGACTCGCTCGTTCGCAACGCCGACAAGATGCAGATCTACAAGTATGTCGTGCATCAGGTTGCCAATGCCTATGGCAAGACCGCTACCTTCATGCCAAAGCCGATTTTCGGCGACAACGGCTCGGGCATGCACGTTCACTTCTCGATCTGGAAAGACGGCAAGCCGACCTTTGCTGGCAATGAATATGCTGGTCTGTCGGAAAACTGCCTGTTCTTCATCGGCGGCGTCATCAAGCATGCCAAGGCTGTGAACGCATTCACCAACCCGTCGACCAATTCGTACAAGCGTCTGGTTCCGGGCTATGAAGCTCCGGTTCTGCTGGCCTACTCGGCACGCAACCGTTCGGCTTCCTGCCGTATTCCTTTCGGCTCTTCGCCGAAGTCGAAGCGTCTTGAAGTCCGCTTCCCGGACCCGGCTGCCAATCCGTATCTCTGCTTCGCAGCGCTGCTGATGGCTGGCCTCGACGGCATCAAGAACAAGATCCATCCGGGCCAGGCCATGGACAAGGATCTGTATGACCTGCCGGCAAAGGAACTGAAGAAGATCCCGACCGTTTGCGGCTCGCTTCGTGAAGCGCTCCAGTCGCTCGACAAGGATCGCGAATTCCTCAAGGCCGGTGGCGTGTTCACCGACGACCAGATCGACTCGTTCATCGAACTGAAGATGGCCGAAGTGATGCGTTACGAAATGACCCCGCATCCGGTCGAATTCGACATGTACTACTCGGTCTAATAACGGAGATGCGGGAGCGCTTGCGCTCCCGCCATTCCATGAGTTACCGAGGGGAACGACGCGTTTTTAAAAACGCGCAAAAGAAAACCCGGCTTTATGGCCGGGTTTTCTTTTTGTAATCAATGCTTTGGATAAACTATTTGAGAAATAGTTTCAGTTGGCTCAAAGCGCCTTGAGTACCCGCGCTGCGATCATCATTTCGACCGCGCGCGCCTTGCGCCGTGCAGCCGCTTCCGCGTCTTCGCCCCACTGTTCGGTCGTCCAGTCTTCGTCGATATGCGCCAGTGCCCAGCCGTCTTCGGCGGATACTTCGCCCTTGGCGATGGCCAGCGCGATGATGGCCGAACCGGTTAGCGTCGTCATCGTATGGAGCGAAGCAAGCGCAATCGGGTCGGTGAATGCGGACAGATGAATGCCAAATGCCGTAATCGCCTCACGCGACTGCTCCACATGCATCACGCCTTCGGCAAGCGTAAAGCGCGCGCCCAGCGTTTCCGCCCAGTCGATCAGCGGGTCCCACCGCGCCGTCTGGCGCGACACCAGTTCCTGTGGCGCGTCGGCGCGATAGCAGAGCAAATCCGTGCCTGCGAAACGCAATATGTCTTCAAGCACCGCCTGCGGGTCCTGCGCGATGCCGTCAATGGCCGTGTTCACAAGGCGCGTTGCGGGCATTTTACCCGGATCGATAACCTTTTCCTGCGCACGGAATTCTTCAGCAACGATCTCTGCCGCCGAAGCCGTCGGAAGCATGAGGAGACTGCGCGCTGGTGTCTTTACCGGGCGACCGTCGAGATGAACGGCAAAACCACCTTCCACTTCAGCGACTTCCACCTGCTCATAGAACCGCTTCGGCAGTTGCGCCTGCATCAGCTTCTGCGCTCGTATGATGGGATTCTCGTCGGAAAGCTGCTTTCCGGCTTCAAGATCGCTCAAAGTATCACGCATGGGGTCTTTCCAACTTTTAAAAGTGCATCCATTGCTTTCAGCAGCGGATGAAGGTCGTGCGGCGTAGCCAATATGTGGTGCGCACCGGCTTCGACGAGCGCATGCCGGTCATGATAACCCCATGACACGCCCGCCGCCATGGCTCCTGCCGAGCGCGCCATCTGCATATCGTAAATCGCATCGCCGATAACAATGGTTCGGTCGGGTTCTATCCCCATTTCCGCGCAGGATTCAAGCACCATCGCCGGATGGGGTTTGGACGGGCAGTCGTCCGCCGTGCGAATGACCAGAAAATGCTTGCCGATGCCATGGCGTTCGAACACCGCATGGACGCCGCGACGCGATTTGCCCGTGACGATCCCCAACAAAAGATCGTCCCGCTCGCCGAGTTCGGTCAGAAGCGGCAGAATGCCGTCATAGAGCGGCTCCGAGAAATCCGGCGCCTGCCGCAGTCGCACGAAATTATCCTTGTAGCGCTGCGTCAACCAATTGACCTGTTCATCAGGCTCGCGGCCCAGCAATCGCGCAATGGCCAACGGAAGCGACAGACCGATGATGGAATGCGTCTGGGCTTGTTCCGGTGGCGTCAATCCCGCATCGGCAAAGCTCTCTGCCATGCAGCGATGGATGAAGTCACCGCTATCGACCAAAGTGCCGTCGCAATCGAAAAGAACAAGTTTCATCGTGCTGCTGCCGCCTTTGCCGGTCGATTGATGATTATCAAGCCAAGGCCGATCAGGATCAAGGCTGCGAATATCTTCAAGCTCAAGGCCTCGCCGAGCACGATTCCGCTCAGCAACACGCCAAAAGCGGGCGTGAGAAAGGCAAAGTTGGAAAGCTTCGACGCCGGATAGCGATTCACCATCCAGAACCAGAGCGGATAGGTGAATGCGACCACAAAGAAGGACTGAAACAGCAGCGAGATTACCGAAAGAACATTCGGATCGCGCACGAGTGGGCCGGCAAGGCCGATAAACGGTAGCGGCACCAACGTGGCGACGACCAGCTGATACAGCAGGATTTTCTCAGGAACGGCATAAGCGAGTTTGCTGCGCTTGATGACCAGCGTGGTCAGCCCCCAGAGAATGCCCGAAACAAGCGCCAGCAAATCGCCATAGAACGCATAGGGCCCCGGTCGGCTGACATGATCAGAAAACACCACAAACACACCCAGAAACGCCACGCACATGCCGATGAACGCCCGGATCGACATGCGCTCGCCGAGCAGGAAATGGCTGCCGATCGCCACCCAGAACGGCATGACATTCATCATCAGTGTCACGCGACTGACGCTGGTGAGGTCCATCGCGAGAAAAATCAGCACAAACTCGGTGCCAAACAACAGCCCCGCAAGAATGCCCGGCAGCAGGGTTCCATCATTTCTGAACAGCGGAATGCGCCGCCAGAAACACCAGAAAAACACGCACATGCCGCCCAAAGCGGAACGCCCGGCGGCCATCAGCATCGGATTGAAACCCTGATTGCCGATCTTCACGGCAACCTGATTAAGCCCCCAGCTGAACATGATGAAGATGACCAACGCCACGGCCAGCCCATCGAAAGAAGCCCGGCCCGGCGCCAGCGCTTCAACTTTCCCCTGCCCCATTTTCGCACCGAAATCGTCAGTTTGACTTTATTGGTTAATCTTCCGCACTGTCCTCATCGAAACCAAGCAGGTTCCACGACTGAACCATGTGCGGCGGCAGCGGCGCGGTCACATCAATGATCCCGCCCGATGGGTTGGGGATGCGGATGCGGCGCGCATGCAGATGCAGGCGCTTCTGGATGCCGCCGGGAAACTCCCAGTTCTGGTCGGCTTCGAAATATTTCGGATCGCCGATGATCGGATGACCGATATAGGCGGCGTGAACGCGCAGTTGGTGCGTGCGGCCCGTATAGGGCTCCATTTCCAGCCATGTCAGATTGTTGCCAACCTTTTCGATGATGCGATAATAGGAAACTGCGTGATCGGAATCCGGTTCGCCATGCTGGCAAACGCGCATCTTGTCGCCATCGGGCGTCTGTTCCTTGACCAGCCAGGTCGAAATCTTGTCTTCACGCTTGCGCGGTACACCCTTCACCAACGCCCAGTAGGTTTTTTTGGTATCACGTTCGCGGAAAGCGGCGGTCAGAGCCTGCGCCGCGCCGCGCGTGCGCGCCACCACAAGCACGCCCGATGTATCGCGGTCGATGCGATGAACAAGACGCGGCTTTTCGCCCTTCTTGTTGCGCCACGCTTCCAGCATACCGTCAACGTGACGGGTCAGTCCTGAACCGCCCTGCACGGCGAGACCCGCTGGCTTGTTGAAGACAAACACCTTCGGATCTTCATAAATCAGCATCTGCGAGAGAACGTCGCCGTCCTGCTGGCTGCGGATGGTACGCGCTGTGACTGGGCCAGTTGCCTTTTCATCGACACCGAGCGGCGGGATGCGAACCATCTGGTTCGCCTGAAGGCGCGTATCGGCCTTGGCGCGACCGCCATCGACACGAACCTGACCTGAACGCAGCAATTTTTGCAGATGGCCGAAGCCCAGCCCAGGAAAGTGAACCTTGAACCAGCGATCGAGGCGCATGCCCGCTTCGCTTGTATCCACAATCTTCTGTTCGACGCCTGCCATGAGAAACCCGATCAATATCTTTCTGCCACGCGCAATCGGCGTGTCTGAGTGTTATTCCTGTCAATAGACGTGAGTTTCCACGATTGCTAGTGCTCTGATGCCGACATTTGATTTCCGCCATCCTCAGAGCGGATTTTGACGCCGAATTCGAATGCGTGGCGTAGAATTCCATAAAACTTGAATCTGCAAGCTTTAAGTTTAGTTTTCGCTCATATTGGCGCGAAATCCGCTGAATCTTCACACTCAGTTACATACGTTTTTAATTTATGGCCGGTTTTGACACCCCATAGCCACTTCTTGCAGTCATAGAATATTGATACAAAGGCGGGGCTATACCATGTAGCCCCGTAAATAGAACGAGCGGGAGTGCGAAAGTGTCATTGCTCAAAATATACTGGCGAGCCATGGAATATCTTGCGGTCGAGAAAGCCGCAACGATATCGATGTGTGTCGCGAGTGTCCTTGTTGCCCTTGTAACGCTGGCCGAGCCTATCCTTTTCGGTAAGGTCATTCAGGCCATTTCCGACAAGGGAGATATCTTCTCCCCGCTGTCGATGTGGGCAGCGCTTGGCGTTTTCAACATCATCGCAGCCGTTTTCGTGGCGCGTGGTGCGGATAGGCTCGCGCATCGCCGCCGTCTCGGCGTAATGATCGACTCCTATGAGCGCCTGATCACCATGCCGCTTGCCTGGCATCAGAAGCGCGGCACGTCGAATGCCCTGCACACGCTGATCCGCGCGACGGACTCGCTCTTCACGCTCTGGCTCGAATTCATGCGTCAGCACCTGACCACGGTTGTGGCGCTGGCGACGCTTATTCCGGTTGCCATGAACATGGATATGCGCATGTCGCTCGTCCTGATCGTGCTCGGCGTCATTTATGTCATGATCGGCCAACTGGTCATGCGCAAGACCAAGGACGGCCAGATGGCCGTTGAGAAGCATCATCACAAGCTTTTCGAACATGTCAGCGATACAATCAGCAATGTTTCGGTCGTGCAGAGCTATAACCGCATTGCCTCTGAAACGCAGGCGCTGCGCGACTATGCCCGCAATCTGGAAAAGGCACAGTTTCCGGTTCTCAACTGGTGGGCACTTGCCAGCGGTCTGAACCGGATGGCTTCAACCTTCTCCATGGTGGTCGTGCTGGTTCTCGGTGCCTATTTCGTGACCAAGGGTCAGATGCGCGTTGGCGACGTGATTGCCTTTATCGGCTTCGCACAGCTGATGATCGGCCGTCTCGACCAGATCAGCGCCTTCATCAACCAGACTGTGACGGCACGCGCCAAGCTCGAAGAATTCTTCGAAATGGAAGATGCAACTGCCGACCGTCAGGAGCCGCAGGACGTCGCCGATCTGGAAAACGTCAAGGGCGACATCGTCTTCGACAATGTCACCTTCGAGTTCCCGAATTCGGGTCAGGGCGTCTATGATGTTTCCTTCGAGGTGAAGCCCGGCCAGACGGTGGCCATCGTCGGCCCGACCGGTGCAGGCAAGACCACGCTGATCAATATCCTTCAGCGCGTGTTCGATCCGGCTGCTGGTCGTGTGCTGATCGACGGCGTCGATACGCGCACTGTCAGCCGCCGCTCGCTGCGCCATGCGATTGCCACTGTGTTTCAGGATGCCGGTCTCTTCAATCGTACCGTGGAGGAAAATATCCGCGTCGGTCGTGAAGATGCCACGCATGAAGACGTCCATGCCGCAGCCAAGGCTGCCGCCGCGCACGACTTCGTTCTTGCCAAGGCAAACGGTTACGACACGGTTGTCGGCGAGCGCGGCTCGCAGCTTTCGGGCGGCGAACGCCAGCGTCTGGCGATTGCACGCGCCATCCTGAAGGATTCGCCGATCCTCGTGCTCGACGAAGCGACAAGCGCGCTCGACGTCGAGACCGAAGAAAAGGTGAAGCAGGCTGTGGACGATCTGAGCCAGAACCGCACAACCTTCATCATCGCGCACCGTCTTTCGACGGTACGCTCAGCGGATCAGGTTCTGTTCATGGACAAGGGCCATCTGGTCGAACGCGGCAGCTTCGATGAGCTTGCAGCCCGCGGCGGTCGTTTCTCCGATCTGCTCCGCGCCGGTGGTCTTGCTCTGGAAGACAAGCAGGCCAAGCCCGCAGAAGGCAGTAATGTGATGCCTTTCCCGGCCCGTGCCTGATCGCTGATGACAGCAAACACGAAAAAGCCCGGCAGAGATGCCGGGCTTTTTCGTTTTAGAGCGGGATTTCAAACCGGAGTCCATCATATCCGGGCTCAACATTCTCAGGCGTTTCACGCAACACCGTCTCATAATCCAGCGGCACATGCATGTGTGTGAGGATTGCCCGCCTGGGCGCGAATAGTTCGATCCATTCCAGCGCCTGTTCAAGCGAGAAATGGCTCGGATGCGGGCGATATTGCAAGGCACCAAGGATCAGCACATCGGCGTGGCGGATATGGCGCAGGCTCTCATCCGGGAACGCGCTGACATCCGTGCAATAGACAACATTGCCGATGCGGAAGCCGAGCGACTCGATATCGCCGTGGATCTGCCGGAACGGCTCGAACCGGATCTCACCACCCGCGCCGTCGATGGTGAAGGGTGTTTCGGCTGCAATATCATGCATGCTCAGGATCGGCGGATAGCTTGAGCCCGCCGGCGTCTCAAAACAATAGCCAAAGGCGTCGTAGAGCCGGTTACGCGTGAAGCGGTTGGCATAGACATCCATCAGCCGCCGATTATCCACCACATAGGTGCGCAGATCGTCGATCCCGTGAATGTGGTCGGCATGCGGATGGGTATAGACCGCCGCATCGAGCGCGTGCACGCTGGCATTGATCATCTGCGTGCGAAAATCCGGCCCCGTATCGATCACCACCGTGGTGTGGTTGCCGCTCTCATTAAAACGCTCAACCAGCAGCGAGGTACGCGTGCGACGGTTTTTCGGGTTTTGCGGATCGCATTTCCCCCAATCGCCATTGACGCGCGGCACGCCGGGCGACGAACCGCAGCCCAGAATCGTAAATCGCAGGCAATTTCGGGGAGAAGTCACGCTCAAACTTCCTCTGAAGGCCGGGGCATCTTGGAGAAGAGCCTGAACACGTTGTCGCTCGTGATGCGGGCGACTTCTTCATTGCTCACGCCAATCGTCTCGGCCAGCATGGCAGCGGTGTGCTGCACGAAAGACGGTTCGTTGCGCTTGCCACGATGCGGCAGCGGCGCAAGGAACGGCGCATCCGTTTCCACCAGCAGACGGTCACGCGGAACGATGGTCGCAATTTCGCGGATTTCCGGCGAGTTCTTGAAAGTCAGAATGCCGGAAAACGAAACATAGCCGCCCAGTTCAACACCTTTTTCCGCCAGTGCGCGACCGGACGAGAAACAATGGAGAATGAAGGGAAACGCGCCCTTGGCGGTTTCTTGCTCCAGAATTTCGGCCATGTCGTCATCGGCGCTGCGCGCATGGATGACCAGCGGCAGTTGCGTGCGGCGCGCGGCTTCGATGTGGACGAGAAACCCCTGGCGCTGCGCTTCCGGCGGAGCGTAGTCGTAATGATAATCGAGACCCGCCTCGCCTATGGCGACAACTTTCGGGTGTTCCGCGAGGCGCACCAGATCGTCAGCCGTAATGTCCAGTTCTTCATGCGCATTGTTCGGATGGGTGCCGACCGAGCAGTAGACGGACTCGTAAGATTCAGCGATGGCGCGGATCGTATCGAATTTACGCACCCGTGTGGAGATCGTCACCATGCGCTTGATCCCGGCGTCGAGCGCGCGCTGCACAACAGCATCGCGCTCCGGCTCGAAATCGGCAAAATCCAGGTGACAATGGCTATCGACAAGCATCATCGCACTCAGTTCTGCTCTTCGGTTTCCACATAGCGCGGGAAGACCGGCTGCGGGGCTGGCAGATCGGCGCCACCGATGAGCTGGCTTGCTGCCACGTCAGTGAACTGGCGCTTGTCGGCAGGGATGGCCAGAATATCGAGCAGCTTTTCCGCCGACTGCGGGATGAAAGGCTGCACCATGATGCCGACACGGCGAATAACTTCCGCCGTCACATAAAGCACAGTGCCCATGCGCGCCGGATCGGTCTTGCGCAGTGCCCATGGCTCCTGCCCGGCGAAATAGCGGTTCGCTTCGGCGACAACCGCAAAGATCGCGCCGAGCGCCAGATGCAGCGCCTGATCATCCATGGCCTTGCGCGCTGTTTCCAGCGCCGCATTGGCCTGATCGAGAATGGCCTTGTCGGCATCCGAGAATTCGCCCGGCTGCGGCACCTTGCCTTCGCAATTCTTGGCGATCATCGACAGCGAACGCTGTGCAAGATTGCCGAGGTCATTGGCAAGATCAGCATTGGTCCGGTTAACGATGGCGTCATGGCTGTAGCTGCCGTCCTGACCGAACGGCACTTCGCGCATCAGGAAGTAGCGTAGCTGATCGAGGCCGTAACGCTCCACCAGACCGAACGGATCGATGACATTGCCGAGCGACTTCGACATTTTCTCGCCGCGGTTGAACAAGAAGCCGTGTGCAAACACGCGCTTCGGCAGCGGAATGCCTGCCGACATCAGGAATGCAGGCCAGTAGACGGCGTGGAAACGCGAAATATCCTTGCCGATGATATGCGCATCGGCAGGCCAATAGGCCCACTTGTCGCTGGTCGTATCGGGATAGCCGAGTGCGGTGATGTAGTTGGTCAGCGCATCGACCCAGACATACATGACGTGCTTTTCGTCGCCCGGCACCGGAATGCCCCAATCGAAAGTGGTGCGCGAAATCGACAGGTCCTTCAGACCGGACTTCACGAAGCTCACAATTTCATTGCGGCGTTCGGCAGGCATGATGAAGCCCGGATTCTTTTCATAAAGATCGAGCAGCTTGTCCTGATATTGCGAGAGACGGAAGAAATAGCTTTCCTCTTCAACCCACTCGACAGGCGTGCCTTGTGGACCGTAGCGAACATTATCCGCGCGGACTTCGGTTTCTTCCTCGCCGTAATAGGCTTCGTCGCGAACCGAGTACCAGCCCGCATAGCCGCCCTTATAGATGTCGCCATTGGCGGCCATTGCCTCCCAGATGGACTGGCTGGCCTTGTAGTGACGCTCTTCGGAGGTGCGGATATAATCGTCGTTCGAGCTGTTCAGAACCTCGGCCATGCGACGGAAAGCTTCGGTATTGCGGTCTGCAAGCTCGCGAGGCGTGATGCCTTCCTTGCGCGCGCTTTGCAGCATCTTGATGCCGTGTTCGTCCGTACCGGTCAGGAAATGCACATCCTTGCCGTTCAGGCGCTGAAAACGCGCCATCGCGTCGGTTGCGATCAGTTCATAGGCATGACCGATATGCGGCTTGCCGTTGGGGTAAGCAATCGCGGTGGTGATATAGTATTTTTCGCGGCTCATTATGGACCCGGTCTTTCGATGTTTGAAAGCGCGCCTGACCGTTTGCGGGAACGATCACCAGACACACACAAGAAAAAATCGTCGGCTGTGACATAACCCATGTGAGCAGTCATGTCACGCCGCAGTGCAGCAAGTTGGGCCGATCTGAAGCTATGATCCAGCGCCAGTGTGAAAAGCGCGATGCGTCTTCTCCAGCAAGATCACAACCGCTTGCTTGCGATCAAGATTATAGGTTTCAGCATCGATGATCTCGCGACCGAGATCGCTCCAAAACCGCGACCACTGATCGGCCTCCCGCAATTGCCCTGCCTCGGCGCGCTGGCGCGCTTCCGTGGCGATGCGCTCCATCAGATGATCGCGGAAAAGTTGATACTGAATTTCCGCCTCACGCCCCGTCAGGACGCTGGCCAACGCCTGCGCCTTGGGCAGATCGAAGGCCGGCCTCTCCAGTATCCCATCGACGGTGTCGGAAATCTCAATGCCGCCATGCGCCAGAAGCAGAAGCGCCTTGCGCACGCTGCCTTCGGCGCGTTCCAGAAGCGTCGGCGTGACACCGGATGCATCCAGCCCGATATGCGCGCCGACATAAGTCAGCGCATCCTTCATGGCCCTCTCGTCCAGCGGACGCAGCTGAATGCTCTGGCAGCGGGAACGGATGGTCGGCAAAAGGCGACCGGATGAATGCGACACCAGCACGAACAGCGCGCGCGCTGGCGGTTCTTCCAGTGTCTTCAATAGCGCATTGGCCGCATTGCGGTTCATGTCGTCAGCGGGATCGACGATGACGATGCGCCAAGCATGGTCCGAGGCGGTGCGGGTCAGAAAATGCGTGACGCGACGGATTTCCTCGACCGTGATACCGGTGCGGAATTTGCCGGTCTTCTGGTCGAACGGGCGATTGATATGCAACACTGCCGGGTGCATGCCACCCGCGATCTGCCGCCAAAGAGGCCTCGAAAAATCCGGCGTACCGATATCTTCCGGCGCATTGGTCTGATCGCCGTGGGTCAGCATATGCCCCGCCAGATGGAAAGCGAGCGTCGCCTTGCCGATGCCCTGCTCGCCCTCGAGCAACAAAGCATGGTGCATCCGGCCTTCGCGATAGGCCTGCGCCAGAAAGCGTGTCACCTCCCCGTGACCGGTCAGATAATCACTCGCGGATGGTCCCGGAATACCTTCAATGGAATCATGCGCCTTGGGGACGTCGAGTTCGTCGATCACAACAGCCCCTTCTTTTTCAACAATTCGCTGGCCAGTGCGCCGATATCTTCAGCTATTTCTTCCTGCGATCGATCAGCTGCAACAACCTTGCAGCGCTCTGGCTCCGCAGCCGCAATGGCCAGAAATGCCTGACGGCGCGCCTCATGCACGGCAATGTCTTCCTTCTCAAATCGATCCGCAGTCTCGTTACCGCGCCGTTTTCCGGCACGGGAAAGCCCTTTTTCAGCCGGAATATCGAGAATGATTGTCATGTCGGGAACAGCACCGTCGATTGCAATACGTTCAATGGCTGCCATATAGGTCGCATCGAGATTGCCCGTCACGCCCTGATAGGCACGGCTGGAATCGATAAACCGATCACACAGCACCACGCGCCCTTCGGCAAGCGCCGGGCGTATCAGCTGGTCAACATGATCGGCGCGGGCAGCAGCGAACAACATTGCCTCCATGGCCGGACCATAGCTTTCGGCATTGCCGCTCAGGATGACGTGCCGCACAGCCTCTGCGCCCGGCGAACCACCGGGTTCGCGCGTAATGACGGGATCAAATCCGTTTGCGCGCAAATACTTGGCAAGCAAGGCGATCTGCGTCGACTTGCCTGCACCCTCGCCGCCTTCGAATGTGATGAATAATCCTGACACTCTGGCTTCCGCATTACGTTCTGAAAAGATTCAATAGCTACAAGAACTTGATTCAAGTTCATACCGGCCTTTGGCGGTGAGGTCGAGAATTTTGAGCATGTCCCGAAAACTGTCTAAAGATATTTGCGCAACCAGCCGGTCGAAAGTTCCACCGCGCTGCTCCATGCTCTTTGCGCAAGACTGCCTTTCTCGACGGATTGCGCAGCAAACAGCGGCACTTGCTGAACCATATTGCCGTTGAGATCAAACTCCAGCATACCGACCTTGCTTTCAACTGCGACCGGCGCATGCAGCGGCCCCTCATAAATGAACCGTGCCTTCAGCTTTTCCCGCCCCTCTTTGGGCAGCAGTAATTCGACATCGTCCTTCACTTTCAGCGAAACACTGGCCTGTGTCCCGCCGAAAACCTGCGCTTCACCCACAATATCGTTTGCCGAATAAAGACGCATATCGTCAAACGACGTCATGCCCCACTGGATCAGCTTTCTGGCTTCCTCTTCGCGCTCCTTGACGCTGGCAAGACCGCTCAACGCAAGAAACAGCCGCCGCCCGTTCTGCTCAGCCGATACGACTAGAGCGTAACCAGATTCTTCCGTGTAACCGGTGCCCATGCCATCCGCGCCAACATCCAGCCGCAAAAGCGGATTGCGGTTGCGCTGGGTGATGTTGTTCCAGGTAAAGGCTTCCTGCGCGTAATATTTGTAGAAATCCGGGTGAGCCGAGTGAATATGACGTGCAAGCTTGGCGAGATCATCCAGCGTGACAGACTGTCCGTTTGCTGGCAAACCGGTCGAATTCACAAACACGGAACTGGAAAGACCAAGTTCCCTGGCGCGCTGGTTCATCCGTTCCGCGAAGCTTTGCTCGCTCCCAGCCATCCCTTCAGCCAGAATGATTGCACCATCGTTAGCCGACTGAACAATCAGCCCCTGAAGAAGATCCGCGACGGTCGGTGCGGACTTGATGCGGGCGAACATGGTCGAAGTACCTGACGGAGCACCGCCGGTGCGCCAGGCATTTTCACTGACGATGTAAGGCGTTTCGAGTGTGGTCTGGCCCTTTTCCAGTGCTTCAAACACCACTTCCGCTGTCATCAGCTTGGCAAGCGATGCGGGCGGGATCGGCGTATCGGCGTTCTTTGACAGAAGGACCGTACCACTGCGGTCATCGATCAGCAGGGCTTGCGGAGCCTTGGTCACAAGCGCGGTCTCGGCTGGCGCGGCAACGGTCGCCAAAGGCAACAGAACGGCAGCGATTCCCACCGTTCCTGCTGTTAAAACGCCTGCGATTCTTGAATGAAGCCCCATGGAAATCCCGTTACGACAGCAAGGATGCAAGCTTACGCAACGAATTCGACCAAAATCAATCCTTCAAACCGCATCACTCAAATATGATGCGACTGAGGGATTAATCCATACGGACAACGAATGCATTCTTGGCCCCAGCCTTCCATGCCGCGCGCAGCAGGGCATCATTGCCGCCATTTTCTGCAACGGCCGTGAGTTCGTAGAACTCGCCCGTTTCAGTCGGCACTTTGGTGCGGTTGACTTTCGCCGTTTTCTGTAAGGCGCGCTGCATCTTTTCAGCCGCTGCAAGCGTGTCGAACAGACCGAGTTCAACATATTCGCCGTGCTCTTCGGCATTGCGGCGCTTCCATGCATCCGAAACAGCGCTTGCCGTCAGGATGCTGCCATATGTGCGTTCTTCCGTATAAGCGCTCGCTGCGATCCGGTCAGATGCATAGCCCGCCAGTCCGCTGATGTGACCCGCATTGGCCACACCAAAGCTTCCATTCGGCTTGCGCGACGGCAGAGGTACGTTCGGTGGCAAAACCGGCGCCGGACCCGACGCATCGCCATAGGCCGGATTAACCGAGAACGGCGATTCCTGCGGAACAGGTGCGGAAACCGGCATGGGTGCGCTTTGCGGCGCCATGGCAGGTATCGGAACAGCAGATTTCGGCGAGGTTGGCGTCGGGCCGTTCATGGCCATCATCACGCCCGTCGCAGGCTGGCCGATCATATCGCCGCCAGCCGGACGATAGGATGCCATCAGATAGGCATCATCCTTGCCGTCGAGCGGTGCACGCCCGACATATTCCACCTTCACATTGGCCGTGCCGTGATGCTGGTAATCGAGCATTTCCGCCGCTTTCTGCGACAGATCGATCACGCGATTATATTCGTAGGGACCGCGATCATTGACGCGCACGATGACTGAGCTACCGGTATCCATATTGGTCACGCGAGCATAGCTCGGCAACGGCATGGTCGGATGCGCTGCGGTCAGATGCGTCATGTCATAGACTTCGCCATTGGCAGTGAGACGTCCATGAAAGGCCTCGCCATACCAGGACGCACGACCGACGGCGGTATAATTTTTGTCTTCTTTGGGATAATACCAGCGGCCCTTGACCTTGTAAGGCTGGCCCGTCTGATCTCGTCCGCCCCCACGGGGCATAGGCTTGCCGGTGCCGTACGCAACACGCGGGCTTGCCTTCACGCCATATTTGGATTCTGCAAAATATTCCTTGGAGCGCTTCGGCTTCGGCTTGGAAGTCGGCGGTGTCGCGCAACCGGCCAGAGCAACGGCCATGGCCATGAAAGTCATCATGGCGACCGAGCCGCGCTTATCACGCAACATCGCCGCCTTCTCGCTGACCGAAATTTTCAGCCCACGCTTCGAACTCATACGCCACACGCCCGCTACTCGACACGCAGCCAAAAACGCTGGCTGCACTTTACATAAATCCAGTGATGTCACCGATTTATTGACGGATCATTAAAACTTTCAGAAAAGCCGTCATTTGAGTCGCCACACGCACAAGATGATTAACGGAACCGACGATCACCGCCTTGAATTGTGGAACCAATCTGCCTCCCACAGAGTTGGAAATACACAACAAGGAGAACACCATGTTTCGAGCACTCATTCTTTGGCTTCTGGGCGTACCATTCATCCTCGTGCTGATTATCTGGTATTTTTTCTTCTAAACACGGAACATTCGCAGGACTACTCCGTTTTAGAAGTGGCTCTCTTGACCTCTGAGCCAGTCACCTAACGTCATGATTAGGCCCGCGCTTCATAGCTGCGGGCCCTTTTTTTGGCTCGAGTTTACCGGTCGCGCGCCGGTTAAGTGGGAATAAGCGCGTTGATGGCCTGCCGGTGGAGCTTGAAATGCGCCGGTGTCCAGGTGGAAAGCTCGCCATCGGTATTCACCGCCCGCGGCTTCTTGGTGCGGATAATCACTTCCGTCGTCGGAAAGGCGCGCACATCATTCCATTTCGACTGCGTGCCGCGTCGCAGGCTCGGCAGTAAACGAAGCAGATGCCACCAGTGATCAACTTCGAGACTGTAGAAATCCAGCTTGCCGTCATCGATGGCCGCGTCCTTTTCAACGGCCATGCCACCACCGTAAAACTTGCCGTTGCCGACGGAAACCTGCAACGTTTTGATCTTTTCGGTGATGCCATCATGTTCGAGATAGGCAGTAAACAGCTCTGACCGCATCAAAATGCGCGCCGCGACGATACCATAGCCGAGCTTGCCCCATTTCTTTTTCGCGTCCGCGCTCAGTTGCTGCGCAAGTTCCGCGCTGAAACCGATACTGGCGACGTTGAAATAGAGGTGACCGTTCACCTCGCCGAGATCGATGGGATGCACCTTATAGGTCGCAATCTGACGGGCCGCCTCCACCGGATCGGCAGGAATGCCCACGGTTCGGGCAAAATCATTAGCTGTTCCGAGCGGCAAAATGGCGAGCGGCATGGCGGTTTCCATAAGCCCCTTTGCAGCCGCATTGAGGGAACCGTCACCGCCGCCGATGACGACCAGATCATGGTCCCGCTCGCGCGAAATGACATCGGAGATCGTTTCGCCCTCGCGCGGCTGGTGCTCGAACAGTTCCAGCCCACCGCGCTCAAGTTCCGTCCTCATCGCGCCGCCGAATCCTTTCCCATTACGGGCATTGGGGTTCACAATCAGCAATGCGCGACGCTTCGTTGTCTTTGCCATAGAGTATCCGTCGGGTCCGTTTCGTTTCGCTCACCGCAAGTTGCAGCAAGTCGTAAAAGGCTTGTTCAGCAGATGGCGACGGATCGGCGGATATCAATATGCGCAAATGCTAATTCTGCTACCTTTGACAGCAAAGTGAAGACTGTAACAGCATGTGATCGCGTCAGCTGAGCGACTTTTCGCAGGCCCCACCCTGCCGCCGCAATCTTACAGATTGACGGGTGGATAAAGAGAACATAGCTTGTGCCCAAGAGTGCCAAACTCTCCAATCTGATCGAGCCCGATGTGGCTTCAAGATACTGAAATATCTTGCAGATTGCGGGTATGATGTAATGGTAGCCTGTCAGCTTCCCAAGCTGAATGCGCGGGTTCGATTCCCGCTACCCGCTCCAGTTTTTCTCAAATCTTCACAATCAATGACTGTTGCGACTACGTCTCGACGCATCGCATCGCGCACAGCTCTATACTTAAAATCCAGATCATTACTCAAATATAAGTATATTATAATTTAGTAATTTATAATATTTATTATTTGCTCCCTAATACTTGCCGTATTAACAATTTTCATTTCAATATAGAATTCCGAATTATTTAAGAACGAGATAGTTCATGCAGCGATATTCGATTCTGATTTCAGTGGTAACGAGAAATCGCCCGGCGATGCTCGCCGCACTTCTCAAGTCATTGGAAAGCGTCGTGGCGCCGGAACAGGTGTCGCTGCATTTTCTGGTCGTCGAGAACGATTCCCGCAAATCGCTGGATGAGCAGGTGACGGCTTTTGCCGCGCGCATGCCGCATCATATCGTGCAGTATCGGATCGAACCGAGGATCGGCATTTCGCACTCCCGCAATTGCGCGCTGAACCATGCCGTCGATAACGGCCACGATTTTCTGGTCTTCATCGATGACGACGAAATTCCAGAACCAAACTGGTTGATTGAACTCTTTGCTGAGCAACATAGGGAGAGCCTGGATATCGTCGGCTCGCCGGTGCGCCCGATGCCTGTCGAGGGCAAATTGAACATCTGGCAGAAATTCGTCTGGTCCGGGCTGGACCGCCTTGCCAGTCGCTCGGAGCGGAAATCTCGCGCGAAATGGGAAAATGGCCTGGCTGGCGGCATCAAGGTCGCTACGGGAAGCTGGATGGGCAGGCTCGATTTCTTTCGCGAGACGGGACTGCGATTCGATTCCTATTTCGGCCTGACGGGCGGCGAAGACTGGCATTTGTGGGCCAAGGCCAAAACGCTCAATGCGAAAACGGGATGGGCGCCGGACGCCATCGTCTACGAGACTGTACCGCTCAGCCGCCTGACCCTCGCCTATCACTTCCGCCGTAATCGCGATCACAACACGACGGAGTTCATTTCGTCCTACAAGAAGAACCCATCGCGGGCGCTCGGTAAACTGCCTTCGCTGCTGGCCAGCCGCAGCTGGAAATTACTGGTTTCGGTTCTCTCCATTCCGCTGAAAGGCGCGCCGGCAGTGCTGGCCTCCGCGACAGCGCTTGGAGGTCTTGTCGGGTTGCTCCGCGGCTGCCGAGGCAAGCAATCCATGCATTATGCGAAAACGACCGGGCACTGAGCATTTTTTCGAAAGTGAGCGGTTCTCGTAATAGATGGAACAAACAAAAACAGCCCCGTAAGACGGGGCTGTTTGCATTTCAAAATCTGGGCGGGCAATCAATACCAGCCGACAGCGACCTGCGCTTCTTCGGACATACGGTCTGCGGTCCATGGCGGATCGAAGGTCATCGAAACTTCGACCATGGAAACCCCTTCCACCGCTCCAACGGCGTTTTCCACCCAGCCCGGCATTTCGCCAGCCACCGGGCAGCCGGGGGCCGTCAGGGTCATTTCGATCTTTACGGTACGGTCGTCTTCGATATCGATCTTGTAGACAAGGCCAAGCTCGTAGATATCCGCCGGGATTTCCGGGTCATAGACGGTTTTCAAAGCCGCAATGATGTCATCCGTCATGCGCAGGAGTTCTTCCTGCGGAAGAGCGGAGGCAGAGAAAACAGCGCTGCCTTCGGCTTTCGCCGTTTCATCGGCAGGCTTGGTTGCAGCCTGATCCTGAACTTTTTGTTCCATCTCGGTCATCCGAAAAACTTCCTCGCCTTTTCCAAGGCTTCCGCCAATGCATCCACTTCAGCGCGGGTATTGTACATGGCAAAGGATGCACGGCATGTAGAGGTGACGCCAAAGCGTTTCAAGAGGGGCTGTGCGCAATGCGTGCCCGCGCGCACCGCCACCCCGGCCCTGTCGATCACCATCGACACATCATGCGCATGGATGCCTTCCAGCGCAAACGAGATGATCGCGCCCTTGTCCGGCGCATGACCGAAAATGCGGAGCGAATTGATTTTGCCCAGTTGTTCGTGGGCGTAATCGCGCAAATCTTCCTCATGGGCGAGAATGGCGTGACGACCAATCTTTTCCATATATTCGAGCGCCGCACCAAGACCGATTGCCTGAACGATGGGTGGCGTGCCAGCTTCAAAACGGTGTGGCGGATGATTATAGGTCACGTATTCTTCCGTGACTTCCTCGATCATTTCGCCGCCGCCCTGGAAGGGGCGCATCTTTTCCAGCATTTCGGCGCGACCATAAAGGACACCGATACCGGACGGACCATAAACTTTGTGGCCAGTGAAGACATACCAGTCGCAGCCCAGATCCTGCACATCGACCGGCAGGTGCACCGCGCCCTGACTACCATCGACCAGAACCGGAATGCCCCGCGCGTGGGCAAGCTCGACGATCTTCTTGATCGGCGTCACGGTGCCAAGCGCATTGGACATATGCGTGATGGCGACGAGCTTTGTGCGATCGGTCAGACGCTTCTCGAATTCCTCGATATGGAATATGCCCTGATCGTCCACCGGAGCGAAAACCAGCTTGGCGCCCTGCCGCTCGCGGATGAAATGCCACGGCACGATATTGGAGTGGTGCTCCATGATCGAGGTGAGGATTTCATCGCCCTCGCCGATATGTGGCATGCCGTAGCCATAGGCGACAGTGTTGATTGCTTCGGTGGCATTCTTGGTGAAGACGATCTCATCGACCGAACCAGCATTCAGAAAACGCCGCACAGTTTCGCGCGACTTTTCATAAGCATCGGTTGCAGCATTCGACAAAAAATGCAGGCCGCGATGCACATTCGCATATTCGTTGGAATAAGCGTGCGTCACCGCATCGATGACGCTTTGCGGCTTTTGCGCCGAAGCGCCATTGTCGAGATAGACAAGCGGCTTGCCGTGGACTTCGCGCGACAGAATTGGAAAATCCCGGCGGATGGCTTCCACGTCATAGGCCGCAACAAGCGGATTCTTCTGGTCCATGATCGTTCCTTTTGCCGTTCGGCAGGAAGGACGGCGCGCACATCTGAGCGCACCGCCCTATTCAATCAGGCATGAACGGCGAGCCAGTTGGACAGCACGGATTCCAGCGCTTCCACCAGCGTTTCGTCTTCCAGCTCTTCAATGATCTCGGCGATGAACGCCTTGATCAGCAGGCCACGCGCCTCGTTTTCCGGAACACCGCGGGCCATCAGATAGAACAGATAGTCCTTTGAAAGCTCGGCAACCGTTGCACCGTGACCGCAGGCCACGTCATCGGCAAAGATTTCGAGTTCCGGCTTGGCGTCGAACTCGCCTTCGTCCGAAAGCAGAAGCGTGTTGCAGGCCATGCGGGCATCGGTCTTCTGGGCGATCTGCGCAACGCGGATCATGCCCTGGAAAACGCCGCGCGCGCGGTCCTTCACCACATTGCGGATGATCTGGGTCGAACGGGTGTTCTCCACCAGATGGCCAACCGTCATGGTAATGTCGGTGTGGGTGTCGTCGGCCAGAAGATTGAGGCCGCGAAGCTCGAAGTCGGAATCTTCGCCCGTCACATTGACGTGCACTTCCTGACGAACCAGCTTGCCGCCCGCATTGACGATGTAGAGCGTGAGCTTGGAGCCTTTGCCAATCGTCGCATTGAACTGCGAAAGCTGCGTCGCCTGGCCGAAATCACGCAGGATAACCCAGAGGACTTCTGCGCCGTCGCCAACCGACACATGGCTCACCGATGTCGAGAAAGCATCGCTCTCACCGCCATTCTGGCGCTCGATGATCGTTGCCTTGACATCCGAACCGATGCGAACCGGGAAACGCGTGTGGCTCTGCCCGGCCTTCTGGATGTTCTGGATTTCGAGAGGCGCTTCTAGCTCGGTGCCGTCGGCAATCGAAATCATCCAGCCATCGCTGACATAGGCAGCGTTGATCTGGCCAATCGTATCGTCGGTGCCGCGCGCTTTAAGCTGGAGTGCCAGCGAACCGTCGGCCAGCGCTTCGCGAACCGGGGTTAGCGAAACGCCTTCCGGCGCCTTGGCGTCGAGCGCAGCGCCATTGCTGGCGGCAAGAATGGTGGAACCTGTGAGCAAAGCCGCAAGCGGCTTCGTACCGGCGGCGCTATCAAAAGGCGCGACGCCCTTCAAAAGCGTACGGAAATCCGTGTAATGCCAGCTTTCGACGCGGCGCGACGGAAGCCCGTTGCTCTTGAGCAGCTCAAGCGCCGTATCGCGTGCGACGACGACATCGCCATTGCCCGACAAATCGCCGATATAATCGCCAAAATTGTCGATCAGCGCGCTTTCAGCGGGCGTCCTCGGCTTTGCGGTCTGAGCGGTCTGGATATTCATAATCCAATCCTCCTCAGGCTGCTTCGCCGATTACTTCGGCATAACCGTTTTCTTCCAGATGCAGTGCGAGGCTCTTGTCGCCAGATTTGATGACCTGGCCCTTGTAAAGCACGTGCACGCTATCGGGAACAATGTATTCGAGCAGACGCTGATAGTGGGTGATGACGATCACGGCGCGATCCGGCGAACGCAGCGCATTGACGCCTTCCGAAACGATCTTCAGCGCATCGATGTCGAGGCCGGAGTCGGTTTCGTCGAGCACGCAGAGGCTTGGCTCCAAAAGCTGCATCTGAAGAATTTCAGCGCGCTTCTTTTCGCCGCCCGAGAAGCCAACATTGAGCGGACGCTTCAGCATGTTCATGTCGATGTTGAGGCCGCCGGCGACGTCCTTCACGCGCTTGATGAATTCCGGAATCTTCAGTTCCGGCTCGCCGCGCGCCTTGCGCTGGCTGTTCATCGCGACTTTCAGGAATTCCATCGTGGCAACGCCCGGTATTTCCATCGGATACTGGAAAGCGAGGAAAATGCCCTTGGCAGCGCGTTCTGCCGGGTCGAGTTCGAGGATCGACTCGCCGTTATAGAGAATGTCGCCTTCGGTCACTTCGTAGTCGTCGCGACCAGCGAGGATGTAGGACAGCGTGGACTTGCCCGAACCGTTCGGACCCATGATCGCAGCCACTTCACCCTTGTTCACGGTGAGGTTCAGGCCACGGATGATCTCGGTATCCGTGTCGGCGATCTTTGCATGGAGGTTCTTGATCTCAAGCATGAATGTAAACCTTGTTCTAATGCCAGGAAAAGGCTGGCCAGAAAAATCAATGGGGAAGAGGCGTGTCGATTGGTTAGCCGACACTGCCTTCAAGCGAGATGCCGATCAGCTTCTGGGCTTCGACGGCGAACTCCATCGGCAGTTCCTGAATAACTTCCTTCACGAAGCCATTGACGATGAGAGCGATTGCCTCCTCTTCCGGAATGCCGCGCTGCATCACATAGAACAGCTGGTCTTCGGAAATCTTGGAGGTGGTTGCCTCGTGCTCGAACTGCGCCGTAGCGTTCTTCGCTTCGATGTACGGCACCGTATGCGCGCCGCAATCGTTGCCGATCAAAAGCGAGTCGCACTGGGTGAAGTTGCGGGCATTCTCGGCCTTGCGATGCGCCGAAACCTGTCCGCGATAGGTGTTGTTCGACTTGCCAGCCGAAATTCCCTTGGAAATGATGCGGCTCGACGTGTTCTTGCCGAGATGGATCATCTTGGTGCCCGAGTCGATCTGCTGATAACCGTTCGACACGGCAATCGAGTAGAACTCACCGCGTGAATTGTCGCCGCGCAGAATGCAGGACGGGTATTTCCAGGTGATGGCGGAGCCGGTTTCAACCTGTGTCCAGGAGATCTTGGAATTGTCGCCACGGCAATCGCCACGCTTGGTGACGAAGTTGTAGATGCCGCCCTTGCCGCTGCTATCGCCCGGATACCAGTTCTGGACCGTCGAATACTTGATTTCGGCGTTTTCCATCGCAACCAGTTCAACCACGGCGGCGTGCAGCTGGTTTTCGTCGCGCTGCGGTGCCGTGCAGCCTTCCAGATAGGAAACATAGGCGCCTTCATCGGCGATGATGAGGGTGCGCTCGAACTGGCCGGTGTTCTTCTCGTTGATGCGGAAATAGGTCGAAAGCTCCATCGGGCAGCGAACGCCCTTCGGAACATAGACGAACGAACCGTCGGTGAAGACAGCCGAATTCAGCGTCGCATAATAGTTGTCCGACACCGGAACAACCGACGCTAGATATTTCTGCACCAGTTCAGGATGTTCACGGATAGCTTCCGAAATCGAGCAGAAGATCACGCCCGCCTTGGAGAGTTCTTCCTTGAAGGTGGTTACGACCGACACGCTGTCGAACACGGCATCGACGGCCACGCGGCCGGACGCATATACATTGTCTGACGGATTGCCGTCGATTTCGCTCGGATCGCCCTGCTTGCGCACGCCCGCAAGAATTTCCTGCTCGCGCAGCGGAATGCCAAGCTTTTCGTAGGTCTTGAGAAGTTCCGGATCGACTTCATCCAGCGACTTCGGGCCGCTCTGGTTCTTCGGGGCCGCGTAATAATAGGCGTCCTGGAAATCGATCTTTGGATAATCGACACGCGCCCAGCTTGGCTCTTCCATGGTGAGCCAGCGTTCATAGGCCTTCAGACGCCATTCCAGCATCCATTCCGGCTCATTCTTCTTGGCGGAGATGAAGCGAATGATATCTTCGTTCAGGCCCTTGGGAGCCTTCTCTGCTTCGATCGTCGTTTCGAAGCCGTACTTGTACTGATCCACGTCAAGGCCGCGGACCTGATCAATGGTCTCCTGCACTGCAGGCATTGGCGTTCTCCATCCTCGTCGGGGTCAAGGCCCGACAGTTGCAAACGTCAAGGTGATATGTCTTGAACAATACCGCCTCAATATAGTGTGCGTGACGCTTCTTTAAAACCTCTCTAAACTAGATTTCAAGCGCCGCACGTAAATTTGTCCGAAAAATTCAAGAATATTTTGGGAATGACGTAAACCCGGCAGCCATTCCGGCGTTTAAACACACTTTCGCCGCCTATTTCCTGCTTTCGTAACGCTCAACGATTTTGCGCAGGACTGTGAGAAACGCTGCGACCGAATCCATGCTCACATCCGGTTCCAGCGACACACGGATCGCGCCGGGGCCGTCCTCATGGCCCATGGCCGCCAGCACGTGGCTTGGACCGACCTTGCCTGACGAACAGGCCGAACCCGCCGAAAGCGCTATTCCGCCAAGGTCGAAGGCGATCTGGACTGTCTCGGCCTTCTGGCCATCGAGCGAAAAGAACGTTGTGTTCGGAAGACGATCCACGGCCTTGCCGTAAATCACTGCCCCGGGTGCGATTTCCAAAATCCCCGCTTCCAGTCTGTCCCGCATATCGGGAGACCAGCCGCCACTTTCAAGCCGCGCTTTCGCAACGGTTGCAGCAGCGCCGAAGCCCGCAATCAGCGGCAAGGCTTCTGTACCGGCACGGTGTCCCTTCTCCTGACCGCCGCCGCGCACCAGCGCACGCGGCATCATCAGATCGGAAATGGCAATAACCGCACCGACGCCTTTCGGGCCGCCGATCTTGTGGGACGAAACGATGAGATAATCGCCGCAATTATCTGAAATATCGAGCGGAATACGCCCTGCCGCCTGAACGGCATCGACGACATAAATGCCGCCCGCAGCCTTCACGATAGCGGCAATCTCTGCCACGGGCTGAACGACACCGGTTTCGTTATTCGCGGCCTGCACGGCGACCAGCGGCAAGCCCTTGCTTTTGTCATGGGCAGCAAGCGCTTGCTCCAGCACATCGAGCCGCAAAATGCCGTTTGCATCGACAGGCAATGTCGTGATGCTGTCAGCGGCAAACTGACCGCCAGCGGTCATGCAGGGGTGTTCTGTCGCGCTGACATAAAGATGCGAAAGGCGCACCGGCGAACGCCCCATCATATAATTCGGAGTCAAAAGCGTCGATGCAGCTTCGGTCGCGCCGGAGGTAAAGAAGACATGTTCGGGCTTGGCGTTGACCAGCGACGCGACGTTGCGGCGCGCCGCTTCAACCAGCGCGCGGGCAGCGCGGCCCTCACGATGCACGGAGGACGGATTGCCCGTAATGCTCAACGCCTCGATGACCGCATTGCGCGCTTCATCGAGCAAAGGCGCACTGGCGTTATAGTCCAGATACAGCCTCTTGCCGCTCCCGTTCACCGTCCCTATCTCCTAAATAACGTCAAGAATGAGCTTCGAGCGCAATTTCCTTGAATTTTCAATCGGGAAAAGCCTATTAAGCCATTACTGCGTGCTGAACTTCAGGTTCAGCCTGTCCAAATTTCAAATCGGTTCTAGAAGCGGCGTCCCCCAACGTCAAGTTCGCAGCTTCGGTCCGATCATCCCGTTACAAGCGGAGTACACATGCCAGAAGTCATTTTTAACGGACCAGCCGGACGCCTCGAAGGCCGCTATCAGCCTTCCAAGGAAAAGAACGCGCCCATCGCGCTCATCCTGCATCCGCATCCGCAATTCGGCGGCACGATGAACAACAAGATCGTCTACGATCTGTTCTACATGTTCCAGCAGCGCGGGTTTACGACGCTGCGCTTCAACTTCCGCGGCATCGGTCGCAGCCAGGGCGAATTCGACCACGGCGCGGGCGAATTGTCGGATGCCGCGAGCGCGCTCGACTGGGTGCAGGCCCTGCATCCGGATTCCAAGAATTGCTGGGTTGCCGGTTATTCCTTCGGTTCCTGGATTGGCATGCAGCTTCTGATGCGCCGTCCGGAAATCGAAGGCTTCATCTCGGTCGCACCGCAGCCGAACACCTACGACTTCTCGTTCCTCGCGCCGTGCCCTTCGTCCGGTCTCATCATCCATGGTGATCAGGACAAAGTCGCACCGCCCAAGGATGTGCAGGCGCTGGTGGATAAGCTCAAGACCCAGAAGGGCATCACCATCACGCAAAATACGATTGAAGGCGCCAACCACTTCTTTGCCGGCCATGGCGATCAGCTGATCGAGGAATGCTCGGAATATCTCGACCGCCGGCTGATGGGCGAACTGGTCGAAGCGCGCCCGAAGCGTCTGCGCTAAACAACAAAATCGGTCGCAAACCAGATTGACCTGGTCTTATCCGGCGGATCGCTCCGCCGGATTTTTTGTGCATATTGATTTCGTCAGATCGATTCGTTTCTCAGCAGGTGCGCCATGCCGGTCTATGCCCTTCTCGCCATTGCCATCTGCTCCGAAGTCATCGGCACATTGAGCCTCAAGGCGTCGGAAGGGTTCACCCGGCCCATTCCATCTATTATTGTGGTCGTCACCTATGGGCTTGCCTTCTATTTTCTATCCCTGACATTGAAGACTATTCCCGTCGGCATTGCCTATGCAGTCTGGTCGGGAATCGGCGTCACACTGGTCGCACTGATCGGCTGGCTCGTCTTCGGTCAGAAGCTCGATTTTGCCGCCGTGGCGGGCATGGCATTGATTATCGCAGGCGTAGTGGTTCTCAATCTGTTTTCAGGCACAGCACAGCACTGAACAATCGAAGCTGTTGACGAAACCTGCGCAAATTGCGTGTTTCGCCAGACGTTCGGGAGTTTCCTTGTTATTGGCGGTTGATTGGTGCTAAAGGCCAACTTATCACTTTGTTGTAAGCATCCGCTTACTCCAGTTTCAACTTCGCCTTACCAGTCAGGAAAAAGGAATGTCCGGTTTCAAATCCGATTTTCTTCGCACGCTTTCCGAGCGTGGCTTCATTCATCAGATTTCCGATGAAAGCGGCCTCGACGAATTGTTGGCCAAGGAAACCGTGACGGCTTATATCGGCTTCGACCCGACGGCACCAAGTCTGCACGCGGGCGGTCTTATCCAGATCATGATGCTGCACTGGTTCCAGCAGACCGGCCACAAGCCGGTGGCCCTGATGGGCGGCGGCACCGGCATGGTCGGCGATCCGTCCTTCAAGGACGAAGCGCGCAAGCTAATGACCGAAGATACGATTGCCGAGAACATTGCCGGCATCAAGCGCGTCTTCGCCAACTACCTCACCTTTGGCGACGGCGCCACCGACGCGCTGATGGTCAACAATGCCGACTGGCTGCGCAACATCAATTACCTCGAATTCCTGCGCGATGTGGGTCGTCATTTCTCGGTCAATCGCATGTTGTCCTTCGATTCGGTGAAGATGCGCCTTGACCGCGAGCAGTCGCTGTCCTTCCTCGAATTCAACTACATGATCCTGCAGGCTTACGACTTCGTGGAACTGAGCAAGCGCCATAATATCCGCCTGCAAATGGGCGGCTCGGACCAGTGGGGCAATATCATCAACGGTATCGACCTCGGCCACCGTATGGGGACGCCGCAGCTCTATGCCCTGACCTCGCCACTGCTGACCACCGCTTCCGGCCAGAAGATGGGCAAGTCGCTGGGCGGCGCCATCTGGCTCAATGCGGACATGCTGAGCGCCTACGACTTCTGGCAATACTGGCGCAACACCGAGGACGCAGACGTGGAACGCTTCCTGAAGCTCTACACGACGCTGCCGATGGATGAGATCGCCAAGCTTGCCGCGCTCGAAGGTTCTGAGATCAACGAAGCGAAAAAGATCCTCGCGACGGAGATAACGGCTATATTGCATGGCCGTGATGCCGCCGAGGAATCCGCCGAGACGGCACGCAAGACCTTTGAAGACGGCGAACTGTCTGAAAATCTTCCGACGGTCGGCGTCCACAAGGCAACGCTCAATAGCGGCATCGGCATTCTGGCGCTGATGGTTCTGGCAGAACTCTGCACCACCAACGGTGAAGCCCGCCGTCATGTTGAAGGCGGTGCCGTGCGCATCAATGACGAGCCGGTCACCGATCCGCGCATGACGATCGACGCCGGTGCGTTGAACGATCAGGGCGTCATCAAGCTGTCGCTCGGCAAGAAGCGCCACGTGCTTATCCGCCCGGCCTGATCTGGCCAGCCCAATAATTGAAACGAAAAAGCCTGGCTCCTTGCCCGGCTTTTTCACATCCGTATTATCGGCGCTAACCCGCTTTAAAACTCGAAGATCGAGCGGAAGATGCCTGGCGCAATGATCGAAATAGGATTGACGATCACCTGCGGCTGTTTTGCGCTTCCCGAAAGCTTGTAGGTGATGCCGATCAGGCCACGGTCGCGACCATTGCCCAGCAGCATACCCACGATAGGCACTTCCCCGAACAGGCGGTTCACACCATAGGCAGGCATGAAGGTGCCGGTGATCGCCATATTGCCTTGCTTGTCGTAAAGCGTTCCCTGGAACGTTGTGCCGACCGATGGTCCGCGCACCACACCCTTCGACAGGTTGAGATAGCTATCGCCCTTTTCAATCAGCGAGAAGCCCCGCTCGACATCGACGCGCGACACGTCAATGTCACGCTTCACCGCCTGATTGAGGCTTGCACCACCGGTTGCAGGCGGGCTCGACACGAGCTTGGCCAGACGCGGCTCGTTGATGATCGCGAAGTTGCGGGCATCGATCTGTCCACGCAGCGGGCCATCGCCCTGCGCCGCAAGCCCAACGGTTATCTTGCCGCCGCGCATCTTGTCATAGAAATCGAAAAAGCGCAGCACCGCGCCCGCATCATTGGACTGGAGCGAAATTGAGCGGGCATCGCCCTGATCATTATTCGTCGCGACGAATGATTGACCGGACGAAGTCTGGGCGTTGACGGAAACACCCGCAATGCGATTGCCGGAGCTTTCATAGGAAATAGCGACATTGCGCAAGGATTCGCCGTTGAAGCCGCTGACTTCATCGACCTGCGCGCTCACGACCACACGCGGCCCCTTGCTTTTGCCGCCGCTGCCCTTGCCGCCCAGATCTGACGCCTGCTTGATCAAGGCCCGCGCATCGAATTGCGATCCGCGCACATTGACCCGATAGCCATTGGCACCCTTGGTAGCCTTGACCGACAGACGGTCATTCCGGTTGAGACGCAATTCGCTGAAATCAGCCGACTGGAAATCGCCCTTGGCAATCGACAGATCGCCCTTTACGCCGAATGCATCCCCAGTGAAGACCAGATTGTTGATATCGATCTTGCTCTTGTCGTCCGGATTCTGGATGAAATCGAAGGTGGCCTTGGCCGGTATGCCAGCGCCCTTGCGCCAGCCAAGCCATGACAGGTCCACCTGTGTTCTGCCAAGATCGGCCGTGACGTGGCGCTTACCGCCTTCCGCCATGCCGAGATCAACCGACATTGGCCCGGAAAAGACGGAGTTCAGCCCCGGAAACACCGCATTGCGTGTCTTGTCGTCGATTTCCAGCTTGATCTTCTGATCGCGCTTGGCCGGTCCGGACAGATTAACCGGCTCGGTCATCGTCACCTTGCCGGGCACGCCATCGAGTTTAGCATCAGCGGTGATGACAGCGGCGGTCTGGTCAACCTTGATCGTGCCTGTCGCATTGCTGACATTCGATCCGCCCACCGGCTTTGCGATATCCAGATTGTTGAAGCCGATATCGGCGCTCCATTTCAAAGTGCCGGGCGGCGGGTCCTTCGACACGGCAAAGCTCACCTTCACCTGCGCCTTCACATCGCCCGATACGTCTTCCGGTAGGAAGGGCACGTTTTTCAGAACATCAATGGGCTTTTTACCGGCAATCTCAGCGATGGCGGATGCATCGCCCGAAACCGTAATATCGAGATCGGAAATAACCGGACGCTGCGGCCCCCAAGGAATGATGAGCGTGCCGTTGGAAACGTCGGCCTTTCTGTTTTGCGCCGTATAGACGACCCCCTTGGGGAGCTTGATCGTCGTATGCGCACCGCGAACGGTGATCACGCCATCGGCATCGCGCACCGGCGGCAATTCACCGACCACGTCAAGACGTGTATCAAACACCTTGAAATCGCCTTTGATTTCATCGCCCGTCAGCGGTGGCGGCAGACCCGGACCGTTAAAGCGTCCGGCAGCCAGCGAGATGTCGATCTGGCTATCTTTCAGCGTGCCGCCGTAAAGGTTTTTCAGAACCCATTCACGCGCGCCATCGGCCACGTCGATGGGCCAGAGATGCTTGGCGTCAGCCACAGGCATTTTAGGAATGCGCAGCATGAAGATCATTTCAGGCGAGCCATTGCCGAACGCCATGCCGCCCTGCCCGTAAAGCTGACCGTTTTCGGTCTGCACATCGAGATTGGCAAACTGCACACGCAGCTGATCAGCCAGAAAACGACCAGATATGCGGGTTGCGAAGGACAGCGGCTGCTCTGTAGACTCCGCTGGCATGCTCGTCGCCGAACTGGTCAGAACCTCGAAACGATAGGCCGGACCGTCCTCATTGCCCGCATCCTCCGGTTCTGGCCCGAATGCGCCGTTGAACTGCGCCTGAAGTCCCCCCAATTGCAGCCGCGATTGCTTGATCTCGATCTTGCGGCTACCCACCTGATGCTCAAGGCTCAAAAGCGCACTGCCGCGCACGTCCTCGACCCGCCCCATCTGCATGTCGATGCCATCGACGCCCAGATCAACGCCAAGGCGTTCGGGCCGGTCGCCCGTCGCGGCTGTGCCGGAAAGCGTAATTTTTGCCTGACCGTCCAGCTCGAAATGCGCCGGATTGATCCTGTTGTTCGCCATGACAGGCGTTACTTCAGGCGGCGATCCGAGCTTAACGGGAATATCATTGATGTTAAGCGCGAAGCCCTGAAGGCTGTTATCAGCAACATCGCGATCAATCTTGCCGTCAATCGCGATCCTCTTGCCCTGCCAGAGCAGATCACCCGTGATGGCGATCTTGCCTTGATCTTCCACCAGTCGCGCAGTCTTGATTTCCACGGATTGCTGAGCATCACCTGCATTGAAGCGGATGGTGCTGTTGAAAATGCCAATGGCGCGGGTGTCCTGCTGGCGCAAAAGCTCGACGCTCTTGCGCATTGCCGCGAAAATTTGCTCCGAAACCGCATCGAAATCGACGATGCCGCGCTCATCGTAAGGCAGGGACTTCCAGAAACCGTCGCCCTTCGCCTCCGGCATATCGAAGGTCACGCCCTCGACTTCGAGCTGCGCCACGCGCACCGAGCCGGTCAAGAGCGGCAGAGGCGCCAGACCAAGGCGCACAGACCGGATGCCTTTGATTTCAACGCCCTGCCTGGGGTCGGTCACGGAAACGTCCCGCGCTTCCATGGCGACATGGCTATCCTGATCGAGCGAAAGCGCGGCGCTGCCAATCGAAGCGGACGCGCCATCGCCCAGCACGCCGACCAGAGCCTTCTGCGCTTCATTACGCAAAAGCTCGCTGTTCACGCCGCCACGAAGAATGAGAAAACCCGCACCACCGACCAGAACGAGCAGAATGCAAATCGAAACGAAAGCATGGGAACAACGCGAAATAAATGACCGTCCCGAGCGCAACGGGCCGTCTGCGAGACCATCCGCGCCATCAGCGGCCAGACGCTCGATTCTATCCATCTCCCGCTTCGTGAAGCGGATTCGTTTCGGTTTTTCTGTCAACAACCCAGCCGGATATCAAGTGCTGCAATCGACGACGCTTCATAAGATGAATCATGAAACTATCGTATTGAATTGATTTTACTCACCCTTTCCATCTGAGACGGTGCCTGCGGTTTGCGCTTGCGTCCATTTTCCGACATTTCGCCAATCTGCGAAACGATGCGGTTTCCATGGTTGCACAAGCGTCACTCGAATGCGATAGCTCGGACTGTAACAGGTGATTTCCATGCTAATCCATAAAAGAAAGGCACAGATATGGCTCATCCCCAAGTTGGCGAAACGGCACCGGATTTCAGCTTGCCGTCAGATGGACTTTCGGGAAGCGGTCAACTCACCCTTTCGTCGTTGAAAGGCAAGCCTGTCGTCCTCTATTTCTATCCCAAGGATGACACATCGGGCTGCACCAAGGAAGCGATTGCCTTTTCACAATTGAAGCCGGAATTCGACAAAATCGGTGCGCGGGTAATCGGCCTGTCGCCAGACAGCGCCACGAAACATGCCAAGTTTCGCAAAAAGCACGATCTGACCGTCGATCTCGTCGCAGACGAAGAACGCACAGCTCTGGAAGCCTATGGCGTGTGGGTCGAGAAAAGCATGTATGGCCGCAAATATATGGGCGTCGAGCGTACAACCTTTCTGATCGATGCCGCTAGCCGTATCGCACGGGTCTGGAACAAGGTGAAAGTTGCCGGTCACGCCGAAGACGTGCTGGAAGCGGCTCGCGCCCTATAGCCCGACGGAGTGTATCCTGTGATGCGCGAGACCAAGGCCCCCGAACAAACGCTGCGTGGCAATGCCATTCGTGCCATTGCTGCAGCCGATCTGGACGACAAAGTCCGCCTCACGCGCGAGACGGCGGCGCGCTGGTTCGGGCGCACGCTTTCGGTGCGAAGCCCGCTCGACCCGCCTTTGCCAGATCGTCCGGGCCGTCCGGACAAGCCGGAGCTTGTCCCGCCGCGCATGATGAAGAAGCGCTCGCTCCACACGGAGCATGGCCGTATCGCGCTGATGCACGCTCTTGCGCATATCGAGTTGAATGCCATCGATCTGGCGCTCGATATCGTGGCCCGCTTTGCAGCCAAGCCCATTCCGCGGAGCTTTTTCGATGGCTGGATGAAAGTCGCTGATGACGAGGCGCGGCATTTCACTTTGCTGCGCAATCGCCTGAAAGACCTTGGCGCCGATTATGGTGACATGCCTGCTCATGACGGGCTGTGGCAATCGGCGCATCAAACGCGCAATGATCTGGAGGCGCGGCTGGCCGTGGTGCCGCTGATACTCGAAGCGCGTGGGCTGGATTTGACGCCGTCGCTTCTGGAAAAGATGATCGAAACCGGCGATCATGAGACGGCAGCGATACTGGACATCATCTATAACGACGAGAAAACCCATGTCGCGGTCGGCGCGAAATGGTTTCGCTTTTTCTGCGCGCGTAATCGCATCGATCCGGTCGCCCGCTTTCAGGAACTGGTACGCACCAATTTTCGCGGCGATCTCAAGCCGCCGTTCAACGATTTGGCACGGGCCGAAGCCGGACTGACGCCGTCCTTTTATCGCAACCTGTCTCCGGTCTCGATCTGAGACACTTTCCGGCCCGCATGGCTGGCGCAAGCCACGAATGCAAAGCTTTATTAACCCTAATAAGTTGTAATCAAACTTAGGGAATCGGTGCGTTTTCCAGAACGTTCCGCCAGAATTTTGCAGTTCGCATCCGTGTTCAGGTTCCGAGCTGCTCTATCGGGGGGCATGTGGGTGCCATGACGAATAAACGGGCGAAAACAACGGGAAAGACGGTCTTCGGTGAACGCAAGGAACCGCCTGTCGTCATTATCGCTCGCGGCGAGAAAATCAGCCATTTCACGTTTCGCCCTTGGATGGCCATTGCAGGCGGAGCGGCGTTTCTGGCGCTTTCAACTGCCTATCTCGGCTCCACCGCCTATCTCGTGCTGCGCGATGATCTGATCAGTTCCAGCATTGCGCGACAGGCACGCAACCAGCAGCTTTATGAAGACCGGATTTCGCTGCTGCGCACGGAAGTGGACCGCATTACGAGCCGCCAGATGCTTGACCAGCAGGTCATGGAAAACAAGCTCGCTGAACTCATGCAGCGACAGCAGACGCTGAGCGCGCGCGATGGCAAGCTTGCGCCTTTGCTGGAACGGGCATCGAAGTTGCAGCCAATGCCGGATATGCCGACACAGCCCGTCCCCTTCGCCGAAGAGCATAGCCAGCTTATCCCGGATGAGGCGATTGGCGAGCGGGACTTTCCCGGCATCGATCCGATCATAACCGGGCCTGTGCCCGCGAATGTCAAACTGGAGCGTCGTGCCGATGCGGGACCGCTGGGTCTGCGTCTTGCGGGCGGCATGTCAGGTGAATCCACAATCGAGACCTCCGACAAGTTGCTTGCCACCATCAACCAGACCCTCCATCGCATCGAAAGCGAACAGAATGGCAAGGTGCGCAATCTGGCGGATGCCGCTTATGAAAAAGCCGACACCATCGTCGACACGCTAAATTCCGCCGGGCTTCGCATCGAAACCTCGGACAAGGCGCATTCTGCCATGGGCGGCCCGCTGATTCCGATTTCAGCGCCCGGCACAATCGTCAATGATTTCGACATGCAGATCCGCAATCTCGACAGTGCACTGGAACGGCTCGATAGCGTTCGCAAACAAATCACGGCGATGCCGCTCGCGAACCCTGCCCCCGGTATGCCGGTGACGAGCCTTTTCGGATATCGCAGCGACCCGTTTTTCGGCAGCGCAGCCTTTCATTCAGGCATCGATTTTCGCGCCGCCTATGGCCAGACGATCCGGGCCACGGCTGCCGGAACGGTCATGAAGGCAGGACGCTTTGGCGGCTATGGCAATATGGTCGAGATTGACCACGGCAATGGTTTTGCCACACGCTTTGCGCATCTCTCGCAGGTTCTGGTCCGCGACGGGCAGAAGATCACCCGCGGCATGGTCATCGGTCAGGCGGGCAGCACCGGGCGTTCGACCGGGAGTCACCTTCATTATGAAGTGCGCGAGAACGGTCGTCCCGTCAATCCGGTCAATTTTCTCAAAGCGGGCAAACAGATAGAGCCGCTGCTTTAACAACAGCCATAAAAAACCCGGCGCCGAGGCCGGGTTTTTGTTATTCGCGGATTTCGAACAGATATCAGTCGATATCGTCGATCATCTCGCCACCACCCTGAATGCGGTGTGCGAGCGCTGCTTCCATGAAAGGCGTTACCGCGCCATCCAGCACTTCCTGCGGATTGGTGCTTTCCACGCCGGTGCGCAAATCCTTCACCAACTGGTATGGCTGCAGAACGTAGGAACGAATCTGATGCCCCCAGCCGATATCCGTCTTGGTGGCATTGGCTGCGTCCGTCGCTTCTTCGCGCTTTTTCAGCTCTTCCTCGTACAAACGCGCCCGCAGCATCGACCATGCTTTTTCACGGTTCTTGTGCTGCGAACGTTCCGCCTGACACTGCACCACGATACCGCTCGCGATATGCGTGATACGCACTGCGGAGTCCGTCGTGTTGACGTGCTGACCACCGGCACCCGATGCACGATAGGTATCGATGCGAACGTCTGCTTCCGTCACCTGCACATCGATATTGTCATCGATCACCGGGTAAACCCAGATACTGGCGAAGGACGTATGGCGACGCGCATTGGAATCGTAGGGCGAGATGCGGACCAGACGATGAACGCCTGATTCGGTCTTCATCATGCCGTATGAATTGTGCCCCTTGACGAGAATGGTCGCGGATTTGATGCCCGCTTCATCGCCATCGTGCACTTCCATCACTTCGACCTTGCGGCCGTTGCGTTCTGCCCAGCGCGTATACATGCGCAGCAGCATCGACGCCCAGTCCTGGCTTTCCGTGCCGCCGGCGCCGGCATGCACTTCGACATAGGTGTCGTTGGCATCGGCTTCGCCCGACAGCAGCATGTCGATCTGGCGGTGATCGATCTCGACCTTGAGTTCGCGGATGGTGTTTTCCGCGTCGTCGATGATCGACTTGTCGCCTTCCTCCTCGCCCATGGCGATGAGTTCGATGCTGTCGTTCAATGTCTGGGTAAGCTGATTGATACCGTTAATGCTGTCTTCCAGCTGCTGGCGCTCACGCATCAGCTTCTGGGCTTCCTGGGCATCATTCCAGAGTGTGGGATCTTCGGCCTTCTGATTGAGATAGCCGAGACGTTTTATCGCCTGATCCCAGTCAAAGATGCCTCCTCAGCAGGCTTATGGCCTGCTTGATTTCGTCAACCAGCGTCTCGATTTCCGCGCGCATGGGCAAATCGTTCCTTCAGTAATTCCTATTTCAATGGGAAACCAAACCGGACGCAAAGCCCGGCTCGTCATTTCCAGCGTCGGACAGCCTGTCCAAGCGCCGCGGACCATAGTGACGCGGCCACGCTGTGTAAAGGCCAAAGCCCTGTAACCGGATCAGTAAAGTCCGCCCGAGCCGGAGTTGATTGCACGGGTTGCTTGCGGCGATTGCGGTGCGACAGGCGCGCCTTCACGGAACGAATCCATACCGATGACCGAATAGCTGTCGGATGGTCCCGTGCCCGGCTTGAAGGCTTCCATGATCAGATTCGGGTCACCCTCATTGGTGCGCATACCGGTCTTGCGGTTGATCGCAATCAGCGTCATGCCTTCCGGTACGCGGAAGTCCACCTTGGGCGTTCCAGCCAGCGCCTGCTCCATGAAGGATTTGAACACAGGAGCGGCCAAGCCGCCGCCGGTATTGCCGCGTCCGAGCGATGTCGGCGTGTCGTAGCCCATGAATACGCCGACCACGAGGTCCGGCGTAAAGCCGACGAACCATGCGTCCTTTTCGTCATTGGACGTGCCGGTCTTGCCAGCCAGCGGACGGTCGAGGCTCTTCAGAATCTGCGCCGTGCCGCGCTGAACAACGCCTTCCATCATTGATGTGATCTGATAGGCCGTCATCGGGTCCAGCACCTGATCGCGATTGTCGATCAGTGTCGGTTCTTCCTGATTGGCCCAATCCTGCGCATTGCAGCCTTCGCACTGGCGCGCATCGTGCTTGAACACGGTCTTGCCGTAACGGTCCTGAATACGGTCGATCATCGACGGCGTGATGCTCTGGCCACCATTGGCGATGACGGAATAGGCCGTTACCATGCGCAGTACGGTGGTTTCACCCGCGCCGAGCGACATGGAGAGAACCGGCAGCATCTTGTCGTAAACGCCGAAACGTTCGGCATATTCAGCGACAAGCTTCATGCCCATGTCCTGTGCCAGACGCACGGTCATGACGTTACGCGACTGCTCGATACCGTAGCGAAGCGTGGACGGACCGGCGAATTTGCCCGAATAGTTCTTCGGCGCCCAGACACCGAGCGTACCGCCCTGATTGACTTCCAGCGGACCGTCCAGAACCACGGAAGCAGGCGTATAACCATTGTCGAGCGCCGCAGCGTAGACGAACGGCTTGAACGACGAACCCGGCTGGCGATAGGCCTGTGTGGCGCGGTTGAATTCCGATTCCGCATAGGAGAAGCCGCCGACCATCGACAGAACACGACCCGTATGCGGGTCCATGGCGACGAGAGCGCCTTCAAGCTTCGGCGGCTGCTGAAGCCGATAGCCGTTGCCTTCCTTCGAGACATAGATGATATCGCCAGTGTTAAGCACGCCTTCCGGCGACTTCGCACTGCTGCGCTTGCCATCGATATTGGTGACGCGCATCGCCCACTTCATGTCGTCGGCGGTGATAAAGGCGCGCTTGCGCTCCTTGCTGCGCGATCCGGACGCTTCGACTTCCGGCTGGAGGCCGATATCGGCACCGGCAGCGGAAACATTCAGCACAATGGCGAGCTGCCATTCCGGAACATCCGAATAGGATTGCATGTCGCCGAAGGCGGTGCCCCAATCATTACCGAGATCGACATTCTTCAACGGCCCGCGCCAGCCGCGTGCCTCGTCATAGCGCAGAAGCGCAGACTGCAGTGATTTGCGTGCTTCGACCTGCAAGGTCGGGTTCAGTGTCGTGCGGACCGACAGGCCGCCTTCATACAGGGCGTCGACACCATATTTCTGGATGATCTGGCGGCGCACTTCCTCGGTGAAATATTCCGATGCGAAGACATAGTGCATATCGCTGCGCGATGTGACGCCGAGCGGCTGCTTCTTCGCGTCTTCCGCCTCCGCTGTCGTGATATAGCCGTTTTCGGCCATACGATCGATCACCCAGTTGCGGCGTTCCATGGCGCGGGCTGGCTGGCGGAAGGGATGATAATTGTTCGGGCCCTTCGGAAGTGCTGCGAGATACGCGCTCTCCGCGATGTTCAGTTCGCCGACCGACTTGTCAAAATAGGTCAGTGCCGCGCTGGCGATACCGTAAGAGCCAAGGCCGAAGAAGATTTCATTCAGATAGAGTTCGAGAATGCGATCCTTGGAATAGGCCTGCTCGATACGCATGGCCAGAATCGCTTCACGAATCTTGCGGTCATAGGTCTGGGTCGAGGACAGGAGGAAGTTCTTCGCGACCTGCTGCGTGATGGTCGATGCGCCCATCGGGCGGCGACCCGAGCCCATATTCTTGACGTTGGTGATAACGGCGCGTGCCAGACCACCGAAATCGAGACCATGATGTTCGTAGAAGGTCTTGTCTTCGGCGGAGATGAACGCAGCCTTGACCCGGTTCGGCACAGCCTGGATTGGCAAGTACATGCGACGCTCGCGCGCGAACTCCGCCATCAGGCTGCCGTCCGATGCATGAACGCGGGTCATGACCGGCGGCTCGTACTTCGCCAGCACCTCATAATCGGGCAAATCTTTGCTAAGGCTTCCGACGTAAAGGGCAACGCCGCCTGCTGCCAGAAGCATCAGCACCGTACCAATCCCGAAGAAATAACCGATAAGCCTTACCATATTTGCGGAATCCTGCCGTCAGATTATGCCCATGATAAGCGTCAATGCGCCAACCGCCAACCCACGAGCCCCGTAAGGTTCATGGTATCAGGCTTAGTGACCATCAAATGCGTCAAACGCAAGATCGTTTATGCGTTTTAACAGAATTAACATCTTTAGGCTCGGTCCCGGAATAAAAATACGACAAACTGTTGCATGCATGCATCGTCGTGCTGGTGCTCAACCTTTTGTTACGATTGCCGGGCGCCGTAACGTTTCGAACGACTTGATTGCCAAAGCAAGTCGGTCAGCAAGTTTTTTCCGCCATTCCGGGTTGCTTATGAGTTTTTCGTCTTCTGCATTCGACAGATAGCCGATTTCGATCAATACAGAAGGCACGTCCGGGGCGCGCAGCACCTGAAATCCGGCAAAACGGTGCGGATTGTTGATGAGATTAACCTGCCCCTGCAATTGTGCGATCACCTTTTCCGCAAAGCTCAGCGAGAAGCTATGGGTCTCGCGGCGCGTCAGATCGAGCAGGATATCGGCAACTTCCGGCACTTCTTCCGGCGCGGTGCCTCCCAGATTGTCGGATTTGTTTTCACGTTCCGCCATGGCGCGCGCTACCGCATCCGACGCCTTGTCGGAAATCGTATAGACCGTCGCGCCGCGAATATCCTGCTGATTGATCGTATCAGCATGGATGGAGATGAACAGATCGGCCTCATGCTGGCGGGCGATGCGGACGCGTTCGGACAAGCGAAGATAAGTATCGTCGTCCCGTGTCATCAGAACCTGAATGTTCTTTTCCTGCGCAAGACGGTCGCGCAATTCGACACCGAAGGCGAGCGTCAGGTCTTTTTCCTTGATACCGCTCAGGCTTTCAGCACCGCTATCGATGCCGCCATGGCCCGGATCGATCATCACCGTAAACGGTCGGGTCTCGATCTTGGTTGATTGAGCAGAAAGCGCAGCCTTGCGCTCGGTCGAACTCGTGATTTCCGAACGCCCTTGCAGTTGTGCAGTGAATTCCCGGTCGGACGTTGCGACCATATCCGCCACAAGACGATAACCCGACGCGCTTTCATTTTTCAAAACGCGCAGATTTTCCACCTTGAAGGGGCCACGCAAGGTCAGGATAAGGCGCGAACGCCCCTTCCCCGCCAGTCCGTAACGAACATTGGAAACCAGACCTCTGGCTTCAAGGCTCTTTTCGTCGAACCCGAAACGGGTTTCGGGCAACTCGATCACCAGACGATGGGGATTGTCGAAAAGGCGCGTCGTCAGTTCCGGCTCGCGGTCGAACATCACGACGATGCGGGTGCGCAGATCATCGCCTGCCATGCGAAAAGTGAGCGCCGTCAGCGGCTGTCCGGACTGATCGGCGGCCAGAGCGGCGCCCACCTGAAAGAGCCCCACAAAGAGAAAGACCGCAAGCGCCAGCCATTGCCGCACAGTTGCAGAGATTGTCGTTGCTTTTTCACCGTTTCGAAAATGCATTCGCCATCACGATCGAATAATATTGAATTGGTGACACCGAATAGCGATGCCCGCGCTTTTATGTGCGCCTCAATGCGCAACTGTCCACCCGACCCGCTGCACGCAACTCATGAAACTGTCGTACAGAACTACGGTTAACGAAGGATTTCCAGCCGCAATTGAGCCGCGAATATGACCTACATTCGGGTTACGACGAAATTGCGATGCGAATGTCAACTGATATTCGTACTTGTCATCATGCATCCGACGCCATAAAAGCTAATGCAGGTTACGGGTTAGCTGTCAGAATCGTTTGCCGGTTTTCGAATATGACCGGAGAGAACGAGAGCGAGAACAGTGGTTTATACGCTCACAGTCCCGGTGGCCGGAACAGAATTCAGTGGAGATGTGGCTCCCCCGCCCTCCACTTTTGATTGGTCGATTGCGCATTGTTACGCGCTGTCGCCACCGCATCGAACTTAAAGCCGGGTCCGGCTTCAGGATAGAACGGTGCGTGGATTTGAGAATTTAAGGTGTCCTTGTGCGTCCAGTTAGACGCACGGCGCTTTAACGCTCGAGAAGAGCAATGAAATCGGCCCGGTCTCCGGGTCATATATTGAGGTCGTTTCGTTCGGAACAGCTATGGGTCTAGTAAGACTGACCATCGCAAGCCTAAAGACCGTGATCGCCACGTGGCCGTCGCGCGTAAAGGCAGCAGCTTATGTTCCGGCGAACCCAGAACCATCCGGCAGATGCAATACGGTTAGGTCGGCAGCCTTCAGGGCTTCCTCCGGCGCACGTGTTTTGCGTCTTCGCGCCGGTAGGAAAGACACTAATGTCCAACAAAATGCTCATCGATGCCTCCCACCCGGAGGAAACCCGCGTCATTGTTACGCGCGGTAACAAGATTGAAGAATTCGACTTCGAGTCGGAACACAAGAAGCAGCTGAAAGGCAATATCTACCTCGCGCGGGTCACGCGCGTCGAACCTTCGCTTCAGGCTGCATTTGTGGAATATGGCGGCAACCGTCACGGTTTCCTCGCCTTCTCGGAAATCCATCCCGATTATTACCAGATTCCGGTCGCGGATCGTTTGGCGCTGCTTGAAGCGGAAGCCAAGGCGCAGCGCGCCGAAGACGACGATGATGACGAGCCGCGCGCCAAGAGCGAACGCTCTGGCGAGCGTTCGGGTGAACGGTCGAATGACCGCTCGCGTCGCAATCGCCGCCGCGGTGGACGCGACAACCAGAACAAGGGACAGGCCAGCGCATCGGATAACGGCCTGCCCGCAGCCGAGCCCGTCGGTCCCGGTTTTGCGAATTATGTGCCTGGCACACCTGCAAGCGCCCTGTCGCATAAGGGCGACGTGATTTCGGAAGCCATCGACAATGGCGACGAAGACGATGTCGAGCATGAAGAAGACATGGTCGAATCGGTCGGTTCGGAAGATGCGCTGGAAGAACTGCCGACGCATACCCGCACCCATCGCCGCCAGTACAACATTCAGGAAGTCATCAAGCGCCGCCAGATTCTGCTGGTGCAGGTGGTCAAGGAAGAGCGCGGCAACAAGGGCGCTGCTCTCACGACCTATCTGTCGCTGGCCGGTCGTTATTCGGTGCTGATGCCGAACACCGCGCGTGGGGGCGGCATTTCCCGCAAGATCACCCAACCGCAGGATCGCAAGCGACTGAAGGAAATCGTCAAGGAACTCGAAGTGCCGCAGGGCATGGGCGTGATCCTGCGTACCGCTGGCGCCAATCGCACCAAGGCGGAAGTCAAGCGCGACTACGAATATCTGATGCGCCTTTGGGAAAATGTCCGTACGCTGACCTTGCAGTCGACGGCGCCGTCCCTCGTCTACGAAGAAGGCAGCCTGATCAAACGCTCGATCCGCGACCTTTATAACAAGGACATCACGGAAATCCTCGTTTCCGGCGAGAACGGCTATCGCGAGGCCAAGGACTTTATGCGCATGCTCATGCCGAGCCATGCCAAGGTGGTCCAGCCCTATCGCGAACAGGTGCCGATCTTCACACGCAATGGCGTCGAAGCCCAGCTCGACCGCATGCTGCTGCCGCAGGTGACGCTGAAATCGGGTGGTTACCTGATCATCAACCAGACTGAAGCGCTGGTTGCCATCGACGTCAACTCCGGTCGCTCGACGCGCGAACATTCCATCGAAGACACCGCGCTCCAGACCAATCTGGAAGCAGCCGAAGAAGTGGCGCGCCAGCTGCGCCTGCGCGACCTTGCCGGCCTGATCGTCGTCGACTTCATCGACATGGAAGAAAAGCGCAACAATCGCGCTGTCGAAAAGAAGATGAAGGACTGCCTGAAGGACGACCGCGCCCGCATTCAGGTTGGTCGCATCTCGCATTTCGGCCTTCTGGAAATGTCGCGCCAGCGCATTCGCGCATCGGTGCTGGAAAGCACGATGCAGGTTTGCCAGCATTGCGGCGGCACCGGCCATGTCCGCTCGGACTCGTCGATGGCGCTGCATATCATTCGCGGCATTGAAGATTATCTGCTGCGTCATTCGGGCTTTGACATCAATGTTCGCACGCCAGCGGCTTCGGCGCTTTATGTGCTGAACCACAAGCGCCAGTTGCTGGCCGATCTGGAAGGCCGCTTTGGCGTCGCCATCAGCATCGACGCCGATGAAAGCGTCGGTCACCAGCATTTTGCGATCGACAAGGGCGCGCCGTCCACCCGTCCGGTGACACAGCCTCCTGTCCAGCCGATGGCCTATATCGAAGACGACATCGAAGATCCTGAAATTCCGGTCGAGGAAGACGAGGAAGAAGAAGACGTCAAGGCCGAAGCGCCGGCTCGGGAAGAGCGCAGCGAGGAAGGCGACCGCAAGCGTCGTCGCCGTCGTCGCCGTCGTGGCGGCAAGGATCGCGACAACCGCGAACAGACCGCTCAGGACAATGCTGCCACCGAAGATGCCGAAGACGATGCGGATGAAGGCGATGAAGCTTCTGAACCGCGGTCGGATGCCGCTTTGAGCGACGATGATCGCCGTAAGAAGCGCCGTCGTGGCCGTCGCGGTGGACGCAAGAATCGTCGTGAAGACGAGGTGCGCGGTCGCAAGGTTCCTGATCCGGAGTTTGTCGGCTACACGCCTGTTCTGCCGGTAAAGGCCGAGGCCGCTATTGAAGCTGCTGCAGCCGAAGTCGTCGCTGCCAAGGCCGAAATTGTTGAGGTTGTGGAAGCGGTTGCTGTTGCAACGGAAGCTGCCGAAGCGCCGGCTGAAGCCGAAAAGCCAGCCAAGGCTGCCCGCAAGCCGCGTGCCCGCAAGTCTGCAAAGACTGAGGAAGCCGCAGATGAGGTGGTTGCTGCAGAAGTCGAAGAAGCCCCTGTCAAGCCAGCCCGGAAGACCCGGTCTCGCAAGAAGGCCGACGACGCCGCACCGGAAGCCGTAGAAGCGCCTGAAGCCGTGGAAGCTGATAAGCCGAAGCGCCGCACCCGCAAAGCAGCTGCCAAGCCGGTAGAGGTTGAAGAAGGCGCTGCCGAAGCTGTTGAAGTCGAAACCGAAGTGGCTGTGATCGAAGAACCGGCCAAGAATGTTGAGCCTGTCGTCACATCGAGCGAGAGTGACGAACAGAAGCCGAAGCGTGGCGGCTGGTGGCAGAAGAAGGGTTTCTTTTAAGCTCTGCCCGAACATCAGAAATAAAAAAAACCGGCGGAAACGCCGGTTTTTTTGCATCTTTGGTTTCAGGCTGACTGTTGCGGAAGCCAATCTTCCAGGCGGCGAACCGCTTCCTGCATTTCCTCGACTTTTCCAGCATAGGAAAAGCGCATGGTACGGTGGCCATCCAGCGGATCGAAATCGCGGCCCGGCGTTGCGGCGATGTTGATCTCGGCAATCATCTTGCGCGCAAATTCCATGCTGTCATTGGTGAAGCGTGAAACGTCGCAATAAGCGTAGAATGCACCGTCCATCGGTGCCGCGAGTTTCAGCCCCATTTGCGGCAGGTGTTCCAGCAGGATGGCGCGGTTCTGGCGATAGCGATCCTTGATGCGCTCCAGTTCGGCAGTGGCGTGGAAAGCCTCGATGGCCGCGCGCTGCGAAAGCTCTGGCGCGGAAATATAAAGGCTTTGGCTCAGCCGTTCGATGGCGCGAACATCGCCCTCCGGCAGAACCATCCAGCCGATACGCCAACCCGTCATGCAGTAATATTTCGAGAACGAATTGATGATCGTGACATCGTCGGCGATTTCAAGCGCCGTCACATCGTCGGTTTCATAGGAAAGCCGGTGATAAATTTCGTCCGAAATCACGCGAATGCCAAGCGAACGGGCCGTATCGATGATCGCCCTCAGTTCAGGCTTGGCAATGACTGCGCCTGTTGGATTGGCCGGGCTTGCAAATAATACGCCCTTCAACGGCTTTTCGGCGTGCGCAGCCGCCAAAGCCTCGGCAGTCAGCGCCGCCGATGAGCCATTGCCGGTTGGGATTTCCACCACTTCCAGCCCAAGCGCTGTCAGAATATTGCGGTAAGCCGGATAGCCCGGGCGCGTGATCGCCACCCGGTCGCCTGGATCGAAATAGACGACAAAAGCCAGATTGAAGGCCGCCGAAGAGCCGGTCGTAACCGCTATTCGATCTGCCGAAACGGAAACGCCGTAATGATCGGCATAATGCGTGGCAATCGCTTCACGCAGTTCAACCAGCCCCAGCGCGTCGGTATAGCCGATGCGCCCGTCTTTCAACGCCTGTTCGGCGGCCTGCCGCACGATTTGCGGTGCCGGATCTGCGGGCTGGCCAACCGCCATCGAAATGATCGGATGACCTGCCGCGCGGCGGCGGTTGGCTTCGGCCAGAACATCCATGGCGTGGAATGGCTCAACCGCGCTGCGGCTAGAAAGACTGATCAACTTTACCTCCAGAACATTGCAGGCGCTCCGCTGGAGCCGCCGCACGGACACAACACAACATCACCGCCGTATAAACGCCGGATTGCTAAAGCAACAGCGCTTTTAGGAAATTGGGTACATTGTCTTGGATGAATGCTTGTAAACGACACCGGTAGCGCAGTCATAACGCGCTTTGGGGTCTACAGATTGATGGCAACAATATCGGAATTGACCGGATATCAAAGTCGGCAGAGATTGCACGCCCGATATCCGACTTTTAAGATCATGCTGCCTTGTCGAGATATCGTTTAAAAAGCGCTGAGACGGCTATAAGGTCCTGAACCGGAACTTGTTTCCCGATACGATGAATGAACCGATGCGAGATTCGCATGAAATGACGAGGAGGACGACGAGCATTATGGCAGCATTGATCGCGCCGTTCCCGACTGGAACCTTATCCTTTGGACGATTTGTCCGCCGTTCTGTGGCCGCACTTTCAGCACTTGCCGTGGCGGTGACGGGAGTTATGCCTGCATCCGCCCAGTCGCGTGGTGTACCGATCGTGCGCGACGCGGAAATCGAAGCACTGGTTTCAGATTATGCCGCGCCGATCCTGAAGGCCGCTGGTCTTTCCAGCCGTGGCGTGCGCGTCATCCTCGTCAATTCGCCGAGTTTCAACGCCTTTGTCGATGGGCGGCGCATTTTCATCAATACCGGCGCGATCATGCAGGCCGATACGCCCAATGAAATCATCGGCGTGATCGCGCATGAGGCGGGCCATCTGGCGGGCGGGCATCAGGATCGCCTGCGGGAACAGTTGAGCCGCGCGCGGACCATGGCGGTGATCGGCATGTTGCTCGGCGTGGGCGCAGGCGTTGCAGGCGCAGCAGCAGGCAGCGGGTCTGCAGCCGGTGCAGGCGGCGGCATCGCGCTTGGCAGCGCCGAGGCGGCAATGCGCAGCCTGCTCAGCTATCAGCGTACCGAGGAAATGACCGCCGACCGTATGGCAGTCAATTATCTCAATGCGACCGGGCAGTCGTCCAAGGGAATGCTGGACACGTTCCAGCGTTTTGCCTCCGCCCTCTCCCTGTCAGGCACGCAGATCGATCAATATCGCATCAGCCACCCGCTTCCGCGTGAACGTATCGCCAATCTGGAAGAACTGGCCAAGAAGAGCCCAAACTTCAACAAGACGGATTCGCCCGCACTTCAATTGCGTCACGACATGGCACGCGCCAAGATTGCCGCTTATTCGGGCAATATGGGCGCGCTGCAACGCATGTTTCGCAGCAATCCCGGCGGGCTTCCGGCGCGCTATGGCAGCGCCATCACCACCTATCTGAACGGTGCTGCGCGTTCCGCCCAGCCCAAATTCGACGCGCTGATCAAGGAACAGCCGAAGAACCCTTATTTCTTTGAAATGCGCGGCGAAGTTCTCATCAAGGCGAATGATGCCGCCGGCGCAGCAAAGGCTTTCCAGACCGCCGTATCGCTCGACCCACGCAAGTCTCCGCTGCTGCGCATGAGCTACGGACGGGCACTCATGCTGACGGGCACAAAGGCGAACATGCCAACCGCGATCAAGGAGATCAAAGCGGGCATTGCTTCCGATCCCGAGTTTCCGGGCGGCTATGGATATCTCGCGCAGGCCTATGGCCAGCAGGGCAATATGGGCCTTGCAGACCTCGCAACCGCCGACATGAACTTCTATGCGGGCAAACTTCAGGATGCCCAAATATTCGCAATCCGCGCACAGAAGCAGCTGAAATCCGGCTCGCCGGACTGGTTGCGTGCGCAGGACATTATCAATACGAAGAAAAGCAAATAACGCCCGACATAGTCCTCCTGGCAGGGCGTATTTTTAAACGGATTGGAATTTGAAGATGAAGAACGCAGTTTCCATCACGCTGGCAAGCGGCATTGTCGGTCTGGCAGCGCTGGCTCTTGGCTATGGTGCGGGTCTGTCGCGCCATTCGGCTGCGCCCGTCGCCCCAGCAGCAGCGGCAGTAACAGCTGAAGCACCGCTTAACCAGCAAGCCATTGAAAATGTGGTGCGCAACTATCTTCTCAAGAACCCAGAACTGATGCTGGAAGTGCAGACCGCGCTCGAAACCAAGCAGGCGCATGACGCGCAGGAGCAGGTCAAGAAGGTGCTGGCTGCCAACCAGAGCGCACTTTACCACCCCGAGCATGACGCAGTTTTTGGCAATCCGAACGGCGACGTAACCGTCTATGAGTTCTTCGATTACAATTGCGGCTATTGCAAGCGCGCCCTGCCCGACATGCAGGCCATCCTGAAAAACGATCCGAATGTTCGTTTCGTCATGAAGGAATTCCCGATCCTCGGCCCAGATTCGGTGAAGGCGCATATTGTTGCGCAGGCCTTCAAGGCGCTGATGCCGGAAAAATATGCTGAATTCCACGGCGTATTGCTGGGCGCACAGGAGCGCGCGACCGAGGCATCTGCGATTGCCGATGCCGTCAAACTTGGCGCCGATGAAACCGCACTGCGCGAAAAGATGAAAGACCCGGCGATCACCGGCGCTTTCCAGGATACCTATCAATTGGCAACGCAGCTCAACATCACCGGCACGCCGTCCTATATCATCGGCAGCGAGCTGGTGCCGGGCGCCATCGGTGTCGATGGTCTGGTGGAGAGAATCGCCGCAGCACGTACCGCCGCCAAGAAGTAAAACTGACACCTGTGCCCGATACGCTTTTCCCTGACAGGCGTTTCGGGCACAGACTTATCAAAACTCGGTGATAACCGGCGATTAAAGCAAATATGCCGCAATGCCGGTGCATCTCGCAAAGAATAGCGGGAAAAACCGGTCAGGCAGGACATCTGCACTGAATTATAGGGTTTCGGCTTGCATCCAAGCTCTCTATATGGAAAGCGAAGTGTTACTAAATTTTCGTGGTAACACGATATCGGTTGCAAAGGATTTGGCGCGGACACAATGGCAAAGACGGTTTTTGTTCTAAACGGTCCCAATCTCAATCTTCTGGGAAAGCGTGAACCGGGGATTTATGGCGTTGCGACGCTGGCCGACATTGAAGAGGCTTGCAAGCGCGAATCCGGTTCTCTCGATCTTGACGTTGATTTCCGCCAATCCAATTATGAAGGCGATCTGGTCACTTGGATTCAGGAAGCGGGCAAGAAAGACGCCTATGTCCTGATCAATCCGGCGGCCTACAGCCACACTTCAATTGCCATTCACGACGCGATCCGCTCTGCAAAGGTCACGGTTGTGGAAGTGCATCTTTCGAACATTCATACGCGTGAGGCCTTCCGGCACCACTCTTATGTATCCGCAGTCGCCAAAGGCGTCATTTGCGGCTTTGGCGCGGAAGGGTATCTGCTCGGCCTACGCGCGCTCGCGGCAATTGCCAAAGAACAAGAACACAACGGGCAAAGCGTAAAAGGGGCCTGATATGTCCAGCAAAAACACTGTCATCGACAAAGAAACCATCCGCGATCTGGCGGATATCCTCAACGATACCGACCTCACGGATATCGAAATCGAACATGGCGATCTGCGCATCCGCGTTTCGCGCAATGTAACGGTTCAAGCCGCAGCGACCGTTTATCCGGCCGCAGCACCGGCTGCTGTTGCAGCGCCTGCCGCCGCTCCGGCAGCCGCCGAGCCGACCAAGGCTGAACTGGCAAAGAATGCCGTTCCTTCGCCGATGGTTGGCACCGCCTATCTCGCTCCGGCACCGGGCGCCCGCAACTTTATCGAAGTCGGCACACAGGTGAAGGAAGGCCAGACCCTCCTCATCATCGAAGCCATGAAGACCATGAACCAGATCCCCGCCCCGCGCGCCGGGACGGTCAAGGCCATTTTGATTGATGACGCCCAGCCGGTTGAATTCGGCGAACCGCTCGTCGTGATCGAATAAGCGTCGCACAACCATTGTTTGACGTGTCTTCACTTCACGAAACGGGAACTGGCAGCAAGCGCATGTTTCAAAAGATCCTCATAGCCAATCGTGGCGAAATCGCTCTTCGCGTGCTCAGAGCCTGTAAGGAACTGGGCATCAAGACGGTCGCCGTTCACTCCACGGCAGATGCCGACGCGATGCATGTCCGTCTGGCGGATGAAAGTGTTTGTATCGGACCGCCGCCCTCGCGCGACAGCTATCTGAACATTCATCAGATCGTTGCTGCTTGCGAGATCACCGGCGCCGATGCGATCCATCCGGGCTACGGCTTCCTGTCCGAAAACGCAAAGTTTGCGGAAATTCTCGAAGCACACAACATCACCTTCATCGGCCCCACCGCCTCGCATATCCGCATCATGGGCGACAAGATCGAAGCCAAGCGCACAGCCAAGCGCCTTGGCATTCCGGTCGTTCCTGGTTCCGATGGCGGCATCACCGACGATGTTGAAGCTGCCCGCGTGGCCAAGGAAATCGGCTTCCCGGTCATCATCAAGGCTTCGGCCGGTGGTGGCGGTCGCGGCATGAAAGTGGCGCGTACCGAGGAAGACCTGTCGGTTGCGCTCGCAACCGCTCGCTCAGAAGCTGCTGCCGCTTTCGGTGACGATGCCGTCTATATCGAGAAATATCTCGAAAAGCCGCGTCACATCGAAGTTCAGGTCATGGGCGATGGTGCGGGCAACGCGATCCATCTGGGTGAACGCGACTGCTCCTTGCAGCGCCGTCACCAGAAGGTCTGGGAAGAAGCCAACTCTCCGGCTCTTAATTCGGAAGCGCGCGACAAGATCGGCATGATCTGCGCCAACGCTGTTGCCGAGCTTGGCTATCGCGGTGCGGGCACGATCGAGTTCCTCTATGAAAACGGCGAGTTCTATTTCATCGAAATGAACACCCGCCTGCAGGTGGAGCATCCGGTCACGGAAGCCATCACCGGCATCGATCTTGTGCATGAGCAGATTCGTGTCGCTGCGGGTCTCGGCCTTTCGGTGAAGCAGAAAGATGTGCGTTTCTCTGGCCATGCCATTGAATGCCGCATCAATGCCGAAGACCCGCGCACCTTCACGCCATCGCCGGGTCTCATCACCCACTACCATACGCCTGGTGGCCTCGGCATCCGCGTGGATTCCGGCGTTTATTCCGGCTATCGCATTCCGCCTTATTACGACAGCCTCATCGGCAAGCTCATCGTGCACGGACGCAACCGCGTCGAATGCATGATGCGTCTGCGTCGTGCGCTGGACGAATTCGTGGTGGATGGCGTCAAGACGACCCTGCCCCTGTTCCAGGAGCTGATCGGAAATCAGGACATCGCCAATGGTGCCTATGATATCCACTGGCTGGAAAAATATCTGGCCAGCCAGTCTGAGAACGAAGGCGCTTAAATAAGTGACTGCAGGAGCAAAACCGGACGACTATATAATCGAACCGGAATTGCTCCTGCGCGCTTACGCCACCGGGGTTTTCCCGATGGCCGAAGAGGCGGATGATCCAGAGGTCTTCTGGGTACGCCCTGAAAAACGCGGTGTTATTCCGCTGGATGGTTTCCACATCCCCCGCAGCCTGCAAAAGACCATTCGGCAGGGCATTTTCGATATCAGGCTGGATAGCGATTTCGAGGGCGTCATAGATGGATGCGCCAGCGGGGTCGGCGAACGTGCGCGCACATGGATCAACGGTCCAATCCGCGAAGCCTATGGCAAATTATTCGAAATCGGACATTGCCACACAGTCGAGGCATGGCACGAGGGCAAGCTGGTCGGCGGCCTTTATGGCGTGACGCTCGGGAGGGCATTTTTCGGTGAGAGCATGTTCACACGCAAGCGTGACGCTTCAAAGGTCTGCCTTGCTTATCTGGTGCAACATCTGGTCAAGCAGGGTTTTCTGTTGCTCGATACCCAATTCACCACGCCGCATCTAGAGCGGTTCGGTGCAATCGAAGTTCCCCGCAAGAAATACGAGAAAATTCTCGAGCAAGCCCTCGAAGGTATTGCCCTTTTCTAACTGTCGGAAGGTGGTTTGATCAGTTCTGCTTTGCCGCCGGTGCCGGAACGTCGGACTTCTGCTTGCAGTCTTTCAGCCAAACGTCATAGATCGGATGCTCAACGGCGTTGAGACCGGGACTGTCTGCGAACATCCAGCCGGTGAAGATACGGCGTATTTTGCGATCCAGCGTAATTTCCTCAACCTCGACAAAACTGTCGGTGCGCGGCGCTTCATTTTCGGTGCGGGAATAGCAAACCTTCGGCGTCACCTGAAGCGCGCCGAATTGAACCGTCTCATTGATATAGACGTCAAAAGTCGTAATGCGGCCTGTAATCTTATCCAGCCCCGAAAACTCCGCGACCGGATTGGAAATGCGTTCTGCCTGAGCAGCGTGCAAGCTGCCAACAGCGGTAAAAAGCGAAATCAGGGCCACATATGCAGCCTTCTTGATTCTGTTCTTTCCGTTGCCAGCCGTGCCGGGGGAATGCTTCGTCAAAACGGAAACCCGCATCAAAGTTTGTCGAATAAACTGGAATAATTCCTAGGCATGAAATGTGACGATTCGTTGCTCTGCTGCAAGTTGCAATGCCACGATCACACCCTCGTCGCCTGTCTATCCCGGCTTTTTAAGTGAAAAAACAAGCAAGGCGACGGCAAATAAGAAAATCCGGCGTGAAAATCACGCCGGATCGTAAACTTTGTCAGTCTTAATTACCCGGCGTCCAGGCGTCATATTCGCCCGTCACACGTGGACGCTCGGCCGGTTCCGTACCCGGACGCGCAATCGAGCCCTTGGGACGATAGGCGAGCGGGGAGCCGGTCAGGTTCTGCAAATGCGGCTTCTGCCAGTCGCGCGGCTTGTAGTCTTCCTTGCTTGGCGGCGTATCGACACGATGATGCATCCAGCCGTGCCAGCCCGCAGGAATTGCACTCGCTTCCGCATAGCCATTGAAAATGACCCAGCGGCGCGTGCGACCTTCGGAGTCCTTGCCACCCTGATAGTAGATATTGCCGAACTCGTCCTCACCGACGCGCTCGCCCTTGCGCCACGTATGAAGGCGGGTGCCGAGCGTCTGGCCATTCCACCAGGTGAAGACTTGCGTAAGAAATTTCATCATGGCCTTTTCCAGATCCATCATCTCGCAGACAGCCGAAACTGCCGCTTTATTCTTGCTTATGGCCCTATCGTCCGATCAAGGCAAGGGTCAAGTTGCCGCTGTCACAAGAGTATGAAGAGCGTCACACGCTCCAGCCCTCGAGCGACTTTTCCATGACCAGAACGGGTTCCTTGCAATTCGGATCGCCCCAATCTTCGTTGCGCCCGACCGTGACATAGCCCTTGCGTTCGTAGAACCTCACCGCCTTGGCATTCTTCTCGATGACTTCGAGCTTGATCGTGCGCACATCCGGGAAAGCCATTTCGATTTCCGCAAGCAGCATCGTGCCGACGCCCTGAACCTGCACGTCGGGGCGCACATAAAGCTGGTGCAGCGATACCTTGCCTTCCTCGGACTGGCTGGCGAAGGCCATACCATCAATGCCACCCTCGCCGTTATCGGCGACGATGAATTCCGAATAAGGCTTGCGCAGATTGGCTTTCAGCGCGGCAACACTGTGCCACTGGCCGGTGACGGCGTTGACCATCTCCCGGCCCAGAATGTCGTCGAAAGTCGCGTGCCAGGTCGAAACCAGCAGTTCGTGCACTGCCTTCAGATCGGCCTCGGTGGCGCTTCGAACCCACATTACTCCTCGATCCCGAGCTTGGCCTTAACCAGATCATTAACAGCCTGTGGGTTGGCCTTGCCGCCCGTCGCCCTCATGACCTGTCCCACAAACCAGCCGGCCAGCGTCGGCTTGGCCTTGGCCTGTTCGACCTTGTCCGGGTTGGCCGCAATGATATCGTCAACAGCCTTTTCGATGGCGCCGGTGTCGGTGACCTGCTTCATGCCGCGTTCTTCAACGAGCTTCTTCGGGTCTCCGCCTTCGTTCCAGACGATTTCGAACAGATCCTTGGCGATCTTGCCGGAAATCGTGCCGTCCTTGATGAGATCGATCACCGCGCCGAGCTGTTCCGGGCTGACCGGTGATTCCTCGATGCTCTTGCCCGCCTTGTTGAGCGCGCCGAGCAGATCGTTGATGACCCAGTTGGCCGCAGCCTTGCCATCGCGACCGGCAGCGACAGATTCGTAATAGTCGGCAATCGCCTTTTCCGTGACCAGAATAGAGGCGTCGTAGATCGAAATGCCCTGCTTTTCGACCAGACGCTGCTTCTTTTCATCCGGCAGTTCCGGCAGTTCGGCAGCCAGCGCATCGACAAAGGCCTGATCAAATTCGAGCGGCAGCAGATCCGGGTCTGGGAAATAGCGGTAGTCGTGCGCTTCTTCCTTGGAGCGCATCGAACGGGTTTCGCCCTTCACGGGATCAAACAGGCGCGTTTCCTGATCAATCGAACCGCCATCTTCCAGAATGGCGATCTGACGGCGGGCCTCATATTCGATGGCCTGACCAACGAAGCGGATCGAGTTGACGTTCTTGATTTCGCAACGTGTGCCGAACTCGCCACCCGGACGACGCACGGAAACATTGACGTCGGCGCGCATGGAGCCTTCGTCCATATTGCCGTCGCAGGTGCCGAGATAGCGGACAATCGTGCGCAGCTTGGTGAGGTAGGCGCGTGCTTCATCCGACGAGCGCAGGTCCGGCTTGGAGACGATTTCCATCAGCGCCACGCCAGAGCGGTTCAGATCGACATAGGACATGGTCGGATGCTGGTCGTGCATCGACTTGCCCGCGTCCTGTTCCAGATGCAGGCGCTCGATGCCGATCTCCACATCTTCGAACTGGCCCTTATTGTCGGGGCCGACCGAAATCATGATCTTGCCCTCGCCGACAATCGGCTGCTTGAACTGCGAAATCTGATAGCCCTGCGGCAGATCGGGATAGAAGTAGTTCTTGCGGTCAAACACCGACTTCAGATTGATCTGGGCATTGAGACCGATGCCCGTGCGGACGGCCTGCTTGACGCATTCCAGATTGATGACCGGCAGCATGCCCGGCATGGCGGCATCCACCAGAGACACATTGGCGTTCGGATCGGCACCAAACGACGTGGAAGCGCCGGAGAACAGCTTCGACTCGGACGTGACCTGCGCATGGACTTCCATGCCGATGACGACTTCCCAGTCGCCGGTGGCGCCGGAGATGAAGCGTTTCGGTTCCGGTATGCGCGTATCAATAAGGGACATGCTGGCTCGCAAATATTCTGATTGAGCTAAAAACGGATTGATTACTGGCTAGAGCAAAGCCCCCATGGATGCAAGCTTTTCAGCCGTTTATCCGTGGGTTGAAACGGAAAAGGCCGCGCAATGCGCGGCCAGTTCCAAATTCGCTAGATAGAAAAGATTAAGCCTCTTCGGACTTGTCTTCGTCGGCCTTCTTCTTAGGAGCGGCCTTCTTCTTCGGTGCAGCCTTCTTTGCAGGCTTTGCTTCCGAACCGTCTTCGTCTTCAGCCGTCAGCTCTTCCTTCGAGACCTTCTTGTCGGTCACGTTGATGTTGGCGAGCAGATGATCGACGACCTTTTCTTCGAAGATCGGGGCGCGGAGGTTAGCCACGGCATCCGGCGTCTTGCGCAGGAAGTCGTAGATTTCCTTTTCCTGGCCCGGATAGCGACGAACCTGGTCATAAACGGCGCGCTGCAGTTCTTCTTCCGACACTTCTACGCCAGCCTTCTCACCGATTTCGGAGAGAACGAGGCCGAGACGAACGCGGCGTTCAGCGAGCTTGCGGTATTCTTCGCGAGCAGCTTCTTCCGTGGTTTCTTCGTCTTCGAAGGTGCGGCCAGCCTGCTGCAGGTCGAAGTTGATCTGCTGCCAGATGTTGTTGAATTCAGCGTCAACCAGCTTCTGCGGGGTTTCGAACTGATAATCGCCGTCCAGAGCGTCGAGAATCTGGCGCTTTACCTTCTGGCGGGTGATCTGGCCGTACTGGCTTTCGATCTGTTCGCGAACAACCTGACGCAGACGCTCCAGCGACTCGATGCCGAGCTTCGTCGCAGTTTCGTCGTTGAGTTCGAGTTCGTTCGGCTTGGCAACTTCCTTGACCTTGATGTCGAAGGTGGCTTCCTTGCCTGCGAGATGCGCTGCGCCGTATTCAGCCGGGAAAGTCACGTTGATGACCTTTTCGTCGCCAGCCTTGACGCCAACAAGCTGTTCTTCGAAGCCCGGAATGAACTGACCCGAACCGAGAACCAGCTGTGCGTCGTTGTCGGCGCCGCCGTCAAACGGCTCGCCATCGAGCTTACCGAGATAGTCGATCGTGACGCGATCTTCGTTTTCGGCCTTGCCCTTCTTGGTCTCAAAAGTGCGGGTCGACGAAGCGATACGCTTGACCTGCTCATCGACTTCCTCATCGGTGATGTCGACGACTTCACGGGTCACGGCGATCTTGGAGAAATCCTTGACTTCGATTGCCGGCAGAACTTCGTAGTTCAGCGAGAAAACGAAATCGGCCTTGCCGTCGAGAACCTTTTCGGCTTCTTTTTCGTCTTCCGACATGATGACTTCAGGCTGGGTGGCCGACTTTTCGTTACGGTCTGCGAGAACCGAACGCGACGAATCGCTCAGGATTTCGTTGACGATCTCGGCCATGAACGAACGGCCATACATCTTGCGCAGGTGACCGGCAGGCACCTTGCCCGGACGGAAACCATTGATCTTGGCGCGACCGCGCGCGGTATCGAGCCGCTCAACGAGCTTGGCTTCGAGATCTCCGGCCGGAACCACGACTTTAATCTCGCGCTTCAGCCCTTCATTGAGCGTTTCGGTAACCTGCATGTTCAAACCTTCACTTCTTGTCATTGTCCCGCCGTTTCCGGCATTTTGCCTCAAGACGCGGGAGAGAAATTCTTTGGCCTTATGGCAGTTGGTGCGGATAGAGGGACTCGAACCCCCACGGTCTCCCGCCAGAACCTAAATCTGGTGCGTCTACCAATTTCGCCATATCCGCTTCTGAACCGAAGCGCATTCTTTAAGAACGCACCAAATTCGTCTCAGATCTTGAACTGCCCTCGAAAGCGCGCGTCTCTATATCATCCAATTTTCCCGGTTCAAAGGAAAAAAGCCGCCTTCCCGGTATAGATTTTCCGGGTTTGGCAAGACGAAACGCTTCCGGCACTCTGCCCCTCTATATAGCGATCATTCCGCGCATGCCAAGCCTGAGATAAACTTCAGCTTGACGCGGCAATATAAGAGTGGCGAAACCGCTGGAAAACCGATCAATAGAGCGGTTCTTCATAGAGTTGCCGCCCTTCGTCCCGCAAAGCCTTGATGACCGCAGTGCCGCTGTCATCGACAGCAACGACAACGGAAATCCGGCTTTCACGTTGCCCGATCTCGATATCGCGACCCTGCCCTTCAGGAACATAATAGCGTTCGATGCCGAAATTGAGGCGGATGGTCTGATCCGGATAGCCCGAAACCGGATAAGTCGACTGGCCGCGAATCTGCACTTCATCCGGCGCCAGATCGGTGAACGGGCTGAGCGCCGCCCGCGAGAAATGCCATAGCTTTTCTGCATCCGGCTTTAGCGCCACATAGACCGTTCGTGGTTCGCCCGTGGGTTTACCCTGCACATCCTTGCCCATGACACTGGAAATTGCGTAGCCGAGGATGACGTAATCGCCGCGCATCAGATCGCGCGGATCGACCGGCTCGGTCTGCAACACGATTTCATGGCCTGAACGCAATATGGATGCGCGCTGTTCGATACCCGCATAAAGAATGCCGCTCTGCAGCAAGGCGGAGACGGCAGCACCAATATAAAGCCACTTCCTGCTCATGACTGGTTCCCCGCTTCGCGTTTTTTACCGAACCGCCGTTCCATCCGGCGGACAAAGGCCGCCAGCAGCAGCACGAGGACGCCTGCGGTCAGGAAGAAGCCCGACGTACCGATCATCGTGCCCACGGTCGTGAATGCCAGATAAAGCACCTGAAACGAAAACGCCGCATAGGCGATGGAGCGCAGTCCGCCATTGTCGCGACCACACAGGGCGATAGCGCCAATCGATAGGCCGAGGATCAGCATACTATAAAGAACATCCTGATCGAGCGAGGCAGAGCCGCCTGACGAAGAGAACATATGATTGAGCTGCAGAATGCCAAGCGACAGCAGGGCCAGCATCAGCCCATAAGAAGCCAGCGGCTGCGCGAAGCGGGTGAGCCGCTCCATCGTGTCATGTGCAAATGCATCCGCCAGCATCAACGCGATGCCGACCGCAATCATGAGGCACAGGATCACGTCGTTTTCATTCTGAACGTAAACCAGCAAGGCCCAGCCGATTGCGAACAGGGCCCAGAGATGGGCGGCATGGCGCGAACGCGTGAGGAGTGCTGCACCGACGCCGACCAGCAACAGAAGCGGACCGATCCAGCGATAGGCCAGCTCACCATTGTCAGCCGATGTGCCGTCAAACACGAATGTCGAAAGATAAAAACACGCAACGCCTGCACCGAATGCAGCCAGAACCGGCGCACGCAGCAGGAAGGCTGACGCAAGCACGCCCAGGGTCCAGTAGACGGCGGCGGAATGAACATCGCCGGACACGTGATACATCTGCCCGACAAGCGCGATACCTGCGCCGAAGGATGCGGCACCGACGACATAAAGAGCGGACGAGAACACCTTGTCGCCCCTCGCCTGTCGCCATGCGCCGCCGAGATAGCCGATCCAGATAAGTGCAAGCACCATCCCGATCCGCATCAGGCGCGGCATATCCTGCCAGTTGGCGGCAACCAGCATGATGACGGCTGCGCCCAGAAGCAGACCGCCAAGCGTGGCGAGCACCGCACCCAAGCTGAAACCCGTGGCTCGTTTTTCAAGATCCGCATTCAGGCGCGACGCGGTAACCGCATCGATCAGCCCTTCCTGCTGCCAGCGCTCAACCAGGCGCTCCACTGAGATTGAAAAAGACAAAATGACTCCCGGGTCAACGAACTGAGATGGCGGTCGCAACCGCAACCGGTTGAGAACATATAAGAAACTTCGCAACCAGCAAACCACCCGATCAAATCGCATTGCGGCAATTTTGTGCCGGAACAGTCCAATCGATTTAAAGCGTCGTGCAGGAACCGCAAGGCAGCTATGCAAAGTCGGCTCTGCAACTTGCAAAAACAATAGCTTATATCATGGGCAACAAAAGAGATGAATTGAACCCAAGCGATAGCATCGCACATTGAAGGATTAAGATCATGAACCTGTTTCGCTCTTACAACAACTGGCGCCGTTACCGTGAAACCGTCAGCGAACTGAACCAGCTTTCGACTCGCGAACTGAACGATCTCGGCATCTCCCGCGCCGACATCCCTTACGTCGCTCGTCAGAGCAAGGCTCGCTAAGCATCAAGCTGAAGACCGAAAAGCTGTTCGCGACGATTGCACTACGCTGAACGCCTTTCGATGAAAATTTCAGATTGAAGTTTCGCGCTGTGAATACCACCAGGACTGGATCCTCCTCCCGCCAGCCCTGGTTTGTTGCCAAGCCATCCTCCTCCCAGGCTTAGCGACAACGAGACCGGTTCTCCTCCTCCCAATCCGGTCTTTCCATATGGCATCCGTCGCACCTCCTCCCGCGACGGATGCCATTTGTTTTTCTGGACCTTGCTCGCCCATTGATGGCCGCCAGCAAAGGCGATATGGGAAGGACCATGACAAACACATCCGATCTCACCCCCATTCACGTCGTTGGCGGCGGTCTCGCTGGCTCCGAAGCCGCCTGGCAGATTGCGCAGGCAGGCGTTCCTGTCGTGCTGCATGAAATGCGTCCCGTGCGCGGCACTGATGCGCACAAGACCGAACAACTGGCCGAACTCGTCTGCTCCAATTCATTCCGCTCGGATGATGCCGAAACCAATGCTGTCGGCGTACTGCATGCGGAAATGCGCCTTGCAGGCTCGCTCATCATGGCCTGCGCCGATGCACATCAGGTTCCGGCGGGCGGCGCGCTTGCTGTGGACCGCGAGGGATTTGCGCAAGCCGTAACCGAAAAGCTTGAGGCTCATCCGCTGATTACCATCAAGCGCGAGGAAGTCACCGGCCTGCCGCCGGAAGAATGGGGCACGACCATCGTTGCCACCGGCCCGCTGACCGCGCCGTCGCTTGCCGAAGCCATCGCTGCGGAAACGGATGCCGATGCACTCGCCTTTTTCGATGCGATTGCGCCCATCGTGCATTTCGATTCGATCAATATGGATGTCTGCTGGTTCCAGTCGCGCTACGACAAGGTCGGCCCCGGCGGCACCGGCAAGGACTATATCAACTGCCCCATGGATAAGGAGCAGTATGAGGCGTTCGTGGCGGCGCTTGTCGAAGGCGACAAGACGGAATTCAAGGAATGGGAAGGCACGCCCTATTTCGATGGCTGTCTGCCGATTGAAGTCATGGCGGAACGCGGACCCGAAACGCTGCGCCACGGCCCGATGAAGCCTATGGGCCTGACCAATGCGCATAACCCGACCGTCAAGGCCTATGCGGTTGTGCAACTGCGTCAGGACAATGCGCTTGGCACGCTCTACAACATGGTCGGTTTCCAGACGAAGCTGAAATACGGCTCACAGACCGGCATCTTCAAGATGATTCCCGGGCTGGAAAATGCCGAATTCGCGCGCCTCGGCGGTTTGCATCGTAACACCTACCTGAACTCCCCCGTGCTGCTCGACAGCGTGCTGCGCCTGAAGTCGCGTCCGACACTGCGCTTTGCCGGCCAGGTGACGGGTTGCGAGGGCTATGTCGAATCATCGGCCATCGGCCTTCTTGCCGGTCGGTTCACCGCTGCGGAGCGACTGGGCAATGCTGCCGTCCCGCCACCGCCGACAACCGCCTTTGGCGCACTGCTTGGGCACATCACCGGCGGCCATATCGTCGCTGACGATGCCGAGCCTGGCAAGCGGTCGTTCCAGCCGATGAATGTCAATTTCGGTCTGTTTCCGCCGGTCGAAGTGCCGAAGGAAGAAGGCAAGCGTCTGCGTGGCAAGGAAAAGACCATCGCCAAGAAGCGTGCGCTTTCCGCCCGCGCGCTTGCAGATTTCCGCACATGGCTGGAACAGCTGGCCTGACGGTCAGAAATTGGCGCGAAGCATCAGCCACTGCTTACGGATAGCCGAAATATCGGCTGTCCGTTCTGCCGCCCTGCCGCCAAGGCGTTCAATCGCTTTCAGATAAGCTGGCACGATGGCCATCGGCAAAAATGCCGGTGCAAGGCTTTTTGGCAATGTCGCCCTTGCCTTATCGAAAATCGCCAGATGTTCCCGCGCCAGTGCCAGCATGACGCTGGCCACGCGCTCAAAAGCCGACGGATCGTCGTTGGCAAAAAATGCTTCGCGCGTCACGCCGACCGATGCCAGCATGTCGGCTGGAACATAGAGCTGGCCGCGACGGCGATGAATCGGCAATAGGCGAAGCAGGCCTGTCGTCGCCTGCGCAACGCCCGCGTGACCGGCGGTTTCACTCTGCGCCTGCGCGGCGTCACGATCCAGAATAAAGCCGGCTAACTGAATGATTGCCGAAGCGGTCTCACCGCAATAGCCTTCCAGATCGTTACGGCTTGGCATCGGATCGTCATAGAGATCGAAGATACGCGCCTCGCAATAATTGTCGAAAGCGGAGCGCGGAAGCTCGTATTTGTCGATTGTTTCGACCAGAGCAGCGGCAACCGGGTGCGCATCAGCGCTGCCCCTCGCCTCGCCATTGATCAGATCGCGCCACCATTGCAGACGTACTTCGCCCGGCAACGGCTCATGAACAAGATCGCGAATGCGCGCCACTTCCGCATTGAAGGCATAGAGTGCCGCCAGCCCGCCGCGTTTATCCTCCGGCGCATAGAGCACCGACAGATAACGGTCCCGGTCAGCCTCACGAAGAAGCGCCAGGCAATGTGCCTCATTCTGGTTCATGATCGTTATTCTACTGCAATAAGCGCCGCCGCAACCGCGCGATCTTCCGCCAGCAGCACATTATAGGTCCGCACGGCAGCACCTGTGCTCATCGGATCGGATGAAATGCGATGCTCGCGCAAAACAGCGCGCACGTCTTCTGGAATACGCCGCAGATCCATTCCGGTTCCAACCAGCAGAATTTCAATATCCGAAGCCTGCTCCAGAATCAGCTCCAGATCGGCCCGCGAAAGCACCGGCGGCATTGCAGGCTTCCAGCCGTGAATACCGGAGGGCAGACACAGGATCGAACCGCGATGCGACATTTCGGCGAAACGAAAACCACCATCGCCATAAGCATCAATGGGCGCGCGCCCCGGAAAATGCGCTTCGCGTATTTCTATTCCCTTGGCCATTCTCAGCTTTCCAGATTGAGCGACTGTGCAAGTTCGTCGCCCATTTCCTCATCCTGCTCAGGCCCGCGCGGCTTCAGTCCAAACTGAACCAGCAGCGGTGCGGCGATGAAGATCGACGAATAGCTCGCCACAATAATGCCGACGCTGAGCGCCAGCGCAAACATGCGGATATCCGCGCCGCCAAAGGCGTAAAGCGGAATATGCGCGAGGAACGTCACGAAAGACGTCAGCAAGGTACGCGACAGGGTCTGGTTGATCGAGGCATCGATGATCGCAGGCAGCGGCGCGCTGCTGTAGCGGCGCAGGTTTTCGCGAACGCGGTCATAAATCACGACCGTATCGTTCAGCGAATAGCCGATGATCGTCAGGATTGCCGCGACGCTCCACAGATTGAATTCCATGCGGAAGACAATGAACATGCCTGCGAGAATAACCACGTCATGCAGGGTCGATAGCACGGCGCCAAGCGCCAGTTGCCACCGGAACCGCACCCAGACATAGATGAAAATGCCGATTAGCGACAGGACAACGGCCAGAATACCGGCGCGCGACAGCTGTTCGGAAACCGTCGGGCCGACGACTTCCACACGCTGGAACGAATAATCCTGTTCGAACTCACCGCGCAGTTTTACAGCGACCGTCTGTTCGGCGTCATCACCGACTTCCTGGCTGCCGATGATCACAAGCGCCGAGCGCGCCGATTTGGCGGGCAGAACACGGGCGCTGTCGATATTTAGTTCGGAGAGACGGTCCTGAATATCTTCCAGATTGGCGTCACCGCTGCGCGCCTGAAGCTCGACCATCGAACCGCCACGGAAATCGATGCCGTAGTTGAAGCCGATATTCACAAACAGCGCCACCACGATGGCGCAGGCCAGCACGGAGATGCCGAGCGTAATGAATTGAAGGCGCATGAACGGAATATGCGTCACCGTCGGCACCAGCTTGAGGCGGCGCTTCGGCACTTCCTTCGGCTTTGCCGTGCGCACCCATTGGGCGATCAGCAGTCGGGTAAAAGTCAGCGTGGTGAACAGCGTCGTGCCAATACCAACCGCGACGGTCAAAGCAAAGCCATGCACCGTGCCGGAACCGAGCAGGAACAGAACCAATGCGGCAATGAGTGTTGTCAGATTGGCGTCGATGATGGTCGACAGAGCGCGGTAGAAACCGGATTCCATCGCCTGCACGACGGAATAGCCCTTGCGGCGATCTTCGCGCACGCGTTCATAGATCAGAATATTCGCGTCAACCGCCATGCCGATGATGAGCACCAGACCGGCAACGCTGGCGAGGCTGATGGAAGCGCCGATCAGCGACATCACCGCAGTCAAGATGATGATATTGACCACAAGCGCGACCATGGCGATGACGCCAAGAACGCCATAGGACAGCACCATGAACAGGCCGACGAGAAGTGCGGCCAGAAGTGCAGCCGTCACGGCAGCGCTGGCATAATCCTCGCCAAGTGCCGAGGCGATGGTGCGCTCTTCAAGCACGGTCACAGCCTGTGGCAACGTGCCGGAACGCAGAACCACGGCCATATTGTTGGCAGCCTGCAAATCGAAGGCGCCTGAAATCTGCAATTCGTTGGTATCGAGCGGCTCGCTGATGACCGGCGCAGACACGACCTGATTATCGACCACGATGGCAAAGCTCTTGCCCGTCGCATTGGCGGTCAGCTCTGCCAGACCTTTGCGGCCCGCGTCATCAAGGGTCAGGGTAATAACCGGTTCATTATCATCGGAAGAAAGCGTGGCCTTCGCGTCGGTGATATTCGCGCCGGTGAGAACGGGCTGTTTCTTGACGAGATAACCGACCGGCGGATCGTCATAGGAATAGACGACTTCGCTACCCACCGGGGGCGCGCCGCGAATGGCGTCATCCGGCGAAACGGAATCATCCACAGCGTGGAATGATAGATCGCCGCGAATACTCAGAATGTCTTTCAGAAGCTGCGCATCGTAAAGGCCCGGAACTTCGACGCGAATCTGGTTGCGCGCTTCGGTTTCCACAACGGGACGACCGTAACCCAGTTCCTCCAGCCGCTGCCGCATGATCTCGGCACTGTGTTCCAGATCGTTGCGGCCTGCATTTTGAACCTGCAGAACAAGGCGGGAGCCGCCGGAAAGATCAAGGCCGAGCGCGACCTGCTTCTTCGGCAGGAAACCGGGCAGATTCGCCAGCGTTTCACGCGAGAAAAAATTAGGGGAAGCGATGACGAAGCTGACGAGAACCGCCAACCAGATCAGGGCCGATTTCCAGCGTGAAAAATAGAGCATAGAGCAGCAATTCCGTTTCAGCTTGGCCCGTTTTGGCCTGGATAGGGCATGCCGGGGTACGAATGCGCACCGCTCTCCGGCCTTGGGTCATGCGCGCATACAAAGGTCGCGCCGACCGAATATTGCACGGGCTCCGGTTAGTGAATGCTTACCGGAGCCCGTATCATCTCAAAAAGAGATTACTTGTTCTTATTATCGGCGACTGGTTCGCCCTTGACGCGCACATCCATCAGGGTGCTGCGCAGAACCTTGATGCGAACGCCTTCGGCGATTTCGACTTCGACTTCATTGTCGTCGACGACCTTCTGCACCTTGCCGACGATGCCGCCGCCGGTGACAACCGTATCGCCACGGCGCACTGCGTTCAGCATTTCCTGACGCTTCTTCATCTGGGTCCGCTGCGGGCGGATGATGAGGAAATACATGATGACGAAGATCAGGATGAACGGCAGAATGCTCATGAGCATGTCTGGGCCAAAAGCGCCGCCGCCAGGTGCTTGAGCGAAAGCCGGTGTTACGAACATTAGGAACTCCTCTGAAGTCTCAAAGACAATTTGTTAAGGGCATTACAATGGTTGGCGCGCCAAATGCAACCGACGATCATCCCGCCTGCGCCAAGGTCGCACACTTTTCGCCTCCGCTGTGACATGTTAAGCCGTTCAGACACCACTAGGGGCATGGAAATGACGACCGAAGACATACTCAGCCAGAAACTGGACCGTTTGATCGCCGCGCTCGAACGTATCGCACCACCAGAAGCCAAAACGCCGGACCTCGACGCCGCAGACTGTTTTGTCTGGGCGCCGGAACGATTGACGCTTGATCCGGTGAAGCGGGTTAACCGCGTGGATATCTCCCTGATCCGTGGCGTAGATTTGGTGCGCGACCAGCTTGTAGACAATACCCGCCGCTTCGCAAATGGCTATCCGGCAAACAACGTTTTGCTATGGGGCGCACGCGGCATGGGCAAATCCTCGCTGGTGAAGGCCGCGCAGGCCAGCGTTAACGCCGAACTCACGTCCCAGAAGCCGCTTAAGCTGATCGAAATCCATCGCGAGGATATCGACAGCCTGCCGACGCTGATGAACATGATCAAGGATACGGAATATCGCTTCATCCTGTTCTGCGACGACCTTTCCTTCGACCATGACGACACGTCTTATAAGTCGCTCAAAGCCGCGCTCGAAGGCGGCGTCGAGGGCCGTCCGGGCAATGTGATCTTCTATGCAACATCGAACCGCCGCCACCTCATGCCGCGTGACATGATCGACAATGAGCGTTCCACGGCGATCAACCCGTCGGAAGCGATTGAAGAGAAAGTTTCGCTGTCGGACCGCTTCGGCCTTTGGCTCGGCTTCCATAAGTGCAGCCAAGACGATTATCTCGCCATGGTTGACGGCTATGCAGCCCATTTCAAACTGAACTACGATCAAGCCAAGCTTCACGCGGAAGCGCTGGAATGGTCAACCACGCGCGGCAACCGCTCGGGGCGCGTGGCCTGGCAATATGTGCAGGACCTTGCTGGCCGCCTCGGCGTTGCAATGTAAGAATAGAAAAAGGCGGGCTTTTCGGCCCGCCTTTTGATTTACATCTCTCAGCGCAATCAGCTTTCCAGATATTTGGAAGGATTGACCGGCGAGGAATTCTTGCGCACTTCAAAGTGCAGCTTCGGCGACTTCGCATTCCCGCTCATGCCGGACTTTGCGATATCTTCGCCACGACGAACCTTCTGGCCGCGCTGCACCAGTATCTGGCTGTTATGGCCATAGACCGTGACAAGACCGTTGTCGTGACGGATCAGAACCGTCTGACCGAATTCCTTCAAACCGTCGCCAGCATAGATGACGACGCCGTTTTCAGCGGCCTTAACCGAGGTTCCTTCCGGAACCATGATATCGATGCCATCGCTGACAGCAGTGCCTTCACGCTGACCGAAGCTCGCCAGAATACGACCGCGAACCGGCCAGCGCATCTGAGAAATACCGGTGGAAGAAGGCGCTGCGGCCTGATCCTTCTCGGCATCCTCGATCACCTTGTTGCTCGCTTGCGGCGGCGTATAAGGCTTGACGCTTCCAGCCGCTTCCGGCGCTGCGGCAACAGCCTTGGCCGGGCTTGCGGGCTGCGGCGTGACAGCGGCAACTTGCGTTACAGCAGCAGCACCGGCTGCCGGGATCACCAGCGTCTGGCCGACGCGGATTGCGCCGTTAGACAGGCCGTTGGCCTTCTTCAGGTCGTCAACCGGAACGTTGTGCTTCTGTGCGATAGAGAACAGCGAATCGCCGCTCTGGACCGTATAGCCGCCCTTTGGTGCAGGCGGCGTTGCCGTGTTCGCGCCAGCCGATGCCAGATCGGTTGCGGCAGCAGATTTCTTGCCGTTAACCGAAGGGACTGCGGGGACAACAGCTATGTTGTTGTCCGTCGGGCGCGGGGCACCCTGCCCCGGCGTTGCCGGAAGCTGGCCCAGAACCTTTTCCTTCGTGCCGTTCACGGCATTATGGGTCGTCGTGGCAGCGCTTGCCACGCGGGTCTCTGCGCCATTGACCTGATTGGCCGTCATATCGCGGGCCTGACCAACCTGGTTCTGCATCTGCGTTGATGCCGCAGCGACTGGTGCCTGAACCGACTGGCGCGCTGCGGCGACCGGTGCCGCCATCGGAGCGGAAGACACCGCAGAAGGCGCCGGAAGGGAATTGCGCTGTACCGTTCCGCTGGAAACCCGCGGGGCTGGCGCTATTGGGGCGGACGCATAAACATCGCCTGCGGGCTGTTGCGCAACGCGCTGATTGGACGTCGAACCGGTAAAGATGCCGTCTGTGAAACGCATCGTATCGGAACTGCACCCGGCTCCAAAGCCGGCAATCAGAACAATTGCGACATTCCGCAGGAGACGTTCGGACGTATGATGCAAAATTGGGAAACGCATGTTCAACTCGTCCATACTCGAAACTCAGTAAGACGATTAAAGCGCGTTAATGTTACTCGCTGGTTAAGAACGGCCCAACTTTGGAAAAAGATTCACCAATTAAACACCATAAGCCCGCATTGGCGCGCGGCCATCATCGGTGGGCACTGAAACACATGACGGGTAGATTGGAAAATGTGAATCTTCAAAGAACCGAGGAAACGCCTTCAATGAAGGGCTGATAGCGAACAGCCATCAGGTTTTCCTGCTCGAAACGGCTGCCAACCTTCGAGATTCGCGTCACGATCTGTTCGCCGTCACCGGGACCAATCGGCGTGATGAGAACCCCATGCGTTGCAAGCAGCTCCACGAAATGACGCGGCACTTCCTCGCAAGCCAGCCAGAGAATGATTCGGTCGAACGGCCCGCCCGGCATGCCATGCCGTCCATCGGCATGCTTGACCATGATGTTCTCACGCTTGAGCGAGACGAACTGCTGCAAGGCATGGTCGCAGAGTTTGCGATAACGCTCTACGGTCGTCACACGACCGGACAGCAATGACATGACAGCGGCGGTAAAGCCCGATCCCGTGCCGATTTCCAGCACGCGATGGCCGGGTTCCAGCTTGAGCGCGGCTAGCACACGCGCCTGATCGTCAATGCCTTCGATATATTCGCCGCAATCGAGTGGCGCCGTGCGGGTGCTATAAGCCAGATGCGACCACGCCGAAGCAAGAAAGCTCTGGCGTGGGGTCGCTTCAATGGCCGCAAAGAGGCGCGGATCATCAATGCCGCGCGCGCGCATGCGCAAGACGAAGGATGCAAATCCTTCCCGGTCCGAAAGCCTTGGCCGCTCAGACGTTGCCTGCCTCATGCTTCCCCCCGCTTCAAGCTTCAAGACCAAGCGCAGAGCTCAGTTCTGCACGAACCTTATGCGCCGTCAGGTCGAGGTGCAACGGCGTGACCGAGATGCAGTCGGAGCGGATGGCGGCCAGATCGCTGTCGTCGGCGACCGGAGCTTTGCCGCGACCGAACCGCAGCCAGAAATACGGGAAACCGCGACCGTCGCGGCGCTCATCAAGACGCGCATCGTGGCTAAGCTTGCCTTGCGCCGTCACGCGGGTGCCCTGCACTTCATCCGCACCGCAATTCGGGAAATTGAGGTTCAGCAGAACGCCTTCCGGCCAACCGGCTGCGACCAGCTTACGGATCAGGTCTGGCGCGTGCGCTTCAGCTGTTTCCCAAGGAACTATCCGGCGGTCGCCTTCATAATCATATTCCTGCGACAGGGCGATGGAGCGAATGCCGAGCAGCGTTCCTTCCATCGCACCGGCCACGGTGCCCGAATAGGTCACGTCGTCTGCGATATTCGCACCGGAATTGACGCCGGACAGGATGAGGTCCGGCGCACCCGGCAGCACATGACGGACGCCCATGATGACGCAATCGGTCGGCGTGCCGCGCAGCGCGAAATGGGTATCGTCAATCTGGCGCAGGCGCAGCGGCTCCGACAAGGTCAGCGAATGCGCCAGACCGCTCTGGTCGGTTTCCGGCGCAACCACCCAGACATCATCCGAGAGCTGTCGTGCGATTCGCTCCAGAACTGCGAGGCCTTCAGCGTGGATACCATCATCGTTCGTCAGCAAAATTCGCACGTCTTCACTCCTGCTTTAATTATTGAGATCCTGAATCACGCAGCCTTTTCAATGCGCGTGAGGCCGCCCATGTATGGCTGCAATGCTTCAGGAATATGAATGCTGCCATCTTCCTGCTGGTAATTTTCCATGACGGCAATGAGCGCGCGACCGACCGCAACGCCAGACCCGTTGAGAGTGTGGACGAAGCGCGTGGACTTCTCGCCCTCCGGGCGATAGCGGGAATTCATACGGCGACCCTGGAAATCACCGCAGACCGAGCAGCTGGAGATTTCGCGATAGGTGTTCTGACCTGGAAGCCAGACCTCGATATCGTAGGTCTTCTGCGCGCCAAAGCCCATATCGCCGGTGCAAAGCACGACGGTGCGGAACGGCAGTCCAAGACGCTTCAGCACTTCTTCGGCGCAAGCCGTCATGCGCTCATGTTCGGCAATCGAGCTTTCTGCATCGGTGATCGACACCATTTCCACTTTCTGGAACTGGTGCTGGCGCAACATGCCGCGCGTATCGCGCCCGGCGGAACCGGCTTCCGAACGGAAGCAAGGCGTCAGCGCGGTGTAGCGCTGCGGCAGGGTCTTCACATCGACGATTTCGTCGGCGACCAGATTGGTCAGCGGCACTTCCGCCGTCGGAATCAGCCAGCGCCCATCCGTGGTGCGGAACAGGTCTTCCGAGAATTTCGGCAGCTGGCCGGTGCCATAAACGGCCTCATCGCGCACCATCAAAGGCGGCATGGTTTCGGTGTAGCCATGCTGCGTCGTGTGGAGGTCGAGCATGAACTGACCAAGCGCACGCTCAAGACGCGCCAGACCGCCCTTCAGAATCGTAAAGCGCGCACCGGCGATTTTCGCGGCGCGTTCGAAATCCATCATGCCGAGCGCTTCGCCCAGCTCATAATGCTCCTTTGGCTGGAAGGAGAAATTGCGCTGATTGCCGACGCGGCGAACCTCGACATTGTCGGCTTCGTCCTTGCCAAGCGGCACATCGCCAAGCGGAACATTCGGTATTGTCGACAGCGCGTCGTTCAGTTCCTTGACCAGCCGACGCTCTTCTTCCTCAGCGTGAGCGAGGAAATTCTTGAGCTCGTTTACTTCCGCTTTCAGCTTATCGGCGGTGGCGGTGTCTTTTTCAGCCATCGCCTTGCCGATTTCCTTCGAAGCGGCATTGCGACGTTCCTGTGCGGCTTGAACCTTGCCGACATTTTCGCGGCGCTTTTCGTCGAGCGCGATCAGTTCGGACGAGAGCGGCCCTGCCCCGCGCTTTGCAAGCGCCTTATCGAGGTCTTCAGGGTTTTCGCGAATCCATTTGATGTCGAGCATGGGAAAAGCCGTTTCGTGAAATTTGAGTACAAGCGGGCCGCAAAAGCTGCGGCCAGCGGAAATCGTAGTCTACGATCAGGAGGAAGAAGCGTCGTTTTCAGCTTCTTTTGCGTTCTCTGCTTCGTCGCGTTTCTTCTCGATCATACGAGCCACGATAATGGAAATCTCGTAGAGAAGGATCGTCGGCAAGGCAAGACCGATCTGGCTCGCCGGATCGGGCGGCGTCAGAACGGCGGCCACGACGAAGGCGATCACAATCGCATATTTACGCTTGTCCTTCAGGCCCGCCGAAGTCACCAGACCAACACGCGCCATGAGGCTGGTGATGACCGGCAACTGGAAAACCAGACCGAAAGCGAAAATGAGCGTCATGATGAGGCTCAGATATTCCGAGACCTTCGGCAGAAGCGAAATCTGCACTTCCCCCGCGCCGCCCGTCTGCTGCATGGCCAGGAAGAACCACATCACCATCGGGGTGAAGAAGAAATAAACGAGCGCGCCGCCCAGCAGGAACAGAAGCGGCGATGCAATGAGGAATGGCAGGAACGCCATACGCTCGTGCTTATAAAGCCCCGGCGCTACAAACTTGTAGATCTGCGCTGCGATGATCGGGAATGCGAGCACAATACCGCCGAACATCGCCACCTTCACCTGCGTGAAGAAGAACTCCTGCGGTGCGGTATAGATCAGCTCGGCCTTGGAGCGGTCCATGCCTGCCCAGTCGATGGCCCATTGATAAGGCACCACAAGCAGATTGAAGAGATGCTTTGCGAAGGCAAAGCAGAACACGAATGCCACGAAAAATGCCAGGATTGCCCAAATGAGGCGGCGGCGCAGTTCGATCAGGTGTTCAAGCAAAGGTGCAGCACTCTGCTCGATTTCATCCTCGTCACGGGTCACGCTTTGGTTCCTGTCTTCTTGGTGGTCTTTTTGGCAGGAGCAACCGCCTTATCGGCGGCTGGCTTTGCTGTATCCGCCGCTTTCTTTGCCGCGGATTTCACCGCAGCCGGTTTTGCAGCAGGCTTTTTGACAGCAGCAGGTTTCGCGACCGCAGGCTTTGTCGTCTCGGCCTTGGCCTTTGTCACCTTCGGTGCCGCTGGCGCAGCTTTTGCCGCCGTTTTGCGGGGCGCCCGCGCAGCCTTGGCAGGCTTTTCCGGGGCAGTGTCTGCCTGAACCGGCGCAGATACAGGAACAGGCGTTCCGCTCAAATCGACCGGTGTGGTCACTTCCGCAACCTTGTCAGGCGTCGCAGGCGACATGGAGGTCGAGGATTTGATGCTCGATTTCAGGTCTTCGCCTGCACTTCGAATCGGATCGAAAACCTGCGTCAGCTTGGAGCGCGGATCGAGCTTGCGTGTTTCGTCGATGATATTCTTGACGTCTTCCAGTTCCGCCTCTTTCAAGGCTTCGTTGAACTGGTTGCGAAACTCGTTGGCTGTCGCGCGCATGCGCGCCGTCGCCTTACCGAAGGCTCTAAGCATCTTCGGCAAATCCTTGGGGCCGACGACAACGATCATCACGATCGCAATGACCAGCAATTCAGACCAACCGACATCGAGCATTTTATACCCCGCGCAATGCGCGCGCGTCCCGTCTTTCGGCGGAAAACCGCACTTTTACAGATGACAAACATGCTGCGTATCCATCGCGATACGCAGCATTCTTGATCCGATAGATCAGGACTTGGTGGTTTTCTTGACGGTGTTGACGGTTTCTTCCGCCTTGGCGTCGATCGTGCGACCGTCATCCCCAGCGTCCTTGGCAGCGTCTTCGTCGTTCATGCCCTGCTTGAAATTCTTGATGCCCTTGGCAACATCGCCCATCAGCTCGGGAATCTTGCCGCGGCCAAAAAGAAGCAGCACAACCGCCAGAACGATCAGCCAGTGCCAGATGGAAAAGCTACCCATTTCATTCCTCTCATCGCTGCTTAAACGCAGCCTGTTCCTGCAATGTCGATAGTGATTTAAGCGCTTTCAAGCAATCTTTCAAACGGAAGTATAGCTGTGAAGGCAGATGTGACGATTTTATTCGTCGCATGTGTCCTCTTTATGTGCAGCGAATTGTGGATCATGACGAGATTGGGCCTATTTCACCCTTTAGGAGCCAGCAGGCCGAGGCCTTCAAGATCGATATCCTCGAGCGGCTCTTCTTCGTCGGTTAGCTCATCCGGATCGATATTCGGCACCGGAACAGCAAAGCTTGAAGGCATGCGGGCGGAAAGAAGCCCTGCCCCGCGCAATTCTTCCAGACCCGGAAGATCGCGGATTTCCGGCAACCCGAAGTGGTCGAGAAACGATTCCGTCGTGCCATAGGTGACCGGACGGCCCGGCGTGCGGCGACGCCCGCGCAGCTTGATCCAGCCGGTTTCCATCAACACGTCCAGCGTGCCTTTCGACGTTTCGACACCGCGAATATCTTCGAGTTCAGCGCGCGTGACCGGCTGGTGATACGCAATGATCGCCAGCACTTCCATTGCAGCTCGCGACAGTTTGCGCTGCTGCACCGCCTCACGGCTCATCAGGAAAGCGAGATCGGGCGCGGTACGGAACACCCAGGCCGCACCGACCTGCACCAGATGCACCCCACGCGACTCATAGACTTTCTGGAGATGCTGCAAGATCGGAGCAAGCTCGGCTCTTGGCGGCAGGCGTTCCTGAAGGGCGCGCTCCGACACTGGTTCGGCGGAAGCAAAAATGATCGCCTCGACGATGCGCGCCAGATCGGCCAGTCCATTTGCCGGAAGCTGTGCTTCCTCAAATTCATCATCCATCTCGAATTCCGCCAGCGGGCGTTCGGCCTCAGACATCCTCGTCCTCGTCAAATTCGCTTAAACCGGGCTTGGCCCGCATATAAATCGGCTCGAACGGCGCATTCTGGCGAACTTCAAGCTTGCCTTCACGCACCAGTTCCAGACTGGCGGCAAAGGAGCTTGCGAGCGCCGACGCCCTTTCCTGCGGCGACAGCGCATAGTCGATGAGAAAACGGTCGAGCGAAATCCAGTCGCCGATATCGCCACCCATCAGGCGCACCAATGCGACACGGGCTTCTTTCAACGACCAGACGGCACGTTTGGTAATCTGCACATTCGTCACGGCTTGCCGCTGCCTTTGGGAAGCGTAAGCCGTCAGAAGATCGTATAGCGAGGCAGAAAACTGGCTGGCGCGATCGACCATCACCACTTCCGGCATGCCGCGCGCGAAGACATCGCGCCCCAGCCGGCTGCGATTGACCAAAGCGGCTGCGGCATCGCGCATTGCCTCCAGCCGTTTCAGACGAAATTGCAAGGATGCCGCAAGTTCTTCGCCGGTCTCGCCATCATCCCCTTGCTGCTTTGGAATCAGCAGCTTGGATTTCAGATAAGCGAGCCACGCCGCCATCACGAGATAATCGGCGGCCAGCTCCAGCCGGAACGCCCGGGCCTGCTCCACGAATTCGAGATATTGCTCGGCCAGCGCCAGAACGGAAATACGCGCCAGATCAACACGCTGGTTGCGCGCCAGATGCAGCAGAAGATCGAGCGGACCTTCAAAGCCCTGCACGTCGATCAGCAAGGACGGCTCGCTTTGAGCCCGTTCGGCATCGCTTTGCCACAGCGAATCCATCGGCACGAGCGTACCGTCTTTTCCGTCCGTGTTCGTTCCTGATGCCGCCAAACCGCTAGCCTCTCGATGCGCAGTCGTCACTCACGCTGCCCGGACAAGCCGGGCAACGCATCTTTGCAGTTTACCAAGTTTTAACGATTACGCTATCGCTTCGAATATACCATTGAATTCTGCGCGCAGTTCATCTTCATCCGAAAGGTCCGGATCACCGGCGTAGACTTCGGCCAGATCAGCGCGACGCTTCGACTTGCCTTCAAGGACCGGCACGCGGGCGGCGACCTGAACCAGTTCCTCCATCACGCCTGCGCAATAAAGCACGATATCGCAGCCTGCTCCGGTGATGCCCCCAGCGATATCGCCGAGTTCGCCGGAGAGCGCTTTCATCGAAATATCGTCGCTCATGATGAGGCCATCGAACTCAATCACCTGACGGATGATCGTGTTGATCACGGTCGGCGACAGGGTGGACGGACGCTGCGGATCGAGCGCGTCGAATACGACATGCGCCGTCATCGCCATCGGTAGATCATTCAACGCCTTGAACGGCACGAAATCATGCGCCAGCAATTCGCTCAATGGCGCGTTCACCCGGGCCAGTTCCTTATGCGTATCCGCAAAGGCGCGGCCATGGCCCGGCATATGCTTCATGACCGGCAATACGCCGCCCGCCAGCAAGCCCTCGGCAGCGGCACGGCCCAATTCAGCCACCGCATGCGGATTCTTGGAATAAGCGCGGGCGCCGATCACATCATTTGCGCCCTCGACGGGGACATCGAGCACCGGCAGGCAGTCGGAGGTGACGCCAACCTTCAAAAGATCGAAGGCGTGCAGACGCGCATGCAGCCATGCGGCGCGCAGGCCCGCTTCGCGGTCACGCGTATAGATCGCTCCAATCTCTCCAGCAGAGGGATAGTTCTGCACAAGCGGCGGACGCAGGCGCTGCACGCGCCCGCCTTCCTGATCTATGAAAACCGGAGTCTGATCGCGCCCCGTCACCTCGCGCATATGCGCGGTCAGTTCGGCAACCTGTTCAAGACTTTCGACATTGCGCGCGAACAAGATAAAGCCCCAAGGCCTCTCATCGCGGAAAAAGGCAACTTCATCCGGTGTAAGTTTTGTCCCCGAAACACCGGCAATCCAGGCCTTGCACTGTTTCATGCGAATATCCCTCGTCTTTTCCGCAAATTAGAAATTTGTTCTAACGAAAATTCCATGCACTTGATAGTGCATATGAAAAGGGCGGCCTCAAGCCGCCCTGTTCCTGTCTATTGCCGTGGCTTACCGCGTTACAAGGCAGCTGCCCCCAGCCGACTTCAACCGTCCGCAGAGCGCGTTGGCATCGTCACGCGAACCCGCCTGAACGCGGACACGGTAGTAGGTGCCCTTGCCCGGAATGTCGGCGCGCTTGATATCCACGCCGCGTCCGCCGATCACATTGGCGTATTTCTGCGCCATGTTGGAATAGGACTTCTGCGCCAGTTCGGCAGAAGGCTGTGATGCGATCTGGATGAAATATCCACCGGCACCGGCTGCCGATGCAACCTGCTGATTGGCCGCCGGAGCAGCAGCGGCAGGCGCTTGTGTCTGCGTGCGCTGCGGAACATTGCCCACGATATTGACCGGCTGTTCAGCCGGGCGCGACGGGACAACCGGAGCGCGAGCTGGAAGGCGCGGCGTTTCTGCAACCGGCGCCTGAGCAACAGGGGCTGGCGCGGCGGGCTGCGGGGCCTGCTGCGGCGCAGGTGCCGAAGATTCCGGCACGGAGTTGCCCGAAGCAATTGCCGCGATTTCGTCACCACCCACCGGAGCGGAAGGCTGTTCCGAAGGCTGGGGGGTGTTGTTGGCCGTCTGCGGTGCGGGCGATTCCGGCTGCATGATCGTACCATCCGGGCGAACGATCATCGTTTCAACTTCGCGCGGCTGGATCAAAGGCGCATTTTCCTGCGCGTTCTGATTACCGGTATTGGCCTGACTGTTTTCAGCCGACAAATCCGGCGTATCGGTCATGGCTTCATTGTCGTCCGTGCCGGAAATATCAACCGGCTCCTCGCCTGAGGTGATCAGTGATTTCTGTTCCGGATTGTTCGGCAAGGTGCCTGCCACACGGTCATAGACCGCCTTGTCCTGGTTCGGCACCGTTGCGCCACCTGGGTTTTCCGGCTGCATCTTGATCGGCTGCGTGTCGGCACGAATGACGACCGGCTCTTCCGAGCCGCCGCCCATGAAGTGATATCCGATACCGCCGAGCAACACGACTGCACCGGCAACACTTGCCAGAATCAGGCCGCGACGACCGCGTACCGGACGGTTGCGATAGGCTTCCGACGCCTTGCCAAGATCGTCTTCCGGCTGCATGGCGGCACGCGCGCCATAGTCACCACCTTCAACGGTCTGTGCGCCCTGAGCAGCCCAGTGATTGTAGAAATCATCCTCGCTGCCAGCTTGCTCGCCTGCATTGTACTGGCCAGTCTGGCGCGGCTGCGCACGGCCATAGGAGGCAGCGGATGCGGCAACGGCAGCGCCAAGGCCCGCCGCGGCAGCACCTGCGGCAACACCGGCGTTCGGCAGATAGCTGGATGCGCTTTCGCGGAAAATATCCTCAAAGGCTTTGTCGGCTTCGCTCTGCGCTTCCGATGGGGTGTTCAGCTCATCGACGCCAACCGTATTGAAGACCTCGGCAAATTCAGCTTCGAGATCACCAAGACCGGCAGCGGTTTCCTCTTCACCGTAATTAACTTCCGGCAGATCCAGCGAATGGGTCTGCTCAACCTTGTTTTCGGCAACGCTCAGCGTTTCCACATCCGGCGCGGGTGCGCTGGCAGCCTGCTGCGCGCTGGCAAAATGCGGCATCGATGTGGACGGACGATAATCCTCGTCCGACAGCACCGCATGCGCATAGGCGGGCGCGGCTGCACTGTTTTCAACGCCGCCCAGATCAAGATCGTCTTCGTTGAAGAAATCATCACCGCCAAGCAGTTCTTCATCGGTCGCCTTGAGCGGTTCCGATTCGGAATAATCACCCGAAGGCTCGAAACCGAAATCGTCTTCGGTCAGGCTCAGCTCATCAAGGTCGGACAGATCGTCATCGGTGCCTTCCGCTGCGGTCGCTGCGGAGAAAGCTGGTGCGTCGAAGGAGAAATCATCATCGAACGAAAAATCGTCGTCTTGCGCTGCAACTTCGTTCGAAGCTTGTTCCGAACCCGTGAAGGCGGCGTAAGGCGCTTCCGCCTGACCAACCGGCTGCGCTGCCGTCACTGGCATTTGCGCAGCAATGCCTGAAGCAAAGTTGCCACGGGTGTAATAGGGATAACCGGATGGCTCCGTGCGCGCGACAGCTTCGTGCACCGGCGCGGCAGCTACCGGCTGATGCGGTTCTTCAAAGGTCTGCTCATCCAGTTGCAGTTCGTCGAGCTCGAGATCGTCAAATGCAGGCTCGGCTGCTTCCTCGCCCGCATAGGCATGATCCTGCGCGGACGCGTAGGACACGGCCTGTTCCGGCTCGTAAGCTGGGGTCTGCGGAGCATAGGATACCGGCTCCGGCTGGTAGCCATAAGCGCTGTCATTTGCGGATTGGGGCTGTGGCTCATCACCGAACAGCAGGTTTTCCAGTTCGTCCTCAAGCGACAAGGACTGATGCGCAGGCTCGACATCATAAGACGGCGTAGCAGGCTCAACGGCCTGCACTTCCCAGTCGCGGCTTTGCGCAGTCTGGGTCAAATAGGATTCTTCGTGCGGCTCGATAGCCGGCTGATAAATCGTCGGATCAAATGCACCGGCTTCGGTCGCATGGCTTCCACGCGCACTATCCAGCGATTCGCGATTATCATAGGCCGAGTTCTGCGCCGCATAAGGATCGCCATACGAATCGCGGGCGCTCGAATAATCGGCATAATCGAACTGCTGAACGGGTTCAGTCCGTTCGATATCTTCGAAGTCGTCCAGTTCAGGCGCAAGAACGGATGCACCGCTATCCAGATGCAGGTCGAGTTCTTCCTCAAGAGCCGAAGCAAGTTCGTCTTCATGCACCAGCGGTTCGGCACCGCGATAATACTGCGCGCTGTAGCGCTGCTCCTGAGCGGCCTCGGCCTCGGGCTCCACAGGCTGGCTCTGGCTGGCCGCCGGTGCGTAATCGTCGAAGTCGCCGAGAAGCTCGCGCTCAAGGTCAAGCGACGCATCGAAGTCAGGCTCCGCGCGCTCACGCGCCAGTTCATCTTGCGATCGGCGCTCGTTCCTAGCGGAATGATCACCTTGAGGCGCGCCAAAGTCCACGATTCGCGACAGTTCCATCAGCGGATCGTCTTCGTGCAGCGGACGCTCGCCGTAATTACGGGGATTTGCACTGCTGTCCGTCATGGTGTGTTCCTAACTCAAACCCTGGACGCCGCAAGACGTCACCTTACATTGCTTATTAGCGAGGCAATGTGGGCAAAAGTTGACGGTAGTTTCCTGCACCGAAAGACCAGAACGGGATAAACCAACACCTTCGGTTCATCCCGGTCCTTTCTCGTTAGACTTAATCGTCTGCACCCGAAAGCTTCGTTTGACTTAACGAACCCTCGATCAGTCGATCAGTCCTAGCGCATTTCCGTCGGAGCATCAGCCCCGATGATCGTCAAACCTGACGTCAGCACATCGGAAACAACCTGTACCAGCCCTAGCCTGGCTAATGACAAGTCTGGATCGTTAACCTTAATAAAACGTAAGTCCGGGTTCTCTGTGCCCTTATTCCATTGCGAATGGAACGCGCTGGCAAGATCAAACAGATAAAAAGCAAGACGATGCGGCTCCTGATGGATCGCCGCTGCTTCGATCAAACGCGGATATTCTGCAAGCTTGCGGACGAGTGCGATTTCGCTCTCGTCGGTCAGCTTGTCGAACTGGGCAGCCATCGCCACACGATCCAGATCAGCGAGACCCAACTGGTCGGCAGCCTGACGGAAAACCGAGTGCGAACGCGCCGATGCATACTGCACGTAGAACACCGGATTGTCCTTGGACTGTTCCGTCACCTTCGCAAAATCGAAATCGAGCGAGGCATCGTTTTTCCGGTAAAGCATCATGAAACGCACCGGATCACGGCCCACTTCGTCCACGACATCACGCAGGGTGATGAATTCGCCCGAACGCTTCGACATGCGCACCGGTTCGCCGTTACGGTAGAGTTTCACCAACTGGCAGATCAGCACCGTGAGCTTTGCCTTGCCGTCGGAAACAGCACGCGCGACAGCTTCAAGACGCTTCACATAGCCGCCATGATCGGCGCCCAGCACATAGATCATCTCGTTGAAGCCGCGGTCGTATTTGTCCTTGAAATAGGCAACGTCCGCCGCAAAATAGGTGAAGGAGCCGTCAGACTTCATCAGCGGACGATCGATATCGTCACCCACTTCGGTCGAGCGGAACAGGGTCTGCTCGCGATCTTCCCAATCTTCCGGTAGCTGACCCTTCGGGGGCGGAATCTTGCCCTTATAGACGTGGCCTTTCAGCGTCAGATCGTTGATCGCATTGCGAATCGCTCGCGCATGGTCAGCATGCAACTGGCGTTCGGAATAGAACACATCATGATGGACGTTCAACGCTTCCAGATCGGCGCGGATCATCGCCATCATGGCATTGATCGTGGTTTCCTTGACGATAGCCAGTGCTTCCGTCTCCGGCATTTCCAGAAGCTTGGTGCCATATTCCTTGGCAAGCGCCTGCCCCACCGGCACGAGATAATCGCCCGGATAGAGACCTGCCGGAATTTCACCGATGATTTCGCCCAGTGCTTCGCGATAACGCAGCATGACGGAGTTTGCGAGCACGTCGATCTGCGAGCCCGCATCGTTGATGTAATATTCCTTGACGACGTCATAGCCCGCAAATTTCAGCAGGTTGGCCAGCACGTCGCCGACGACGGCGCCCCGGCAGTGACCGACATGCATCGGGCCGGTCGGGTTTGCCGAAACATATTCGACATTGACCTTATTGCCCGCGCCAAGCTTGGAGCGACCGAAATCCGTGCCTTCATTGAGCATCGCGGCAAGCTCGCGCTGCCAGTAGCTGGCCTTCAGACGCAGATTGATGAAGCCCGGACCTGCAACATCGACCGTTTCAACATCCTCGTCGTTCTTCAAGGCTTCGGCGATACGCACCGCAAGTTCGCGCGGATTCTGCCCCACGGCCTTGGAAAGAACCATGGCCGCATTGGTCGCTATATCGCCATGGGTCGCATCGCGCGGCGGCTCGACACCAACGCGCGAAAGATCGAGTTCACCGCCATCTTTCGGTTTCAGATCAATATCTTGCAACGTCTTTTTGATACGTGCGTCGAAATCTGCGAAGATATTCATGGTCTGTCCTGTCAGGCTGTCGTCCGGTGTCGTGATTTGCGTATTCCGGAGTCGGCTCGTTCGATTAGGTAGTTGTGTTGCAGGGGCCTTTTCAGCCTCGCCAGCACTTCGTTTGGCCCCGATTAAGCTAAATCGGGGGTATGGTCAAACAATCGTCGGTGTTCGCGCACGGCAAAATTGTCAGTCATCCCCGCCAGATAGTCGGCCACACGGCGCGCGCGTGACGGGATATCCAGCGTTTCGCAGCCCGATTGCCACTCGGGCGGCATGATCGACGGATCGGCAAAACAGGCATCGAAAAGGTCCTGCACAATTTTGTCCGCCGCCTGCCGACGCACCACCACGCTGTCATGAAAATAGAGGTTCTTGAACAAAAACCGCTTCAGCACTTTTTCCTCGTCACGCATCGTCGGCGAAAACGCCACCAGCGACCGGGACTGGTTATGAATATCGGTAAGGCTTTGCGGCTGCGCGACAGCAAGGCGACGCTGCGCCTCGGCAATCACATCCTCAACCATGATGGTGATCTGCCTGCGGACCAGTTCGTGGCCGGTGCGCACCGCATCGAGATTGGGATAGCGTCCGCGCACCACATCAAGCAGCCGCTTCGTCAGGGGCACTTCGTCCAGCGCGTCGAGCGTCAGCAGGCCCGCGCGCAGGCCGTCATCAATATCATGGGCATTATAGGCGATGTCGTCGGCAATCGCCGCGCATTGTGCCTCCAGGCTGGCAAAACGGCCCAATTCGAGATCGTAGCGTTCGTTGAAGTCCAGAATTGGCTGCGGCACTGGCTCATCCGAATGCACAGCATGCGGCCCGACCAGCGGACCATTATGCTTCACCAGACCTTCCAGCGTCTCCCAAGACAGGTTGAGACCGTCGAAATCCGCATAACGATGCTCAAGCTTGGTGACGATGCGCAGAGACTGGGCATTGTGATCGAAGCCGCCATAATCCTTCATGCGCTCGTTGAGCGCGTCCTCGCCGGTATGGCCAAAGGGCGTATGGCCGAAATCATGTACGAGTGCGACCGCTTCGGCGAGGTCTTCATCCAGCCGCAACGCACGGGCCAGCGCGCGCGCAATCTGCGCCACTTCAATCGTATGCGTCAGCCGCGTGCGGTAATGATCGCCCTCATGCGCAATAAAAACCTGCGTCTTGTGCTTCAGGCGACGGAAAGCGGTGGAATGGATGATGCGGTCGCGATCACGCTGAAACGGTGTGCGCGTCGGGCTTTCCAGTTCCGGCACCAGTCGTCCACGGCTTGAGGCCGGATCGCAGGCATAGGGCGCGCGTTCGCGATAACCAAAGCCTATTCCTTCCAGCGACATTGCGATGCATCCTTCACTGTAATATGATTACACCAAACATTGACTTCTATCGGTAGCGTTCATAGCTATCAGAGGAATATGAAGGCAAGTCTGCGATAATGGGCAGCAGGGGAAAATCACGCTCCAGCCCAGCAACTGCAAACGGATGAGACCGATGACAGGCATTACCGTTTCCGATTCCGCCGCAAAGCGGATCGCTAAAATTCTCAATTCCGAACCGGACAAGACCGCGCTGCGCGTTTCTGTCGAGGGTGGCGGCTGCTCCGGTTTTTCCTACAAATACGATCTCGTCGACGAACAGACCGACGACGACATCGTCATCGAAAAGCTCGGCGCGAAGGTGCTGATCGATTCGATCTCGGTTCCTTATATGGACGGCTCGGAAATCGATTTCGTTGACGATCTGATGGGACAATCGTTCCAGATCCGCAATCCGAATGCGACCGCCTCTTGCGGTTGTGGCACAAGCTTCGCGATTTAGACGGTCCAGAACGCACCGCATAAAAATAAACCGGCTGCCTCGTGGCAGCCGGTTTTGTTTTGTCAGACTTTCACCGAAGCGACCGTCGCATCGATATGGTCCACCAGCGCGTCGGGCAGACCAAGACGTCCAGCCAGCATATCGAGATAGCCACGCTCCGCCCGGCTATCGGGATCGATGGTCAAACGCGAGGCGGTGTAAAGCTCCACCTTCTGCTCTTCTGTTTGTGCGGCGGCGACCAGTGCGTCGAGATCGACGGGCTCTGCCAGTTCTTTCTGGAAAAAAGCTTCCGCATCGTCATCAAGCCCCGAAATCTGAAGCTTTTCCATGATGCGCGCGCGCTCCGCGTCGTCGATATGGCCGTCTGCCTTGGCGGCGGCGATCATGGCCTGGATCAGCGTCAGGGCAAAACTGTTGCTCATGGCTGGCGAATGCGGGTGAAAAGGAGAATCGGCGGGCGGCGGCGGAAGCAGTTCCTGCTCCTTTGCCACCGGCTGTTCCACCGTTTGCGGCGATTGACCGGACTTGTAGTTCTTATAGGCCAGATAGCCGAGACCGGCGATGGCCGCAATCCCGCCAACAGTGGCGACATTGCCTGCCAGCTTGCGGCCCGTCTTGGTGCCAAGAACCGCAGCGGCGATAGCGCCAGTCGCAAGCGGGTTCTTCTTGGCCAGATCACCCACCTGCCCGGCTCTGTCCTTCACGCTCCCCGACATGCCTGGTATTTGCGATCCCAAAAACTGGTCGAGAAGTTTCTTGGCGTCGAACATCGTCATCTCCTGTCTGGCTCCATTGAGTCCGAGATAGGAACGCGATGGCGACAATACAAATACAACCGGCATCGAAATATGCACTTGGCTGCAATTTCTGTGATGAGGCCTGCGCCGTGCTTGCCCTCACCCTTTCAAGCGCCTAATCATTGAGCCATGAAGATTGCTACGTGGAACATCAACGGCGTCAAGGCCCGCATCGAGAACCTTCAGCATTGGTTGAAGGAGTCTTCGCCCGATATTGCCTGCCTGCAGGAAATCAAGTCGGTGGACGAGCAGTTCCCCCGCCTTGAGCTTGAGGCGCTTGGCTATCACGTCGAGACCCATGGCCAGAAAGGTTTCAACGGCGTCGCACTTCTCTCCAAGAAGTCACCCGATGAGGTCAATCGCGGCCTGCCCGGCGATGACAGCGACGAACAGGCGCGTTTCATCGAAGGCGTCTACTCGACCGATAAAGGCGTCATCCGCGTCGTCTCACTCTATCTGCCGAACGGCAATCCAATCGATACCGAGAAATTTCCCTACAAGCTTTCGTGGATGCGGCGTCTGGAAGCCTGGGCGAAGGATCGTCTGGCGCTTGAGGAACCGCTTGTGCTGGCTGGCGACTATAACGTCATCCCCGAGCCGCAAGACGCGAGAAACCCGGAGGCATGGCTTGGCGACGCTCTGTTTCAGCCGCAATCACGGCAAGCGTTTCGCAAGCTCGAAAATCTCGGTTTCACCGACGCTATTCGAGCGGCGACCGACGATGACGGCATCTATTCATTCTGGGATTATCAGGCCGGTGCCTGGCAGAAAAACAACGGCATTCGCATCGATCATCTGATGCTCTCGCCGGAAGCGGCCAATCGTTTCGTATCGACCGATATTGAAAAACACGTTCGCGGCTGGGAAAAGCCATCTGACCACGTGCCGGTAACGGTCACGCTGTCGGTTTAAGACACTGGAAGCTTAGCACTACAGTTGCAAATTCGTCAGGCCGTGGCGAAAAGAGTGATTTTCGAGCACCGGAGCGCAGAAAATTGCTCTTTACAGACCGGCATCACGAATTTGCAACTGTAGTGTCAGAACGACCCTTTGGTCGTCATATCGCTCGCAAGAGCCACAGCATTCCGGCGATCAGCTTCACCGACAATTGAGAAAGCCTGTTCCTGCATTTCGCGGATCCAGGTGCAATCCTCGGCGGCGCAACGCTCAGAGGCAGCCGTCATGAAAGCCAGCCCGCGCACGGTCTTGCCCGCCTGAAACAGCATGTTTCCAAGCATGGCCTGAGCGCTGACATTGCCTTTATTCGCAGCCAGCTGGAACCAGCGCGCAGCCTGAACCGAATTGCGCTCTCCGCCCTCACCGGACAGAAGCATCTTGCCAAGTTCAAACTGGGCGGCAGAGTCACCGAAATTCGATGCAGCTTGCACGTAAAGATCGCGGGCGACACCAAGATTGGCGCGTACCGGCGAACCCGGAATGCCGCGTTTCACATAGCCGGCCAGCGCGACCAGCGCGTCAGCGACATAGGAATCGTTCTCGGAACCCGGTTCGGACCCCTCACGCACGATCTTTTCGAAAATCTTGTAGGCTTCGTAATCGTTTTCCGCCACGCCGTCGCCATCGGCATACATGCGCGCCAGTTTCCACTTTGCACCCTGATGACCACGCTCGGCGGCATAACGCAGCGCCTTGATCGCCTCGTCCTTGTGGCCGTTCTTATAGGCGGAGAAGCCGAACTTGAAGAGTTCAAACGGGCTGCGCGACTTTTCAGAATCGTCGTTCAGATCAAAAGCAAAGGCACTGTTGCAGGCGATGGCCAAACCAACAGCCATGGCGATAACAGGATATGAAAAACTACGACTACGCATCACACGCCGGTCTTTCACAATAGTTGGCACAAATCGTGGAGAAAGATTTCATTACACGCAGAATAGCCACGCTTTTCGTCAAGACTGAGACCCGATCTTGGCCGAAAAAAGCCTTACCATCATTGGAAGGAATCGGAGCGGCGGCGGCAAGGTTTCCCTTGCTTGCAATCGGTGTGCTCTGCAACAACGCGCTCTTGCTCATTCCTGCCTAATCCTGCGGGAGCCTTCGCTCCAGATTGTTTGACGGCTTTTGCCTTTCCTTGACGGATGATGTCCCTTTGTGGCGGGAAATAGGCAAAAATGACCGTAGTTCTTTCTAACCTAAAGTAACGGTAAAGACTGTTGCCGTTTGACAACAAACCGATTGTTGTTGATCCCTTTGAATATGCTCCCCATGAAACAGAACGCTGACGATTGTTTCCGTCTGAGGGCCGCATAAAATAGAACGCCTATGACACCGACGATTGCAACCAACCGGATCCCATGCGCAATTACAGACGCCCCTATCGGCGCCCCAATAGGCGAAACAACTCCGGCACCCGCAAAAGCGGAATGGGAGGTCTTCGCAGCATCATACTGACTTTATTGTTCTTTTCAGCTATCGTTATCGGCATTTCATACTTGCCGAATGAAAAGCGCCCGACCGAAACGCGCGATGGGTCGGTCTATGTCATAGATGGGGATACGGTGATCATAAACAAGGTGCATATTCGCCTGAAGGGTATCGACGCACCGGAGATGACACAGAGCTGCGAGCGAAACGGCAATAGTTACGATTGCGGCAAGGAAGCTCGCAATTTCTTGCGGGCAAGAATCGGAAGGGCAACGATTCGCTGCGAGACCGAGGGCTTTGACCGTTATGGCCGCGACCTGGCGCGTTGTTATCTCGGAGAAACCGACCTCAATGGCTGGATGGTGCAGCAGGGTTGGGCGCTTGCCTATGGCGATTATGACCGCGAGGAAACAGACGCCCGCCGCAACAGCCGCGGCATGTGGGCAGGGCGTTTCGAGAAGCCCTCGTCATGGCGGAAGGAAAATCCGCGCGAGGATAAGGATGCGCAGACGGGGAGCGAGACCTCATCGCTGGACCGCAATAGTATCGACGCTTTCGTTTACTATATTAAGGAGCGTATCGCCGCCTTCATCGACCGTTTCCAATGACGACATCCCGAAATCCGGAGCGAAGCTTCGTGGAAGACCTGATCACGCTCAGCCAATCGATCAAAGCCTGCCGCATCTGCCGCGATGAGCCGCTGTTTCAGCCACCGCTGCCACATGAGCCCAATCCTGTCTGTTTTGTCTCCAATACGGCGCGTGTCGCGATCTGCGGTCAGGCACCGGGTATCCGCGTGCACAATACGTCCCTGCCCTTTAACGATCCTTCCGGCGACCGCCTGCGGCAATGGCTTGGAACGACCCGTGAGGAGTTTTATGATCCGGCCCGGTTTGCCATCGTTCCCATGGGCTTCTGCTTTCCCGGCTATAACAAGCATGGCGGCGACCTGCCCCCGCGCCGCGAATGCCGTATGACTTGGCATGACCGGGTCTTCGCTTCCATGCCGCAATTGGAGTTCGTTCTGGTGGTGGGGCAATATGCGCTGGCCTACCACTTGCCCGACTATCGCGGACGCAACCTGACCGAAACAGTGAAGAACTGGCGTCACTTCATTGAAACGCCCAACAAGGCAGGACGGATCGTGCTTCCGCTGCCTCATCCTTCCTGGCGAAACAGCGGCTGGCTGAAACGCAATCCATGGTTCGATGAAGAGGTTGTGCCTATTGTTCAGGCAAAAGTGCGAAGCCTCATCCACGACGATAAATAAATTTTACTGGATTGGTTCTCATAAGAATATTTTTCCTGTAACTTCTGCCGATAGCACATCATAAGGTATGACGTTTCGCACACTCGTAAAGTTCGGGAAACGATTTCTAAAACCGGGAACGGAAACGCATGGACAGGCTCGACAGAAAAATACTGCGCTTATTGCAGGAAGACGCAACATTGGCAGTGGCAGACGTTGCCAAGAAGGTTGGCCTTTCCACAACGCCTTGCTGGCGTCGTATCCAGAAGCTTGAAGAAGATGGTGTCATCAAGCGCCGTGTGGCGATCCTCGATCCGATCCGCGTCAATGCGCGTGTAACGGTGTTCGTATCGGTGCGCACCAGCTCGCACAGCCATGAATGGCTGAAGCGCTTCTCGGAAGTGGTGCAGGAATTCCCTGAGGTTATCGAATTCTACCGCATGAGCGGCGATGTCGATTATCTTCTGCGTGTCGCTGTACCGGATATTGCGGCCTATGACGCCTTCTACAAGCGCCTGATCAGCAAGATCGAAATCCGCGACGTGTCGTCATCCTTCGCGATGGAGCAAATCAAGTACACGACCGAGCTGCCGCTCGACTACATGGTGCTGGATAAGGAAAATAATTGACCTCCCAGTCTTTGAAATGAAAATGAAAAGCCCGGCAGCGCCGGGCTTTTTGTTGTTGTTAGTGCTTCGCGGAGGCTACACCGGCCTGCTCGAAGGTTGCCATGCCGCTATGGCATTGTGCCGCCGCCTTGACGATGCTGGCGGCGAGTGCGGCACCGGTGCCTTCACCCAAACGCATGCCGAGATCGAGTAGCGGCTCCTTGCCAAGCTTTGCCAGCAGCAGACGATGCCCCGGCTCAGCCGACACGTGGCCGAACAGGCAGTGATCGATTGCTTCCGGATTTGCCGCATAGAGTATCGCCGCAGCCGAAGAGGCGACGAAACCGTCGATAATGACCGGGATTTTTTCCATGCGAGCGGCCAGAATGGCGCCTGCCATGGCTGCAATTTCACGCCCGCCGAGGCGGCGCAGCACTTCAAGCGGATCTTTCAGATGCGCCTGATGCAACGCAACCGCCTGACGAACGGCTGCAAGTTTGCGCTGCAACAGATCACCCGTAGAACCTGTGCCCGGCCCCACCCAGTCTTCCGCCGTGCCACCAAACAAAGCGAGCGCGATAGCCGCCGCAATGGTCGTGTTGCCGATACCCATTTCACCGATGCAGAGAAGATCGGTGCCGCCGGCAATCGCCTCCATGCCGAAAGCCATGGTCGCCGCGCAGGTGCGCTCATCCATGGCCGGTTCTTCGGTGATGTCTGCCGTCGGATGCTCCAGCGCCAGATCGAAAACCTTCAGGCCCAGATCATTGGCAATGCAGATCTGGTTGATAGCCGCACCACCTGCCGCAAAATTCTCAACCATCTGCGCCGTGACGCTCGACGGAAATGGCGTAATGTTCTTTGCCGTGACACCGTGATTGCCAGCAAACACCGCGACCAGCGGGCGGTTGATCTGCGGCGTGCGCTTTCCGGTCCATGCGGCGAGCCAGGCTGCGATGTCTTCAAGACGCCCCAGCGAACCGGCAGGCTTGGTCAGAGTTACCTCGCGCTCGCGCACGGCCCTTTCCGCACCCAGATCGGGACCGGGCAGATTGCGGATCAGTTCACGAAAATCGTCAAAAGGAAGGCCACTGGCGCTCATATCGTTCAGTCCAATCGATCATGGGAGATGCAAATCTGTTTGGCACGTCCTATAAGCACTGACACAATTTTTCAAATCACCTCTTCGAGCCAATGGCCCTTGAGGCGAAATATCGCGAGCCCCGAACCCTTCTTTGGGCGATAAAGTGTTGCGGAGCAGTCGTTTGCAGAAAAATGGTTTCATAGGCGATACAATCCGGTCGCTCGGCTTTCTGAGCCGTCTGCCGCTTCCGCGAAGCTGGTTTGAAAACACGGACGATTCGCTATTGCGCAATGCACGCGCCTTCCCGCTTGCCGGTGCTGTGCTGGGCCTGCTTGCAGGCATCGCGCTGATGGTCGCCAATTCACTGCATCTGCCGGCCCTCGCCTGCGGGTTTATCGTAATCGGCGCGCTGGCAGCCATGACCGGCGCGCTGCATGAAGACGGCCTCGGCGACACGGCTGATGGCTTCTTCGGCGGCGCAACGCCGGACCGTCGGCTCGATATCATGAAGGATTCGCGCATCGGCACGTTTGCCGCCCTCACGCTCATCACGTGGGTGGGCATCAAGGCTTCGCTTCTGGCCGCTATTATAGAGCGCGCAGGCCCCGGCTATGCATTGCTTGCTCTCATCGCCTGCGAAGCGGCGAGCCGTTCGGCCATGCTCGCCTTCTGGCATAGCCTGCCCTCCGCCCGCCCCGGCGGGCTTGCGGACAGCGTTGGTGCGCCAAGTTGGGAAACGGTCGTTTGCGGCGCGGCGCTGGGTTTCGTTATTCTGGCGGCGGGGCTGATCCCTTCAGGCGGCGTCCCGTCCGTCATCAATGCGCTTGTTCTTGTGACGCTGCTGCTTGTCGGTTTCGCCCGGCTGTGCATGTCGAAAATCGGCGGGCAGACGGGCGATACTTTGGGCGCTGCGCAACAAATCGCGTCGCTTGCGGTGTTGATCGGGCTTGTCATGGCCCTGTAATGCAACCACATTTCACGCATGAACACGGCGACAATCAAATCACCCTGCATATTGATATGCACGATGGACGCAGAAACCGGCTTTTGTCTCGGTTGCGCGCGCACGCTTGATGAAATCACGCGCTGGTCCCGGATGAGCGCCGAAGAGCAGATCACGGTGCTATCGCTTCTGCCCGACCGGCATGAAATTCTCATTGAAAAGAAAGTAGGCTGATGGGGCGTTTCTTCTGGCTCGTTATTGCCGCTGTCGCAATTGTCGCTCTGCTGCTGATGTCCAATAATGACAGCGGCACCACGATGGGGCTCGACAATGATGTCTTCGCCCGCGCAGCCTATCTTGGCATATGGGGCGTGGTTCTCGCCGCCGGTCTGCTCGGCTCCGGCATCAAGCTTTCGGATTTCGCACGTAATATGGCGGTCTGGGCGGTGATTATTCTCGGTCTCGTTGCAGGCTATCAGTACCGCTACGACCTTCAGGATGCTGCCAGCCGAATTACCGCAGGCCTTATTCCCGGCAGCCCGATTTCCGGACGAAACGCCGAAGGGTCGCTGACCGTCACACTCGCCAAAGCCGCCAATGGCCATTTCGAAGTGAATGGTCGCGTCAACGGCGCGCGCGTGCATTTTCTGGTCGATACGGGCGCATCTTCCGTCGTGCTCTCACAGCAAGACGCGGAGCGCGCGGGTCTGGATACCGCGTCGCTCAACTATAATGTGCCAGTGATGACAGCCAATGGCACCGCTTCCGCCGCCAGCATCACTATCGCGAATTTGCAAATCGGCGACATCGAACGCCAAAATATTCGCGCCATGGTCACCAAGGAAGGCCTCATGACTGGCAGTCTGCTTGGTATGAATTTCCTGCAAACGCTTGGCGGTTTCACGGTGCGTGGCGACCAGCTGATCCTGATTGATTAAGCCGCTTCGGCACTGGCTTCGGTTACAGCAGCATAGGCTTCACGCAGCACAGCGCTGGTAGCACCCGGCTTCGTCGCGTCGGTGGACAACATCTGACGCCAGCGGCGCGCGCCCGGCAGGCCGCTGAACAGGCCCACCATATGGCGACTGACATGGGAAAGCCTGCCACCTGATGCGATATGCCGGTCGGTATAGTCGCACATGGCTTCGATAATATCCGCCATTTCAACCGCGACAGGTTCATCGCCAAACAGACGGGCATCCACTTCAGCCAACAAAGCGGGATTGTGATAGGCAGCGCGTCCGAGCATCACACCATCCATCTGTTCCAGATGCGTTTTGGCTTCATCAAGCGTGGTAATACCGCCGTTGATACCGACGAAAACATCGCCAAGACGCTGCTGCAGGCGATAGACACGATCATAATCCAGCGGCGGAATTTCGCGGTTTTCCTTCGGTGACAGCCCTTTCAGCCACGCCTTGCGTGCATGCACCCACAAGGCGTCGGCGCCTGCGGCAAGCGCCAGATCGACCAGCGCATCGAGCGCCACTTCCGGGTCCTGATCATCGACGCCGATACGACACTTGACCGTGACCGGCACGGAAACAGCCGCCTTCATCGCTTCGACACAGCGCGCCACGACTTCGGGCGTCTGCATCAGGCAAGCGCCGAACGTGCCCGACTGGACGCGATCCGATGGGCAGCCGACATTGAGGTTGATCTCGTCATATCCAAAGCCGATCCCGATCTTTGCCGCTTCTGCAAGCTTCACCGGATCGGACCCACCGAGCTGCAAGGCGATTGGATGTTCTGCCGCATCAAAACCGAGCAGACGATCGCGCGGACCATGGATCGCCGCATCCGCCACAACCATTTCCGTATAAAGCAAAGCGCGCTTCGAAAAGAGCCGGTGAAGATACCTGCAATGTCTGTCAGACCAATCGATCATCGGCGCAACGGCGAAGCGATAGTCCGGATAGTTGCGATTTTTCGACGGTACATCAGTCATTTAGGCATAAATCCTGAGAAGGCGATTCATGGAGCATTTCAGAACAATCGGCTCGATTGCAGGTAATGAGGTCCCAATCTGGCACTCGAACGGCGCAAAAAGCCACACTTGCGCAAAATGTTCAAGTTTTGCGGGTTGGGTTTCGCTTTGCACCTATATAGGAGTTTATCGCGTTCAACGCCAACCAGCGCCGTTATATGCCAAAGACTGTGACTTTGGTCGCATTTGCGCATTATGATCGCGTACTAAAGCATTTCTTCCGATTCTTTTCTCATTCATTCAAGGAAATCCGGCGTGACCTCCCTTTCTCCCTTCGGCAAAACCTTCGATGCCTTCCTGTTTGACATGGACGGCACGATCCTGAGTTCCATCGCCGCGACCGAACGCGTCTGGGGAGAATGGGCCAAGCGTCATGGGATCGATCCGGTTACATTTCTGCCGACCATTCATGGCGTACGCGCAGTCGATACCGTTCGCCGCCTTGATCTCGGCCTTGACCCCGATCAGGAAGCGGCGATCCTGCTGGAAGCTGAAATGGCCGATCTGGATGGTATCGTTCCGATCGACGGTGTCTGCGATTTTCTGAAGGCCCTACCGGAAGATCGCTGGGCGATTGTCACATCCGCCCCGCTTGAGCTGGCCCGACGCCGCATCAAGGCAGCCGGACTGCCGCTGCCGAAAACCATTGTTTCGGCAGAAGATGTCGAGCGCGGCAAGCCGAGCCCCGAATGCTTCCAGCTCGGCGCAAAGAAGCTTGGTTTCGATCCACATCGCTGTCTGGTGTTCGAAGACGCTCCGGCTGGCATCGTCGCAGGCGAATCGGCTGGCGCTTGCGTGGTGGTCGTCACGGCAACGCATCCCCATTCACCGCAGACCTCGCATCGCAGCATAAACAGCTATCGCGAGTTCGAGTTGAACGTGGCCGATGACGGCAAGCTTAGCCTTGCCGCAGCAGAGCCGATGCCGGTTGGGTAAAGATTACATCCGGCAGGATCAGATAACACGTTTCCCCTCGCGCCAAACAGTCTTGATAATCGGCACATGGTCGGCCACCTGAAGGCGTACCAGATCGGCGCGCTTGCCTTCGGCAATTTCGCCGCGATCATCGAGACCCACAGCCTGCGCGGGATTCTTCGAAACCAGACGAATAGCCTGCGGAAGTGAAATTCCATCAAGCACATCGGCCAGAAAGAATGCCGACTGCATCATGCTGGCCGGAATATAATCCGACGAGATGATGTCGAGATGCCCGGCTTCAACCAGCTCGCGTGCGGACACGTTGCCCGAATGCGAGCCACCGCGAACCACATTCGGTGCGCCCATCAGCACCGACATGCCAGATTCTTTCGACGCTCTGGCCGCGGCATGAGTGGTCGGAAACTCGGCCACGCGAATGCCCTGTTCGCGCGCTTCGGCAACGTGATCCAACGTTGCATCGTCATGACTTGCGAGGATCACGCCGCGCTCGTGGCACAGATCGGCAATCGCCTTGCGGGTCGTGGCGGAATATTGCTGCGACTGGCCGATGCGGCGCTCGCAGTAAATCCGAAACTCTTCTTCCGACAGCTTGTTCTTGCCCAGGAAGTAGGCCTTGTAGGCGTCAAGATTGGTGAATTGGCGCTGTCCGGGCGCGTGATCCATCAGCGAGACCAGCCTGATCAACGGATGACTGCCGAAGCGTTCAAAGGCCGAAAGACAATCCGGCGCGGAAACTTCGCAACGCATGTGCAGGAAATGGTCGGCACGCAGCCGTCCCGCCGCACGACCTTCCGCTATTGCCGTGGAAAGCTTGAGCATATCATCGATGCCGGTTGGCGCATCATCATCCAGACCTATGCGCAAGGCGTCGAATACGGTGGTGATGCCGGAAGCAGCAATCTGCGCATCATGCGCCTGCACGGCGGCAATCGGGTTCCAGCGCACTTTCGGGCGCGGTGCATAATGCCCTTCCAGATGATCGGTGTGCAATTCGATCAGCCCCGGCGTCAGGAAGTCGCCTTCCATATCCTCGCCGACCGCTGACGGACCGCTGGCAATGTCTGCGATTTTACCGTCGACGAGCTTGATTGATCCGTCGATAACATCGTCTGCGAGAACGATACGCGCGTTGCGCAGGATAGTTTCATTGGTCATCGCTTACGGCCTCCCCACTGCCCGCTGGGTGCGCGTCTTCGTGGTTCCGCCTGTCAGCGGATGCAGCGAATGGATCTCGAAGGGCGCGCCCTTCTCAGGTTCCACAAACAGAGCGAGATTCGCAACCTCGACCGGGTCGTTCAGCAATGGCGCAAAGAATTCTTCCAGCCTGCGCTCGATCCTGGCGCGGTCACCTTCCGCGACAGGACCCGTGAGCGTCATATGGAAACGGAACTCTTCAAAAACGTATGGATAGCCCCAGCGCTCCAGATTGTGACGCTGCGCTTCGCTCAGGCGTTCAGGGCGGCGCTTGGCAATTTCAGCTTCGTTGAGCGGCGCGCGGAAGCGGTCCAGCGCGACGACAACATCATTGGCGAGTTGGTTCAATGCTGTGACAGGTTCATGCGGCACCAGCGCGAAGAACGGCCCGATGGCCTGAAGCTTCAGGCGTGGAATGACGACCGGCTCGACCGACGAGGCAAAATGCATCAATGCGGACAGGAGTTCGCTTTCCGTCTGATTGTCGTTCAGGCGAAACGGCGCTTTCATCGTGGCGTGGAAACCGTAACGACGCGGCTCTTCAGTCAGCGATGCGATCTCTTCCGTGCCAAGGGAGCGAATCGCCGGCAGCTTGACAGGCTCTCCGCTAAAGGCGTTGCGCCCCAGCCAATTGGCCGCAACCTTCAAAAGCGCATCGCTGGAAGGCGGCGTGAAATAGATTGCATAACGCATTTCAAATCCTTGGTCTGTAACGGTGTCTCACCCCAGCACGGCGCGGGATCGTTACACAACGAATGTGGCAAGTCGATAAAGCCTGTATGACAATGATGGAAGACAACTGACAAAGCGATTTTACATCACAGAAAATTGGTATAGGCGTCTGTAATCGATTTGAGGAGAAAAAGATGAGCGGTTTCGCGTCTATCGGTGAGTGCATGATTGAACTTTCGGGCGGCGAAGGCGACCAGTGGCGCATGGGTTTTGCTGGCGATACGCTGAACACCGCCTGGTATGTTCGCGCGCTGACAGACAGAGCGTTTCCGGTCGACTATGTGAGCGCATTCGGCGAAGACAATTTCTCGCAGAAACAGCGCGTTTTCTTTTCGTCCAACGGCATCGGCATTGCCCATAGCCCGGTGATTGCCGGTGTGCATCCGGGCCTTTATGCGATCACGCTGAGCGGTGCGGAACGGTCCTTCACCTATTGGCGCAGCGATGCCGCTGCGCGCCGTCTGGCCAGCGACAGAGCCGCGCTAGAGCAAAGCCTTTCCGGGCGCGACATCATCTATTTTTCCGGTATTTCGATCGCCATCGTCCTGCCGGAACATCGCGAAACCTTTTTCGACGTGCTGCGGCAATGCCGCGCTGCCGGATCGCGGATCGCTTTCGATCCGAATTTCCGTCATCAACTCTGGCCGGATCGCAAGGCAGCGCAGGAGATCATCAGTGAAGCGATGCGCCTTGCCGATATCGCTCTGCCGACCTTCCCGGATGAACAGGCGCTTTTCGGCGACACCAATGCCGAGGCCTGCGCCGAGCGCCTCATCAGCCTTGGCGTGAAGGAAGTTGTCGTCAAGGACGGCACCGAACCCGCCCTGGTTGCAGCGGGTGGCGAACAGACACTGGTTCCTGCCGTTTTCGCCAATGCCGTGGACACGACCGGCGCTGGCGACAGCTTCAACGGTGCCTATCTTGTCGCGCGCATGGAACGGCTTTCACCCGTCGAAGCCGCGCAGAAGGCCCATGCCGTCGCGGCCCGGGTGGTGGAAACGCGCGGCGCGCTCACGCCCATGGAAACAGCGCGCGCCGCTTATGCCGGATAGCATCCATTAGTCCCGGGTGAAGGCGAAACGGCTCTCCTGAGCGTAGATTTCGCCCGGGTGCAGAATGGCCTGCGGGAAATAGGGATATTCGAGCGAGCCGGGCCAAATTTGCGGCTCGAGGCAGAAGCCCGCATGTTTCCCGTAGGGCTTACCCGTCAGGCCGATGCAATCATTGGCCATCGTATTGCCGGCATAGAACTGGACGCCCGGTTCTGTCGTCAGCACATCCATACGCACACCGGACTTCGCGGCCTTGACAGAAGCGCAGAGCCGCAACGGCACACGCGCCGCCGAAAGACAAAAATTGCTGTCATACTCGACCTGTTTGCCGTTTTCAGCATGGCGGATCGGGCGATAATCGCGGAAATCATATGCCGTGTCCTTGACCGGCAGAACGCGCCCGTCTGGAATCAGCGCTTCATCCACCGGCATATAAGCGTCGGCCACAATCTTCAGCTGATGGTCGAGGATGTCGCTTTCGCCGCCGTCGTCCAGATTGAAATAGCTGTGGTGCAGAAGATTGCAGATCGTCGGCTTGTCGGTCACGGCTTCCAGCCGCACGATCAAGGCGCCATTGCCATTCAGCATATAGGTGCAGCTGATTTTGAGATTGCCGGGAAAACCCATTTCGCCATCTTCGGCAACGGTTGCAAGCGTGACATAATCGGCACCGCTGCCGGTGACTTTCCAGACGCGATTGCCGAGGCCCTTGCTGCCACCATGGAGATTATGGCGGCCGAGATAGTTTGGCTCCACCTCATAAGTCTTTCCGTCCAGCACAAAGCGCGCATCGCGAATACGATTGGCCGAGCGACCCGCAATCGCGCCCAGATGCGGCGAATGGGCCGGATAATCATCAAAATTCTGGTAACCGATCACCAGCGGCGCATCATGCCCGTCAAGACGCAGATCCTGAATGGCCGCGCCCCAGGTGATGATCTTGGCCGTGAGCGGCCCGTTGGAGATGGTCAGCCGGTGAACCGCCTGCCCGTCTGGAGCATGTCCGAAAATTTCCGATGTCACGTCTGCCGCCTGTAAAAGTATGATTTATGGGAACCGCATCAAGCCGCATCGCACGCTCTTAAGCAAGAGGGTTGCTGCTTGATCGCAATCGATTCCTCCGATATTTTTTACATCTATTTCTGTGATAGCGTACAGTATACAGCGCCCATACTTACTTTATATTTCTAATATAAATTAATAAAGGTATTGATATGCGTTCAAACTTCTCGACGATTATGCCCTATATATTTCAGGAAGAAGGCGGCTACGTCGACAATCCGGCTGATCCGGGCGGCGCAACCAATATGGGTATTACTATCGGCACTCTTTCGAAATGGACAGGTCATTCCGAGTCTGCTCAAGACGTCAAAAATCTTACGAAAGACGCTGCAACGGAAATCTACAAAAAGCAGTATTGGGACAAGATCGATGGCGACAGTCTTCCCTCAGGCGTTGACTATGCCATGCTGGACTTCGCGGTCAATTCAGGCCCCGGTCATGCGATCAAGATGTTGCAGCAAATACTTGGCGTTCTTCAGGACGGGTTTCTCGGGCCAGCAACATTTGCCGCACTTTCCGCCCGCTCCCCGCAAGACCTGATCGACAGACTTTCCGATGAACGTGCAGCCTGGCTCAGAGGACTGGCCGCCGCCGCGACCTTTGGCAAAGGCTGGCAGGCTCGTGTCGAACGCGTGCGAACACGCGCGCTGGCGCTGGCGGAAAAGCCAATCAACGATATCGACGCCGCTCATTCGGCAGGTATTTCGTTCCCGCACTCCTATGAACCGGCATATAAGGGGGCCCCGGAGGCTGAACAGCAGAGCGCGTCCATAACCACCACGTTGCAACAGCCGGGATTGCTTGGCACGCTGGCCAGCATCATATCGGGTCTCGTTGCTATCATCATACAGGACGGCCCGCTGGAAACGGCGCTTGCCTGCGCCATGATAGCGCTGTCGCTCATTGGGGTGATCTATTTCGTCAAGCGCTAAAAAAGCCACCAAAACGAGCCATATGAAGTGATTTCAAAAAATTGAGATTGCCTTTATGTTGCGCTTCGCTTGTCTCGTATCTTATATGCGCATCGAATGCCCGGTGATCTTGAAAGTAATATGACTTTCCTCGTGACCGGAAAAACGCTAGACACGCGCATACAGAGCATTTCCAGCAAATGTGCCCGGCACTTTTGCTGGCTGCGAAATGCGACGAAAAAATCAGATGCCTATAATTCGCGGCATCATCAGGAATAAAGGAATCGAAACTTGTCCTCTACTTTTGACAAAGTCGCCGACATCATCGCCGAAACCAGTGAAATCGATCGTGACACCATCACGCCGGAAAGCCACACCATCGACGATCTGGGCATCGACAGCCTCGACTTCCTCGACATCGTCTTCGCTATCGACAAGGCTTTCGGCATCAAGATTCCGCTTGAGCAGTGGACGCAGGAAGTGAACGAAGGCAAGGTTCCGACCGAAGAATACTTCGTGCTGAAGAACCTCTGCGCCAAGATCGACGAGCTGGTTGCGGCCAAGAAGGCCTGAGCTCGCTGAAAAATTGACGGTATTGAAGGGTGGACAGCAATGTTCGCCCTGATTCCGTTTCTGGAGCGCAAGATAGTTCTCGGATAGACCTTGGCCTCATCACGGCAGAACCGGACCCATGCAGAACAATAAAGTCGTCATCACCGGCATCGGCATCATTTCATCACTCGGCGAAGGCGCTGAAGTGCATTGGAACGCTTTTTCGACAGCAGGCAGCGAACCGCGCCTCGAAAAAGAAGCCTTTGCTCCCTACACCGTCCATCCACTCGGCGAAGTCGATTGGAGCCTGCAAATTCCAAAGCGTGGCGACCAGCGCCAGATGGAAACCTGGCAGCGCCTCGGCACCTATGCCGCAGGTCTCGCGCTGCAAGATGCGGGCATGAAGGATGATGAAGCGCTCTGCGCGACCATGGATATGGTTGTGGGCGCGGGTGGCGGCGAACGCGATATTACCGTCGATATGCAGATTCTTGAGGAAGGCCGCACCAGCAATAATCGCGGTGTGATGCTGAACGAGAAACTCTCGACCGAACTGCGTCCGACCCTGTTTCTGGCGCAGCTTTCCAACCTGCTCGCTGGCAATATCTCCATCGTGCACAAGGTGACGGGTTCTTCGCGCACCTTCATGGGTGAAGAAGGCTCCGGCATTTCAGCCATCGAAACCGCGGCAGCCCGCATCCGCACCGGACAAAGCACCCATGCTCTGGTGGGCGGCTCCTACAATGCCGAACATTTCGACATGATTCTCGGTCACGAATTGGGCGGATTGCTCAAGCATGACGGCTGGGCTCCGCTCTGGGAGCGTGACGGCTCGGCTGGCGGCGGCATGATTTCAGGTTCCGGCGGCGTGTTCCTCGTCCTCGAAAACGCCGAACATGCGGCAAAGCGCGGCGCACGCGCCTATGCGGAAGTAGCGGGAATCGCTGCCACGCAAATCCGCCGCGAAAGCGACGATCTTGCAAAGACCGTTCGCGACCTCGTTCTCGAAGCCAATGGCGGCAAAGAGCCTGCTTATGTCGTTTCCGGCGCGTCCGGCGCTCATGACGCGACCAAAGCCGAAAAATCCGTACTCGACGGCTTTTCCGCAGCCTATCGCGGCATATCCGGCCTGACCGGACATTTGCGCGAAGCACAATTCCCGCTGGCGCTGGCGCTGGCCGCCATTTCCGTTTGGAAAGGTGAGGCTTTTGCGCCGTTGAACGCGTCGGAAAAGGCAGCTGATGGAAAAATCAGCGAAGCCGTCGTCACCACTGTCGGAGCAACGCGCGCCGAAGGTGCCGCAAAGCTGGTGAGAGCATAAGATGACCAAATATAAAGACCATCTGGGCCGCCCCATCGTCGCCATCACGGGCGCTGGCGTTGTTTCCTCGCTCGGACAGGGCAAGGAAGATAACTGGGCCGCGCTGACCGGCGGTGTTTCGGGCATTCACAGCATTACCCGTTTTCCGTTGGAAAATCTGAACACGCGTTTTGCGGGCACGGTCGATTTCCTTCCTGAAAGCGAAGTCGGCGCGTCGGCACTGTCGGAAAAGCTGGCACGTCTGGCCGGTGAAGAGGCGCTTGCACAGTCCGGCCTTTCGACAACCAATTTCGGGGGTCCGCTCTTTCTGGCCGCTCCGCCGGTCGAACTCGACTGGAAAAGCCGCTTTGCGCTTGATGCCAGCGTGAAGAACGAAGGTCCTGCAAGCTATCAGCTTCTGCTTGAAGCCTGCCGTCGTGCACGTCACGAGGCACTCTTCAACACGACGCAGTTCGGCTATATCGCCGAACGTCTTTCGGAAGTCTTTGGCACGCGTGGTCTGCCGATCACGCTTTCCACCGCGTGCGCCTCGGGTGCAACAGCGATCCAGCTTGGCGTTGAAGCGATCCGTCGCGGCGAAAGCGACCATGTTCTGGCGATTGGCACCGATGGTTCTGTTTCGGCGGAAGCGCTCATCCGCTTCTCGCTGCTTTCCGCATTGTCCACCCAGAATGAAAAGCCGGAAAAGGCCTCAAAGCCCTTCTCCAAGGATCGCGACGGCTTTGCCATGGCCGAAGGTTCCGGCGCGCTCGTTATGGAATCGCTCGAAAGCGCGGTCGCCCGTGGTGCGAAGGTTCTCGGCATTCTGGCTGGTTGTGGCGAAAAGGCCGACGACTTCCACCGCACCCGTTCCAAGCCGGACGCCTCACCTGCCATTGGCACCGTGCGCGCGGCACTGGCTGATGCTGGCCTGACCGAAGACCAGATTTCCTACATCAACGCCCACGGCACCTCGACGCCGGAAAACGACAAGATGGAATATCTGGCCCTTTCGACGGTATTCGGCGAACGCATCGAATCCATCCCTGTTTCGTCCAACAAGTCGATGATCGGCCATACGCTGACCGCCGCCGGTGCGATTGAAGCTGTGTTCTCGCTGCTCACGATCCAGACGGGGACGCTGCCGCCGACCATCAATTACGACAATCCAGACCCGGCTATCCCGCTGGACGTTGTGCCGAATGTGAAGCGTGAGGCCAAGGTTTCCGCCGTGCTTTCGAACTCATTCGGCTTCGGCGGACAGAATACGAGCCTTGTTTTGGCGGCAAATCCGAATTAATCCGTCCGGCAAAAGAATTTTAAATTTCCTGATGATCCCGGAAGGCGGAAGCTCTCCGGGATCATGCCATGAAAGGAAGAGCCCATGCGCGCTTTGCAGCTTCTCGACGACCGTCGCCTTGAAATCACCGACATTGCACCGCCGCCGCCTCCCGGCCTTGGCGAAGTCACGGTCAAGATCAAGGCGGTCGCGCTGAACCATATCGACGTATGGGGCTGGCGCGGTATGGCTTTCGCCAAACGCAAGATGCCGCTGGTGATCGGTGCGGAAGCTTCCGGCGTTGTCGATGCCGTCGGTCCCGGCGTTTCCAATCTGCTGCCCGGCCAGCTTGTTTCGATCTATGGTGCGCGCACCTGCGGCCTTTGCCGCGCCTGCCGTGAAGGCCGTGACAATCTGTGCGAACATGTCGGCGGCGTTCATGGTTTCCATCTCGACGGCTTTGCCTGCGAGGCCGTGAACCTTCCGGCTCGCCTGCTCGTGGCAGCACCTCCCGGCGTTGACGCCATCGGCGCTGCCGTCGCGCCTGTCACCTTCGGCACGGTCGAGCACATGCTGTTCGACAATGCCAAGCTGGAACCGGGCGAAACCGTTCTCGTCCAGGCTGGCGGCTCGGGAATCGGTTCGGCGGCGATCCAGCTTGCCAAGAAGATGGGCTGCACCGTCATCACCACGGTCGGTTCTGACGACAAAATCGAGAAGGCCAAGGCTCTCGGCGCCGATCACGTCATCAACTATCGCGAAGACCGCTTCGAAGGCGTCGTGCGCAAGCTGACCAAGAAGAAGGGCGTCGATGTCGTCTTCGAACATGTCGGCGCGGATACCTGGGCCGGTTCGATGCTCTGCATGAAGCGCGGCGCGCGTCTTGTCACCTGTGGATCGACCTCGGGCGTTTCGACCAACATGAACCTTATGCAGCTCTTCCAGCAGCAGCTCAAGATTTTGGGCTCATTTGGCTGCCGCATGGAAAACATGGCGGATGCCATGCAGAAAATGGCGCGCGGCATCGTGCACCCGGTCATCGATACGGTTGTCGATTTCAACGATATCGACACGGCCCTGAAGCGCATGGAAGGCCGCGACGTCTTCGGCAAGATCATTCTCCAGATTGACTGAAGCCCGTCCTTGTCATGATGTTCAAACTGAAGCTCCTGCTCTTTCGCTGGTCGCGCAAGCTGAAGCAGTTCAATTACTGGCTCTGGGCTCAGGCCGTTTTTGTGCTGCTTGGCCTGTTGCGCCTGTTTCCGGCGAAAGCTGCCATCAGCTTTTCGGCCAAGGTGGCCCGTCTCATCGGGCCGCTGACGCCGCGCCACAAGATCGCAACCAACAATCTGCGCCAAGCCTATCCCGGAAAGAGTGACGCCGAGATCGAAGTGATCGCGCGCGACATGTGGGATTCCATGGCGCGGCTGCTGGCGGAGTATATTTTCCTCGATGCGATTTTCGATTTCGATCCGAACGCTGCCAAGCCGGGCCTGATTGAAGTCGATGGCATTCCGATTTTCGAACGCCTGCGCGATGAAAAGAAGCCGCATATCTTCTTCACCGCCCATACCGGCAATTTCGAACTGCTGCCGATCTGCGCAGCCACATTCGGCCTGAATGTCACCGCACTGTTTCGTCCGCCGAACAATCCCTATATCGCCAACAAGGTTCTGAAAGCGCGCCATACCAATATGGGCCATCTCGTGCCTTCCAAGGCAGGCGCTGCCTGGGCGCTGGCGGGTATTCTCGGCGATGGCGGCAATGTCGGTATGCTCGTTGACCAGAAATTCTCGCGTGGCGTGCCTTCCACATTCTTCAACCGCCCGGTGAAGACCAATCCGCTGCTGGCCAAGCTTGCGCGGCAATATGATTGCGATGTCTATCCGGCGCGCTGTATCCGCCTGCCCGGCGGACGCTATCGGCTTGAACTTTACGAGCGCATGGAATTGCCACGCGACGACAAGGGCCAGATCGATATCGACGCCACCGCGCAATTGCTCAATGACACGGTCGAGCAATGGGTGCGCGAATATCCGGGCCAGTGGATGTGGTTCCACAAGCGCTGGGGATAGGATTTTTGCTGTTCATATGATACGGGCAAGCCACGCTGCCAAGGAGACTATCGCCATGCGCCCCATCGCCATTGCCCCGTCCATTCTGTCCGCCGACTTTGCCCGTCTTGGCGAAGAAGTCGATGCCGTGCTGGAAGCCGGTGCCGACTGGATCCATATCGATGTCATGGACGGACATTTCGTGCCGAACATCACATTCGGCCCGCAGGTGGTGAAAGCGATCCGCCCGCGCACCAAGGCATTCTTCGACGCGCATCTGATGATTGCGCCGTGCGATCCCTATCTGGAACCCTTTGCCGATGCAGGCTGCGATCTGATCACCGTGCACGCAGAAGCCGGACCGCATACGCATCGCTCGCTGCAGTCGATCCGTGCGCTCGGCAAGAAGGCCGGTATCGCGCTCAACCCGGCAACACCGGTCGAAGCGATCAGCAATATTCTGGACGATGTAGACCTGATCCTCGTCATGACCGTCAATCCGGGCTTCGGCGGCCAGAAATTCATCACGCCGATGCTCGACAAGATCAAGCGCGTCCGTGAAATGGTTGGAGACCGTCCGATCGACATCGAAGTCGATGGTGGCGTGACGCCGGAAACCGCAGGCTCGGTGGTTGCAGCTGGCGCGAATATTCTCGTCGCGGGCTCCGCTGTCTACAAAGGCAATTCGGTCGAGACCTACCGCGCCAATATCGACGCCATTCGTGCTGCGGCGGAAGCCGCGCGTAATCGTTAAACCCTCACTTTCTACAGGACGCTCCCATGATCCCGCGCTATTCCCGGCCAGAAATGGTCGCTATCTGGTCTCCGGAAACGAAATTCCGTATCTGGTTCGAGATCGAAGCCTATGCTTGCGAAGCGCTGGCCGAACTGGGCGTCATCCCCAAGGAAGCTGCCAAGACCATCTGGGAAAAAGGTAGCGTCGCGAAGTTCGACGTCGCTCGCATCGACGAAATCGAAGCCGTCACCAAGCATGACGTCATCGCCTTCCTGACACATCTTGCCGAATTCATCGGCCCCGACAGCCGCTTTGTGCATCAGGGCATGACCTCGTCGGACGTGCTCGACACCACGCTCAACGTCCAGCTGGTTCGCGCTGCCGACCTCCTGCTCGCCGACATGGACCGCGTTCTGACCGCGCTCAAGACCCGCGCCTTCGAGCACAAGGATACGGTGCGCATCGGCCGCAGCCATGGCATTCACGCCGAACCGACCACGATGGGTCTCACCTTCGCGCGTTTCTATGCGGAAATGCAGCGGAACCGCACCCGCCTCGTCGCGGCCCGCGCAGAAATCGCAACCGGCGCGATTTCCGGTGCTGTCGGCACTTTTGCCAATATCGATCCACGCGTTGAGGAATATGTCTGCGCCAAGCTTGGCCTCGAAGCCGAGCCGGTTTCCACGCAGGTCATTCCGCGCGACCGTCATGCGATGTTCTTTGCAACACTTGGCGTCATCGCTTCGTCGATCGAAAATGTCGCCATCGAAATCCGCCACATGCAGCGCACCGAAGTTCTGGAAGCCGAAGAGTTCTTCTCTCCGGGCCAGAAGGGTTCGTCCGCCATGCCGCACAAGCGCAACCCGGTTCTGACCGAAAACCTGACCGGCCTCGCCCGTCTCGTGCGTATGTCGGTCACGCCTGCCATGGAAAATGTCGCTCTGTGGCACGAACGCGATATTTCGCATTCGAGTGTCGAGCGCGCTATTGGACCTGACACCACCATCACCCTCGACTTCGCGCTCAACCGTCTGGCTGGCGTGGTCGAAAAGCTGGTGATCTACCCGGACAACATGCTGAAAAACATGAACAAGTTCCGCGGTCTGGTGCATTCGCAGCGCGTGCTGCTGGCGCTGACGCAGGCAGGCGTATCGCGCGAAGACGCCTATCGTCTCGTGCAGCGCAACGCCATGAAAGTCTGGGAACAGGGTGCCGATTTCCTTGAAGAACTGCTGGCAGACACGGAAGTGCGCGCAGCCCTTTCCGAAGAGCAAATTCGTGAGAAATTCGATCTCGGCTACCACACCAAGCATGTGGATACGATTTTCAAACGCGTCTTCGGTTGAGGAGATTTCGGCTCTGGCACTGCCTTTCCCTCATCCTGAGGAGCCGTTGAAAACGGCACATCATCCTGAGTATGTCGAAGGATCGAAGGAGAGGGAAACAAGCAAAGCGCCTGCCCTCGCCCTCGACACGGCGCTTCGCGCCTGCTCAGGATGAGGGAGAAAACAAGTGTCCGGCTGATCTGAAACGATCACGCCTCAAGTGATAGCCGTATACAAAAAAGCCCCATGTTTTTGAAAACATGGGGCTTTTCTATTGTGGGATATTGGTTCTATCAGGCCTTGGTCTTGATCGTATTGACCACATTGCCCCAAGGATCGACGAAGGAGCTATCGTTACCGCCGCGCGTATCTTCCAGCTCAACCCAGGCAAGTCCGGTACGATCTGCATCACGCTTACCGGCACCGGCGCTCTGCCAGGCATTGGCTGCGATATGGTGATGGTAACGCCCCGTGGACATGAACACAGCCCGGTCGCCATAGGTCTGCACCGTCTCCAGCCCAAGCTCGTTGTGCCAGAAGGTTTCGGCCTCATGCGCATTGCCAACACGCAGGTGCACATGGCCGACAACGGTGTTTTGCGGCGCGCCAGTCCATTCTCCGCCTTCGGTCTTGATGACATCAAGCAGGCCACGCACGTCGAGCGCTTCCGTGCCCATTTTCACGCGGTCACCATTCCAATGCCACTTCTCATGCGGGCGGTCGGAATAAATCTCGATGCCATTCCCTTCCGGGTCAGTCAGGTAGATGGCTTCACTGACATCATGGTCTGAAGCGCCGGCAACCGGCAATTGCTTGTCGATAGCCCGGCGCGACCAGCGCGCCAGATCGCCACGCGTCGGCAGCAAGAACGCCGTGTGGTATAGCCCGGCGCTGCGCGGATCATCCGCGCGAGCAGCGGAAAACTGTTCGATTTCCATCAGTTCGCGATCCCCAGCGCCCAACACGATGGAAGCGCCGCGGCGGCTCATTTCGCGCAAGCCGACAACGTCGCGATAATATTCGGCCAATGTTTCCGCATCGCGTGCCTTGAGACCAATACGCGCCACGCGCATTGGCGTAGTCATGGCAAATGGAAGCGGAGCAACCGGACGGGTCGTCTCGGCAACCGGCGTCTTCAATTGCTGTGTCATATCATTCTCCTTCGACGGCATGTCTGCACGCGCGGGCACTATACCGGCCATTAAAGCAGCTCCCGTAGCGCCAAGCACCGAACGTCTGCTGATTGTCATGGCCTATGCTCTCCTTCGCGTTCTGTTCCCGCTAAACATCGCTGTTTGCGGGATCGTTCACAAGATCGCGATCTGAGAACAGGCTGTTCATCATTCGTAACATTCAGCGGCATCGCCGGTGCTTGAAGAAGTCACAAAGGCAATCTAAATGGGTGCTATGAAAGTCAAAGACGCAGATATCCTCATCATCCCCGGTTACACCAATTCCGGCCCTGACCACTGGCAGACCCGTTGGGAGAACAAACTCTCGACAGCGCGCCGCGTGCAGCAGGCCGAATGGTCGAAGCCGGTTCGCGACGATTGGGTGGGCGAAGTCGTCAAGGCGGCGAATGCGGCCACCAAGCCGATAGTGCTGGTTGCGCACTCTCTCGGCGTGGCCACAGCCCTGCATGCCGTGCCGTTGATCCAGCACAAGATCGCGGGCGCATTTTTCGTTGCCCCGCCAGATGTTTCGAACGAAAGCATCCGCCCGAAGCATTTGATGACCTTCGGCCCCTATCCGCGCGACCGACTGCCTTTCCCGACCATCACGGTCGTGAGCCGCAACGATCCTTTCTCAAGCTTCGAAGCAGCCGAAGATGTCGTGAAGGATTGGGGCGCCATGCTGATCGATGCGGGCGAGTCGGGTCATATCAACGCGGATTCCGGTCACGGACCATGGCCGGAAGGCTCCATGGTGTTTGCGGAGTTTATGACGCAGCTACAAGCACCCAAGCAGCACTGAAACAAAAGGCGGGTTTGAACCCGCCTTTTTGGTAGTCAACAATGCAAGCTAAAATCAGGCGCGAACGGCGTCCACAAGCTGTTGTGCAGCAAGACGGAGGTAGCCGCCCTCATTGCTGACCGTCACGAAACGGAAACCCAGCGGAATATAACGTCGCGCAAATTCCGGCGACGGCGAATAAATGCCCGCGATCTTGCCAGCGGCAGCGGCTTTGCGCGCAATATTGCTGATCGGCTCGACAATGGCGTCGGAATTTGGGTTGGCCTCGCGTCCATTGCTCCAGGCAATCGAGAAATCGGCGGGGCCGACGAAGACACCGTCAATGCCGCGCACATCGAGAATGGCATCCAGCACATCATAAGCGTCACGCGTTTCGATCATCGCGAAAGCCAGCGTGTCCTGATTTGCCGTGGTCAGATAATCGTTGGAGCCGGGTGTGCCATAATCGGCATTGGCGCGGAAAACACCCCATGAACGTTCGCCCACCGGCGGATATTTCATGGCTGCTGCGAACTTGCGCGCATCTTCGGCGGAATTGATCATTGGAGCGATCACTGCCTCCGCGCCGAAATCCAGTGCGCGGCTTGCCATGTCGAAGCGTCCCACCGGAATACGCACCACCGGCGGCTTTCCGGCATTCAGCACGTGACCGACGCTGCGCAGCACACTCGCCTCGTCATGACCGCCATGCTGCATGTCCAGCGTCACGGCGTCAAAGGCGGTGTGTGCAAGGATTTCGACCGTCAGCGGCTCAGGGAGAGACGACCACGCGGAGAGCACGGTTTCACCGGCACGCAGACGCGAAGACAGGGACATAGGAATTTCCTTCATTTCATAAGAACGGCATTTCACAATAGCAGGTAAATAAAAATGGGGTGGAAGCACTAGCCGCACTTCCACCCCATGATATCAATCCTGCTGTATCTGACGGATCGCTTCCTCTAGGAACAGTTGCATTTTTTCGCGGATCGTTTCGTCGCTATCGGTGACACCGCCTTCGTCGAAATCGGTGCGGATCTTGCGAAACACATCGTCATCACCGGCCTCGATGAAATCGGCTGCTATGACATCGCGGGCATAGGCCTCGGCCTCGCCATCCTTTTTGCCAAGACGCTCGGCAGCCCACAATCCGAGGAGCTTGTTTCTGCGCGCTTCGGCCTTGAAGCGTAAATCAGCATCGTGCGCGAATTTCTTTTCGAAAGCATCGCGGCGATCATCCATACCTGTCGTCATTCACAAAACTCCCAACAACTGCCATTAGGAATGAGATCGTCACCCATTCTCTTGCCTAAAGCTGGCAAGGGGCGCAAGATTATACAAGAGCGGCAAATCAATTTCTTGCTGTTCGTCCATAATCTTGCATGAGAACGCATCCCGAAAAGTGTAAAACCGTTTTCGGAGAAGATGCGCAACAAAACAAAGGATTGGAGTGCCAGGCTGATAGAATCGGATCGAAACGCGTTTCAGAATCACCGAAAACGGGGGAACGGGCACGAAGCAGGATTGTTAAAAGCCCTTATTTGCTATAGGTAGCCCGCGAGAATAGCGGCTTAGAGCCGATCACCATAGATATGGAAATCCGAGAAAAGCCATGAACCGTCGCCGCCGTATTTACGAGGGCAAGGCCAAGATTCTTTACGAAGGCCCCGAGCCAGGAACGCTTGTCCAGTTCTTCAAGGACGATGCAACCGCGTTCAACAAGAAAAAGCACGAAGTCGTGGACGGAAAGGGTGTACTCAACAACCGCATTTCCGAATATATTTTTACGCAGCTGAACCGCATTGGAATTCCGACCCACTTCATCCGCCGTCTCAACATGCGTGAGCAGCTGATCAAAGAAGTGGAAATCATTCCGCTTGAAGTCGTGATCCGCAACGTTGCAGCAGGCTCGCTGTCCAAGCGCCTCGGCATCGAGGAAGGCACGGTTCTGCCGCGCTCGATCATCGAGTTCTATTACAAGGCCGATGCGCTCGAAGACCCGCTGGTCACCGAAGAACACATTACGGCATTCGGCTGGGCCAGCCCGCAGGAAATCGATGACATCATGGCTCTTGCCATTCGCGTCAACGACTTCCTTTCCGGTCTGTTTCTTGGCGTCGGCATCCAGCTTGTCGATTTCAAAATCGAATGCGGACGTCTGTGGGAAGGCGACATGATGCGTATCGTCGTCGCCGACGAAATCTCCCCGGACTCGGCTCGTCTCTGGGATATCAATACCAATGACAAGCTAGACAAGGACCGTTTCCGCCGCGATATGGGCGGATTGGTCGAGGCCTATCAGGAAGTGGCGCGCCGTCTCGGCATCATGAACGAGAATGACTCGCCCCGTCCTTCCGGCCCTGTGCTTGTGAAGTAATCCGATCAGCCCGGGAGCCGCTAAGACAGACACCTTCCGGGCTGTTTCGTTCGCGACAGGCAATTCCAGATTTTCATCTGAAGTTGTAAGAACCAAATCTAGAGCTACAGGAACTTAAGAGTGATCAAGGCACGCGTCACCGTTACACTGAAAAACGGCGTTCTGGACCCGCAGGGCAAAGCTATCGTCGGCGCACTCGGCAGCCTCGGTTTCGCCGGCGTCAATTCGGTCCGTCAGGGCAAGGTGTTCGACCTCGAACTCGAAGGCACCGACAAGGCCAAGGCCGAAACAGACCTGAAGGCCATGTGCGACAAGCTCCTCGCCAATACGGTGATCGAAGATTATTCCATCGCCATCGGCTGAGCCAAACAAAGGAAGCAGACGCTCATGAAATCCGCTGTCATTCTCCTTCCCGGCCTCAATCGCGACCGCGACATGATCGCAGCGCTCACCAAGATCACCGGTCAGGCTCCTGTCACTGTCTGGCAGACCGATACCAGCATCCCGGACGATGTCGACCTGATCCTCATCCCCGGCGGCTTCTCCTACGGCGACTATCTGCGCTGCGGCGCAATTGCGGCCCGTATGCCGGTTCTTCAGGCCGTGCGTGAGAAGGCCGACAAGGGCGTCATGGTCATGGGCGTTTGCAACGGCTTCCAGATTCTCGTTGAAGCCGGACTGCTGCCGGGCGCGCTGATGCGCAACGCCTCGCTTAAGTTCGTCTGCCGCGAAGTGAAGCTTGAAGTCAGCAATGCGAACACCGCCTTCACCCGTGGCTATCAGCCGAACCAGATCATCCGCTGCCCGGTCGCGCATCATGACGGCAATTATTTCGCCGATGCCGAGACGCTGAAGCGTATCGAAGGCGAAGGTCAGGTCGTGTTCCGTTATGCGGAAGGCACCAATCCAAACGGTTCGGTCAATGATATTGCCGGTATCGTCAATGCGCGCGGCAATGTGCTTGGCATGATGCCGCATCCGGAAAATCTGATCGAAGCGGCCCATGGCGGCGACGATGGGCGGGCGCTTTTTGCGGGCGCGCTGGGCATCGCAGCCTGATAAGTTTCGAAGAAGGGCGGTTCTCTATGAGACCGCCCTTTTTCATTTTCTTCACCGAATTGCATTGCCGGTAAGATAACGTTCCCTGCCCGCACCCTCGACGACGAAAACCAGTCTAGCTTGTCGCCTGCTTTCGTGGCAGTTTTGCCTTGGGAGAATTCCTTGGCAACCGAATCGGGGGGACAAAATCATGCAGCTTTATTCTCGGCCTCTGTCTCCTTACTCCGCTTTCGTGCGCAGCGTTCTCTATCTGAAGGACCTGCCTTTCAAGCCGATCACACTGCCCTATCCCTTCCCGGCCGATTTCGGTGAAATCACGCCTTTGCGCCGTGTTCCCGTGCTGATTACCAGTTCCGGCGAAACGCTTTTTGAAGCCGTTGTGATTGCCGAATATCTCGAAGATCATTTTCCTGAAAAGCCGCTCCTGCCCGGCACGCCGCGCCAGCGCGCGCTGATCCGGCTTCTGGCCCGCGTTGTGGAGCTGGAAGTTCTTGGACCGGCGATGAAGCTGTTCATCCTGCTGAGCAAACCGGAGCGTGACAGCGCAACCATCGACCGCCTGTTCGAAAAACTGAATACGGGCCTGTCGGTGATCGAACATCGCCTCCCGGATACGTTTTATGCCGTTGGCGAAGAGCCGACGCTGGCTGATGCCTGGCTGCTACCGGTGCGCTTTCTCATGGAACCATTGAAGAAGCTTTCGGGAAAGCCGGATTTGCTGGACGCGTTTCCGAAATTCGATGCCTATGCCGCGAAGGCAAAGCAACATCCGGCTTTTGAGCGCATCTGGAACGAGATGAGCGATGGACTAAAGGCCTTCATGCCGCAGCTGGCCTGAGAGCCCGCTGCGCCGCCCCTTCCTGTCATTATTCCCCCTCTGCGCGCCTCCAGTCCTCCCCGGTGGCACGCCCTTTTGGAGTTCGTTTCTTGACGAAAAAGACCATCGCTTTCATCGCCTTGCCTGCGATTGCGCTTCTTGCGGCCTGTACGCCGCGTCCGGCCAGTGGACCAGTCACGCAGAATGTCAGCAAGGCTGCGCTACCGACGATGGAACGCATTGCACTGGCCGCCAATAGCTGCTGGTTCAAATCGAAGGACAAGGATTTCCGCAGCTATTCGCTGGCACCGGAACTCAATTCTTTCAGCGGTCGTCCGCGTATCCTCGTCGTGCCGGGGCACAATCCGGCAGCGCGCCCGCTGCTAGTCGTTCAGGCGGAAGGCAATCCCGCCCGTGTCGAAACCTTCGGCCCGATGCTCCAGGAAAGCCACGGCAACCGCATTCTCAGTGACGTCAACCGCTGGGCATCTGGCCAGAAGGGCTGCTAAAATTGAAACCCTCCCGCAAAAATGCGGGAGGGGTCATCTCTATAACAGCTGTCGACGACAGCGAATGTGTGTTTCAGTTCTTCACATCGAATTCGTTCTTGGCAGCGCAGGCGGTCGCTTCCCGTTTCAAAGCTTCAGATTTCGTCCCGCCTGATGCCAATGTCTTTAAGCTGTCTATCGTCCAGCTCCATAAGCATCTTCCGGGTCCGACGTCTTGACGAAGATGCCCGGACTTTATCGACAAGCCCTGTCCAAGCCTTGCGTATCCTGTGCGGCACAACCGAAACTGACCGAGCGCGCAAGCCCTTGCTTAAATCACTCGCAATATCGACTTCCGGCAGAATAGTAATTGCGTCAATCACATCATTGGTTGGCCTGATGTAGTTCATTACAGCAGCCTCCTCTTTTCAAACATTAGCTTCATGCGAATGGATTGATAATTAGGATGCTACCAAATTCACCAATATGAACAATTACAAGTACTTGCGCTGGATTTCTGCCTCGCTATTTTGCCATAGCCATTATTTCGATACTGCTCATATAGAGCTCGACGATTGCAGGCATGTTCCTGCACGCGCGTAAGCCCGGAGCGGGTTTGGGAATTTCAGCGCAGATGAAAACGTACCTTGCGCGCTTCCCGCTCGGCTTCGCTTCTTCTGAGGCCAATATCGCGCAACTGCTCCTCGGTCATTTCGAACAGTGCAAGGCGACTGCGACGCATCATGCTTTTGTGTGACAGCCAGTTGAAGAGCCGACGCAGCAGGCCCGCATCCGTCGCTTCCCCCGACGCAGCCTCCAGTTGAGCATGCAACCCACGGGGCAGTTCGCTTATACGATCCGCATCCGGCATGGGGGAAATTGTATCTATTGTCTCTGTCTGCAGTCTGAAGTAAAACATCGTTCCGTCCATTCATGTGCGCGCCTGATGCCATAGGGGGCCAGATTTGAAGGTCATTCACGGCAATCTGGATATAGGGGCATCAATCGGCTGCGAAATGACTCTATAATTGACTCCGTAACCGATACAATTTATAAGTTGTCACCATGACAAATTGGATTCCTGACCTATCGTGCAAAACCGGCCCGCTTTACCTGCAATTGGCGGATGCGATTGAGGAAGCGATCGGCAATGGTGGATTGCCTGCGGGCGTGAAACTGCCGCCGCAGCGCAATCTCGCTTACGATTTGAAGGTGACAATCGGTACAATCGGGCGCGCCTATGCGCTTGCCCATGAGCGTGGCCTCGTCACCGGTGAAGTCGGGCGCGGCACCTATGTGCTAGGTGAAGAGTCGTCCGAATCCGGGCTGGTTCCGCCCGGACTGATTGGTACGAAACCGGCTGACGTGCCAACGGGTAAAATCCGGCTCGATTCCACCTCGGCGCCGGAAGTCGGCCAGCACGATGTGCTGGCGCGGATCAGCGCCGACATTCACCGCGATTTTCCGCAGGAGATTGCCAACTATTCGCGTCAGTTTCCGCAGCATTGGCTGGAAGCGGGCCAGAAATGGCTCGGCAGGGCCGACTGGCAGCCGGATCTCGACAATATCGTCATCACCAATGGCGCGCAGGCCGCAAGCATTGCCATCATCACGGCTTTCACCAATCCGGGCGACCGCATTCTGTTTGAAAACCTGACCTATGCGCAGATCAGCCGTTCGGTGCGACTTCTCGGTCGTCGCACTATTCAGGCTGCGCATGATGAATACGGCCTCATCCCGGAGGAATTCGAGCGCGCCTGCCGCCAGCAGCACCCTACTTTGGCATTTCTCATGCCAACGCTGCACAATCCGACGCTTGCGACCATGACGGCGGAGCGTCGTCGCGCGATAGCCGATATTGCGCGGCGGTATAATGTCTGGCTCATCGAGGACGACATTTACGGCAGCATGTGCGAAAGCGACATTCCGCTCTTGGCAAGCTTTGCACCGGAGCGCACTTTCGTCGTGTCGAGCCTCTCAAAGGCGGTAGCCGCTGGCATACGCAGCGGCTGGGCCGCCTGCCCTTCGCATTGCGCGCAACGGGTCAAGGTCACGCACAAGATGATGACGGGCGGCGTGGCTTTTCTGCTGGCTGAAACCGGCGCACAGCTTGTGCTGTCCGGCGCCGCCGACGATATCCGCGAAAAAAGCCGTATAGAAACAAGAGCGCGTGAAGAAATAGCGCGCCGCGTGTTTTCCGGCTTCGATTTCGTGTCCCGCCCCAATATCCCTTTTCTCTGGATGGGACTGCCCGAGCCATGGCTCTCCGGCACATTCAAGGCTGCGGCCTATGAAAGCGGCATTCTGATTGACGATGAGGACGAATTCAAAGCCGGTCGCGTCGATCAGATTTACCACCGCGTGCGCGTCGCCTTCTCGTCACCGATAGACAGGAACATTGTCGAAGACAGCTTTCTGACGCTGCGGCGTCTGCTTGAAAACGAACAGGCGGGCTATGAGGGCAGCGTGTAAACGCTGCCGCTTGCCGGGCTGATAGAGTTTCGATGCAATCAGATGCTGAATCAGGCCGGGAAAGCGGCATTTTCCTGTCGCGCTTCCAACAGAGTTAGGTTAAAGAGACCCCTTGAAACCTTAGGTGTCCGCCCTTCGCCAGAAGTTTCCGGGTGCCACAGCCTGCGACGGGGTCCCTCATCTCCATGACTATTTCCAATAAGCGCGATATCACGCCGGAACTTATCGAATCCCACGGTCTCAAGCCGGACGAGTATCAGCGCATCCTCGAATTGATCGGTCGCGAACCGAGCTTTACTGAACTCGGCATTTTCTCGGCCATGTGGAACGAGCATTGTTCCTACAAGTCCTCGAAGAAATGGCTGCGCACGCTGCCGACCACCGGTCCGCGCGTCATTCAGGGCCCCGGCGAAAATGCAGGCGTCGTGGACATTGGTGACGGCGATTGCGTCGTCTTCAAAATGGAAAGCCACAACCACCCGTCTTATATCGAGCCCTATCAGGGCGCGGCGACCGGCGTGGGCGGCATTTTGCGTGACGTGTTCACCATGGGCGCGCGTCCCGTTGCTGCGATGAATGCGCTGCGCTTTGGCGAGCCGGATCATCCGAAGACCCGCCATCTGGTGTCCGGTGTCGTGTCCGGCGTCGGCGGCTATGGCAACGCGTTTGGCGTGCCGACCGTTGGCGGCGAAGTGAACTTTGACAAGCGTTATAACGGCAATATCCTCGTCAATGCTTTTGCAGCCGGTCTTGCCAAGCATGACGGCATCTTTTTGTCGGAAGCCAAGGGCGTCGGCCTGCCGGTCGTCTATCTTGGCGCCAAGACGGGCCGTGACGGCGTCGGCGGCGCGACCATGGCCTCGGCTGAATTCGACGAATCGATTGAAGAAAAGCGCCCCACCGTTCAGGTCGGCGATCCCTTCACCGAAAAGTGCCTGCTTGAAGCCTGCCTTGAGCTGATGGCGTCAGGCGCAGTCATCGCCATTCAGGACATGGGTGCGGCGGGCCTCACATGTTCTGCTGTTGAAATGGGCGCAAAGGGCGACCTCGGTATCGAACTCATTCTCGATCATGTTCCGGTTCGCGAAGAGAACATGACCGCCTATGAAATGATGCTTTCGGAAAGCCAGGAGCGCATGCTCATGGTTCTGAAGCCGGAAAAGGAAGCCGAAGCCCAGGCGATCTTTCGCAAATGGGGTCTCGACTTCGCCATTGTCGGCAAGACGACTGACGATCTGCGTTTCCGCGTCATTCATCAAGGCGAAGAAGTCGCCAATCTGCCGATCAAGGATCTGGGCGACGAAGCGCCGGAATATGATCGTCCGTGGATGGAACCGGGCAAGCATGCGCCACTCCCGGCCAGCAATGTGCCGCAGGTGGAAGACTATTCGGCAGCGCTTCTCAAGCTCATCGGCTCGCCTGACCTTTCGTCGCGCCGCTGGGTCTATGAGCAATATGATACGCTCATTCAGGGCAATTCGCTGCAGGTTCCGGGCGGCGACGCCGGTGTGATCCGCGTTGAAGGCCATGACACCAAGGCGCTCGCCTTCTCGTCGGACGTGACGCCACGCTATTGCGAAGCCGATCCCTTCGAAGGTGGCAAGCAGGCGGTTGCCGAATGCTGGCGCAACATCACCGCGACCGGCGCAGAGCCGCTGGCTTCGACCGACAATCTGAACTTCGGCAATCCTGAAAAGCCGGAAATCATGGGCCAGCTCGTCAAGGCCATAGAAGGCATTGGCGAAGCCTGCCGCGCGCTCGATTTCCCGATCGTTTCGGGCAATGTCTCGCTTTATAACGAGACCAACGGTCAGGCCATTTTGCCGACGCCGACCATTGCCGGTGTCGGCCTTATTCCGGACTGGACGCAAACGGCCAAGATCGGCGGCATGCAGGACGGCGACACGCTGGTTTTGCTTGGCGGAGACGGCACGCATCTCGGCCAGTCGGTCTATCTGCGCGATCTCTTCGACCGTGCCGACGGCCCTGCCCCGTTCGTCGATCTCGCGCTTGAAAAGCGCAATGGCGAATTCGTCCGCTCGGCAATCCGCAATGGTCAGGTTACGGCCTGCCACGATCTTTCCGACGGTGGACTGGCAATCGCTGTCGCCGAAATGGCGATCAAGTCTGGCAAGGGCGCAACCCTCAATGCTGGTGACGGCCTGCCGCACGCTGTTCTGTTCGGTGAAGATCAGGCGCGCTATGTGATCGCCGCCACGCCGGAAATGGCCAAGCTCATCGCGCTCAATGCCGAGGGTGCAGGCATTCCGTTCCGCATTCTGGGTCAGGTCGGTGGCGACCGTCTGACCATCGGCGATAGCGTCAATGTCGGCGTTACCGAACTGACGCGGGCTTTCGAAGACTGGTTCCCGGGCTTCATGAGCGGTGAGTTGGTCAGCGATAACTGATCGTCGCTGAACCAGCAGAAGTTAAAACGCCTGGATGAACATCTCATCCGGGCGTTTTGCCTGTATGGACCACCTGTGTGGCATTTAAACATTAGACAGATACACATTGACGTTCCACGATGGTGCGATACGATTCGATGGGTAACAAGAAGCTGGAAACGGCGGGAGTATTTGCATGGCTATGGACGCACATGAGATCGAAAAACTGATACGCGAAGGGATTCCCGGCGCAAAGGTGACGATCCGCGACCTTGCCGGTGACGGGGATCATTATGCAGCCGAAGTGGTCGCGGAGAGCTTCCGCGGCAAGTCGCGCGTGCAGCAGCACCAGATGGTCTATGACGCGCTGAAGGGCAATATGGGCGGCGTGCTTCACGCGCTTGCCTTGCAGACCAGCGTTCCGGAGTGAACCGAAGCGCTTATTGAGCGGACGGCATCTGCTGCGGCAAGATGTTGCCCCTTCAATCCGGCACTTCGCGCGTATTTGACTTGCTTTCACCCGCACGGGGTGGTTACGAGCATGGAAATGATTATATTGGGAGAGACCTCCCAATTAAGCCGGAAATCGACCCGGCGAGTTTGTTTGAAGCGTGATGCGGCCCCATATGTTCCAACGACATTGGGCACACGCTCTGAAAGGAAACGAGATGACCGGCATTAACGATTTCATCGACAATGAAGTGAAGACCAACGACGTCGTGCTTTTCATGAAGGGCACGCCCGGCTTTCCGCAGTGCGGCTTTTCCGGTCAGGTCGTTCAGATCCTCGACTATCTTGGCGTCGACTATAAGGGCGTGAACGTGCTTGCCTCCGACGAGATTCGCCAGGGCATCAAGGAATATTCCAGCTGGCCGACCATCCCGCAGCTTTATGTGAAGGGTGAATTCGTCGGTGGCTGCGATATCGTGCGCGAAATGTTCCAGTCCAACGAATTACAAGCACTTTTTACCGATAAAGGTATTGCCACCAAGGCTGCTTGAGGATTAATAGCCGGTCATACGGCTTTAGTCTTAGCTTTTTACAAAAGGCGCCGTTTATCGGCGCCTTTTCGTTTTTATCCGACGGCAGTTTCTGCCGGGTGCCTCATTTTCGAGATTTCGACGTTCGTACCGCCCTTTACTGGCGCGGCGCGTCAGTATGCCAAGGAATGTCAGTCATGCCGATCGACATAAAGAACGCCTCGCCGGACCAGAAGACCTCCATACACGGGCGCGGCGAATTCATTGCACTGATCGCGGCTATCATGGCCATCAATGCGCTGGCGGTTGATATCATGCTGCCCGGCCTGCCGCAGATCGGCGCGAGCCTCGGCGTGCAGTCTGAAAACCATGTGCAATTCGTGATCACCGCCTATCTGCTGGGCTTCGGTGTCTCGCAGCTGTTTTATGGACCGCTCAGCGACCGTTTCGGTCGCCGTCTGCCACTGTTCGGCGGCTTGGTGATCTATGTGCTGGCCGCGCTCGGTGCCGCCATGGTCACGGATTTCACCACGCTCATCATATTGCGCGTGCTTCAGGGACTGGGTGCCGCGGGCACCCGCGTCATTGCCGTTTCAGTGGTGCGCGACCGTTTTGCCGGTCGCCAGATGGCGGAAGTCATGTCGCTGGTGATGATGATCTTCATGATCCTGCCGGTGGTCGCACCCGCCACCGGACAGCTGATCATGCTGTTTGGCGAATGGCACCTGATCTTTCTGTCCATGGCCGTGATGGCGCTGATCGTCGGCATATGGGCCTTCATCCGCCTGCCTGAAACGCTGCCCACAGACCAGCGCCGCCCGCTGACCATCAAAAGCGTGATCGGCGGCTTCGGTATCGTGCTGTCGAACCGCGTCGCGCTGTTCTACATGCTTGGCACGTCGTTCATCCTCGGCGCGCTGTTCGGCTATATCAATTCCGCCCAACAAATCTTCGTTGATATCTACAAGCTCGGCTCCTACTTTCCGCTGGCGTTTGCTGCGGTCGCCATGACACTGGCGCTGGCGTCGTTCCTCAACTCCCGCCTCGTCGGACGGTACGGCATGCGCCGCATCTCCCAGTCCATGCTGCTGGTTTTCACCAGTTTCAGCCTGCTCTGGATGGTGCTGTCGATCGTGCTGGTCGATCCGGTGCCGTTCCCGCTGCTGATGGCGATCTACATGACCATCATGTTCTCGTTCAGCCTCGTGACGGCCAATTTCAACGCGCTTGCGATGGAGCCGCTTGGTGAAGTTGCAGGCACGGCATCGTCCGTTCTCGGCTTTGCCCAGACGGTCATCGGTGCTGCGCTGGGTGCGATCATCGGTCAGGCCTTCGACGGCACTACGACGCCGGTCGCCATGGGCTATGGCGTGCTTGGCTTCGTCGCGCTGATCTGCGTGCTGATCGCCGAACGCGGCAAGCTCTTCCGGGTGCAGAACCCGCCTGCCGAACATGTGGTCGGTTGATTTTCAATGAGAATAAAAAACCCGCCATTCCGGCGGGTTTTGTTTTTACTCTTCCCAGAGCGTGGCCTGAATAGCCTGCCAGCTGTCCTTACTCGGCGCAGCCAATATGCCCCCGCCGATATGCGACGGATGATAATCGCTACCGTCCCAACGGGCGAGATGGCCGCCTGCTTCCTGATGGATCAGTGCGCCGGGCAGATGGTCCCAGGGCATCAGCTTGTTATAGACCGCGAAATGCGCGCCGCCGGTCGCGAGAATGCGATAGTCATGCGCTGCACAGCGATAGCCGATCTGCGACAGGAATTTCGTATGATTGCGCGCAAGACGGGACCGCAGCGGTTCCGCCGTGTACTGCCACGAGATCGTGCCTGTCATCTGGTCGATAGCGGCGGGCGCTGCAACGCGGACCTTGCGCGTGCTGCCATTGGCATGGCGAATATAGCTGCCGCTGCCCTTTGTGGCCGTGATCCAGTCATTGCCGACCGGATCGTGGATGATGCCGGCAACGGTCTCGCCTTTCGACACGACCGCTAGCATAACACCGAACAGCGGTACGCCGGATGCAAAATTGAACGTGCCGTCCACCGGATCAATGGTGAAAGCAAAATCGGCATCGCCGAGTCCATCGAGCAAGGCTGGATTGTCGGAGCACGCTTCCTCGCCCACAATCATCGCATCGGGATAGCGTTCTTTCAGCTTTGCGGTGATAAAGCGCTCTGCATTGACGTCGGCTTCCGTCACCAGATCGGCGGGGGACGTTTTCTGCCGGATATCGTCCGCGTCGAGCGTGCGGAAACGCGGCATGATTTCTTGCTGGGCAGCTTCTGCCAGAAGATCGGCAAGCCAGTCGATCTGGCCTTCATCAAAGCGCACTGTCATTCCCTTCATTCTTCTCGTCCTGCGGACCAGCCATCAGGCCCGCGAAATCGAACAGCTTGCGGTCCAGAAGATGGCTCGGGCGCACATTGGTCATGGCGCGGATCATCGTGTCCTTACGGCCCGGCATGCGCTTTTCAATATCCGTCAGCATGGCCTTCATGGCATTGCGCTGAAGCCCTTCCTGGCTACCGCACAGGTCGCAGGGAATGATCGGAAACTGCATGGAGGTTGCAAATTTTTCCAGATCGTCTTCCGCCGCATAAGCCAGCGGGCGGAACACCATCAGATCGCCTTCGTCGTTCAGAAGCTTCGGCGGCATGGCGGCAAGGCGTCCGCCATGAAACAGGTTCATGAAGAAGGTTTCGAGAATATCCTCGCGATGATGGCCGAGAACGATGGCCGAGCAGCCCTCCTCGCGCGCAATGCGATAGAGATTTCCGCGACGAAGGCGCGAACAGAGCGAGCAATAGGTGCTGTTCTCTGGTAGCTTGTCCGTCACAATGGAATAGGTGTCCTGATATTCGATGCGATGCTCGATGCCATAGCGGTTCAGGAAATCCGGCAGAATGTGCTTTGGAAAATTCGGCTGTCCCTGATCCAGATTGACCGCGAGCAGTTCGACCGGTAGCAGGCCGCGCCATTTAAGATCGAGCAGCAGCGCCAGCAGGCCATAGGAATCCTTGCCGCCGGAAAGACAGATCATCCAGCGCTCGCCGGGCTTCACCATAGCAAAGTCTTCGATAGCCTGACGCGTCAGACGTAGAAGGCGCTTGCGCAGCTTGTTGAATTCGACCGTGGCGGGCACGTCGCGAAACAGCGGATGGCAACCGTCTCCGCCGGTCTCTTCCGAGATACCGGGCAAATTATCTGGCGCAATATTCGGATCGAAAGCGTTCATGGCTCTTCTCGGATGCTGTCTGGTATAGCGCTTTACATACAGAAAAGCCGCCCATGGGGAAACCATGGACGGCCATTTCTTTGCGATAAGTGGCGCCCGAAGGCGACCAGATTAACGCGAGTAGAATTCGACCACGAGGTTCGGTTCCATCTGGACGGCGTAAGGCACATCCGTCAGGGTCGGAACGCGGGCGTAGGTCGCAACCATCTTATTGTGATCAACTTCGATGTAGTCCGGCACATCGCGTTCTGCGAGCTGAACAGCTTCGAGAACAACAACCAGCTGCTTCGACTTTTCGCGAACTTCAACAACGTCACCGGCCTTCAGGCGGTAGGACTGGATGTTGACGCGACGGCCGTTCACGTTCACGTGACCGTGGTTGATGAACTGGCGTGCAGCGAAGATCGTCGGAACGAACTTTGCGCGGTACACAACAGCATCCAGACGTGATTCGAGAAGACCGATCAGGTTTTCACCCGTGTCGCCCTTGCGGCGAGCGGCTTCGTCATAGGTCTTGCGGAACTGCTTTTCCGAGATATCGCCGTAGAAACCCTTGAGCTTCTGCTTGGCGCGCAGCTGCACACCGAAGTCCGAGAGCTTGCCCTTGCGGCGCTGGCCGTGCTGACCCGGGCCATATTCACGACGGTTAACCGGGGACTTCGGGCGGCCCCAGATGTTTTCGCCAAGACGGCGATCAATCTTATACTTTGCGGATTCGCGCTTGCTCATCGCATTTCCTTCAAAAAGTTAGTGCGCCATACGGCGCAGACAGGAAACGCGCCCTCCTCTGCCCTCCGTTTTCGAGGACTGACAGGATGAAGCGCGCGAGCGCAATCTTCATCCACGGGACACGTCAAATGAAACGCCAGCGCGTTAAAGCGCCAGCGATGGCGGGCTTTTAGTCATGTGCATGTCATCTTGTCAAGTTCGAACGCTTGCCAAAGCCCAGATAACCGGGCGTTTAAAGCGCTTTTCGCCGTCTTTTGCAACATATTGCCATCAAGCGTGAAGGAACGCGGCTTCTCTTTGCGGCATTATGCAGTCGGGGCTGTAGAAAATGAGGTATTCATTGGTGTTGCTGGTCCTACCCCGTTTCCTATCCCGTAGAAATTCAACTGCCGCTGTTCTCCTCCTCAGTTTCCTCGGTTTTACGGGAGAAACGGCTCTTTATCCTCAGCCCGCACAGGCGCAAAACTTCATCGAAAAAATCCTGAAGCGCGATGCGCAAAAGGCAAAGCAACAGCGCAAGCGCCCGTCGGCCAACCCGCAAAAGAAACGGCAGGAAAGAAAGCCGCCAGCCCGGCAGGATAAAGCTCCGACTAAACCTGCACCACAGTCAGCATTGCCTGTTGTCGTTCCTGTTCCAACACCGGCACCCAGACCAGCGCCTGCTCCCGAACCGAAGACCGAGGCAGAGCCCGCCGTCATCATTCCGCCTGAAAAGCCCACCCCGCCACAACAGGCGGAGCCAGAACAGCCGCAGCCTTCAAAACCTGCCGCTGATGGACGCGTCTATCAGGTGGCGTGCCCCGCGCTGATTTCCGGCGAAGTAGAGGGCAAACTTCTGACACCCATCGAAGACGGCGCGCAATGCGGTCTCCATTCGCCGCTCTCACTGACGGCAATCGGCAAGAATGAGCCGCTCAAGCTTGCCAATCCCGTCACGACGAACTGCGCCATGGCGGTGACACTCGCCCAATGGAGCAACGACGTTAAAAACGCAGCACAGGATATCTACGGCAAGGATATCAAGATTACCCAGATCGGCACCGGCTCTGATTATCAATGCCGCAAGGTGAATGGCGCATCCACAGGCCGCGTGTCGGAACATGCCTTTGGCAATGCGCTCGACATCATGTCCTTCACATTCTCGGACGGCAGCAAGACGCAGCTGGAAAGCGGCTGGAATGGCGCCGACAAGGAAAAGGCCTTCTGGCGCGCTGTGCACGGCGCAAGCTGCAAGCTTTTCATGACCGTCATCGGCCCGGATGGCGATGCGGCGCACCGCACCAACATGCATCTTGATCAGGGATGCCACGGCAAAAGCTGCACGGCCCGGATATGCCAGTGAGAAAAGTGCATAACCGCCCGGAATTCATAAAAAAATCCAAATCCGGTTTCTAGTTTGATGCGGTATTATCGATTCCAGAACGGGTCCGCCTGTGACAGAATCACTGGAACCGCTCTCTTTGCCTATTTTGCAGGGTTTCCGAAAAGGATATGGGGCATGCAATTGACCAAAATTATACTTTCCACCCTTTGCGCCATCGGCTTTGTGACCGCCGCTCACGCGGACGCTGTTCCGAAGCGCTCGAAAGATTTTACGGGTAATTACCAGACATTGGTCAAGGACCAGCAGGCCTCGCCACAGGTGGCCGATTGTGTGGCCAGCGGTTATGATCTGGTGAAAAAGGACAAGAAATACGACCGTCTAGGCTTCACAAAAGACGATATTTCGTCGGCCACAACCAATGACACATCATCGAAGTTCAGCGCCAAGGACCCGCGCAAGGTCTCAGCCGTCATCTCGGTGCCGGGCGAAGCGCGTATCAAGAGCACGGGCTATAAATGGGATGGCGTCAATCTGCGTTGCGGCATCACCAATGGTAAGCTGACGGCCATCGAACTGGTTCAAACGAAAGCCGCACAATAATTTGATCGGCAACAGCCACACAGAACCGAGCACCTGATCCCAAGTCAGGTGTTCTTTTTGTCGTCGACATGCTGAGGCAGACCGTTGCGCTTGGTCTCGGCGAATTCTTCCAGTTCTTTCTCGCTCATCGATTCGTACATCTCTTTCGATGCGCCGATTAACTCGCTGACCTTGATCTCGCCGCGCTTGGCCGCCAACGCAGCACCGGCAGCCTTTTGCTGGGCTTGAGATTTTGCAGGCATGAACTCTTCTCCTTTTGCGCCGCCCCAAGGCCAACGCGACGGATAGAAATCAGTTCCCGCCGCTAGTCCTGCTCGCTGTCGAAACGAGAGCGCGCACTGCGTAGCGACGCCCGGTTTGCAACCGCCCATTGCCCCAAACTGTCGATAGGCCCCGCCAGCGAATGACCAAGCTCGGTCAGCGAATATTCGACTTCCGGTGGTGAAGTCGGTCGTACATGGCGCGAAACCAGCCCGTCGCGTTCGAGCGAACGCAGCGTGACCGTCAGCATACGCTGCGAGATTCCTTCAATTTCTCGCCGTAAGGCATTGAAACGCATGGAACCGCTCTGCAAGCTGAAGATAACAAGAATGCTCCACGTGTCGCCAACCCGGTCGAGCACATCACGGATCGGGCAAGAACCCTTGCCGTCCGTCTCAAAGGCCGGTGTGGAAGACAAAAGCGGCGTCTTGGCGTCTGGTCGTGTCGGTATCGTCATAGTCACTCTTATCACATACTCGCTTGTTGGGATCAAACCGGATGCTTGCGTCTGCCCTTCCGCCAAGCCCATGGGCTAACAACCCCACACGTCCAAACGTCCTTATCTTGCCTTTTGGACGGTTACTTCCATGTTTCCTACCCATGTAGAAGTGCGTTCTTCACAAGCCCGGTAGCCTGACATATGTAGTTACCAGAAATAACCTGATTATGAAACATACCTTAAATGGCTGAACTACAAAAGCGTAAAGAAGGAACTGGAATGGCTAAAATCGCACTGATTGGCGCAACGGGTTTTGTTGGCGCAGCAATCTTGAAGGAAGCCGCATCGCGCGGCCATCATGTTACGGCGCTGGTACGCCACCCGGAAAAGGTGGAAAAGCTTGCCAACGTGACCGCCGTGAAAACGGACGTGTACGACACGGATGCGCTCGCCAGCCAGCTTTCAGGACATGACATCATCATTTCCGCATTCAATCCCGGCTGGGGCGACACGAATATTCGTGAAAACCACATCAAGGGCAGCCGCTCGATCAACGAGGCAGCCAAGAAGGCAGGCGTCAAGCGTCTAATCGCGGTCGGTGGTGCTGGTAGCCTGTCGATCAACGGCCAGCAACTTGTCGATTCCGCCGAATTCCCGGCAGAATGGAAAGAAGGTGCTCTGGGCGCCCGCGAAGCGCTGAACGAGCTGCGCAAGGAAAGTGGCCTCGACTGGACCTTCGTGTCGCCAGCGATCATTCTTCAGCCGGGTGAACGCACGGGCAAATATCGTCTTGGCGGTGACGAGCCCGTTTTCAACGACAAGGGCGAAAGCACTATTTCGGTCGCTGATCTGGCTGTCGCTATCGTCGATGAGGCCGAACAGGGCAAGCATATCGGCAAGCGTTTCACCGCAGCCTATTGATTACTGCTTCTTGATCGCATTTCTGCTTTAAAAGCAAAGCCGGACGGTAAATGCCATCCGGCTTTAGAGCGCATCCCGAAAAGTGTGAAACGGTTTTCGGAACAAGATGCGCGTTAAAACAAAGAGTTAGAGCGCCGATCTGATCCAATCAGATCGAAACGCGCTTTAACGTATCAAAACAACCTGCGGAGACCGTATGGAACTCGGAATCTATACTTTTGGCGATCTTGGTCCAGACGTGGAAACCGGAAAGCCGATCGCCCCGCAACAGCGTATCAGCAATCTGATCGAGGAAATCGAGCTGGCCGATCAGGTGGGGCTCGATGTCTTCGGCCTTGGCGAACACCATCGGCCCGATTATTCGGTATCCGCACCCGCCGTTGTTCTGGCTGCTGCGGCCTCGCGCACTAAAAACATCCGGCTGACGAGCGCAGTCACCGTCTTGTCGTCCGACGATCCCGTGCGCGTTTACCAGCAGTTTTCGACGCTGGACCTGATCTCGAATGGACGCGCTGAAATCATGGCCGGACGTGGTTCGTTCATCGAATCCTTCCCGCTCTTCGGGTACAATCTCGACGATTACGACACGCTTTTTGCCGAAAAACTCGATCTGCTTCTAACGATCCGCGACAACGAACGCGTGAGCTGGACCGGGACGACGCGCGCAGCCATTGACGGGCGTGGTGTCTATCCCCGTGGCGTGCAGGAACAGCTGCCCATATGGCTCGCCGTTGGCGGTACGCCAGCTTCCGTCGGTCGCGCCGCCCTGCTCGGATTACCATTGGCTCTCGCCATTATCGGCGGCTACCCGGAACGGTTTGCCCAGCTGACCGATTTTTATCGTGAAGCTGGCGTAAAAGCGGATCATGCGCCGGAAAAGCTCAAAATTGGAATCAATTCGCATGGCTATGTGGCTGAAAACGCTCAACAAGCAGCGGATGAATTCTATCCGTCCTATTCACAAGTCATGGCAAAGCTTGGCCGGGAACGCGGCTGGCCGCCAACCACGCGAGAGCAATTCGACGCAATGCGCGAACCGCGTGGATCTCTTCTGGTGGGCAGTCCGCAGCAGGTCATCGACAAGATTCTCGCCCAACACAGCTACTTCAAGCACGACCGCTTTTTGTTCCAGACAGCGCTCGGCAATCTGCCGCATAAATATACGATGAAATCGATTGAGCTGTTCGGCACCAAGGTTGCGCCGGAAGTTCGCAAAGCGCTCGGCGTGGTATCCGCGACATGAAAAAAGCCCGGTGTCGCGACCGGACTTTTTTTAAACCAGTTCCACGTCCACGACGCCCTGAATGGCTTTCATTGCGCTCGCAATCTGCGGGCTGACGCGATAACGGTGGGGTAGTTCGATTTCAACTTCGCGCTGCCCATTGTCCTTGATGACGATGAGACTGACCTGTCCGTCGCCGCGCGTGTTGAAATGCGGCGCGATATGGCGAATCGCTTCCGCCGAGCGCAGATAAAGCCGCAGCGCCTTCTGCATGCGGCAGGCCTCGTCTTCCAGCGATTGCACGGTCTGGATGCGCAAGCCGATACCTTCCGGGCGATCCTCCGCCTGCACCGTGATCACCACCGATTTGCCGCTTTCCAGAAGATCGCGATATTGCGCGAGCCCTTCCGAAAACAGCACGGCTTCAAACTGGCCGCTGGCATCCGACAACTGAACAATGCCCATCTTGTTGCCGGTGCGGGTCTTGCGCTCCTGACGCGCCGTCACCGTGCCCGCCAGACGCCCGGCATTGGCGCCGCGCTTCACCGCAGCCGAGAAATCAGCCCAGCTTTGCACGCGCATACGATCCAGAACCGCGCGATATTCATCGAGCGGATGCGCCGACAGATAGAAGCCGACCGCCTGAAACTCTCGATGCAGCATTTCCGACGGCAGCCAAGGTGCGGCCTGCGGCAGAATAAGCTGTTCCTTCGGCGCACCGGACAGGCCGAAAATATCGGACTGGCCGCTGGCGGCATTTTCCTGCGTGCGCTGGGCGAAGCCCATGATGCGGTCCATGCCTGCGCTCATTGCCGGGCGTTCGCGCTTGAAGCAATCCATCGCGCCCGCATTGATCAGGCTTTCCAGCACGCGACGATTAACGATCCTCGGATCAATCCGCTCGCAGAAATCCTCAAGGCTTTCAAACGGCTTCTGGGCGCGCACATCCACAATATGGTCGACAGCAGCTTCACCGACGCCCTTGATGGCAGCCAGTGAATAGAAAATCTGCTTCTCGCCCACTTCAAACGGACGGAACGAGGTCATGACCGAAGGCGGCACGACCTCGATCCCCAGACGATTCGCTTCGCGGCGGAAATCGTTGAGCTTGTCGGTGTTCGACATATCGTAGGTCATCGACGCGGCCAGAAATTCGACCGGGTAATGCGCCTTCATATAGGCTGTCTGATAGGAAACGATGGCATAGGCCGCCGCGTGTGACTTGTTGAAGCCGTAATCGGCAAACTTGGCAAGCAGATCAAAGATCATATTCGCCTGAGCCTTGTCGACGCCGCCATCAATAGCGCCCGAGACGAAACGGACGCGTTGCTTGTCCATTTCCTCGCGAATCTTCTTACCCATGGCGCGACGCAGAAGGTCAGCTTCGCCGAGCGAGTAGCCCGACAGCACCTGTGCGATCTGCATCACCTGTTCCTGATAAACGATAACGCCTTGCGTTTCCTTGATCAGGTGATCGATCTTCGGGTGAATGGAAGCGATTTCCTCTTCACCATTCTTGCGCGCATTATAGGTCGGGATGTTCTCCATCGGACCGGGACGATAGAGCGCGACGAGCGCAATAATGTCCTCGATCCGGTCAGGACGCATGCCGAGCAGCGCTTTACGCATGCCAGCACTTTCAACCTGAAACACTCCGACGGTTTCGCCGCGCGACAGCATTTCATAGGTCAGCTCATCGTCGAACGGCAGCCGGGTCAGATCGATGTCGATCCCCTTGCGCGCTACGAGCTTGACCGCCGTTTCCAGCACCGTCAGCGTCTTGAGCCCGAGAAAGTCGAACTTGACCAGTCCAGCTTGCTCCACCCACTTCATATTGAACTGGGTGACTGGCATATCGGAACGCGGGTCGCGATACATCGGCACCAGTTCCGACAGCGGACGGTCGCCGATCACGATACCGGCGGCGTGGGTCGAAGCGTGGCGATAGAGACCTTCCAGCTTGAGCGCCATATCGAGAAGCCGCCCAACGACCGGTTCCTTCTCGCGTTCCTCGGTGATCTTCGGCTCGGTTTCGATGGCCTGCGCCAGCGACACCGGATTGGCTGGATTTTGCGGCACCAGCTTGCAGAGCCGATCCACTTGCCCATAGGGCATTTCGAGAACGCGGCCGACGTCGCGCAACACGGCGCGCGCCTGAAGCGTACCGAAGGTTATGATCTGGGCGACCTGATCACGCCCGTATTTCTCCTGCACATAGCGGATCACCTCTTCGCGGCGATCCTGACAGAAGTCGATATCGAAGTCGGGCATCGATACGCGGTCCGGATTGAGGAAGCGTTCAAACAGCAGCGAGAAGCGCAGCGGATCGACGTCCGTAATCGTCAGGGCATAAGCGACGAGCGAACCCGCACCCGAACCACGGCCCGGCCCGACCGGAATGCCATGCGCCTTGGCCCATTTGATGAAGTCCGCAACGATCAGGAAGTAGCCGGGGAACTTCATGCGGGTGATGATGCCGATCTCATATTCGAGACGTTCGGCATATTGTTCCGGCGTATAGCCTTCGGCAAGGCCCACGCTTTCCAGCCGCATCTGCAAGCCCTCACGGGCCTGACGTGCAAGTTCTTCTGCTTCCGCAGCGACAGCGGCTTCAGGATCGTCGGATTCACCCGTGAAGCGTGGCAGAATTGGAGCGCGGGTTTGCGTGTACCAACTGCAACGCTCCGCTATCTCAATCGTGTTGTCCAGCGCCTCGGGCAAGTCGGCAAACAGCGCCGCCATTTCGGCGCGGCTTTTCAGATAATGATCCGGCGTCAGGCGGCGGCGATCATCATTGGAAAGGATCTGCCCCTCGGCGATGGCCAGCAGCGCATCATGGGCTTCGTAATCCTCCGCCTTGAGGAAGAACGCCTCATTGGTGGCCACCAGAGGCAATTCCATCTCATAGGCTAGCGCAACAGTCTTGGCTTCCAGAGCACGGTCATAGCCCGCATAACGCTGTAACTCGACATAAAGCCGATTGCCGAATGTCTCATGCAGGAACGCCAGACGCGATTGCGCCCGGTCTGGCCGGTCTGCCGCAAAAGAGCGACCGATTGGCCCGAGCGGCCCGCCTGACAGGACGATGACGTCCTTGGCCAGTGCTGGCAGCCAGCCTGCATCTATATGGACCGGATCGCCCGCAGGCGTATCCAGAAACGAGCGGCTGACCAGCCGCACGATATTCGCGTAGCCCTCTTCCGTCGAAGCAAGCAGGACGAGAGGAGCCAGATCAAGCGCGAGCCTGCGATTGATACTGCGCCCATTGTCGTTGTGGTCGCCGAAGGCAACATCGACCTGACAGCCGATGATCGGCTGCACACCATCCTTCGATGCCTTCTGCGCAAATTCGAGTGCACCAAACAGATTGTTGGTGTCCGTTATCGCGATGGCCGGCGCTTCGTCGGCAATCGCCTGTTTGATGACCTTGCCGAGCGGCAATGCGCCCTCGAGCAAGGAATAGGCCGAATGAACACGCAGATGCACAAAACGCGGCGTGGAAACGCTTCCACTGGCTGCATTGTCTGCTGCTGCATCATTCATTCTATTCACCCTGATCAAACCGAACCGTGCGGGTGGACATACACCCGTTTCATAGGACCGCCTACTGAAATGCTGCTGGTCGCCGGCGACTCTGTCGCCTGAGGCTTTCAGTTTCAGGGAATGTCCCGGCGATGTCCAGAGAGACAGCCGCCGGTATCGAAAGGGTACACAAGAGAACCCTCAAAAGCGCGTTACTTCGAGCCGGTTCATACGGCGAACTTCAGTGATCGCACTCCAAGCTTTGTTACGCATATCAGTGTCCAAAACAGGTTTTCCGCTTTGGATGATATGCTTCAGTCACTTCAGATCGCGCTGACCCAGATGGCGAAGGTTGCAATAAACAGGCTGACGGAGACGAATGACAAAACGTCGTGGACGAGATCGGTCATGTGGAAAACTCCTCTTTGTTCACGTATGTTTATTTTTTGTTCTATTTTTGTTCCAAAGTCAACACCCTGTTTGAGTCGCCAGTTACATTAGGGTTTACGAATAATAAACGCGCAACCGCAGGCGGTATCACGCGCCTGCGGTTTCAATGGCTTAACGATGGAGAAAGTTGGCCGTCTTACAGATCGACGACCTTGCCGTCCTGCAAGGTCACGCGCCGGTCCATGCGGCGGGCCAATTCGTGATTATGCGTGGCGATCAGCGCCGCCAGACCGGACTGGCGCACAAGCGCCTCCAGTGCCCCGAACACATAGGAGGACGTCGTCGGGTCGAGATTGCCGGTCGGCTCGTCGGCTAAAAGCACAAGCGGCGCATTGGCGACGGCGCGCGCAATAGCGACACGCTGCTGCTCACCACCGGAAAGCTCGGCGGGACGATGCGAAGCGCGCTTGCCGATCTTCATATATTCGAGCAATTGCTGTGCGCGTTCCGATGCGGCCTTCTTGGTCAGGCCACGGATCATCTGCGGCATCATCACATTTTCCAGCGCTGAAAACTCCGGCAGCAAATGGTGGAACTGATAGACGAAGCCGATATCGTTACGACGCACCGCCGTACGGTCGTCATCCGAGAGCGCGCTGCAGGAGCGACCGTCGAGAAAGACATCGCCATTGTCCGGGCGTTCCAGAAGCCCAGCCGTGTGCAAAAGCGTGGACTTACCGGCACCGGACGGGGCGACGAGCGCCACCATCTCGCCGCGACGCAGCGTGAAATCGGCGTCTTTGAGGATAACCAGTTCGCGGTCGACTTCCTTATAGGCGCGACTGACCTTCTCCAGCCGCAGAATAATTTCAGCCGCCATTATTCGTACCTCAATGCTTCGACCGGATCGAGCTTGGCAGCGCGCCAGGCTGGGAAAATGGTGGCGATAAAGGAAAGCACCAGTGCCATGACGATGACGGAAATCGTCTCGCCAGGGTCCATCTTTGCTGGCAGCTGGCTCAGGAAATAGAGCTCCGGATTGAACAGCGTCGTTCCCGAAAGCCACGAGAAGAACTCACGCAACCGTTCGACATTCAGGCACACCACCACGCCGAGCACCACACCGGCGACCGTGCCGGTCACGCCGATGGCTGCACCCGTCATCAGGAATATGCGCATCACCGCGCCGCGTGTCGCGCCCATGGTGCGCAGAATAGCGATATCATGCCCCTTGTCCTTCACCAGCATGATGAGACCGGAGATGATATTGAGCGCCGCGACCAGAACGATCAGCGTCAGGATCATGAACATGACATTGCGCTCGACTTCCAGCGCCGAGAAGAAAGTCTGGTTGCGCTGGCGCCAGTCAACAAGTGTCAGCTGGCGACCTGCCGCCTCTTCCACCGGCGCGCGCATCGCATCCACCTTGTCGGGATTTTCGACAAAGATTTCGAGCGACTGCACCTTGCCTTCCTGATTGAAGAAAAGCTGCGCCTCGGAAAGCGGCATCATCACGATGGAATTGTCATATTCCGACATGCCGATCTCGAAGATCGCGACAATCGGATAGGCTTTTACGCGCGGATTAACACCAAACGGGGTCACATCGCCATCGGGAGAAATCACCCGCAGCGTATCTCCGATGGAAAGCCCCAGATTTTCAGCCATGCGCGTGCCGATGGCGACACCGCCGCTCTGGTCGAAGCCTTGCAGTGTGCCCTGGCGGATATTGCCCGATACAAGCTTCAGCTTGTCGAGGTCTTCCTCGCGCAGACCACGGATCAGCGCTCCATTGCCCGCACCGATGGTGCCCTGCACGAGAGCCTGTCCTTCCACCACCGGAATAGCGAATTTGATGCCGGAAATGCCGTCGATACGCTTGATCAGGTCAGCATAATCATCCAGCGGACGATCAATCGGCTGCATGATCAGATGGCCATTGATGCCGAGAATGCGCGTCAAAAGCTCGGCGCGAAAGCCGTTCATCACCGCCATAACGATGATGAGGGTCGCCACGCCCAGCATGATGCCGGTGAAAGAAAACCCGGCAATAACCGATATGAATGTTTCACGGCGGCGCGCACGCAGATATCGCCACGCGATCATCCGTTCGAAGGCCGAAAAAGGGCCGGACTTCGGCGGCTTCACAGCTGCCTTGGCCTGCCCTTCGGACTTTGCTGCCGCCGCGCCGCTCATGCTTCAGCCGTCAGCATGTTGATGGCGGCTTCCACCGTCAGATTCTGGCGTTCGCCGGTCTTGCGGTCCTTGACTTCAACCTCACCAGCGGCAACGCCGCGCGGACCGACGATCACCTGGGTCGGCAGGCCGATCAGGTCCATGGTGGCGAATTTTGCACCGGGACGGTCATCCGTATCGTCCAGCAGCGGATCGATACCGGCATTGGTCAGTGCGTCGTAGAGCTTCTCGCTGACGCTATCGCAGCCTTCGTCGCCGGGCTTCATGTTCACGATGCCTGCGCCGAACGGTGCAATCGCCTTTGGCCAGATGATGCCCGCATCGTCGTGGAAGGCTTCGATAGCAGCCGCCACCAGACGCGACGGGCCGATCCCGTAGGAGCCCATAGACACCAGATGTTCCTTGCCGTCCGGGCCCTGCACTTTCGCGCCCATCGGTTCGGAATATTTTGTGCCGAAATGGAAGATGTGACCGACTTCAATGCCGCGCGCCGAAACCTGATCATCAGCCTTGACCTTGGCCCAATCGGCTTCGTCATGCATTTCGTCGGTTGCCGCGTAGGGCGTTGTCCAGCGATTGACGATATCGGTCAGCTGCGCATCGTTGCGGAAATCCGTATCCGCGCCTGGCACGGCCAGATCGAGATAGGCCTTGTCGCAATAGACCTGGCTTTCGCCGGTTTCAGCCAGAATTATGAATTCGTGAGACAGATCGCCGCCGATCGGGCCGGTGTCGGCGCGCATCGGGATCGCCTGCAGACCGACGCGCGCAAACGTGCGCAGGTAGGAGACGAACATGCGGTAATAGGCCATCTTCGCGCCCTCATAATCGAGGTCGAACGAATAGGCGTCCTTCATCAGAAACTCGCGTGAGCGCATCACGCCGAAACGCGGGCGGACTTCGTCGCGGAATTTCCACTGGATATGATAGAGGTTAAGCGGCAGATCCTTGTAGGAGCGCACATAGGAACGGAAAATATCCGTGACCATCTCTTCATTGGTCGGGCCGAAGAGCATTTCGCGCTCCTGACGGTCCTGAATGCGTAGCATTTCCTTGCCGTAAGCGTCGTAGCGCCCGCTTTCACGCCACAGATCGGCGGACTGGATGGTCGGCATCAGGATTTCGTTGGCGCCAGCGCGGTTCTGCTCTTCACGGATGATATCGCAGACCTTGTTCAGCACCTTCAGCCCAATCGGAAGCCAGGAATAGATGCCTGCCGACTGCTGGCGGATCATGCCCGAACGCAGCATAAGCCTATGAGAGACGATTTCCGCCTCTTTAGGATTTTCCTTCAGAATGGGCAAAAAATACCGCGACAAACGCATCGTAACCACCGATCCAGAGAGAATGCCTGCTTGCTTCAAGAATCAGGCAAAAATTAAGCATATTTGAAGGTTTCTTATCGGGTTATGCTTGCGTTGAAAACCCGCCTGAAAAAGCTTTGCGCGGAGCGGTTTTCACCATCCACAGGCGCGACAGGCAGGTAAAACGCCCAAAGCCACAAAACACCGCCTCCGAATTCACATTCAATTTCAATATATTACAGATATATCATTAGCTTTTAGGAAAATTCACGAAAGAATTATGACGCAGAAGAAGATTTTTCGTGACAAAAGCTGTGCAGTTCGCTATTTTTTTCATCATAAGAGCAACAACGGAATAAAACCGTTGTTTTCACGCGGTCAAAGTCTTGGGAGGATGGATCCAGGCGCGAGCTACGCAGCCGCCAGTAACATGGAAACGGATCGAACGCGTATTTTATTAGCAAGGCGAAAGCCTTGCTTTTTTTTTGCATTTGCATTGATCGCGACCCTCGCCGTCAGCTTCCCGAAAAGCCGCGCAATAACCCATTGAATTTGTGTGATTTATAGACCTGCTTTTGCAGGCGACTATTTGCAATATGTTGCCAAAGTAAAACTAGTTTTATTCTTCGGCGCATATCGCGACCAGAGCGAACGAGGACCGAAGCGTGAAATTCCTTTAGTCCCTTATAATTCAGCACCTTACGATAAGATCATAAGTTTTTGATTCAGAGCGTATTTCCCAGCAGTCTGTTTTGCGCATAAAAGAAAGACTGCCTAAAAATGAGGCAGCCTTGGATTTCTCATTCTGTTTTCGTAAATGCGATTACGTCAAATCCGGGAAAAAATGCGGAATGTCGTCCAGACCAAAACCGCTGATCTGCGTCACATAATAATAGACAGCGAAGATAAGCGTGGCGACAAAAGTGGTACGCAGAAAGGCGCGACCGATGCGCGGTGTTGCCGGAGCGCTGGCCACCGTGCCAAGCGTAACATTATTTTCCTCAGCCTGTGTGCGCAGGCCGACCGGCAGCAGCGCAAAAAGCGACGTCCACCAGATAATGAAATAGATCGCAATGCCGGACATGATGGACATGATTACACTTCCTCCAGCTCAATCAGCGTGCCGTTGAAGTCTTTCGGGTGCAGAAACAGGACCGGCTTGCCATGGGCGCCGGTCTTCGGCTCTCCATCGCCGAGAATACGTGCGCCTTCCGCCTTGAGCTTATCCCGCGCTGCGATAATGTCCTCCACCTCATAGCAGAGATGGTGCACACCACCGGACGGGTTCTTTTCGAGGAAGGCTGCAATGGGTGATCCCTCACCCAAAGGCTCCAGCAGCTCGATTTTCGTGTTGCCGACGTCGATGAAAACCACGGTCACACCGTGTTCCGGCAAGGCCTGCGGTGCGCCGACATTTGCAGCCAGTTTGCCACGATAAAGCGCGGACGCAGCCTCGATATCCGGAACGGCAATCGCGACATGGTTCAAACGTTCGAGCATCAGCACCTCCCTTGCTGCATATTTATAGCGTGACGGTCAGCGTATCCTATTCACGAATACGGTCACCACAGGCTTTTTGCCCCACGTCTGATTTGCCGCAGCGCGCACCGCGCGGCGCGCGGATTCACGCACCAGCTCGACATCCTTGCGGCGGACGCGGGGAATGCTATCGACGGCCTCGACGACCGCATCGAGCAGGATGTCTTCCATCAACTCGCCCTGACCGTCTTCTTCCGGCAGACCAAATGTCACCAGATCGGGTTCGTCGAGAAGCTTGTGGTCGCGGTCCAGCAGGATGGAAACGGCGACATGGCCGACATAAGCGAGCTTGCGGCGCTCGACCATGCCGATCTCTTCCTCGTCACCGATCAGCTTGCCGTCCTTGTAGATACGGCCAATCGGCGCTTCGTCGATAATTTCGGCCTTGCCGGGGGCAAGACGCAGCACGTCGCCATTGCGGATCTGGGCGACCTGCCCGATCCCTTCCATCGCGCCAAGCGAGCCCTGCGCCACCAGATGCGCAGCTTCGCCATGCACCGGAACGAGAATTTGCGGGCGAACCCAGGAATACATACGCTTTAATTCGCTGCGACGCGGATGGCCGGAGACGTGCACCAATGCATCATCGTCGCCGATGATCTTGATGCCCCGGTCGATCAGGCAGTTCTTGATGTCGAGAATGGCTTTTTCGTTGCCCGGAATGGCGCGCGACGAATAAATGACCGTATCGCCCGGCGACAGGGCCAGACTGCGCATTTCATCGCGGGCCAGCTTGGCAAGTGCTGCACGCGGCTCGCCCTGACTGCCGGTCAGGATCATCACCACGTTTTCACGCGGAATATAGCCGTAATCCTCTTCGCTCAGATATTCCGGCAGGCCTTCCATATAGCCAAGCTCGGTCGCGACAGAAATCGCGCGCTTCATCGAGCGACCGACGACCAGAACCTGACGGCCCGCATCGCGCGCCGCCTCCGTGATGGAGCGTATGCGGCCCACATTGGAAGAAAAGGTGGTGATCGCCACGCGTCCACGCGCATTCTCGATCAGCTCGCGCAGGCTTTCACCGACCTGACGTTCCGACGGGGATTCACCCTCGCGCATGGCATTGGTGGAATCGCAGATCAGCGCCAAAACACCGGCATCGCCAATGGCGCGGAAGCGCGCTTCATCGATGACCGGGCCGAGCGAAGGTTCCGGGTCCATCTTCCAATCGCCGGTGTGAACGACAGTGCCAAGCGGCGTCGTGATCGCCAGCGACACAGGTTCCGGGATCGAGTGCGTGACAGCGACCGCTTCAACCTTAAACGGGCCAACTTCGAACTTTTCACCAGCCTTGTAGACCGTGACCGGAATTTCCGGCGCGCTGATCTCGGACTGGCGCTTGGCTTCCAGCAGACCGGCGGTGAACGGCGTCGCATAGACTGGAACCTTCAGGCGCGGCCACAGATCGAGCAGCGCACCAAAATGGTCTTCATGCGCGTGGGTGATGATGATACCGCGCACATTGTTCTTTTCCGCTTCAAGATAGCGAATATCCGGCAGGATAAGGTCGGCACCCGGCTGTTCCGGCCCGGCAAAGCTCACGCCCATGTCGACGACCAGCCATTCGCGATTATCCGCAGGTCCAAAGCCGTACATAGCGAGATTCATGCCGATTTCGCCCACGCCGCCGAGCGGCAGAAAGACGAGTTCCGGGTTATTGGATCGGGCCATGAAATTTCCTCTGTAATTATACCCTGCTTATAAAGTGGAACCGGATCAGTTTGCACTTCGGGAAGACATGCTTTCGCCGCATCCACTGAACCTAAATGGCTTTAGTTGCAACCCCGGCAAGATAAAAGAAAGCTGTTATTTACGCAGTGTTGCTGCCGTTCCGAAATAAACATCGCCCGCTGTGACCGTAATGCGCGCGCCGTCATTGTCGCGGATCACGAAACGGCAGGCTTCATCGATGGTCTCGAACCGGCCTTCGATGACCTTGCCTTCAACCTGCATCGTGACATTTCCACCAAGACCATGCGCCCGCTCCAGCCAGCGTTTGCGGATCGTATCCAGCCCGCGTCCCTCGTCCCAGACACGATAATTGACCGACCACGCATCGGAAAGAGCGGCAAACAATGTCTCGGCATCGCACTTGCTGCCAAGCGCCTGCAGCGACGTGGCGGCGTATGGCAGATCGTCGGGAAAGGCCACGATGTTGGTGCCGATGCCGATGGCAATCGCAAAGCTATCCTTGGCGAGAATTGATGATTCCAGCAGAATGCCCGACAGTTTCGCACCATCCAGCAGCACATCATTCGGCCATTTCAGGCCGATCTTCGGCGGCACGGCTGGTCCGGTTGCTGCAAAAGCCGCTTCCAGCGCATCGGCCAGCGACAGGCCCGCAACGAAACCGAGCGTTGCCGCCGTTTTCAATTCGTAGGATTCGATCAGGAGAAGTGTGGAGGCCAGATTACCTTCCGAAGTAGACCAGGCGCGACCGCGTCTTCCGCGTCCACTTTCCTGCCTCTTCGAGACAAGCCAGAGCTTGCCCGGATCACCGCCAGCTGCTCGTTCCAGAGCCACCGCGTTTGTGGAGCCTACCGTCTCGAAAACCTCGAGACGGTAGCCAGCATTTTCGGCGACAGGCGAAAGCGCAAAATGCATTCGATCACCTGTCACAGTTTACTTAGAAGAACGTCTTTGCTGCGGCTTCGGCAAATCCGCCGATTGGACCAGCGAGGAAGACGTAGAAGAGCACGAAAGCGCCCGTAACGCCGAGAACGAGGCGCAGCTCGCCCGCGACCGGCACGAAACCACCAACCGGCTCATCGAACCACATGATCTTGATCATGCGCAGATAGTAGAACGCACCCACGACCGAAGCCACGATACCGATGATCGCCAGCGGGTAAAGACCAGCCTGCACAGCAGCAAGGAAGGTGTACCACTTGCCGAAGAAGCCGGCGAGCGGCGGGATCCCGGCGAGCGAGAACAGGAAGATCGTCATGATCGTTGCCAGCACCGGATTGGTGCGCGACAGACCGGCCAGATCGCCGATGTTCTCAACATTGCCGTCTTTGGTGCGCATGGCGAGAATGAAGGCAAAGGTGCCGAGCGTCATGGCAAGATAGATCGCCATGTAGATGGCCACGCCCTTCACACCGATGGCCGTACCAGCAGCCAGACCCACAAGGGCATAGCCCATGTGGCTGATCGACGAATAAGCCATCAGACGCTTGATATTGCGCTGGCCGATAGCGGCGAAGGCACCCAGAACCATCGAAGCGATTGCGATGAAGATCACAACCTGCTGCCAGTCATGGGTGACCGGAGCGAAGGCTTCGGAGACGACGCGGATGATGAGCGCCATGGCGGCCATCTTCGGAGCGGCGGCAAAGAAGGCCGTTACCGGGGTCGGCGCACCTTCATAGACGTCCGGCGTCCACATGTGGAACGGAACGGCGGAAATCTTGAATGCCAGACCGGCCAGAATGAAGACCAGACCGAACACCAGACCAAGCTCACGCTGGCCGCCCGAAACAGCCTGGGCGATTTCGGCGAAACCGATATGGCCGGTATAGCCGTAAACAAGCGAGATACCGTAAAGCAGCATGCCCGAGGACAGCGAGCCGAGAACGAAATACTTCAGACCGGCTTCTGTGGAGCGAACGCTGTCGCGGTTGAACGCAGCCAGCACGTAAAGCGCCAGCGACTGCAGTTCGAGACCGAGATAAAGCGACAGCATGTTGGAGGCCGACACCATCAACAGCATGCCGAGCGTCGAAATGACGATCAGGACCGGGAACTCGAACTTGTCGAACTTTTCCGCCTTGGCGAAACCGACCGACATGACGAGCGTGACGATGGAGCCGATCAGCGTCAGCACCTTCATGAAGCGGCCAAAACCGTCATTGACGATGGCGCCGCCGAAAGCGGAACCATTCGCCGGGAATAGAACAACCAGTGCCAGCGCTGCAATCAGCACTGCGACGGACAGTCCGTTGACGAGCGTGGTTGCACGCTCGCCAGAGAACACGCCGATCATAAGCAGTGCCAAGGCGCCTACAGCCAGGAGAACCTCCGGCGCTGCAAGGGTCAGATGAGCTATCAGATCAGTCTGCATGACCTTACGCCTTTATTTTCTTACTGTGCCAGCATTGCATTGGCGGCTCCGCCAATTGCAGCGTCGTAATGTTGAACCAGAGCGGTCACAGCACTTGCAGTCGCATTGAAGACCGGTGCCGGATACACGCCGAAGAAGATGGTGAGTACCACGAGCGGATAGAGAATGATCTTCTCACGCGGGCTGAGATCGAGGAGCGCCTTGAGGCTTTCCTTGTCGAGCGCACCGAAGATCACCTTGCGGTAAAGCCACAGCGCATAGGCCGCCGAGAGAATGACGCCCGTGGTTGCGAACAGCGCCACCCAGGTATTGACCCGGAACACACCGAACAGCGTCAGGAATTCACCGATGAAGCCCGAAGTACCCGGCAGGCCGACATTCGCCATCGTGAAGATGAGGAAGGCCACCGCATATTTCGGCATGTTGTTCACCAGACCGCCGAACGCCGCGATCTCACGGGTATGCATACGGTCATAGATCACGCCGACGCAAAGGAAGAGAGCACCCGACACGATACCGTGCGACAGCATCTGGAAGATTGCGCCCTGAATGCCCTGCTCATTGGCCGCGAAGATACCCATGGTCACATAGGCCATGTGTGCGACGGACGAGTAAGCAATCAGTTTCTTGATGTCTTCCTGAACCAGAGCCACCAGAGACGTGTAGATGATGGCGATCACCGACAGCGTGAAGACAAGGGGCGCGAAATCAGCAGAAGCCAGCGGGAACATCGGCAACGAGAAGCGCAGGAAGCCGTAGCCACCGAGCTTCAGAAGGATACCGGCCAGAATGACCGAGCCTGCTGTCGGCGCTTCAACGTGGGCATCGGGAAGCCAGGTGTGGACCGGCCACATCGGCATCTTGACCGCAAACGACGCGAAGAAGGCGAGCCATAGCCATGTTTGCATGCCAGCCGGGAAGCTGAACTTCTGCAGTTCGACGATGTTCATCGTGCCAGCCTGCCAATACATGGCCATGATGGCGATGAGCATCAGCACCGAGCCGAGCAACGTGTAGAGGAAGAACTTCAAGCTTGCATAAACGCGACGCTTGCCGCCCCACACGCCGATGATGATGAACATCGGGATAAGGCTTGCTTCGAAGAACACGTAGAACAGGAAGAGGTCGAGCGCGCAGAACACGCCGATCATGAGCGTTTCCAGAATGAGGAACGCGATCATATATTCCTTGACGCGCTTTTCGACAGACACCCAGCTTGCAAGAATGCAGAACGGCATCAGGAAAGCGGACAGCACCACGAACAGGACGGAGATACCGTCCACGCCCATATGATAGCTGATGCCGCCACCCATCCAGCCAGCCTGCTCGACCATCTGGAAACCGGGGTTCGAATTATCGAACCCGGCCCAGACAACGAGCGACAGGATGAAGACGAACACGGTCGTCAACAAAGCCACGTTGCGGATGTTGCGACGCGAAGCCTCGCTGTCGTCCTTGATCAGAAGGATCAGTAACGCGCCGACGAGCGGCAGAAACGTGACCGTTGAGAGAATTGGCCAGTCGGTCATCAGAAAGAGCTCCCGAGCATCATCCAGGTGACGAGCGCGGCGACGCCGATCAGCATCGCGAATGCGTAATGATAAAGATATCCGGACTGCATCTTGACGACGCGGTTGGTGACATCAAGCACACGGGCCGAGATACCATCCGGACCGAAGCCGTCAATGAGCCAGCCGTCGCCACCCTTCCAGAAGACACGACCGAGCCACTTGGCCGGACGAACGAAGAGGAAGTCGTAGAGTTCGTCGAAATACCACTTGTTCAGCAGGAACTGGTACAGACCGCGATGGCGTTCTGCCAGTGCCTTCGGCATTTCCGGCGACCGGATGTAGAAGATCCAGGCAACGATGAAGCCGATGATCATAGCCGTGAAAGGCGACAGCTTAACCCAGGTCGGAACATGATGGTACTCATCGAGGATCTCGTTGGTCGGCAGCGTGAACAGAGCGCCCTTCCAGAATTCGGCATAGTCATGACCGAAGAAGAATTCCTTGAACACCACACCGGCAAGGATTGCGCCGACAGCAAGAACGAACAACGGCACCAGCATCACGGGCGGCGATTCATGGACGTGATGCATGACTTCTGCCGAAGCGCGCGGCTTGCCGAAGAAGGTCATAAAAATTAGACGCCAGGAATAGAAGCTCGTGAACAGAGCCGAGACGACGAGCAGCGTAAAGGCGTAGCCAGCAGCCGGGCTGTGCGAAGCGAACGTCGATTCAATGATCGCATCCTTCGAGAAAAAGCCTGCCGTACCGATAATCGTGCCCGGAATGCCAAGACCCGTAATAGCAACCGTACCGATGAGCATCATCCAGTAGGTAACCGGGATCAGCTTGCGTAAGCCCCCCATGCGACGCATGTCCTGCTCTTCCGACACGGAATGGATGACCGAACCGGCGCAAAGAAACAGGAGAGCCTTGAAGAAGGCGTGCGTGAACAGGTGGAACACCGCAGCGCCGTAAGCGCCGACGCCGAGAGCCACGAACATATAGCCCAGCTGCGAACAGGTCGAATAAGCGATAACGCGCTTGATATCGTTCTGCACCAGAGCAACCGTTGCCGCAAAGAATGCGGTGGTGGCGCCGATGATGGTGACGACCAGAAGAGCCGTATGCGACAGTTCGAAGATCGGCGACATACGCGCGACCATGAACACACCTGCGGTCACCATGGTTGCGGCGTGAATGAGAGCCGAAACAGGTGTCGGGCCTTCCATAGCGTCCGGAAGCCAGGTGTGCAGCAGGAACTGCGCCGACTTACCCATCGCGCCCATGAACAGAAGCAGGCAAACAACGGTCAGTGCCGTTTCCTTGTGCAGTTCATAGCCGAGGAAGTTCAGCACGACCTGACCTGCATCCGCAGCGCCTTCTGCCGGCAGATAATTGGCGGCAGCAGCGAAGATCGTGTTGTAATCAACCGACTGGAACAGAGCGAACAGGCCGAAGATGCCAAGCAGGAAGCCGAAGTCACCAACGCGGTTGACGACGAAGGCCTTCATGGCGGCGGCATTGGCCGAAGGCTTCTTGAACCAGAAACCGATCAGAAGATAGGACGCCAGACCCACGCCTTCCCAGCCGAAGAACATCTGAACCAGATTGTCCGACGTAACCAGCATGAGCATCGCGAAGGTGAACAGCGACAGATAGGCGAAGAAGCGCGGACGATGCGGATCGTGGTGCATATATCCAATCGAATAGATATGCACGAGAGCCGAAACCGAGTTCACGACAACGAGCATGACGCCGGTCAGCGTATCGACACGCAGCGCCCAATCGAAGGACAGCGAACCGGACGTGACCCAATGCAGCACCGGAATGCGCACAGTTTCACCGTCGCCCATTGGAATCTGGAAGAACACGATCCACGAGCAGATCGCGACGATAACCATAAGGCCGGAAGTGATGTATTCACTCGCTTTTGCGCCGATCTTATTGCCGAACAAGCCAGCAATAAGAAAGCCGATAAGCGGAAGGAAGACGATCGCGTAGTAGAGCATTTGCCCGTCAACCTTTCATAACATTGACGTCTTCCACCGCGATGGAACCGCGATTACGGAAGAAAACAACGAGAATTGCCAGACCGATGGCCGCTTCAGCAGCCGCAACAGTCAGAACGAAAAGGGCGAAGACCTGCCCGACCATGTCGCCGAGCTGGCTGGAGAACGCCACGAAGTTGAGATTGACCGAAAGCAGGATCAATTCGATCGACATCAGGATAACGATGACGTTCTTGCGGTTCAAAAAGATGCCGAAGACGCCAAGCGTGAACAGGATGGCCGAAACGGTCAGATAATGAGCGATACCGATTTCCATATGCTTATCCTTAGATGCCTTTGCCCGTTTCGACCTTCTTGATCTCAATCGCCGTTTCGGGCGTGCGAGCAACCTGGACCGAGATGGACTGGCGCTTGACATTCGGCTTGTGCCGCAGCGTCAGAACGATGGCGCCGATCATCGCGACCAGAAGGACGAGACCAGCAACCTGGAAGTAGAAGACGAAGTCGGTGTAGAGAATGTCGCCCAGAGCAGCGGTATTGGACCGCTCGGCGATATTCGGGATCGGCACAGCGCCCTGCCCCAGCTTCGGTGCAAACATGTTGCTCGCGAAGACGAAGATCAGTTCGCCCAGCAGGATCAACCCGACCAGAGCGCCGACCGGCGCATATTGCAGCGCACCGCGCTTCAGTTCCGAGAAATCCACATCCAACATCATGACGACGAAGAGGAAGAGAACCGCCACAGCGCCGACGTAAACGACGAGCAGGATCATGGCGAGGAACTCGGCCCCGGTCAGCAGGAACAGAGCTGCCGCATTGAAGAATGTGAGGATCAGAAACAGCACCGAATGCACGGGGTTGCGTGCCGCAATCACCATGAACGCGCTTGCGATCATGATGAAAGCGAACAGATAGAAAAACGCTGCCGCAATACCTGTCAGCATGGGGATCCCCCAACACCTTTCCGTGAGCAAAGCCCTATTGCTTTGCCCGCTTTATTCATAAACTCTTGTCCGAGCATCGGACTGACCGAAAATTCGATCTGACACTCGAACTGATCGGGAACCCGATCAGCGATAAGGCGCATCCATCGCGATATTGCGCGCGATTTCGCGTTCCCAACGGTCACCATTGGCGAGGAGCTTGTCCTTGTCGTAGTAAAGCTCTTCGCGCGTCTCGGTCGCGAACTCGAAGTTCGGGCCTTCGACGATGGCATCCACCGGACATGCTTCCTGGCAGAAGCCGCAATAAATGCACTTCACCATGTCGATATCGTAACGCACCGTACGGCGGGTGCCGTCGTTGCGGCGCGGACCGGCCTCGATGGTGATGGCCTGCGCCGGGCAGATTGCTTCGCAAAGCTTGCAGGCGATGCAGCGTTCTTCACCGTTGGGATAACGGCGCAGCGCATGTTCGCCGCGGAAACGCGGCGAAACCGGACCCTTTTCATGCGGGTAGTTCAACGTCGCCTTCGGCGCGAAGAACTGGCGCATGGAAAGAAAGAACGCGCCGACGAATTCCTTGAGAAGGAGCGATTTGGCTGCTTGAGCGATTGAAGCCATTGTTATTACTCCTTACGCCAGACCGAAGACTTTGAGGAAGGTCGCGGTGGCGACAACCATGAAGAGCGAGATCGGCAGGAAAACCTTCCAACCCAGACGCATCAGTTGGTCATAGCGGTAACGCGGTACGAAAGCCTTCACCATGGCGAACATGAAGAAGCAGAGGCAGAGCTTGAGCATGAACCAGATGATGCCCGGAACCCAGTTGAGGAACCAAACGTCAACCGGAGGCAGCCAGCCGCCGAGGAAGAGCGTGGTCATCAGGGCGCACATCAGCGTGATCGCCACATACTCGCCGAGGAAGAACAGAAGGAACGGCGTGGACGAGTATTCGATCATATGACCGGCCACGAGTTCGGATTCAGCTTCGACGAGATCGAAAGGCGGACGGTTCGTTTCAGCAAGCGCCGAAATGAAGAAGATCACGAACATCGGGAACAGACAGAGCCAGTTCCAGTCGAGGAACGATGCAGGCAGGCCGAGCATGGTGCCGAGGCCGGTGTTCTGCGACAGCACGATATCGGTCAGGTTGAGCGAGCCGACAGTCAAGAGAACGGTGACAATCACAAAGCCGATGGAAACTTCGTAGGAAACCATCTGCGCCGCCGAACGAAGCGCGCCGAGGAACGGGTACTTCGAGTTGGAGGCCCAGCCGCCCATGATCACGCCGTAAACTTCAAGCGAAGAAATGGCGAATATATAGAGAATGCCGACATTGATGTTGGCGATAGCCCAGCCTTCATTGACCGGGATAACGGCCCAGGTTGCCATTGCGAGAACGGCAGAGACGAAGGGCGCAAGGAGGAAGACACCCTTGTTTGCGCCCGACGGAATGATTGGTTCCTTGAAGACGAACTTCAACAAGTCGGCGAAAGCCTGGAACAGACCCCAGGGACCGACAACGTTAGGGCCGCGACGAAGCTGCACCGCTGCCCAGATCTTGCGATCCGCATAAAGCAGGTAAGCGACGACGATCAGCAATACGACGAGCAGAACGACCGACTTCAGCGCCATGATCAGCGCGGGTAAGACGTAAGCTGCAAAAATTCCTTCCATTGTTCCGTCTCTCTCTCGCTTACTCGGCAGCTTGGCTGAAGCCGCCAGCCGCGAGCGCCGAGCATTCGGCCATGACGGCGGAAGCGCGCGCAATTGGGTTAGTCAGGTAGAAGTCCTTGACCGGGGAAACGAACGCAGCGCCGCCGCCCAGGTTGGAAGCCTTGCCTGCCAGCGCGACGAGATCGTCGGCGGAAGCAGGCGTGATGGTGTCGATGGCCAGCATGTGCGGGTAGTCCGCATAAAGCTTGGCGCGAAGCTGCTGCAAGCTATCGAACGGCAGGCGCTTGCCCAGCGTATCGGAAAGAGCACGCAGGATTGCCCAGTCTTCCTTCGCTTCGCCCGGTGCGAAACCGGCGCGGCTGCCAAGCTGTACGCGACCTTCGGTGTTGAGCCAGGTGCCCGACTTTTCCGTATAGGCTGCGCCCGGCAGGATCACATCGGCGGCGTGTGCACCGGCATCGCCGTGCGTGCCGATGTAAACAACGAAGCTCGGGCCCTTACGGGTCATGTCGAGTTCGTCTGCACCGAGCAGGAACACGACATCCAGATTGCCCAGCATGTCGCCAGCTGCCTTGCCGCCCTCACCCGGCACAAAGCCGAGGTCCAGAGCGCCAACGCGCGAAGCGGCAGTGTGCAGAACGGAGAAGCCGTTCCACTCATCCTTGATCGCACCAACGTCCTGAGCAAGCTTGGCGGCCGTCGCCAGAACCGCACGACCGTTTTCGCCGGTGAGCGCGCCCTGACCGATGATGATCAGCGGACGTTCGGCCTTGGCCAGCACGTCGCGGAAAGCGTTGGCGCCAGCAGCGACGGATGCCAGTGTGTCGGCACCTGCGCCCAGATATTCGTAATTGTAACGCAGTTCTGCCTGTTCGCCGATCAGAGCGACCGGGAAATGGCCCATGCGCTGACGCTTGCGAATACGTGCGTTCAGAACGGCGGCTTCAACGCGTGGATTGGAACCGATGATGAGCAGAGCATCAGCGTTTTCAATGCCTTCGATGGTCGCGTTGAAGAGATAGCTTGCACGACCGAGAGCCGGATCAACGGCAGCGCCATCCTGACGGCTGTCGATATTGGCAGAGCCGAGCGAAGCCATCAGGCCCTTCAGCGCATAGATTTCCTCGACCGAAGCCAGATCGCCTGCAACAGCGCCGATCTTATCAGCCGACGTTGCCGAAACCTTGGCTGCAATGGCAGCGAAAGCTTCCGGCCAGCTTGCGGCGACCAGACGGCCATCCTTGCGGACATAAGGGCGGTCGAGGCGCTGGGTGCGCAGGCCGTCCCAGATGAAGCGGGTCTTGTCGGAAATCCACTCTTCGTTCACCGCTTCGTTGACGCGCGGCATGATGCGCATCACTTCGCGGCCACGCGTATCGACGCGGATGTTCGAACCGACCGCGTCCATCACATCGATGGTTTCAGTCTTGTTCAATTCCCACGGACGCGCCTGGAACGCGTAAGGACGCGAGGTCAGAGCGCCAACCGGGCACAGGTCGATCACGTTGCCCTGCAATTCCGAGGTCATGGCGCGTTCGAGATAGGTGGTGATCTCGGCGTCTTCACCACGGCCGATGAGGCCGAGTTCGGAAATGCCAGCCACTTCCGTCGTGAAACGGACGCAGCGCGTGCAGTGAATGCAGCGCGTCATCACCGTCTTGACGAGCGGGCCGATATATTTGTTTTCGACCGCGCGCTTGTTTTCGCGATAGCGCGAACCGTCGGTGCCGAAAGCCATTGCTTGATCCTGCAGATCGCACTCGCCGCCCTGATCGCAGATCGGGCAATCCAGCGGGTGGTTGATCAGCAGGAATTCCATCACGCCTTCGCGGGCCTTCTTGACCATCGGCGTGTTGGTGAAGATTTCAGGGGCTTCGCCGTTCGGGCCGGGACGCAGATCGCGCACGCCCATGGCGCAGGATGCCGCCGGCTTCGGCGGTCCGCCCTTTACTTCAACCAGACACATACGGCAGTTTCCGGCGATGGAAAGCCGTTCGTGGAAACAGAACCGCGGCACTTCAGCGCCCGCGGCTTCGGCAGCCTGAAGGAGCGTATAGTGATCGGGTACTTCGATCTCTGTGCCGTCAACCTTGATCTTTGCCATCGTTTATCCAAACCTGCGGCTTAAGCCGCATTTTCCAGATCTCAAACTCTTGCGCCTGCCCTTGTATTGGCATGACCTTTTCCGAAAACCGCCAGGCACTTTTCGGGGCCATGCCCTGCCGGGCAGGCTCACACAAACCGTTCAGCCTTATTCCGCTGCTTCCAGACGGATATTGCGGCTCTGCACGGCGTTGCGTGTATAATCATCAATGCGCTTTTCAATCTCCGGACGGAAATTGCGGATCAGACCCTGGATCGGCCATGCAGCCGCGTCGCCAAGCGCGCAGATCGTGTGACCTTCAATCTGCTTGGTCACGTCGAACAGCATGTCGATTTCGCGCTTCTGCGCGTTGCCCTTGACCATGCGTTCCATCACGCGCCACATCCAGCCGGTGCCTTCGCGGCACGGCGTGCACTGGCCGCAGCTTTCATGCTTGAAGAACGCCGACAGACGGGCAATCGCCTTGATGATGTCGGTGGACTTGTCCATGACGATCAGGCCGCCGGTGCCGAACGACGATTTCTTGTCGCGCATGCCGTCGAAATCCATGATGGCGTCCATCATGTCTTCGCCTTTGATGACCGGGCAGGATGCGCCACCGGGAATAACCGCCAACAGATTGTCCCAGCCGCCGCGAATGCCGCCAGCGTGCTTTTCGATCAGTTCGCGGAACGAAATGCCAAGGCCCTCTTCCACGACGCAAGGCGTGTTCACATGACCAGAAATCTGGAACAGCTTGGTGCCGACATTGTTCGGACGACCGATGGACGAGAACCATGCACCGCCGCGACGCAGGATCGTCGGCGCAACCGCAATCGATTCCACGTTGTTCACGGTCGTCGGGCAGCCATAGAGACCCATATTGGCTGGGAATGGCGGCTTCAGGCGCGGCTGGCCCTTCTTGCCTTCAAGGCTTTCGAGCAGCGCGGTTTCTTCGCCGCAGATATAAGCGCCAGCGCCATGGGAGACAAAAATGTCCATATCCCAGCCGCACTTGTTGTCTTTGCCAAGCAGACCGGCTTCGTAGCATTCGTCGATTGCCGCCTGCAGGGCTTCACGCTCACGCATGAATTCGCCGCGAATATAGATATAAGCGGTGTGTGCGCCCATGGCGCAACCGGCGATCACGCAACCTTCGATCAGCGTATGCGGATCGTGGCGCAGAATTTCGCGGTCCTTACAGGTGCCCGGTTCGGATTCGTCGGCATTGACGACCAGATAATGCGGACGACCATCGCTCTGCTTGGGCATGAATGACCATTTGAGCCCCGTCGGGAAGCCAGCGCCGCCACGGCCACGCAGTCCCGATGCCTTCATCTCGTCGATGATCCAGTCACGGCCCTTTTCGATGAAACCCTTGGTGTTGTCCCAATGGCCGCGCGCCATGGCACCTTTGAGGGAGCGATCCTTGAAGCCGTAAATATTGGTGAAGATGCGATCTTTATCAGCCAGCATGTCTCACCTGTTTCCGTTCGTGTTTGCGAATATCGAAGTCATCATACCGGCTTCTTTCCGAATACCTTGATGTATTCCTCGACGCCGCCCTTGGCCAAAGCCTTGGCTTGCTTCACCCAGTCTTCACGCTCGATACGACCGTGGAAGCTGAGATAACCATCAACCCATTCGCGCTCGGCCTTCTTCCAGGCAGAAACCTGCTTGAAGGTGAAGATGCCAAGCTCATGCAGGGTTCCTTCAATCTTCGGACCAACACCGGAGATCAGCTTCAGATCGTCAACTACTTCCGGGCGCTCCATGGCAACCGGACGATTGGCATCGTCAAGCTTGAAGGACTGCTTCGTATCGACCGATGCGGCCTTCTCGGCAGTCTTCGGCACCTTGACGTCCGAAGGCGTCTTCAGGGCCGGATCGGTTTCGGGCGCATTGGTGACCGGCTTTGCAGCGTTCGACGGAGCGACGTTCTTCGCTTCTTCGGCGGCCTTGGCTTCGGCTTCCGCCTTGGCCTTTGCTTCCGCTTCGGCCTTCGCCTTGGCGGTCGCGGCGTCCGATGCCTTGCGGGTTTCGAGACCGATCTTCTTGTAATCCAGATCTTCGGTCAGCGACGTCAGACCGTCGACCGGATTGGACGTTTCACGGCCAATCTGCGGGCCCGGCTTGACGGTGTCGCCCTTGCCAGCTTCGAAAGCGTCGATGATTTCGGCAAGGCGTTCCGGCGTCAGATCTTCATAGGCGTCCTTGAAGATCATGACCATCGGTGCATTGGCGCAAGCGCCCTGGCATTCGACTTCTTCCCACGACAGCGTACCGTCGGCATTAAGCTCGAAGGGATCGTGGTTGATCTTGTGACGGCAGACATCCATCAGCGCTTCCGAGCCACGCAACATGCACGGGGTCGTACCGCAAACCTGAATGTGAGCGCGCGTGCCGACAGGCTTGAGCTGGAACTGCGTATAGAAAGTAGCGACTTCCAGAACGCGGATCAGCGGCATGTCGAGCATGGCTGCCACATGTTCGATGGCAGCTTTCGTGACCCAGCCGTCCTGCTCCTGCGCACGCATGAGCAACGGAATGACAGCCGACTGCTGACGGCCATCAGGGAATTTTGCAATCGTCTTGTGCGCCCAGTCCTGATTTTCCGCGTTGAACGCGAAAGCGGCTGGCTGGACGGCATCATCTGCGAGACGGCGAACGGACATCAGCGGTCAACCTCACCAAACACGATATCGAGCGAGCCAAGAATTGCCGACACGTCAGCCAGCATATGGCCGCGGCACAGGAAATCCATGGCCTGAAGATGGGCAAAGCCCGGAGCGCGCAGCTTGCAGCGATAAGGTTTGTTGGAGCCGTCCGAAACGAGGAAGACGCCAAATTCGCCCTTCGGCGCTTCAACTGCTGCGTAAACTTCACCGGCAGGCACATGGTAGCCTTCCGTGTAAAGCTTGAAGTGGTGGATGAGCGCTTCCATTGAACGCTTCATCTCGCCGCGCTTCGGCGGCACGATCTTGTTGTCGGTATTGGAAACCGGGCCGACGCGTTCCTTGCCGAGCAGCAGGTCAACGCACTGGCGCATGATGCGCGCCGACTGGCGCATTTCTTCCATGCGGATCAGGTAGCGGTCATAGCAGTCGCCGTTCTTGCCGATCGGAATGTCGAATTCCATTTCGTTGTAGCACTCATAAGGCTGCGACTTGCGCAGATCCCATGCAGCGCCCGAACCGCGCACCATGACGCCCGAGAAGCCCCATGCCCATGCATCTTCCAGCGACACCACGCCGATATCGACGTTACGCTGCTTGAAAATACGGTTCGGCGTGATGAGGTCATCAAGGTTGTTGAGCGTCTTGAAGAACGGATCGATCCATTTGCCGATGTCTTCAACGAGCTGATCCGGCAGGTCCTGATGGACGCCACCCGGACGGAAATAGGCAGCGTGCATACGAGCGCCACAGGCGCGTTCGTAGAACACCATCAGCTTTTCGCGCTCTTCGAAGCCCCAAAGTGGCGGCGTCAGCGCGCCAACGTCCATGGCCTGCGTGGTCACGTTCAGAAGGTGGTTCAGGATACGGCCGATTTCCGAATAGAGAACGCGGATCAACTGACCGCGCTTCGGCACGTCGATGCCCATAAGGCGTTCAACGGCAAGCGCATAGGCATGTTCCTGGTTCATCGGCGCCACGTAGTCGAGGCGGTCGAGATAAGGCACAGCCTGAAGATAGGTTTTGGCTTCCATCAGCTTCTCGGTGCCGCGATGCAGCAGACCGATATGCGGATCGACGCGGTCGACGACTTCGCCGTCGAGTTCAAGCACCAGTCGCAGCACACCGTGCGCGGCGGGATGCTGCGGACCAAAGTTGATATTGAAATTGCGGACCTGAGTCTCAGCCATGTTCAGCTTCCCGTCGCTCAGTTCGTCTTTGCCTTCTCATCGCCCGGCAGGACGTATTCCGTCCCTTCCCATGGCGAGAGAAAATCGAAATTGCGGAATTCCTGACGCAGTTCGACAGGCTCGTAGATGACGCGCTTCAGCTCGTCGCTGTAACGCACTTCCACAAAGCCGGTCAGCGGGAAATCCTTGCGCAGCGGATGGCCTTCAAAACCATAGTCGGTCAGGAGGCGACGCAGATCCGGGTGGCCGGAGAACAACACGCCATACATGTCGTAGGTTTCGCGTTCATACCATTCGGCACCAACGAAAACCGAAACCGCCGATGGAACCAGCGTGTCTTCGTCTGCCTGAACCTTGACGCGGATGCGCTGGTTCTGACGCGGCGACATCAGCTGATAGACCACATCGAAGCGATTGGCGCGCTGCGGGTAGTCAACGCCAGAAATATCCGTCAGATTGACGAACTGGCATTGAACATCGTCACGCAGGAAGGTCAGAACGCTGATAAGGCTCGTCACCGGTACAGAAAGCGTCAGCTCGCCATAGGCCAGCTTCGCCTCTTCGATTGCATCGCCGAGGCGTTCCTTGATGTAGCCGGAAAGTTCACCGAGAGCTTCTTCGCTCATTTCCCTAACTTCCTTATTTAGAACTCACACTGCACTTGCCCTGGGAGACTTTTGGGAGAAATCCCACGCGGCGGTGTCAGTCGAACCCTAACAAAACCTGTATGGCGCAAACCGGTCCAGTGACCGGATTAACGCTCGATCGTACCCGTGCGGCGGATCTTCTTCTGCAGCATAAGAATGCCGTAAAGCAGAGCTTCCGCAGTGGGCGGGCAGCCCGGCACGTAGATATCGACCGGAACCACGCGGTCACAGCCACGAACCACCGAATAGGAATAGTGGTAGTAGCCGCCGCCATTGGCGCAGGAACCCATCGAGATCACATAGCGCGGCTCAGGCATCTGGTCGTAGACCTTGCGCAGAGCGGGCGCCATCTTGTTGGTCAGCGTCCCTGCAACGATCATCACATCGGACTGACGCGGAGACGCGCGCGGTGCGATACCAAACCGTTCGGCGTCGTAGCGCGGCATGGAAATGTGCATCATTTCCACAGCGCAGCAGGCGAGACCGAAGGTCATCCACATCAGCGAACCGGTACGCGCCCAGGTGATCAGAGCGTCAGCAGATGTGACGATGAAGCCCTTGTCGGACAGTTCGCTGTTCAGATCGTTGAAGAAAGCATCGTCGGAGCCGACAGGCTTGCCCGTGCGCGGGTCAAGAATGCCTTTCGGCTGTGGAGCCACGAGTGTGGTGTTGGCTGTGGTCAATCCCATTCCAGCGCTCCCTTCTTCCATTCATAGATGAAGCCGATGGTGAGGACGCCAAGGAACAACATCATCGACGCGAAGCCAAACCAGCCGATGGAACCGAAGGATACAGCCCACGGAAACAGGAAGGCGACTTCAAGATCGAAGATGATGAAGAGAATCGACACCAGATAGAAACGAATGTCGAATTTCATACGGGCGTCATCGAAGGCATTGAAGCCGCACTCGTAAGCTGAAAGCTTTTCCGGGTCTGGCTGTCTATATGCGACGAGGAACGGCGCAACCAGAAGGGCTACACCGATTACCATTGCGATGCCGAGAAAGATGACAATCGGCAAATAGGAACTTAAAAGCTCGTTCATGATCCTTTATCCGGCTTGAATACGAGGCTGCGCCGCCTGTCATAAGCTTTTTGAAGCCCACGACCATGCGACACATTGCATCTATTGCATCCTCGTCGCCCCAAGCAGCTTCAAAAGGCATGCCGTGCGAACTAAGCGCTTTCGCGGGGACGGTTAGCGCAGCCCGCGTTGAAGCGCAACCCCTCCAGCGCCTTCAGGTGGGCATAGTCGGGTCGAGATGCTTAATAAGGCATGGCCTCGGGCCCGAATAACCCAGCTGAACTCGTTCTGCCCCCGTCCTGGCACAGTAAGATCATAATTTTGTGAGGCACTGTCTCATGATGCCTTCCCGCTGACAACAGCAAAGAGAATCAACGGCATTATTAATAAAGTACGTTTGCGAACCATTTCGGGCGCCTTGTCACGCGGGAAAAATGCGAGCGCGCCCGTGCGATCCATGCCGCTCCCTGCCTCCCGCGAAAACACCCCCGCTCTGCTGCACGCAAAATTTCTTTCGCACAGACCGCGATATGGAGAATGGAAACGGCTCCGCACTGTCTCAGCACGCCAAGCCATGCCTTCAGATCGGCAGAGCAGACTTTATCATAAGGATATTGCTTAGAATCGGAACGAAGGGAGGTCACACATGCAAGATTTTCTGCTCGCTGGCGGCGACCTTCTCGTGATCGGCGTGATCGTTCTCTCGGTCGCCTATCTCTCCTGGAAGCAATTCTCCCGATAAAAGAGACTGGCTCGCACAAACCGGCGGACGAACAAATTCGTCTAAACAGTTTTGGCGATCATTTATAAGGAAAGTTCGAGAAATGGCGTGGAGCGCCACTTTCAGTTCAACAGTGCATTTGATTATGTTGAAGGAAAGTGGCGCGAGTGACGGGGCTCGAACCCGCGACCTCCGGCGTGACAGGCCGGCACTCTAACCAACTGAGCTACACCCGCGCATTTTTTAAAGCCCGTAGGCTTCGGTCACCACCGCCGTTTCCGTCGGTGTGAGCGGTCGTTTAAGGGGTTCGCGAACAAGTGTCAAGCGCATGTTTGGAGAAGAATTGCGATATTCTGCAATTCATTCACAAGCTTTGCAAAACACCCCGAAAACAGGCCCACGGCGCAGCAGCACACAAATGCTTGCACGACATGAAATACAAAAAAAGGGAAACAAATGAGGAGGCGTGGAGCGCCACTTTCAGTTCAACAGTGCATTTGATTGTGTTGAAGGAAAGTGGCGCGAGTGACGGGGCTCGAACCCGCGACCTCCGGCGTGACAGGCCGGCACTCTAACCAACTGAGCTACACCCGCGCATTTTTCTAAAGCCCGTAGGCTTCGGTCACCACCGCCGTTTCCGTCGGTGTGAGCGGTCGTTTAAGGGGTTCGCGAACAAGTGTCAAGCAAGTGCTGGGAAGAAAGCAAAAGAATTTTTGCCTTTCTGTGAAAAGGCTGGTTTTCCCGGCTTTTTCAAAGACATCCTGTTATCCACACCACACTGACCGCCGCAACAATGACGGCGACCAGCGCGATGAATCACCTGCTGCTTCGGATATTCGCCCTCTCACCCGAACTTGTGATTCAAAATCCCGCATAGCGGGACATTACGAAGAATGTAACTGTGGTGTTACGCGACAATTCTCTCTATTCCATGTATCCATGCCTCCCCGATCCTTTTAGCCGCCAAGGCGCGCAGAAAACGGATCGGGACAATATGAAGATCGCGCCGCGATAGACTGACTTGCTGCAAGAGCAGATGGAAAGGAATTGAGATGAGCTGGACGCCCCATGGACAACACCTGATAGCTGGCGAGTGGGTTGCGGGGGAGACGACTTTTGCCTCGACACCGGCGACGGGTCCATCACATGAATTCGCAGTCGGTACGCCCGATCTGGTGGCGCGCGCCTGCGAAGCGGCAGAAGATGCTTTCTGGACTTATGGTTATACAAGCCGCGAAGAACGCGCCCTGTTCCTCGAAGCCATTGCCGACGAAATCGAAGCGCGCGCTGCCGCCATTACTGAAATCGGCACGCAGGAAACCGGCCTACCGGCGGGTCGCCTTGAGGGCGAGCGTGGACGCACCACCGGCCAGCTGCGCCTTTTCGCCAGCCATATTCGCAAGGCTGACTACCTCGACCGTCGCGTGGACGAAGCCCTGCCCGATCGCAAGCCCGCACCCCGTCCGGAAATCCGCCTGATGCAGCGCCCGATCGGCCCAGTTGCCGTTTTCGGCGCATCCAACTTTCCGCTCGCTTTCTCGACCGCTGGCGGCGACACCGCAGCCGCCCTTGCCGCAGGCTGCCCGGTGGTCGTGAAAGGCCACTCCGCGCATCCCGGAACCGGCGAAATCGTCGCTGACGCCATTCAGGCCGCCATCGCCAAGACCGGCGTGCCGAAGGGCGTGTTCAGCCTCATTCAAGGTGGCGACCGCAAGGTCGGCGAAGCGCTGGTCACGCATCCGCTGATCAAGGCCGTCGGCTTTACCGGTTCGTTGGGCGGTGGCCGCGCTTTGTTCAATCTGTGCGCCCAGCGCCCGGAACCGATTCCTTTCTTCGGCGAGCTTGGCTCGGTCAATCCGATGTTCATGCTGCCGGAAGCCATGAAGACCCGCGCGACGTCGCTCGGCGAAGGTTGGGCTGGCTCGCTGACTATGGGCGCCGGTCAGTTCTGCACCAATCCCGGCATTGCTGTGGTGATCGACGGTTCGGATGCCGACAGCTTTGTGCAGTCAACCCGCAGCGCTCTGGAAAAGGTCGCGCCGCAGGTCATGCTGACGGATGGAATCGCCAAGGCTTATCAGGACGGCAAGGCGCATTTCGACAGCCGCAACTCGGTCAAGCCGGTGCTGACCACCGAAAGCAAGGGCCGCGAAGCTTCGCCCAATCTCTATGAGACCACCGGCGACGCCTTCCTCGGCGATCACACCATCGGCGAAGAAGTGTTCGGCCCGCTCGGCGTTGTCGTTCGCGTCAAGTCGGTCGATGACATGGTGCATCTGGCAAAAGGTTTTGAAGGCCAGCTGACGGCAACCTTGCACATGGACAAGGACGATGCCGCCGCAGCGCGCAAGCTTCTGCCCGTTCTGGAACGCAAGGCCGGACGCGTTCTGGCCAACGGTTTCCCAACCGGCGTGGAAGTGGTCGATTCGATGGTTCATGGTGGCCCCTACCCGGCCAGCACCAATTTCGGCGCCACCAGCGTCGGAACCATGTCCATCCGTCGCTTCCTGCGCCCCGTCAGCTATCAGAACATCCCAGCCGATGTGCTCCCTGCTGATCTCGCGTAAATAGTCTTTGGAATGCAGCCGTCATCCCATCCCGGATAGACGGCTGCGTCCCGATTATGATGGACGGCAGTCGATAAGTTTCGACAGATCGGCCGGTTCAGCTCATTCCAGAATCATCGCTGCTATAATAATTTGGCGTCATTGATTGCGATAAATTCTGGGGGCATCGCTATGAACAACACACTCGACATCACGCTCAACGCAGCAGTACAAGATCAAAGAACGGTCGACGACAATCGCCGCAGCATAGCGCCGTTACTGGACGGTATGTCCATTCGCGAAAGCGTTCGTCACAACGATGACCGGGGAAGCGTCACGGAAATATACGACCCTCGCTGGAACTGGCATCCAGATCCGCTCGTGTTCTCCTATGCGTTCACGATACGTCCCGGTGCTGTCAAAGGATGGGGCCTCCATAAAGAACACGAAGACCGATATTTCGTGATCAGCGGTGAGCTGGAACTGGTCTTGTTCGACCCGCGTCCCGAATCCAGCACCTATAACAAGATTTGCAAGGTCTATCTGTCAGGAGCGCAGCCGAAACTGGTCAATGTTCCGAAATTCGTTTGGCATGCCGACCACAATATCGGAACGACCGAGCTTGTCGTCATTAATTTCCCGACGATCCAGTACGACCACAGCAAGCCCGATAAGTATCGTCTGCCACTGGATACCGATTTGATTCCTTATGATTTCGGAACCGCAAAGGGATGGTAAGCGGCCCATTATTCTCGATCCTGATGCCGACGCACAGCCGCGTCGACGTCATTCAATATGCCATTCAGTCCATATTAAATCAGTCAGTCGACGATTTCGAACTGCTGGTCGTCGGAGATGGCTGCGCGCCGGGGACGGCTGAAGTCGTTCACGCGTTCCATGACCCCCGCATACGTTTCTTCGACCTCCCTAAAGCGCCGCATTTCGGCTACGCAAATCGCAATATCGCCCTGCGGCAATCGCGCGGTCGTTTCATCGCCTTCATGGCAGATGACGATCTTGTTTTGCCGGATCATCTGGCAATATTGCGCGACGGTCTGGAAAGTGGAAGCGCCCTCGCCTACACGCAGGCCGTCTGGGTCTCGACCGATGGCGTGGCCGCGCCGTTTCTCACAAATCTCGAGCTTCAGGACGAGCTTGAGATATTCATGAACCAATGGAACTCGATACCGGCCAGTTGCTTTGCTTATCGCGCAGACATATTTCCAAAGAGAGATGCCTGGCCGGAAGATGTAGCCTCGGCAGCTGATTGGAAATTATGGCATGCGATTATCAAAGCGGCTCCCGACAATGCTCTCGTCTATTGTCGTATCCCCACTGTTCTTCATTTTTCTGCAAAATGGAAACAGTCCCGAAACTCGCTAATGCCACAACTCGCCACGTTTCTCGATATAGCCGATCATGCTGCATGGTGGCCCAAGTCGCTGAAAGCACAGATACCGTCCGCAACGTCCGAACAAACGATCTATGCCGCGCTTCTTGAAAACCCATCGTGGGCAGCAGCATTCCGTCGGGATGTAACTGATCTTATTGGCAGAATCGCCTGGGACGATATCAGTAATCTCCGCCCGGAACTGAAACGCAATACCATCCGCTCCGAACAGCTGACGCAATTGAATGCGCAGATTACGGATATGCATGAAGCTTCTATCGCGCTTGGAACCGAAATTGAATTGCGCTCGCAGGAAGTTGAATTCAAATCCGCCCTGCTTGCCGATTTGGAGCGAAAGCTGAAACAACATGAAAGCGAGCTCGAGCAATTACGCAATTCAACCTCGTGGAAAATAACGCAACCTCTTCGGAACATTGTCAGTTTCATCCGCAAGTAGTTGCACCACGCGCACACATGCGTAGCACGCCCGCGAAAGAGCGCAACATGCGAGCTGTCTCAAAAGTCCAAGTCAGTTTCCATGGACGGATTCCTCAAGGCGCGCGCGCTCACGCAAGCGAAAACTGCGGGGCGTTTCGCCTGTGAAATTCTGGAAGAAACGCGAAAAATAGGCCGGGTCCGCAAAGCCCAGCGAATAGGCAATGTGCTGGACTGACGACGGCATGGCGATCAGATCATGCTTGGCAACCTCGATCAGCTTATGCGCAATCATATGTTGTGTCGTTTCGCCGGTAAGCCGCCGCACCAGCCGGTTGAGATGGGTTGGAGACAGGCCGAGTTGATCAGCATAAAACGCCACCGGGCGATGCTCCCGAAAATGTCGTTCGATTAGTTCCAGAAATTTTTCCACGCGCGCATCGCTATAGTCAGGGCGTCCGGTCTCATCAAGCGACCCACTCAATCCATGACGTGACACCAGCACAATCATCGTCTTGAGCATGGACTCCAATATGCTGTTTTTATATGGCTTTCTGGAATAAAACTCGACCTGTATCCGATTGACGGTCAAGGCTGCCAGTTCACGATCCTCCAGCGCGGCATCTTCCATCGCCACAAGTCTCGGCTCATTCAACCAGGCTCCGAACGGCCCACCGCGGCGGTCGCCGACAAAGGGCATTTGCGGGCGCAATATCGTGATGATGTGCCCATTGATATCGCGTGAGAACGAAAACCCATGATTGAATCCGGGCGGCACAAGAATAGCGCATGGCGTGCGAAAACTGTGAATCATGCCGTTGAAACTGGCATTGCCTGCGCCATCCTGAATGTACAGGAATTGAAAGAATTTCTCGTGCCGATGCAGCGATATTTCAAACTGATACAGGCTGGATCTGGAATAAAGCGTTTCACAATGTAGCCAGAAATCGGGCTTTTTGTCGGTCCCTTCCCCATAGAGTTCATAGGTTGGAACATCGACGCGCATCATTCTCTCCTGCAAATTGTGTTCGATTTGTACAATTAATTGCAGCAAGAATCCATTGCCAGTTTGCAACGTTTCCAAAAAATAAGGGACATCGTTGCGTTGGGAGGAAATCATGCGCACTAAAGTCGCCATTATTGGTTCGGGTCCGTCCGGCTTGTTGCTCGGACAACTCTTGACGCGCGCCGGTATCGACAATGTCATTCTGGACCGCGCCAGCGAAAATTATGTTCTGGGCCGCGTACGCGCCGGGGTGCTGGAAGAAGGCACCGTTCGCCTGATGGAAGAAGCCGGCGCCGCCGAGCGCCTGCACCGCGAAGGCCTGCCGCATGACGGCTTTTCGCTTGCTTTCGACGGTCGTGATCACCGCATTGATCTTCACGCCCTGACCGGCAAGCGCGTGACCGTCTATGGTCAGACGGAACTGACGCAAGACCTGATGGATGAGCGGCACAAATCCGGCACTGTCGGCATTTATGAAGCCGCGAATGTCACGCCGCATGATTTTGACGGCGCATCGCCTTACGTCGCCTACGAAAAGGATGGCGTCACGCACCGGATCGATTGCGACTTCATCGCCGGTTGTGATGGCTATCACGGCATCAGCCGCAAATCGGTGCCCGAAAAGGCCATCACCAATTTCGAAAAGATCTATCCTTTCGGATGGCTTGGCGTTCTGGCGGATATTCCGCCGGTCGATCACGAACTTATCTACGCCAATCACGAACGCGGTTTCGCGCTGTGCTCAATGCGGTCGGAAACCCGCAGCCGCTATTATCTGCAGTGCTCGCTGGACGAAAAGATCGAGGATTGGAGCGACGACCGCTTCTATGAAGAATTGCGCCGTCGTCTGCCCGTGAACCATGCGGAAGCTCTGGTGACAGGCCCCTCTTTCGAAAAGTCGATAGCGCCGCTTCGCTCCTTCGTTGCCGAGCCGATGCGTTTCGGAAAACTGTTTCTCGTCGGCGATGCCGCCCATATCGTTCCGCCGACCGGCGCGAAGGGCCTCAATCTGGCAGCCAGCGATGTCCACTATCTTTTTGAGGGCTTGCGCGAGTTCTATCTCGAAAATTCTGCAGCGGGTGTGGATGCCTATTCAGCCAAAGCACTGGCGCGCATTTGGAAAGCGGAGCGTTTTTCCTGGTCGATGACGAAAATGCTGCATCGCTTCCCGGACATGGAAGCCTTCGATCAGAAGGTTCAGGAAGCGGAGCTTGACTATATCAGCCATTCTCACGCGGCATCGACCGCGCTAGCGGAAAACTATGTAGGATTGCCGTTCTAAACATAAGCAATCGAACATACGGCGCGCTGCTTTGTACTTAAGTGGCGCGCCATCGTGCCTATCGGTGCGCGTCGGGCTTGAATGCGAGGAAATATCGGACTTAAATCCTCGAAAGAAAGTCTGTGCGCAGCGGTGTTGAATCATTTCTTATTTGGACACAAACATAACCATTGAGTTATGATTTCGGCAGACAATATCATTTTACATAAACAGTCAGATCGACATTCTAGAGCGCAACCCGAAAAGTGTGGAGACGGTTTTCGGAAAGATGCGCGTTAGGCAAAAGTTGGGACGCGCCGATCTGATGCAAACAGATCGAAACGCGCTCTAAAATAGGACATTCCATGCGATACTGAGACGGTCAGGCGCAGGAATGTTGGGCAACCGGGAGGAAGACATGAAGAAAATTGCACTCACCGCGCTGGCGGTATTGTCGCTCACCGCATCCGCGGCTTATGCCGATGCGGTCAAGGTTGGCGTTATCGGTCCGTTTTCGGGACCATTCGCCATTCAGGGCAAGAATTTCAAGGCCGGTATCGACGCCTATATGGCCGAACACGGCAACAAGGTCGGCGAGGACACGGTGGAAGTCGTTTATCGCGATGTACCGCAGGCCGATCCCGCGCAGTCCAAGGCACTGGCGCAGGAACTCGTCGTCAAGGAAGGCGTGCAATATCTGGCAGGCTTCTATTTCACGCCTGACGCCATGGCCGTCACGCCGATCCTGAAGCAGGGCAATGTGCCGATGGTGGTGATGAATGCCGCCACGTCCGCAATCGTGACGAAGAGCCCCTATGTGGTGCGCACATCGTTCACGACCTGGCAGACCTCAACCCCTATTGCCAAAGTGGCAATCGACAAGGGCGTGAAGAAGGTCATCTCGGTGGTGAGCGATTACGGTCCGGGCGTCGATGCGGAAAATGCTTTCAAAGCCGCTTTTACGGAAGCTGGCGGTGAAGTGGTGGAAGCCATCCGCATGCCGCTTGCCACCAATGATTTCAGCCCGATCATGCAGCGCATCAAGGATTCCGGTGCGCAAGGCGTTTTCGCCTTTCTACCGTCCGGTCCCACCACGCTCGGTTTCATGAAAGCCTATGTCGATAACGGCCTCAAGAAAGACGGCGTACAGCTTTTTGCGCCGGGCGACCTGACGCAGGAATCCGATCTTCCCGCCCTTGGCGAAACGGCGCTTGGCGTGCTGACGACCTTCCATTATGCGATTTCGCACGATTCTCCGGAAAACAAGAAGTTCGTCGAAGAAGCGGGCAAGGCCATCGGCAACCCAGCTGAATTGTCCTTCCCGTCTGTCAGCGCCTATGACGGCATGCATGTCATCTACAAGATGATCGAAGCAACCGGCGGCAAGAAGGATGCGGAAAAGGCTGTGGAAGCCGTCAAGGGCATGGAATGGATCAGCCCGCGCGGCCCGGTTTCCATCGATCCGGAAAGCCGTCACCTGACGCAGAATATCTATCTGCGTGAAGTCGCCAAGGCGGAAGACGGCACCTATTACAACAAGGAAATCCAGACCTTCGAAAAGCAGGGCGATCCGGGCCTCAAGGCCAAGTAATTCACCTGCTTCACGGTTCAGCCCGCCTTATATTCCAAGGGATATGAGGCACTTGCGCTCCCGGAACGTTCCGGGAGCGACTTTCTCTCCGCCTCCGGCCAGAGAATCGATCTAGAGCGTTCCAGCTAGAACGGAATCATGGAACCGCTCTATCTCTTTGTTTTACGCATTATCCTACGCAAAACCGCTATGCACTTTTGCCGGAAATGCTCCAATAGGATTACTCAATGCAGACTGTGCTCAGCATTGCTGTCGATGCCCTCGCCTATGGCATGGTGCTTTTCGTCATCTCTATCGGCCTTTCGGTCACCATGGGCCTGATGCGCGTCGTCAATCTGGCGCATGGCGCCTTTGCGATGATCGGCGGCTATTTCGCGTCTTACGCCGCGCATCAGCTTGGCCTCAATTACGGTTTTGCCATCATCATCGCCGTTATCGGCACGATGATCATCGCTGTTCCGGTGGAGCGCCTGCTCTATCGCCGCATCTATGGCGCACCGGAGCTGACGCAGGTTCTCATGACCATCGGCATAACATTCTGCATCATCGGTCTGACAAACTATATTTTCGGCCCGACGCTGAAGACCATCCCACTGCCGGAAATGCTTCGCGGCTCGATTGATCTCGGCTTCCGCGCCATCGCCAAGCATCGCGTCTTCGCCATCGGCTGCGGCCTCGCCGTAGCAATCGGCCTCTGGTACATCGTTGAACGCACCGCATTCGGCGTCAAACTTCGCGCTGCTGTCGATAACGCCAATATGGCTGCCGCGCTCGGCGTTCGGACCGAAATCGTCTATGCGATCAGCTTTGCGCTCGCCATCGGCCTTGCCGCATTCGGCGGTGTCGTCGGTGCCGAACTGCTGCCCGTCGAGCCCTACTACGCGCTGCGCTATATGGTGACGTTTCTCGTGGTCGTTTCCGTCGGCGGCGCTGGCTCCATCCCGGGCGCTCTTATCGCCTGCCTGCTGCTCGGCGCTATCGACACGACGGGACGCTATCTCGCGCCAGAATATGGCGAATTCTTCTTCTATCTGGCGGTGATCGTGATCGTTACCCTGTTTCCACGCGGCCTTGCCGGAAGGTTGGCCAAGAAATGACCGACATGTCGCAAACTCTCCCCCAAAACCGCAATTCCTATGCGGGCCTGATTGGCGTCATCGCCATCATCGTGGCCAGCATCGTCGGCTGGTTCCTGTTTCCCGATAATCTGGCGCTTCTGACGCGCATCATCGCGATTGCGCTTCTCGTGCTCTCGCTCGATCTCGTCACTGGCTATTGCGGCATCGCAACGCTCGGCCATGCAGCCTTGTTCGGCGCTGGCGCTTATGGCGCGGGCATTGCCGCAGCGCATTTCGGCGTGACCGACCCGCTGCTCATGACGCTGATCGGCCTCGCCGCCGGTGCCGTCACCGGACTGGTTTCCGGCTTCGTCATCTTGCGTGCCCATGGATTGGCGCAGCTCGTATTGTCGATTGCCGTGGTGCATCTTTTCCATGAAGCGGCCAACAAGGCATCCAACTGGACCGGCGGCAGCGATGGCCTGAGCGGCATTTCGCCCGATCCGATCTTCGGCATGTTCGAATTCGATCTTTATGGACAGACCGCCTATATTTTCGGTGTCATCCTGTTGGTCGTGTCGTTCATTTTCCTGCGCTATGTCGTGCGGTCGCCTTTCGGCATGCTTTGCCGGGGCGTGAAGGAAGATCCGATCCGTATCCACGCCATGGGTGCTTCGGTTCATTCGGCGCAGCTTCGCATGTATGTCATTTCCGGCGCCATTGCCGGTATCGGCGGCGCGCTGAACGCCATTTCAACGCAGGTCGTGGGTCTCGACAGCCTCAGCTTCACCATGTCGGCGGAAGCGCTCGTCATGCTGGTTCTGGGCGGCACGGGCACATTGTTCGGCGGCCTCATCGGCACCGTCGTCTTCATGTGGTTCGAAGATCTCGTTTCGGCAGCCAATCCGTTCCACTGGCTCACCATGGTCGGCGCTCTGCTGATCCTCGTGGTGCTGTTCGCCCCGCGCGGCCTCTATGGCACCGCCGTTCACTATTTCGAAAAGCGGAAGGCGCGCAACACATGAGCACCGTGTTTGAAGTCTCAAAACTGCGCAAGAATTTCGGCGGTCTTGCCGTCACGAACGATGTCTCGCTCAGCATGGCCAAGGGTGATCGTGTGGCCCTGATCGGACCGAACGGCGCAGGCAAGACCACATTCGTCAATCTCGTGACGGGAAACCTTCCCGCCACCTCCGGCACAGTGACGCTTGGCGGCGAGAATGTCTCGAAACTCAACGCCATGCAGCGCGTGCGGCGCGGTCTGGTGCGCTCATTCCAGGTCACGCGGCTCTTCTTCGACATGACGCCGGAAGAACATGTCGCGCTCGCCGTTTTGCAGCGAGAAGGCAAGACGGGCCGCATTCTCGGCGATTATCATAAAATGCCGGGCGTGATGGATGAGGTGCGCGATATTCTCGACACGCTCGGCCTGCTGCCGCTCAGTCAGCTGCGCGTCAGCCAGATCGCTTATGGCCAGCAACGACTGCTGGAGATCGCGCTGGCACTGGCGCTGCGTCCAAAGGTGCTGTTGCTGGATGAACCTGCCGCCGGTGTGCCGCAAAGCGATACGGGCCGTATCGAAGAAGCGCTCGACCGCCTCCCCGCCGATCTTGCTGTTCTCATGATCGAGCACGACATGGATCTGGTTTTCCGCTTTGCAAAACGCGTTATCGTTCTGGCCGCTGGAACCGTGATTTTCGACGGACTGCCGCAAGATGTCGTGCAGGATACCCGCGTCCGTGAAGCCTATCTGGGGAGCTATGCGCAATGAGTGCAGCCTCGCTTGAAATCCGCAATCTTTCGTCCGGCTATGGTCCTACACGGGTCATTGAAGATGTGTCGTTCAAAGCCGAACCCGGCTCACGGCTGGCCATATTAGGGCGCAACGGCGTCGGCAAGACCAGCCTCTTTGCGACCATCGCCGGACAAACCCGGCGCTATGGCGGCGAAATCCTGCTCGGCGGCCAGAATATCGCGACACTGCCGTCAGCTGCCCGTGCGCTTGCCGGTCTTGGCTATGTACCGCAGACACGCGATGTGTTCCCCACGCTGACGGTGGAAGAAAACCTGTTCGTCGGCTTGAAAAAACGACCAAAGGACGCGCTCGAAGAAGCCTATGCCATGTTCCCTCGCCTCAAGGAGCGGCGGCGCAATCTGGGTTCGCAGCTTTCCGGCGGGGAGCAGCAGATGCTTTCAACGGCACGCAGCATTCTCGGCAAGCCAACGGTGCTGCTGCTGGACGAGCCGCTTGAAGGCCTCGCACCGGTCATTTGCGAAGAGCTGATGGCAGCATTCTCGACACTGGCGCAAAAAGGCGACATGACAATCCTGCTCGTCGAACAACGGATCCAGAGCGCGCTAGACTTCGCCGATCACGTTATCATTCTGGAGCGTGGGCGCATTGCGTGGTCCGGTACGTCCGAACAACTGGCGTCAGATCATCACGCAGTTGAAGAGCACCTGGGCGTCGGTGGCTTGCATTGATCGAGCGCCGCTAGAACCATCACAGTTATAAGAGGTTATGGCGGGCATTGTCCCGCCATAGTCGTTTTAGCAGCGTGGCGCACTAAACGTGACAAACAGACAGCCAGATGAGGGCTGTGCTTACAATGCATATATTTTAAAGGAGATAAATGGTGGGCGATGAGAGACTCGAACTCCCGACATCTTCGGTGTAAACGAAGCGCTCTACCAACTGAGCTAATCGCCCGACTGATTTGTCAGTCGCGTGAGAGCCGTTTAGGCAATTCGTGCGCCAAGCGCAAGAGCAAATTTTGGCAATTCGCACAGTTTCGACCATTTTTCCAAAATGACCAAATTCGATGCGCTCATAACACCCGAACTATCGGTAGCTGAGCGGACGATAGAGTTGTTTTCAAGGGGATCGGGCTGGCGCTCCTGATGCCACGTAACATAGGCGTTCGATAAAAAGCACAGCTGCCTTTGGCTTCTAACGCACAAATATGACGCGGATTTAAAAATCAGAAGAAACTAATTCTATTTTATCACATTTCACTAATTAATCTTTCTTGAATTTTCCCCGTGGGGAAAATCGCATTATCTCGCAATGTATTTGGAACATGGAGAAGAATTATAATGCGTAATGTCATTCGCGTTTCTTTGACCGGCCTCTTTCTCGGTGCAAATCTCACAGCAGCCCTCGCGCAGGCGACGCCAGAGCAGATGGAAATGGCCTATAGTGCAGCCCGCAATCAGCTCGGCGTGCTGACCTATTGCAAGGACAAGGGCTATACCGACGAGGCAGCCATCGAAATCCAGAACAAAATGCTTGGATTGATCCCTCCTCCCGCCGATACGTCCAAAGCCGAAGCCGCCGAAGAAACCGGCAAGCAGGGCAAGGTTTCCGTCATGGGTATGGAACAGGATCTCGCCACCAGCGCAAAGGCGCAGAATATTTCGGAAGAAAAGCTGTGCCAGACCATGGCAGATGCCGTGAAGCAGGCCGGTGCGCAGCTCCCCAAGTAAGGCAGCTGGATAAGCGAAAAGAACCCCGCTCAGGCGGGGTTTTGTTTTTTTGGCTTTGTGCGTCGAAAATGATCTTTCAGCGGCAATGCTTGGGTATATTTCAGCAATTTATTAATCATACACGGCGCTTATCTTCTGTTTACCATGCAACTTAAGGGCGCAAAAAGAATTGCCCGTGTAATTTGGCTCCAGGTCAAGACGACCAGCTAATAAAAGCAGAGTCTCAGGAGCAACACATGTCCAAGCTTTTCTCGCGTTTTCGCAAAAATGAATCCGGCGCAACCGCTATCGAATACGGCCTCATCGCCGCTCTAATCGCAGTCGTGATCATCGGCGCAACACAGTTACTCGGAACGAGCATTCGCACCCAGTTTACGGCGATCTCCACTGCTATCACCGGCGCTGGAACAGGCAACTAATTCAATCTTCTTCAAAAGTGCAGGGGTGCCCGGCACCCTGCACTTTTGAACGCGCTTTAAATTTCATGCACCCGTTATTCAATTCCTCGATTTGATATATTTTCTGTCTCATTCTTTAAAAATTCGTCAGATATAGAATGTCTGATGATCGGTATGGGTAGAAGGCCCGTGCTCATATTGCGGAAATCAGCTATCACACCGTAATCTTTAGTGATTTTGCCGATTCACGCCGTTTCTGCATAATGTTCGTCGAAAGAATGTTTGCCAAATGCTGCAACATTCAGCGATGTACAGCGTTCGAGCTTTGAAGGAGCGAAGGCCATGTCATTAAAATCACTTCTGATCGCCGTTGGCATAGGCATATCCGGACTGACGCTCACCGGGTGCGTGTCCGAAGGCTATTATGGCAGCGGCGGCGGCTACTACGACCCTTACTATGTGCAGGGCAGCTATATCGGCACCGGCGTTGTCTATGATAGCGGACGCTATTATCGCAATTACCCGCGTTATTATCGTGATTCACGCTATCGCGATTACCGTTATCGGGATCGGGATCGTCGCCCGAATTACAACAGACCGGACCGTCCGCGCCCGCCGCAAGGTGAGCGTCCGCGTCCACCGCAAGCCGAGCGCCCATCGCAACCACGCCCGGAAGCACGGCCTTCGGGCAGCAACAGGCCCCGCGCCTATATCAGACCGCGAGGCAATGAGCCGCGGTAGGTCGAGAATCAAAAAGGCTGCGAATTTCGCAGCCTTTTCTTTTTTCAGAGCTTGATCACATATTCCTTGCGGGTGGTTTCCAGCACGTCCCAGCTGCCCTTGAAGCCGGGGCGAATGACAAAACTGTCGCCCGCCTTGACTTCACGGCTTGCGCCGCCCTCCTCGCTCACAATCGAGCGACCGGATAGAATGTGACAGAACTCCCATTCGTCATATTCGATCCGCCATTTTCCCGGCGTGCTTTCCCATATGCCGGCAAAGAGGGTGCCATCGGCATTTTCTTCCAGATTCCATGTTCGGAATTTTGGATCGCCGGAAAGAACGCGCTCCGGCAAAGGAGCGCCTTCTTCCGGTTCAATGCCGGTCAGGTCGAAGTCGAGAAACCGGCTCATCCGGTCAGACCTTGGCAAGAGCCTGTTCGATATCGGCTATGATATCGTCGGCATCCTCGATGCCGATAGACAGGCGCACGACATCCGGACCAGCTCCAGCCGCCACTTTCTGCTCGTCGCTCAGCTGCCGATGTGTGGTCGAGGCCGGATGAATCACGAGCGAACGCGTGTCGCCGATATTGGCGAGCAGCGAGAACAGGTCGAGGCTATCCACGAATTTCACGCCCGCATCATAGCCGCCCTTGAGACCGAAGGTGAAAACCGAGCCTGCGCCCTTCGGCGAATATTTCTGCTGAAGCGCATGATATTTGTCATGTGGCAGACCAGCATAGTTCACCCACGATACCTTCTCGTGACCATGCAGCCAGGAGGCAACCTTCTGCGCATTGTCGCAATGGCGCTGCATGCGCAACGGCAGAGTTTCCACACCGGTTAGAATCTGGAAGGCGTTGAATGGCGAAATCGCCGGGCCGAAATCGCGGAGACCCAGCACGCGGGCAGCGATGGCAAAGGAGATGTTGCCGAAGGTCTTGTGCAGTTCCAGACCGGCATAATCCGGGCGCGGTTCGGTCAAAAGCGGATAATTGCCAGACTTCGCCCAGTCGAAGGTTCCGCCGTCGATGAGGATGCCGCCCATGGAATTACCATGGCCGCCAATGAACTTGGTCAGCGAATGCACGACAATATCCGCGCCGTGTTCGATCGGGCGCACGAGATAGGGCGAAGCAAGCGTATTGTCTACGATCAAAGGCAGGCCATGCTTATGGGCGATTTCGGCAATCGCTTCGATATCCACGACTATGCCGCCCGGATTAGCGAAGCTTTCAATGAAGATTGCGCGCGTTTTGCCATCGATCTGCTTGGCAAAGTCGGTCGGATTGCTGGCATCGGCCCAACGCACCTGCCAGCCGAAGGATTTAAACGACTGGCCGAACTGGTTGATCGAGCCGCCATAAAGCTGGCGCGCAGCGACGAAATTATCGCCCGGCTGCAAAAGCGTATGGAAAACGAGCAGCTGCGCAGCATGCCCCGATGCCGTCGCGACAGCTGCGGTGCCGCCTTCAAGCGCTGCGATGCGCTCTTCCAGCACCGCCGTCGTCGGATTGGTAATACGTGTATAAATATTGCCGAACGCCTGTAGCCCGAACAGGGAGGCCGCATGATCCGCATCTTCGAACACGAAGGACGTCGTCTGATAGATTGGCGTTGCACGCGCGCCAGTTGTCGGATCAGGCTTCGCGCCTGCGTGAACGGCCAGTGTTTCTATGCCGGGTGAGCGTTTGGACATCTATTCCTCCTGATAACGAATGCCACTCTTTGAGAGCGGACGTTAGGCTCTGCCAAAAAGAAAGCAAAGGAGGAATTTTTCGACTGATATCAAAGCGCGGAATTTTATTCTCGCTTCATACGCTACCCGATCAAGCGCGGGTATTCTATCGCGGGACAACGATCCATGATGACGGTCAGCCCTGCTTCTTCGGCACGCTTGCCAGCTTCTTCATGAACAACGCCGAGCTGCGTCCACAAAACGGATGGACGCTGCTTCATGGCGAGGATTTCATCCACAATACCCGGCAGCGAATAAGGCTCACGAAACACATCGACCATGTCGACCTGCTCTTCAATATCGGCCAGACGCGCCACGACGCGCTGGCCGTGAATTTCCTTGCCGACCTGCCCCGGATTGACGGGAATGACGCGGTAGCCCTTGGAGAGCAGAAACTCCATCACGCCATTGCTTGGGCGCTCGGGCTTCGGGGAGGCACCAAGAAGCGCAATTGTTTTGACGGATTGGAGAATGTTGCGAATTTGGTCGCCAGACGGATTGTTCATGTTCTTACCTCACCAGTCTCAACTGCGCGACCGTATTTATCGTTCGCACGACAGGATGCCGCTTGCAACACAAGGGTCCACGCTTCTATTCCTATAAAGATTGGGAGGACTGGATGAATATCAATATGACAAGACACACAAGTCTGGCTCCGGTGATGGATATCGACGAGCTGCGCGCTTTCATGAAGCGTGAGTTTCCGCAGCTTGGTAAGAGTTTCGAGATTGTTGCGATTGATGAAGGTTCCACCACGATGCGCCTTCACGCCGACGAGCAACATCTGCGTCCCGGCGGCACGGTTTCCGGCCCTGCGCTATTCGCCCTGGCCGATGTTGCTGCCTATGCGGCTATTCTGGCGCATATCGGCCCGGTCGCGCTGGCGGTGACCACCAATCTCAACATCAATTTCCTGCGCAAGCCCTCACCCGGCGCGGTGGAAGCTGTCGCGAGACTTCTGAAGCTTGGAAAACGCCTCGCCGTCCTCGATATCAGCCTGACTGATGGCGCGACTGGCGAACTGGTTGCTCATGCAACAGCGACTTATTCAATCCCACCGCGTTAAAAGCACCACAAAAACATACGGTATTATAATACCAAATAATCAAGTAATTGATTTCATTATGTTTTTAAAATCATCGTGCAAATACGGGACTTGACGGCGGGGCAGAGTTTGTGTATCGACCCGCCGGAAGCGCGCGAAACTTAATTTTTGCACGCCCGTTCGGGTTGGATATCACCAACACAAGCAACAAAAAAAGCCCTGATGTTCATATCGGGGATTAGTCTAAGGAAGACTTCAATGGCAACTTTTTCTCAGAAGCCGGCTGAAGTGGTGAAGAAGTGGGTACTGATCGACGCCGAAGGTCTCGTCGTTGGTCGTCTCGCAACTATCGTCGCCAATCGCCTGCGTGGCAAGCACAAAGCAACCTTCACCCCGCACGTTGACGATGGCGATAATGTCATCATCATCAATGCCGACAAGGTTGTTCTGACCGGCAAGAAGTACACCGACAAGGTTTATTACTGGCACACCGGCCATCCGGGCGGCATCAAGGAGCGCACTGCTCGCCAGATTCTCGAAGGCCGTTTCCCGGAACGCGTTCTCGAGAAGGCTATTGAGCGTATGATCCCACGTGGTCCGCTCGGCCGTCGCCAGATGAAGAACCTGCGCGTTTATGCAGGTCCGAACCATCAGCATGAAGCTCAGCAGCCGGAAGTCCTCGACGTCGCAGCGCTGAACCGCAAGAACAAAGGGAATGCATAATCATGGCTGAGCAGCTCAACTCGCTCGAAGAACTCGGCACTGTTGCCAAGACCGAAGCTGCCGCTCCGGTTCACGTCCAGAAGCTGGACGCACAGGGCCGCGCTTATGCCACCGGCAAGCGTAAGGACGCCGTTGCACGCGTTTGGGTCAAGCCGGGTTCCGGCAAGATCACCGTCAACGACAAGGAATTCGAAAAGTACTTCGCACGTCCGGTCCTGCAGATGATCCTCCAGCAGCCGATCATCGCTTCGAACCGCGCTGGCCAGTTCGACATCGTTGCTACCGTTGCCGGTGGCGGCCTGTCCGGTCAGGCTGGTGCCGTTCGTCACGGTATTTCGAAGGCCCTCACCTACTACGAACCGGGCCTGCGCACGGTTCTCAAGAAGGGTGGCTTCCTGACCCGCGATAGCCGCGTCGTCGAACGTAAGAAGTACGGTAAGGCCAAGGCTCGCCGTTCGTTCCAGTTCTCGAAGCGCTAATCCGTTTCAAGGAATATTCCCAAGCGCTCCGGCGCTTGGGACCAAATTTCCGAACGGTGATATTTCCGTCGTTCGGATCTACAAAAAAGCGAGCCGCAAGGCTCGCTTTTTTGGTTTCTACCGTCCTCCGACCCCTATTCAAAGGAGGCTAATTTACACTATACTTATGTTATTTTATATTTTTCAAGTATTTTTATTTTAAAATTTTTTAACAGGATAATTACTTTGACCTATATTCCTTTTGGGAAAGTCAATATTATATTGACTGCACTCGCCCCTGTTCAATTTTTACTTTCTTCTGCAGCTTACTCCCAGAGCATAACCGACAATGTCGAGAAAGCTTATTTCGACAGGGCCATCATCTTCGGCGACAGCTTGAGCGATAACGGCGCATTCAGTGAGTTTTTCATAGAAAAACTTAAAAAAATGTACACGACCGACGGACGCTTCAGCAATGGACGCGTCTGGAACGAGTACCTTTTCCGAGACCAGGAAAGGGGCACGAAATTTCGACCAACTCGTCAGCCCCCGGTGATTTTGGCAGCAACACCCCGAACGGTGGCACCAGTGTGAACTACGCCATAGGCGGCATAAAGTATGAGAACCACAAAATACCGGGGATGATCCCCTCTATTGCTGAGGAGGTGACCGAGTTCATTCGTGGGACGAATACCGTTTATCCTCAGACCATCTCTCCTCACACCATCGTGTCTTTATGGGCGGGTGGCAATGATGCTTTGGATGCAATCAAGCACGATGAATCCACGCGAGTGAAAGCTGCATTTAGCGGAAATGAATTGTTCACTTCACTGGAACGCCTTTATCAGGTGGGAGCGCGGCAATTTCTGGTGCCCGACATGCCTGATTTTTCGAAAGTTCCGCGCTATGCAAATGCGCCCGGCGTCATTGCTCGAGAAGCAACCGATGATTTCAACAAGGCCATCGCCACCAGCATCGCTGCCTTTAAGGAAAAGCATCCGGATGCTGTGGTCTACGCCCCAGACGTAGCTGGCATCCTTGACATGGTGGTGAAGCACCCCGGCGTTTTCGGCTTCTCGAATGCGACAGGAAATTGTGTCGATACGCCCTCATGTCTCGACCAGCCGCGCGGTTCCGCAATCCAGAATGAATATGTTTTCTGGGATGATATTCATCCGACGACCCGCACACACAATTACATTGCCAACTACGTGCGGGAATATTGGTCAAACCCCGACTTAGCTGGTTTCTACGCCCGGTCTCCCAATGGCCTGTTCAAGACCGAGCGCAACTTCTTCTTTCCGACATCCGATAAGATCGTATCGGGCTATCTGGATGGAAACAGATCACTGTACAAGATGAACGCCGGAAAGCTGACGCTGACGGGAGAAAACAAATACACCGGCAACAGCTTCGTGGCGGAAGGCGGGTTGGCGCTTGGTAATGGCGGCGAAACCGGCTCCGTCATCGGCGACGTTGATTTGATGCAGAAAGACGCCTTTCTGACGTTCAATCGCAGCAACCTGCTCGAATTCGACGGCAAGATTACCGGCGATGGTCGCGTACAGCAGGTTGGAGACGGCATGACCATCCTTAACGGGCAGAACAGCTACAAAGGGGTGACCGACATTTACGCTGGGGAATTAAAGGTAAACGGCTCAATCACTTCGCCGGTTCTGGTCCACTCCGGCGGTACACTGAGCGGCACCGGTTTTACCGGCAGCATAGTGGCTGGAGCCGGTGCGCATGTTTCCCCCGGCGACTACCGTTCGCCGCGCATGAAACCATTGAACGTGAATGGCGATATCGATCTGAAATCTGGCAGTGTTCTCGACGTGAAGGTCGATGCCAACGGCAACACTTCAGGGATTTATGCTAGCAACAAGGCTATGCTCGCCGGGAGCGTTAAATTCGGCGGCCATCCAAAGTTGACCGTTGACGAAATCAACGCCCGGGTAGGCAAAACAAGCGTGTTCGTGATGGCCGACAACGGGGTCAATGGCCGCTTCAGCGACGTTCTTCCCACCTATCACTTCATCACCGAAAAACTTGAATACAGGCCGAATGAAGTCGAAGTCACCTTCGCAACGGCGGGCAAGTCATTTGCAGAATCGGCGGTAAGCAACCAGCAACGAAGGGTTGCCAACGCATTGCAGGCGCTCGGCCACGATCAAAAGCTCTACAAGAACGTGCTTACATCGCGGATGGAAGACGATTTGTCAGAGGCCTATACCGAGCTGTCTGGCGATATTTACGCATCCACGCTGATATCGCTTCTTTATGACAACCAGTTGCCACGCGAAGCCGTGACACAGCGCATGAATGATCTGTCCGACAGTCGCTTCAATCATTCGGCGCTGAATGCTCCGCTCAAAAGCGGCGTATGGGGACAAGCCTATAATTCCAGAGCGCATTTCCAGAGCATTGGAGAAGCGCAAGCCATGAGCCGCAGCGCGACGGGCTTTATCACCGGCATTGACGGCCAACTGTCGGATAATTGGCAATTGGGTCTCTTCGCCGGTTATCTGCAATCCTCGCTCAATAGCGGCCTGTCGTCTGCGAAAGTCGATAGCTATCAGATCGGCGCCTATGGCGGCTATGCATGGAAAAACTTCAACCTGACTTTTGGTGGCAATGCCAATCTGCACGACATCGACAGCAAGCGCACAATCCGCTTCAGGGAAGTTTCAAACGATAATCGCGCAAGCTACAAAGGCAACAGCTTCCAGGGTTTTGCGGAACTCGGCTACAATATCGATACCAGTCTGGCGCTGCTGGAGCCATTTGCGGGCATTTCCTATGCCTATGCGAAAACCAATGGTTTTACGGAAAATGCGGCTGTGACCGCCCTCTCCGGCTCTGGCGCCACCGGCGACCTTTTAACCAACTATCTCGGCGTGCGTCTTTCGAACAAATACGCACTCTCCGAAAACACCAGCGTCAACACCAAACTGGCGCTCGGCTGGCAGCATAATAGCGCCGACCAGCCGGAAACAATGCTGCGTTTCAGCGACGGTCCCGGCTTCATGGTTGAAGGTCTGCCGCTCGACAAAAACATGTTCTACGCACAGGCCGGGTTGGACCTCAATCTGGCGCATAACACGTCTCTCGGATTGCACTACCGGGGACAATTCGCAAACAAGGCGCAGGATCACGCCATTAAAGTGAACCTCGCGGTCAACTTCTGACGATCAAACAACGGAAAGCGGGCCTTCGGGTCCGCTTTTTGCTATGAATTTCAGGAATCAGCCAGCAGGGAGCCAGCATGATGTCGTCCAGCCGCTTTGCCGTCACACCGGAGCCACCTTATTACGTCGTGAGTTTTGCCTCGCAGCGCATTGGTGACGACGATGGCTACGCCGATATGGCGGTGCGCATGGCGGAACTCGCAGCGCAACAACCCGGCTATCTTGGCGTCGAGAGCGCCCGAGACGCGGAAGGTTTTGGCATAACGAACTCGTTCTGGGCGGACGAAGACAGCATTCGCGCATGGAAGCGCGAAGTGGACCACCTTGTGGCGCAAAAGCTTGGTCGCCAGCAGTGGTATGAGACCTATCGCGTGCGCATTGGCCGTGTCGAACGCGCTTACGGTTTTGATAGAGACTAAAACCTCTTCCCAATTTCTGGCGTGACCGGTTATAGAAGTCAGAACTTCACCGGGGAACGGCCATGCCATCCAAGACCATTGATCACGCATTTACCGCACGCAGCCTGACGAGCGCTGCGACCGACCCGACCCATGCGGGCGTGCTGTCTTTCATGCGGCGCGTCTACACCAAGTCGCTGAAGGGCGCGGAAGCCGTTGTCTGGGGCATTCCGTTCGACGCGGCTGTGTCCAACCGGCCCGGCGCGCGTTTCGGTCCGCAGGCCATCCGGCGCGCATCGACCATTTTCGACAATGACCCGCAATATCCGTTCCAGCGCGACCTGTTCGAAAACCTCGCTGTGATCGATTACGGTGACTGCCTGCTCGACTACGGCAACCATTACAAGACGCCCGCCACGATCGAGCGTGAAGCAACAAAGATCCTCAAATCCGATGCATTTTTGCTGACACTTGGCGGCGATCATTTCGTGACATGGCCGCTTCTGAAAGCCCATGCCGCGAAATATGGCCCGCTGGCGCTCGTGCAGTTCGACGCCCATCAGGACACATGGTTCGACGACGGCAAGCGGATCGATCATGGTTCCTTCGTCGCCCGCGCCGTGCGTGATGGCATCATCGATCCCGATCATTCGATTCAGGTCGGCATTCGCACCCATGCGCCGGAAGATTGCGGCATCAAGATCATTTACGGTCACGAAGTCGAAGACATGACGGCGGCAGAGATTGCCGACACCATTTTGAAACGCACTGCGGGCAAGAAGACCTATCTGACCTTCGATATTGATTGCCTTGATCCGGCCTTTGCGCCCGGCACGGGCACGCCGGTGGCGGGCGGCCCTTCGTCCGCCAAGATGCTGTCGATCCTGCGCAAGCTCACGCCGCTTGACTTCGTCGGTGCGGATGTGGTCGAGGTTGCACCAGCCTATGATCATGCCGATATTACGGCTATCGCTGGAGCGACAATCGCAATGTATTATCTGGGTCTGCTGGCAGAGCAGAAAGAACGACGATGACGGTGCCGCGTTTATGCGGTTGAGAAACTGATTCAAGCGGTTGAAAGACCAATTCCGGATATTGTCGTAACTTTATGAAATCAAAAGGCAAAAGCATGAAACCGAAAATCTTCATCGATGGCGAACACGGCACCACCGGCCTGCAAATCCGCAGCCGTCTGGCCGAGCGCGACGATCTTGAAGTGATTTCAATCCCGGAAGCCGAGCGGCGCAACAAGGATTTGCGCGCCGACTATCTGCGCTCTGCCGACATTGCCATTCTGTGCCTGCCCGACGACGCTTCGAAAGAGGCCGTCTCCCTGCTGCGGGATCACAATTCGACCCGCATCATCGATACTTCGACCGCCCATCGCGTGCATCCGGAATGGGCCTATGGTTTTGCCGAACTGGCCAAAGGCCAGCGCGAACGCATCGCCGAAACGAGACTCGTCGCCAATCCGGGCTGCTATCCAACCGGCGCGATCGCGCTTGTTCGCCCACTACGCGACGCAGGGCTGTTGCCGTCTGACTATCCGGTCAGCGTCAATGCCGTCTCCGGCTATACCGGCGGCGGCAAGCAGCTGATTGCGCAGATGGAAGACAAGAACAATCCGGACTATCTGGCCGCTAACAACTTCCTTTATGGCCTGCCGTTGCATCACAAGCATGTGCCGGAATTGCAGCTGCATGGACGCCTCGACCGTCGCCCGATCTTCAGCCCGAGCGTCGGACGTTTCCCGCAGGGCATGATCGTGCAGGTTCCGCTGTTCCTGAACGAGCTTGAAGGCAGGCCGTCGCTGACAAAGATTCACGCAGCCCTGAGCGAGCATTATGCCGGTCAGGACATTGTCGAAGTCGTGCCACTGGAGGAAAGCGGCAAGCTTCCGCGCGTCGATGCGGAAGAACTTGCCGGCAAGGACGGCATGAAGCTCTTTGTCTTCGGCACCGAAGGCGACGATCAGGTCAATCTGGTCGCCCTACTCGACAATCTCGGCAAAGGTGCTTCGGGTGCCGCTGTCCAGAACATGAACCTCATGCTTGGCAAAGCCTGATGACGACTGAACCGGTATTCCCCGGAAAATGGAATGTCGGTTCGTTCGAACCACTGGCGGATACGCATTCAAGCCTCGTCTGGAAGGTCGAACGCATCGATCATCCGGGCGAGGTTTTTGTTATCAAGCAGCTGAAACCCGCCGGAATGGAGGAAATGCGCGGTGCGCATTATCTGCGCTGGCAGGATGGGCACGGCGCGGCGCGCCTGTACGATCTTGAAGATACGTCGATGCTGCTCGAATATGCGGGCAACTATCATCTCGACGAACACCTCAAAAGCGGGCTTGACGCAGATTGTCTGGTGATCTTCGGGCAGGTTCTGGAAGCATTGCACACACCCTCGCCTGCGCCGGTGCCGTCAGACCTGCAACCGCTCGACAGGCACTTCTCCGGCCTTTTCGCAGTCGCAGATCAGACGCCGATCTATGCGGAAGCCGCAGCGCTTGCAAAAGAGCTGCTGGCGACGCCGCACAAGCCCATTCCGCTGCATGGCGACATCCACCACGAAAACATCCTGCGGGGACAGCGCGGCTGGCTTGCCATCGATCCACACGGGCTGATTGGCGATGCGGCCTTCGATGCCGCCAATATCTTTTACAATCCGCTGGATCGTGACGATCTCTGCCTCGACCTTGATCGCGCAAAGCGCATGGCCGAGCATTTCGCGCCAATCATTGGTCGCTCGCCGTCCTATATTCTTGATTATGCCTTTGCCTATGGCTGTCTTTCAGCCGCGTGGCACCGCGAGGATGGCAATGGTGCCGACGAAGCGCGGGAGCTGAAGATTGCCACCGCGCTGAGATATTTGCGCCAGACGGCTTATCCTGCGTAAGCGCCCTTGGTGCCGCGCCAGTGCGCGACTGCGAAAGCCAGTACGATCAATGCGACGAACTGATGTGTCAGGCCCATATGCAGCGGCACGCTCATCAGCAACGTTCCAATGCCGATGACCGCCTGCACCAGAACCAGGCCGAGCAGAACAATCGTGCGGCGCGCATGGGTGGTGCCCGGCGCGTCTTTCCACACCTGAACGGCATGGAGAACAGTGAGAACTAGCACCGTATAGGCGAACATGCGATGCACGAACTGTACGGTTTTCGGGTTTTCAAACAAATTGCGCCACCATGGCGACTGTATGAAGAGGTCGGACGGAATGATCGCGCCGTCCATCAAAGGCCAGGTGTTGTAGGTGAGACCGGCATGAAGCCCGGCCACCAGACCACCAAGATAGATCTGCACCAGAACGGCAAAGACCAGCCACCCGGCGAAGCGCTGCACGGATCGCTCCGCCGGACGCTCGGTATAGGTGACAAGTCCTCTGGCAATGTAGAAGACCGCGGTAATGATCACGCAGGCCGTGGTGAGATGGATTGCAAGCCGGTACTGGCTGACACTGGTAAGCTCGCTCAGACCGGATGCAACCATCCACCAGCCAATGGCGCCCTGAAAGCCGCCCAGCGCCAGAAGCCCCAGCATACGGTATTTCAGCCCGCCCTTCAGACGCCCCGTCGCCCAGAAGAAAGCAAGCGGCACCGCAACCAGAAAGCCGACGAAGCGCGCCAGCAGGCGATGCGCCCACTCCCACCAAAAAATATACTGAAACTCTTCAAGGGACATGCCCTTGTTGATCTGCTGATATTGCGGGATCTGGCGATATTTATCGAACTCTTCCACCCATTCAGCATGGTTGAGCGGGGGAATGACGCCATGGATAGGCTTCCATTCGGTGATGGAAAGGCCAGAGCCGGTCATGCGGGTGGCCCCGCCCACCATCACGATGGCGATCAGCACGACAAAAACCGCATAAAGCCAATAGCGCACAAGGCGCCGGTCGCGTTCGTCCTTCGACGTTCTCGAACTCCGCTCTCCGCGCTGCGCCATCGATGCTGCCGTCATGCCGTTCTTCCTTCAAACCATCTGGAGCGATACATGCCGCATCGACCCGTCAGTTACAAGGCAAGTCCACGCGACATGCCGCCGCGTTTTTTGCCCTTTCGCAGATCAGGCACAGCGGTTAGTGATGGTGCGGGGAAAAGGAGAGACGCAATCATGCCCGTTAGGCTGAAGAAACTGATCGGCACATTTCTGCTGGTAACGCTGGTGATCGTCTATGCGGTTCTGGCTACGATCATCGCCGTCGCGCATCTCGGCAATTCTCCGGCATGGGTGCATCTCCTCTATTTCATTGTTTCAGGCCTGCTCTGGGTCCTGCCAGCCATGGCGATCATCTGGTGGATGGCGCAGCCACCGCGTAAAAAGCAGCTCTGAGCATATTCAAGGGGCGCAATACAGCATGACTGAGCGGGGCAACATGGCGGGATCGGCCACGCTTACGGAACGCATTATCAGCGATTATTCCGAAATCGAGCGTCTCTGGGCGATAGGGCCTGCCCTGCACGGCGCACCGCAATCCTTCGCCTGGATTGATTGCTGGCATCGTTGCGTCAACACTGACTGTTTCGTCGCCGGAATTTTCGATGCTGAACGCCCGGTTTTTCTCCTGCCTCTGGAAGTCATCCGCCGAAATGGCATGACGATCGCGCGCTATCCCGGCGGCAGCCATGCCAACGGTAATTTCCCTTGGTTGGCCGCAGCACGGTCATCCGCAGTCAACCGCAAAGCTCTGGACCGGCTCATTGCCGCCATATGCAAGGCGCGACCGGATATCGACGCTTTGGCGCTGACGCGCCAGCTTGACGCCGTTGATGATATCGACAATCCGCTTTTTACCCTTGGGCAGAAACGAAACCCGAATCCGGTCCTGATGGTCTCGCTTCATGGTGGTTTTGACGCGGTGCTTGATCGCACCAACCGTCGCCGCAGATTGAAGAAGCACCGCCAGCATGAGCGCCGCTATCAGGAAGCCGGCGGCTGGCGCATTGAACAGCCGCAGACACAGGACGAATCCGACAGCGTTCTCGACCTTTACTTCGCCATGAAAGCCGGACGTTTCCGGCAGATGGGCATAAGCGACCCGTTTGCCGGCAAAGCCGTGCAGACTTTTTTCAAGGCACTCTACGGGCAGGCTCTCACGGCACCAGCGCCCATCTGCGAATTGCGGTTTCTGGAAGTGGGCGGCATTATCCGCTCGATCGTCGGCAAAAACCTCATCGCCACTGGACCGACAGCCGAATTTGCCGCCATCGCCGATGACGATATGGTCCATGCCAGCCCCGGCGAATTTCTGTTCTTCGAAGACATAAAGCGCTGTTGCGATGCCGGTTATGCGGTCTACAGTTTTGGTGTAGGCGATGAACCCTACAAGCGCGACTGGTGCGATATCGAGCTTGAAATCTTCGATACCGTTCTGCCACTCTCGGCCAAAGGCAGGCTTTTTGGGGCGTTGCAATCCTTGCGCAGAGCCGTCGCCAGCACAATCAAGCGCAATCCCCGGCTCTGGCGGCTCGCCAAGCGCATCCGAGCAAGGCTTGCCCGGAGGTAAATAGCGATTTTGATTCAGCTTTCCGCTTTAAGACGCTGTTTTTGAATCGAATTATGCGCGTGGCTGCGGGGTCTTGTCGTCCATCAGAATGACGACATCTTCATAGCCACCCTGATCAAGATCGAGTGCGGCAAGCGCTACATCATTGTTCTCGGGATCGACAATGCTCATCACAACCGTCGCGTCATTATCAGCAACACGGCGAATCTGTGCAGAGGAAGATGGGCCGCATTCCACGATCACGAAGTCATAAACGGTTTCGAGCGCATCGAGAATGAGCGGCAGACGATCGACGGCGCGCATGGCTTCAACCGGGTCTGCTGCACCGAGCGGCACGACATGCGCCTGCGAAAAGCGGTCGCTATGAATGACTTCATTGAAGCGTTTCTCGCCAGTTAGAAGCTCGGTGATGCCGGGCAATTTATGCCCGTCGAGCATTGCGCTCCCCACCGTGCCCTGAGCTGTCATATCCACTAGAAGCGCACGCTTGCCACGGTCGGCCAGATCGCGCAACAGCCGCACAGTCGTTGCCGACGCTTCGTCTCCTTCGGGCGAAACCACAACAATGCGCTTGTCGCGACCGTCGAGCAGACGATTGGCAATGGCTTCCACGCCATTTGGGTTCTTCGTTGCAGGCATGGTCGTCTCCTTCGCCGGTGGCGCAGGTGTCGTCTGTGCGTCAGAGCCAGACGATCTCGTGATAAAAGGCACTGTCCAGGACCGGCGCGGAGCAGCAACCGGCACTTCCTGCTCGGAAAGGGTCGGCGGAACGGCAGCCGCTTGGGCGGCAGCGGTAATCACCGGCATTTCGATTTCCTCGACAGCCTCGACGCGTCGGCCATCGGCGGTCACGAAGGCCCGCCCGCTGAACAGTTCACGCAGCAACACGAAGATCGAGAGTAACAGCAGCCCCGCCACAAAGGTTGCAGCAACAGTCGGCAAAACCATTGGGAAATAGGGAAGCGCTGGTGCGTCGCCCGACAGAATGCGTGCATCGACAGGCACATAATTGCGATCAATACGGGAAGCTGCCTCACGATAACGGGTCAGATAGGTTTCCAGAAGCTCGCGCTGCGCTGCCGCCTCGCGTTCGAGTGCGCGCAACTCGACTTCCTGATCGCCTGCCTGCGCGGCTTGCGACTGCACGCGGTTCAGTTCGCGGGTCAGCTCGTCTTCACGCAGCTTTGCCGTCGTGACATCGTTTTCAAGACTGGCAAGCAGCTTGCGCCCTTCCGCCTTGGTCTGGCGATCAAGGTCGGCCAATTGCGAGCGCAGCGCCTTGATGCGCGGATGGCCATCAAGAAGCGTCGTCGACAAATCGGCAATCTGGGCGTTAAGTTCGATGCGGCGCTCGGCGAGCCGCTGCATCATGCCGGAAGCAACAACTTCGGGCAGCGTATCGACCGGTGTGCCTGCAGAAAGCGCCTTGCGAACACTTGCCGCCCTCGCTTCCGCCGTGGCGCGATCAGAGCGCACACGCGTCAGGTCCGTCGAAACTTCGGAAAGCTGCTGCGATGCAATCGTATTGTTGGTCTGCCCGGTCAATAATCCACGCGAGGCGCGGTAATCGGCGACTTTTTTCTCGGCATCGCGTACACGTGTGCGTAAGTCTTCGATTTCCGGCGCAAGCCAGTTAGTCGCATCGTCATTCGATTGCAGCTTCGCCGCGCTCTGTAGCGCGATATATTCTTCCGCGACTGTATTGGCGATTTGTGCAGCCAACTGAGGATTAGCAGAGGTGTACTGCACTGCGATAACGCGCGAGCCCGTGATATTATACACTTGCAGGTGCTTACGCAGTCGCTGCAGAACCCGCTCATCGGGAGAGAGTTTCTCCGGATTGGCTATCATGCCGAGAAGAATCAGAATCCGGCTGTAAGGCCTTACTTCAATTGAAGTAAATGCCTCATTGTTCGGCAAATCCAACTTGTCGGAAACACGTCTCATGAGATCGTTAGACGTCAGAATCTCTATCTGGCTCTTCACGCCTTCCGGGTCCAGCACCGGGCGCTCGGCAGGATTATCTCCATTGGGCCGCGTGAAGACGGACTCGCGGGTTTCGATAATGATGCGGGTTTCCGCGCGGTAATCCGGCGTCAAAAGCAGACAAATGATCCACGCCAGCGCCGCCATGAGAAGAGCGCCACCAACAATCAAAAGCCAGTTACGGCGCAAGCTTCCAAAAAGCGCGCCTATATCGATGTCTGCGTCTTTCAACGACGAATCGACTTCCGCCATTTCGTTACTCCGCGGGCGCCCGCCGATCATTGACAATCGTCATTCCATCCAGGCCGCATACCCATTTCCGGCCGGAAAAGTAAACGCTTAAGGTAACCATAGAGTTAAGCACTCGACTTTCTGCGTTCTTCATGGGGCATCGCTGACAAAACCACGCAGGATCGTTTTCTATATATTTCAAAGTGCTTAAATGCTCTCGTTACTCTTTCGCCCTCTTCTGGAAAGTTTTTTGACCATCGCCGCACATCTTTACCAGCCATTAACCCTAATCAATCGATAACGCAGTAACAGGAATTCATCTGATCGCGCTTCGGCACCGGTCAGTTTCCATAAATGCGGGTGATGCTTTTCGGGGATACCGAGGCGAGACATGATGGCGAAGACAATTCACAACAAGCGCACAGGCCGTGCTTTGCTCACGGCGCTCGGTCTTGCGGCGATGACGCTGTCATCCGCCTGCACGAGCTACCGCCCTGCACCGCCGGCTTTTCACGAAGCGCTGAACCAGCCCTATATGCTGGATGCGGGCGACCGCGTGCGCATCACCGTTTTCGAACAGGCAAGCCTGACCAACACCTATAGCGTGGATCAGGCAGGCTACGTGGCTTTCCCGCTTGTCGGCAGCATTCCAGCGCGCGGCAAGACCGCAAAGCAGCTTGAAGGCCTGATCGCATCGAAACTGCGCGGCGGTTATCTGCGCGACCCGGATGTCAGCGTGGAAATCGACCGCTATCGCCCGATCTTCGTCATGGGCGAAGTGGGCGCGGCCGGGCAATATTCCTATGTGCCGGGCATGACGGTGCAAAAAGCCATTGCAGCCGCAGGCGGTTTCAGCCCGCGCGCCAATCAGGAGAATGCCGATATCACCCGCCAGTTCAATGGCAAGGTGCTGACAGGCCGGGTTCTGATCTCCGATCCGATCCTGCCCGGCGATACGATTTATGTCCGCGAACGTCTGTTCTGATGGCGATTGATGGCTGATGACAACACCGTTTCCCCTCTGCGTATCGTCCACTGCTTTCGCGAGCCCACTGGCGGATTATTCCGCCATGTCCGCGATCTGGTCGGCGTACAGGCGGAAAAAGGTCACCTTGTCGGGCTCGTCTGCGACGCAACAACAGGCGGTCCTAGAGAGGACGCGCTTCTAGAAGAATTGCGGCCCAAGCTTGCGCTGGGCCTGCATCGAATTGCCATGCAACGCCATATTGGTATCGGCGATGCAGCGGCAGCGTTCAAAGCATACCGCGTTGTCAAGACATTGCGGCCGGACATCTTGCACGGACATGGCGCCAAAGGCGGCGTCTATGCCCGATTGTTCGGCTCTGTTCTACGGGTTTTTAGGTCTCGCGTAGCCCGTATCTATTCACCGCATGGCGGAAGCCTGCATTTCGACCAGAAGACACGCCGCGGCGGCGCTGTCTTTCTGGTCGAGCGACTTCTCGCCCCGATGACCGATGCGGTCATGTTCGTTTCCAACTTCGAGAAACGAATCTATGAGGAAAAGGTCGGACGGCCTTATGGCCTCCATGCGGTGGTCTATAACGGCCTGGCCGATGACGAATTCATTCCCGTTCCCGACGCGCCCGATGCCAGCGACCTTCTGTTCGTCGGCACGATGCGCGATCTGAAAGGCCCGGATATCCTGATCCGCGCCATCGCAGAGCTGCGTGATCAACACGACCTGCCGCTCAGCGCCACCATGGTCGGCGATGGCGCTGAAAAGCCGACCTTTACGGCGCTTGCAAGCGAACTTGCCCTTGGCGCACAAATTCGGTTTCTGCCCGGCATGGCGGCGCGCGATGCATTTGCCCTTGGTCGCCTGATGGTGGTTCCTTCCCGCGCGGAGGCTTTTCCCTATATCGTGCTGGAAGCGCTCGCTGCCGGAAAAACCGTCATCGCCAGCCGCGTCGGCGGTATTCCAGAGATATTCGGCCCCGCATCTCCCGCCCTGTTCGAGCCGACCGTGGAAGCGCTGGTCGCCAAAATCCTTGAACTCAGAGCCGACAACAGCGATTTCGATGTGCAAATGCCCGAAAATTCACGACTTCGTGAACGTTTCAGCGTGCAGTCCATGGCTCATTCTATAGAATTGATTTACCGTGAAACACATTCTTGAGTATTCAGCAGGTCCGATACCTGCGTGTTTCAGAGATTTCTTAGGAATCTGACGGTACACATCCTCCTGTAAACTGATAAGCGAGACATTATCGTGCGGGACAATGATGCTTTTTCTCCATTCGGACGCAAGGCGATTGAAGCCAGCGCCAAGCAGGATTCGAAGCCGCAAGAACCGGTGGAACTCAGCCCTCTGGCGCGCAGCATAGCCGCGCAATATCAGCGGGACACGTTTTCGCCGCTCATGCTCAGCGGCGTCGTGCGTCTGGTTGAGTTCGGCCTCATCTTCCTGATGGGCATATTAAGCCTTGGCTATTATATCGGGCTTCAAAGCGATTATCTGCTCTATTACCCGCTGATCGTCATCGCTGGCGGCGTGCTTTATGTCGCCCTGATGGAAATCAACGACGGCTATCAGGTCAACATCCTCAGAAGTCCCACCCACCATTTGCGGCGGCTGATCATCAGTTGGGCGGCAACGCTCGGCACGCTTGCACTGGTTGGCTTTCTCTTCAAGGTCTCGGCGCATTTCTCGCGCGGCTGGTTCCTCATCTGGGCCGTCAGCACCATCGCCGTCATTCTGATATCCCGCCTTTTCATTGCCTGGAAAATCCGCCGCTGGGCACGCAATGGCACTATGGAACGCCGCGCCGTAATCGTTGGCGGCGGCCCCAATGCCGAAGCGCTGATCCGCTCTCTTGAGCAGCAGCCCGATAACGATATCCGTATTTGCGGTATTTTCGACGACCGCGACGACAAGCGCTCGCCGCCCGTGGTCGCCGGTTATCCCAAGCTCGGCAATATCAACGAACTGATCGAATTTGCGCGCATCGCGCATATCGATCTGCTGATCGTGTCGCTGCCGATCAGCGCGGAAGCGCGTGTCCTCGCCCTTCTCAAGAAGCTCTGGGTGCTGCCCGTCGATATTCGTCTGTCCGCGCTCAACAATCACCTGCGCTTCCGTCCGCGCTCTTATTCCTATGTTGGCTCGGTGCCGATGCTGGATATTTTCGACAAGCCGATCAACGACTGGGATTCGGTCGCAAAACGTATTTTCGACATCGCCTTCAGTCTCATTGGCATTGTGGTGCTGTCGCCGATCATGATTGGCGCCGCCATCGCCATCAAGCTCGACAGCAAGGGGCCGGTTTTCTTCAAGCAGAAGCGCCATGGCTTCAACAATGAAGTCATCAATGTCTGGAAGTTCCGCTCGATGTATACCGAGCAGTGTGACCCGACGGCGCGCAATGCGGTGACGAAGAACGATCCGCGCGTTACCCGCGTCGGACGCTTCATCCGCAAGACCTCCATCGACGAACTGCCGCAGTTCTTCAACGTCGTCGCCGGATCGCTATCGCTGGTCGGTCCGCGCCCCCATGCCGTGGCAGCGCATTCCAACAATCTTCTCTATAATGAAGTGGTCGATGGCTATTTCGCACGCCACCGCGTCAAGCCGGGCGTGACCGGCTGGGCCCAGATCAATGGCTGGCGCGGCGAGATCGACAATGAAGAGAAGATCATGATGCGCACTGAATACGACCTTTATTACATCGAAAACTGGTCGCTCTGGTTCGATCTCAAGATTCTTTTCCTGACACCCGTTCGCCTTCTCAACACGGAAAACGCTTATTGAGCCAGGCAGCGTCCATAGTTGCGCCGATGCGCAATTCAGCGCCCCCCCGGGGCGCGACGGCGCATCAACGCCGGGCGCTGGACCGCCTGATCGTCAACTTCGCAGTTGGGTTGGGCGTGTTTCTGCTGGGTTTCGTGCTGAGCGAACCTGCGCCTTATGAAGTTTATATGGCGGGGCTGATTGCAATTGCTCTGCTGTTCGGGCTTCGCCTGAGCCGAACCAACCTCGTTCTGCTGGCTATCCTCGCGGTCTTCAACTTTGGCGGGGTCTTGTCGACCTTGCAGATGGCCGACCTCAAAAACGCGCCGCTTTATATCGCCGTTTCGCTGTTCCTCGCCTTCACTTCGGTTTTCTTTGCCGCAATGATCGAGATGGATTACCGGCGGCTGCAAACGATCTTCAAGGCCTATCTGTTTGTCGGCCTGATAGCCGCCTTTCTCGGTATTGCGGGCTATCTCAGTCTATTCCCCGGTGCCGATCTCTTCACGCGCTACGGGCGAGCCAAAGGCGCATTTCAGGACCCGAACGTGTTCGGCCCATTTCTTATTCTGCCGTTGAGTTGGACAGTCTATCGCGTCCTCACCGGACGTGCGCGCGACATGCTGGTCTATCTGCCTGCTGCCGCCATCCTGACGCTCGGCGTGCTGTTCTCGTTTTCGCGCGCAGCCTGGGCGATGGTGCCCCTCGCCTGCATGGTAATCCTGCTTACCCTGTTCCTACAAACCAACAATAATCGCTTTCGCCTGCGCCTCCTCGTGCTGTCCTTGCTGGCGGTTGCCGCTGTGGTGATCGGGCTGCTGATCCTCATCGAAATCCCCGGCATCGGCGATTTCTTTCTGCAGCGCGCGCAACTCGAACAAAGCTATGACGCCGATCGTATGGGGCGCTTTGCCCGCCACTGGTATGGCATGGTGCTTGCCACCCAGCATCCGCTCGGCATCGGCCCGCTGGAGTTCGGTCCGATGTTCGGCGAAGACACGCATAACAACTGGCTCAAAGCCGCGCTCGATTATGGCTGGGTCGGCTTTGTGGCCTTCGTCACGCTGACATTCATGACGCTTGGCATCGGCTTTCGCCAGCTTTTCCGCAACAGGCCGTGGCAGCCTTATCTGCTCTGCGCTTATGCGACCTATCTGGGGCATGTGCTGATCGGCAATGTTATCGACACCGATCATTGGCGGCATTTCTATCTGCTGTTCGGGATCATCTGGGGTTGCGCCGGGCTTGAATATAAACACCGGCGTCAAAATTCCCGGCCCGTCGTCCGCCAGCCAGCACAAGCATAGGAGCCCGCTTGCAGTTCATCATCTATGCCGCCGCCGCAATCTGCGAAATCGCCGGTTGTTTTGCTTTCTGGGCGTGGCTGAAACTCGATAAATCGCCGCTCTGGCTCATTCCCGGTATGGCGTCGCTGGCGCTCTTCGCCTACTGCCTGACACTGATCGAGAGCGATACGGCGGGCCGCGCCTATGCGGCCTATGGCGGCATCTACATTGTCGCCTCCATTTTATGGATATGGATTGCCGAAGGCGCAAAGCCGGACCGTTGGGATATGACCGGCGCATGCGTGGCTCTGGCAGGCACCTGCATCATCCTGTTCGCCCCGCGAACATAAGCGATACTGGTAGTTTTCCAGATATCAATTGTGCGCATTTTGCCTTTTTGCCACTTTTAGGGCTTGCGGAAAATACCTTTGCATTCTAAGGCTTTCCCCGGCTCGGAGCGTAGCGCAGCCCGGTAGCGCACTTGACTGGGGGTCAAGGGGTCGTGGGTTCGAATCCCGCCGCTCCGACCATTTTCTTCCCCATATTGTTTTTTCTGAACAATCTCCGCTTTGCGGAGAGCGACAAACCGGTTTAACTCCACCATAAATCATGCGGAGGAGTTCGAGCTTGAAAAACGTCCTGATAACCGGCGGTAGCCGTGGCATTGGCAGAGCAACGGCATTGCGTTGCGCCGCGGACGGTTGGTCCATCGCCCTCAATTACGCCGGAAACACCTCGGCAGCAGCGGAAACTACCGACGGTCTGAAACGTGCAGGCGCCAAAGCCATTGCGCTGCAAGGCGATATTTCACACGAAGAAGACGTTATTTCCATTTACGACCGCGCGGAACAGGAATTGGGCAAGCTGCAAGGCGTTGTTTTGAATGCCGGTATCGTCGCGCAGACGATGCCGCTCGCCGAGATGAGCGCGGAACGTCTGCGCACCATGTTCGATGTCAATGTCTACGGCACCTATCTCTGCGCACGCGAAGCAGCGCGCCGCGTTCAACCGGGCGGTTCCATCGTCATCGTTTCCTCGATGGCGGCAAAGCTCGGCTCACCGTTCGAATATGTGGATTATGCAGGTGCCAAAGGCGCGCTCGACACGTTGACCATCGGCCTGTCGCGGGAGCTCGCACCGAAAGGCATCCGGGTCAATGCGGTTCGCCCCGGTTTGATCGAAACGGAAATCCACGCGAGCGGCGGCAATCCCGACCGGGCCAAAACGCTCGGTGCCGGAACCCCGATGGGACGCGCAGGAAAAGCCGAGGAAGTCGCGGAAGCAATCTATTGGTTGCTCAACGACGCCCCCAGCTACACGACCGCCTCGTTCATCGAGGTCGCAGGTGGGCGCTGACCGGAGTTACATGTCCCGGAGCTGATACGTCTCTGGAACATAGCGGTAGCCCGCACCGTCCTTCTCCAGATAAGCTACTGCCGGGAAGGGCATATGATAGCCGATGAAAGGCAGGCGCTCGACCGCCAGCATGTCGAAGACGCGCTTGCGCGTCGCGACGGCGGTCTCCTTGTCCACATCGAAAGCTACATGCCAATCGGGCCGTTGCAAGGTGATGACAAAATGATTGGCGGTGTCCGAAATCAGCACCAGTTGCTTGCCACCGGATTCGACGCGAAATATCAGATGGCCCGGCGTGTGACCGAAAGCTGCCAAGGCGTGAATGCCCGGGACGACTTCGCTTTTGTCCTCCAGAAAGGTGATCTTCTCGGCCAGCGGTTTCACATTCTTGCCGACAAGCTCGGCACCACCCTTCATCGGACTATCCAGTCGTGCGGGGTCGGTCCAGAAATCGAACTCCTTTTGTCCGGCTGCATAACGGGCATTGGCGAAGGCAGGCTTACCGCCTTCCATAAGGCCGCCAATGTGGTCACCATGAAAATGGCTAAGCACGACGAGCGAAACGTCAGAGGCCTTATAGCCTGATGCTTCCAGCGCACTGACAAGTTTGCCCTGCCCGTTTGCGCGCGCACCGGCACCCATGCCCGTGTCGAATAGGACGAGGTCCTTGCCAGTGTTGATGAGCACCGGCGTAAAGCTATTCACAAATCGGTCAGCAGGCAGCATGTTCGTTTCAAGCAGCGCAGCGACTTCCTTCGGGTCCTGATTGATCGCATAGGTTTTTTCAGGCGCCTCGCCTGCCCGGCGTCCATCAGACAATGTGGTGATTTCAAATTCACCGAGCTGGAAGCGATGGAAACCCGGATTTTCAACTTGCGACGGTTTTTGCACGTTTGAACTGCCCGTTTCGGCTGCTGCTTGGGCAAGGGCCAACGGCGAAAGCGCCATCCCCGCACCGGCAGCAGATGCTGCAACAATGAAATTACGTCTTGAGATGGTCATTGATCGATCTCCTGGCATAATTGTGAGTAAGAATGACAGGATAAACGAAAACAACAGCCGATCCACGACAGAAGCAATCAAGTTAATGTTGGTAGCAATTTCGTCATGCATCTTGCCACAGCACCAGCGAGACACTATCTATCTGGCGCGCGGGACGACCCGCGCCACTGTTTGCATAGGGGACGGCCCCATAGGAGCATCCTATGTTACGGCCAATCGAACCAACCAGCATCAAGCACATCGTCAGGTCCAGAAACACTGGCGGCCACTTGGCCAGCCTTGGCGGTTTCGCACGTTTCGCGTTTGTGAATTCAACGGAACCAATGACATCGGACTTTTGAGAAACTGATTCATCGAAACAGTTTAAGTCCTTGATTTTACCCATTTCCAAAAATGGAGCATACAAATGGCATGGGTCTATCTGGCTATCGCCGGCATTCTTGAGGTCGTCTGGGCATTCTTCATGAAAAAGTCGGAAGGCTTCTCTCTTCTGACACCCAGCATCATCACACTGGTCACGATGATCGGCAGCTTCCTGCTGCTTTCCATCGCCATGCGCAGCCTGCCGCTCGGCACGGCCTATGCGATCTGGACCGGCATCGGCGCAGTTGGCGCTTTCGTAGTCGGCATCTTCATTCTCGGGGAAACCGCAAGTTTCTTCCGCGTTGCAAGCGTTATGCTCATTCTCGCGGGCATCATCGGCCTGAAACTCTCGTCCAGCTGACGATATAAAAAAGGGAGGCCACGGCCTCCCTTTTGTCGATCCTAGCGAACCTGATCCAGCAATCGTTTGCATTCCAGAAGATCGAAAAGCGCTTCCTGCAAGAGCGAGCGGTTGTCCTTCGACGGACGCTTACCGTCCGCGCCAATGGGGCCGTCATCCTCGCCTTTCAGCAAGCCGAACAGCTTGCGTGACGGCTGCGGCGCCTTGATGCCACTCGGCAAGGCCATTTCATTGTCGGCAGCTTCTTCCGCTGCACGCTTGTCAGCCGCAGCCTGCTTCTGGCGCGAGATGACTTCGATGGCCTGCACATCGCCATTGCCCAGAGCAATGATAAACTGCGGATTGTTTTCGCGCAGCAGACGCTGCACGCCCTTGATCGTATAGCCTTGATCGTAGAGCAGATGGCGAATGCCCTTGAGCAGCTCAACATCGATTGGACGATAATAGCGGCGACCGCCGCCACGCTTCATCGGCTTGATCTGTGTAAAGCGCGTTTCCCAGAAACGCAGCACATGCTGGGGAAGATCAAGATCCTCCGCAACCTCACTGATCGTCCTGAATGCATCAGGGCTCTTGTCCATCCACCTGCCCTTTCCAGCAGCAACGGCCCGCTCACCGAGCGATCCGTATAGGCTTTGAAATCCACTTGCGGTCCGCACGATACACGGACAGTGACAATAAGGCGGAATGCCACCAGTTTTCAAAAACCGTGGCCTACTTATACTGTCCGAACGCCGATTGAAACCCGAGGCGTTTCACGCTGAAACTCTTTCCGAAAAGCCTGTGCGCTCCCGGATTCGAATATTAGCGAAATGATTCGTTCCACTATCTCCATTATATAATATCAGAGCTTTATGCGCATCCCTTCACATGGATGACGCTCAACAGCCAGCTTTTGACAGAGGAACAGCGGGGGCACATGGGGCGAGACAGCACCGCCTTCCGGCGAAGCAGGCCCTGTTCCGCGATGTGAGATGGATCAAGACGGCAGCGCAAAAGCAATCATCGTCTTGCCCCAGAACGCGCAAGCCGCCGCTTTTGCCACCTGATCTGGAAAACAAATGCCGCCCGAAGGAACTGGGGCGGCATCGATCTGGATTATTTGCTCTTGGTTTCGCGCTTCTGATGTTCCTGCAGAATGCGCTGCTTGAGAACATTGGAAGCCTTGAAGGTCATCACGCGTCGCGGAAGAATTGGTACTTCTTCGCCGGTCTTCGGATTGCGACCGATACGTTCGTTCTTGTCGCGGACCTGAAAAGTGGCAAATGACGACAGCTTCACTGTTTCGCCATTGACGATTGCGTCACAGACCTCATCGAGAATCATCTCGACCAAAGCCGCCGACTCCGTTCTGGAAAGACCGACCTTCCGGTAAACAGCCTCTGCCAGATCAGCCCGCGTGACCGTTTTACCTCCCATAACCGAACCCACCTGGTTAGCGTTTGAACAGATAATATCCTTACGTGACAGGACGTTACACAAATAAAAGCGGCTCGGTCAAGCCGCGAGTTCCCTCGCGGTGGATCAATTTTGTTGCTTTTCTTTTCCGATCCGATTCCGAACGTGACCCGACGCGCCTGTTTTGCGGCGATTGGCTTACCAGCGCAGCAAAACCGCACCCCAGGTAAATCCGCCGCCCATGGCTTCGAGAAGAACCAGATCGCCCTTCTTGATACGACCGTCGGCAACGGCTGTGGCCAGCGCCAGCGGCACCGATGCAGCCGAGGTGTTGCCGTGGCGGTCAACGGTGATGACGACCTTGTTCTCGGCGATATTCAGTTTCTTGGCCGAAGCATCGATGATGCGCTTATTGGCCTGATGCGGCACAAACCAGTCGATATCGTCTGCCGTAAGGCCCGTTTCCGCGAAGGAAGCTTCGATAACGTCGGTGATCATGCCGACAGCGTGCTTGAAGACCTCACGGCCTTCCATGCGCAAGTGGCCGACGGTCTGCGTCGTCGAAGGGCCGCCATCCACATAGAGCTTTTCCTTGTGGTTGCCGTCCGAGCGCAGATTTGCAGCCAGAACGCCACGGTCCGAGGTCAGGCCCTTGCCTTCGGCAGCTTCCAGCACAACAGCGCCAGCGCCATCACCAAACAGAACGCAGGTTGTGCGGTCGGTCCAGTCGAGAATGCGCGAGAAGGTTTCCGCACCAATGACCAAAACGCGCTCGGCCATGCCGCCGCGAATATAAAGGTCGGCGGTGGTGATCGCATAGATGAAGCCGCTGCAAACGGCCTGCATATCGAAAGCGAAACCGGAGGTAATGCCAAGCTCACGCTGGATTTCTACCGCACTCGCCGGGAACGTGTTGTTCGGCGTCGATGTGGCGACCAGCACAAGGTCGATATCGGATGGCTGCAGGCCTGCATTTTCGATGGCCGCGCGCGCGGCGGCTGCACCCAGCGAAACCGTGGTTTCGCCCTCACCCGCGATATGGCGTTGGCGAATGCCCGTGCGCTGCACGATCCATTCGTCCGAGGTCTCTATGACACCCTCAAAATCGGTGTTCTTCATGACCCGCTTCGGCAATGCCGAACCGATACCCCGCACGACAGATCGTATCATTTTTTATTCCTGTCCTCATAAGCGAACGGAACGGGGCTATTGCCCGCACCGTCGAAATCCGCGCCCATTCAGGGCAAATAATTACCTGGCCGCTTCGCCGCCTTCACTGGACGAAACATGCGGGTGACTGTGGTGAAAATGCGCCAGATCGGCTTCAATTTTCTGCAAAAGACGATTGCGCACCATGTCGTAGCCCACTTCGACTGCCGAGCAGAAGCCTTCGGCGCTCGCGCCGCCATGGCTCTTGATGACAATGCCGCTCAAGCCGAGGAACACGCCGCCATTGACCTTGTTCGGGTCCATCTTTTCGCGAAGGCGATCAAAAGCGCCCTTGGCAAAGACATAGCCGATCTTGGCCAGCAAAGTGCGGCTCATGGCCTGACGGAGCAATGTCGCCATCTGACGCGCCGTGCCTTCAGCGGCCTTCAGAGCGATATTGCCGGTGAAGCCTTCGGTCACCACGACATCGACGCTACCTTTGCCAATGTCGTTGCCTTCCACGAAGCCGGAATATTGCAGACCATCCAGCGGCGTATCGCGCAGGATCTGCCCGGCTTCCTTGATTTCATCGAGGCCCTTGACCTCTTCCGTGCCCACATTCAGCAGGCCGACCGTCGGCTTGCGCACTTCAAACAGCGCCCGCGCCATGCCAGCGCCCATGACGGCGTAATCGACCAGCTGACGCGCATCGGCCCCAATCGTCGCGCCAACGTCCAGCACGATGCTTTCACCGCGCAGCGTCGGCCAGATGCCCGCAAGCGCCGGACGTTCGACATCCGACATCATGCGCAGGCAGAATTTCGACATGGCCATGAGTGCACCGGTATTGCCCGCGGAAACGCAGGCATCGGCTTCACCCGTCTTCACCGCTTCAATGGCCTTCCACATCGTGGACTTGCCGCGCCCGTTGCGCAGCGCCTGGCTTGGCTTGTCGTCCATACCGATGGCGACTTCGCAGGCACGAAACTCGGATGCGGCCTGCAACTTCGGAAAGCGCGCCAGCACCGGTTCAACCTGTCCGGCCAGACCGAAAAAGATAAAACGCATGTCGGGGTGGCGCTCAAGCGCCTTTGCCGCGCCGGGGACGACCACTTCAGGACCGAAATCACCGCCCATCGCGTCAATCGATATTTTTACCACTCTTGATTATTCCTGTTCGATCCCTGCTCGCCCCCTGCTCCCGGGCCGCGCTCGGGGCGCGACAGGGCTTTCGGCGAAAATAGTGGTTTTGCGTTACCGTACAACAATATTCTGTCAAACGCGGCGCAAATCACCGTCAATTACGACTTGTCGCGCCATTCCGACAGCTTTGCAAAGGGCGAAACAGGCTTGTCACCCTCATCACCGGCATCGCCAAAGACCTGAGGTTCTGCTTCGTCAGGCAAACCGGGTTTGCGCGGATAAGGATCGATAGCCAGTTCGAAGAACTCTTCGGCAACCGCGCCCACATCGATCCGGTCGCCGACAAAGGTTTCCGGGCTATCGGCACCGTCTGCATCCAGCATCATTTCACCGCTTTCGTCGAGTTGAACCCGGGCCAGACGCGAATTTTCCGGCACGAAGATCGTATCGACTTCTTCCGCAATCACATTGGTCAGCGGCTCCAGCGTGGTGACACAAGCCTGCACGATTTCCGCATCGATGCGACCGCGCACACGAATGCCGTCTTTTTTCCACGGCGTCAGCAGAAATTCAGCCGAGAACGCGTTCACCGCCTCAAGCGCATGGCTGGCGGCAAGCGCGGCGCGTTCTTTCTCATCGGTGCCGATTGTCACTGTCACGCCCTTCTGGGGCAGGTGCAGAACCGGAACGGGATAGGTCAGCGCCGGCTTGTCAGTCATTTTGTTTTGCCTCTTCAGTATTATCATGCGTCAGCGCGAGCGCTGGATCTTCGGCATCCATAAAGGAAATCTCGCCAGCCACCAGAGTGCTGTCGTCGATTGCGCGCAACCGGTCGCGACAACGCAGAACATATTCGCCTAAATGGCGAGCTTGTGGCCAAAATTCCAGATCAGGCCGAATATTTCGCGTCAGCGCGGCTGCTAGCGCTTCCGCATCGTCGGTGTCTAGCGCCGCGCCGTAGGTGGCGACCCGGCCATAAAACATGCGGGCAAGTTTTTTCATGCGTTTTGGAACACCCTGATCGCCGATTCCCAACTCGCGCAGCGAGTGGTCGACATCCTTGAAAAACTCGTCGGCCACCTCCTGGGCAAGCGCCATCAGAGCCGGATTGTCGCCGCGCATCCGGTGCAGTGTCAGGAAAATATGCACCGACAACATCTCATACCGGCCAAGTGGCGTATCCGGCACATGAAATTGTGCATAAAACCGTTTTTGCCGCGCCGCTGCCACGATCGCCTCGTAAACGCGAAGCACGATAGCCTCATTGGCCTTCGATTTGCGGCGGAAAAGTTGGAGAATCATCCCTGTACGACCGTTCCAGTTGCATATAGAAGCAAGGTGGTTTACCGAAGTTCTCCCGACGGCGAAAGTGCCGCGCTGATAATAGAATTATGGAGAGGTCTTTGTTGCAGCGGATTTTCTCAACTGTGCGTTCCGGCGCATCAACAGGCGCACGCAAGCAGCGTGCTCTTCTGGCTGGTACGGCAATTCTGTTTTCGGCCGCCCTCGCCGGATGCAACACCGCGTCCACGCTGAACCCGTCCGAGACGCTGACGGAAGGCTATGTGCTGGATCAGCAGGCGCTTGATTCGGTGCCGGTCGGCTCCAGCCGCGAGCAGGTGCTGCTGGCGCTTGGCACGCCGTCGACCACCGCGACCTTCGACAACGAAGTGTTCTATTACATTTCGCAGAAGCGCCATCGCATGGCTCAGTTCATGAAGCCGAAGCTGGTTGATCGCCAGATTCTCGCAATCTATTTCGACAAGGACGGCAAGGTTCAGAATATCGCCAATTACGGCATGCAGGACGGCAAGCTGTTCGATTTCGTATCGCGCACCACGCCAACCGGCGGCAAGGACCAGACCTTCTTGGGCCAGGTTATCCAGGGCGTTTCCAAAGCTCCGACCTCCGTGCCCGGAGCGGGAGCAGGCGGACCGGGCGGCAGCTGATCGCCGCAATATCTTATCCAAAGGAAAACCCGCCTCTCGGCGGGTTTTCTGTTTTCAGGATTTGAAAACGGATCAAGCCATATGCGCCAGCACTGCAAGCAGCAGAAGCGCCACGATATTGGTGATCTTGATCGCCGGATTGACCGCGGGACCGGCAGTATCCTTGTACGGATCGCCAACCGTATCGCCCGTCACCGACGCTTTATGCGCTTCCGAACCCTTGAGGTGCTTCACGCCATCGGCGTCGGTAAAGCCGTCTTCGAAGCTCTTCTTGGCATTGTCCCATGCACCCCCACCGGAGGTCATGGAAATGGCCACGAACAGCCCATTGACGATGACGCCGAGCAGCGACGCGCCAAGCGCTGCGAAGGCCGCCGCCTTGGAGCCCGAAATCAGCAGCACGCCGAAATAGACGACGAGCGGCGCCAGCACCGGCAGAAGCGACGGAATGATCATTTCGCGGATTGCCGCTTTGGTCAGAAGATCGACCGCGCGGGCATAATCCGGGCGTTCCTTGCCGGTCATAATGCCCGGCTTTTCCTTGAACTGGCGACGAACCTCCTGCACCACGGCCCCGCCTGCGCGACCCACAGCCGTCATGGCCATACCGCCGAACAGATAAGGGATAAGGCCGCCGAAGATCAGACCTGCCACCACATAGGGGTTGGACAGATCGAACGAAACCGGCCCCATATCCGCAAAGTACGGATAGGTCTGGCCGTTGGCAGCGAAGTAAGCAAGGTCGTTGGAATAGGCTGCGAACAGCACCAGAGCGCCCAAGCCCGCTGAACCGATGGCATAGCCCTTGGTCACGGCCTTGGTCGTGTTGCCGACCGCATCCAGCGCATCGGTGGACTTGCGCACGTCCGGGTCGAGACCGGCCATTTCCGCAATACCACCGGCGTTGTCAGTTACCGGTCCGAAGGCATCGAGCGCCACGATCATCCCGGCAATGCCCAGCATGGCCGTGACCGCAATAGCCGTGCCGAAGAGACCGGCAAGCTGATAGGTGCTGATGATGCCGCCAACAATCACGATGGCAGGCAAGGCGGTTGATTCCAGCGAAACGGCAAGGCCCTGAATGACATTTGTGCCATGCCCCGTCACGGAAGCCTGTGCGATGGAATTGACGGGACGCTTGTTGGTGCCTGTATAATATTCGGTAATCACCACGATCAGACCCGTCACGATCAGACCGATCAGCCCGCAGATGAAGAGATTGGTGCCGGTGATGCTCTTTCCGGCCACAGTGCCGATTTCGCCCCAGCCAATCGTCAGCGTGTTGGCCACACCAAGCCCGATGATGGACAAGAGGCCCGTCACGATCAGGCCTTTATAGAGCGCGCCCATGATGGAGCCGTTGACGCCAAGCTTGACGAAGAACGTGCCTGCTATCGAGGTGATCACGCAGGCTCCGCAGATCATCAGCGGATAGAGCATGACGCTCGACAACACGTCCGAACCATTGAAGAAGATCGCGCCCAGAACCATGGTGGCGACCACGGTAACGGCGTAGGTCTCGAACAGATCGGCCGCCATACCGGCGCAATCGCCGACATTATCGCCGACATTATCGGCGATGGTTGCCGGATTGCGCGGATCATCTTCCGGAATACCGGCTTCCACCTTGCCGACGAGATCACCGCCGACATCCGCACCCTTGGTGAAGATGCCGCCGCCGAGACGCGCGAAGATCGAAATCAGCGACGCGCCAAAGCCGAGCGCCACCAGTGCATCGATAACCGTGCGGTCGGCAGGTGCATAGCCCAGCCAGACAGTGAGAATGAAATAATAAACGGAGACACCAAGCAGAGCGAGACCAGCCACCAGAAGGCCGGTAACGGCACCGGACTTGAAAGCCATTTCAAGCCCGCCTGCCAGACTCAAGGAAGCGGCCTGCGCTGTGCGCACATTGGCGCGCACTGAAACATGCATCCCGATAAAGCCTGTGACGCCGGACAGGATTGCGCCGATCAGAAAGCCGATGGCGGCGCTCAGCGACAGCAAATACCATGCGGCGAGGAACACGACGATTCCGACAATCGCAATCGTGGAATATTGTCGTGTAAGATAGGCCGACGCACCCTCGCGGATGGCGCCAGCGATTTCCTGCATACGCGGTGTTCCCTGATCGGCCGCCAGGATCGAACGGATCGACCAGAAGGCGAAAAGAACGGAAACCACGCCGCAGGCAATAACGAGAAGTAAAACTGCCACTCCCATTTGCATAAAGGCCAACTCCTATTGAGTTTGCGCCGGCTACCGTCAGCTTGACCTCAGATAACATCCGTTTACTCGGCAATTAACGGCAGGCATATGCGCATGAAGGCCCGAAAACCCCTCCCCGGGCCGATTAGAGCGGCATGGAAAGTGCTTGAAGCCACCACTTCGTACCGGGCTTCAACGGTATAGTTTCATCAGGAACTTAACGCCTTGAAATCAAATAATTACAAAGTTCCCTTGCAGTCGAGCATTCTCAATGCCGCATGACCAACATGCGAAACGGTTTAACAAACGTCAAGACGTTCTTTGCCAGCATACAATGAAAGAAGGGCTGTGATTTCTCACAGCCCTTCTTGCTTTTATCAATCTCTAAAACCGCTCTTAGTGGCGCGGCTTGGTCCCACGGCTTTCACCGCGAATAACGAAGGCAAGGCGGTCGAGCACGGCATTGACGAGCTTCGGCTCGTCTTCGGTGTAGAAAGCCTTGGCGATATCGACATATTCCGAGACAATGACGGCGGTCGGCACATCGTTGCGCGAGGTCAGCTCCCATGCACCGGCGCGCAAGATCGCGCGCAGCGTGGAATCGAGACGCGACAGCGGCCAGTCCTCGGTCAATGCCTGATGGATCATCGGATCAAGCTTGAGCTGGCTGTCGACAACACCGGCGACGATGGCGCGGAACCATTGCGGATCGGCATCGAGATATTGCGTACCATCCACTTCCTTGCCGAGGCGGAAGGCTTCGTATTCTGCGACCACTTCCATCACGCCCGTACCGGCAACGTCCATCTGGTAGAGCGCCTGCACGGCTGCAAGCCGGGCAACGCCACGCTTGTTCGCCGTACGCGGCAGGTTTGGTGTCGGGCGACCTTCTGCGGAAGAACTCATAATATTCACGCTCCGAACTTCTTGCGCAGATCAATCATGGTCAGTGCGGCGCGGGCAGCAAAACCGCCCTTGTCCTTGTCTTCACGACGCGCGCGCACCCATGCCTGTTCGTCATTCTCGACGGTCAGAATGCCGTTGCCGATGGCAAGGCTTTCTTCAACGGCCAAATCGGTCAGCGCACGGCAGGATTCGTTTGCAACGATGTCGAAATGATAGGTCTCACCACGGATCACCGTGCCCAGCGCGACATAACCGTCATATTCGGTGCCGTCATTGTCGGCGCCATCGAGGGCAAAGGAAATGGTGGCCGGAATTTCCAGCGCGCCCGGTACGGTCACGACGTCATAGGTGGCGCCCGCATCGTCCAGAGCCGCCTTTGCGCCATCAAGAAGTGCATCGGCAAGATCGTCGTAGAAACGTGCTTCAACAATAAGCAAATGCGGCGCGCGCGCCTCGTGATCGGACATGAGAAACTCCATGACAAATTTTGCGGACCGCAAGACCTGCGGTCAACGCTTAAATCGGGATATGCTTTTACAGCCTGGAATTTTAGGCTGTAAGCCTATTTCCGATATTGCGCAAGCCTTGCCGCATAGCGTGCGAGCTGGTCGATCTCGATATTCACCTTGTCACCCGCTTTTCGCTGACCCCAGGTTGTCACTTCCAGCGAATGGCGGATGAGCAAAACGTCAAATTCATTACCGTTCACACCGTTGACCGTCAGCGACGTGCCATCGAGCGCGACCGAACCCTTCTGGGCGATGAATGGCGCAAGTTCTTCCGGCGCACGCAGGGTGAAGCGCACCGCGTCGCCCTCATCCTTGCGTGCAACGATTTCCGCCTGTCCATCGACATGGCCGGAAACCAGATGCCCGCCCATTTCGTCGCCGAGCTTCAGCGAGCGTTCCAGATTGATATTGGTTCCATTTTCCCACGTGGAGATGGTGGTCAGGCGCAGGGCTTCTTCCCATGCTTCCACTTCAAACCAGCGGGCATTGGTGCCCTTTTCCGGCAGCGCAACGACGGTCAGGCAAACACCGGAACACGCAATCGATGCGCCAAGCTCGATGGTTTCGGGATCGTAGACGGTCTCGATACGCAGCAACACGCCTTCATTCAGCGGCTTGATCCGGTCAACTTTGCCGATATCGGTAATAATGCCTGTAAACATCAAGACTTCCTTACATATTCCGCATAAGCATCGTCACCGAAACGCGCCTGCCTGAGAATTTTGAATTCTTCTGCGATATGGGTTTCAAGGCCCGGCACGGCAACCCCATCGGCAGCACCAATTTCAATCGGTGAGCGGAAGGTAATCAGGCGGTCAACCAGCTTTTCTTCCAGAAAGCTCTTGGCCACACCCGCGCCGCCTTCCACGAGAACGGAACCAATACCCTGCGCGGCAAGGTCGTCCATCAATTCCGGCAAGGCGATCCGGCAATCATGCGCCTCGGTTGCCAGAATGCGGCACCCCGCCGCCTTCAGTTCGTACCGCCGTTCCGGCGATGCATCGTCTGCACAGGCAATCCAAAGCGGCTGCGCATCCGCCGAGTGAACCAGCTTCGAAGCCAATGGCAACCGCAAACCACCGTCGAGCACGACGCGGATGGGCGAGCGCTGTTCAAGCCCCGGCAGGCGGCAGTTCAAAACCGGATCGTCTACAAGCGCCGTTTCGATACCAATCAGGATAATATCAGTTTGCGACCGTAAGATGTGGGATTGGGCGCGCGACACCTGGCCGGTAATCGGCACCTGCCCCTCGCCCTTTTTTCCGATCATGCCATCTGCGGAAAGTGCAAGTTTCAGAATCACTTCCGGGCGTTTCCTGGAAGAACGATTCAGGTAGCCAGCGAGATCATCGGCTGCCTTTTCGGCGAGGATGCCCGGCTCCACTTCAATACCCGCTTCGCGCAGGATGGCGAAGCCCTTTCCGCTGACCCGATCATCCGGATCGGTGGCCGCGACGACAACGCGGGCCACACCGGCACGCACCAGCGCTTCAGCGCAAGGCGGCGTGCGACCATGATGGGCGCATGGTTCCAGCGTCACATAGGCCGTTGCGCCTCGCGCCGCCTCGCCTGCATCGGCAAGCGCCTGCGGCTCGGAATGCGGCCTGCCGCCCAGTGCGGTCACGCCGCGTCCGACGATGACGCCATCCTTGACGATCAGCGTGCCGACGGATGGATTGGTGCCCGTCAGCCCCTTGTGACGACGGGCATAACGGATTGTCGCTTCCATGAAGCGGATATCGTCCGAAGTTACGTCGGAATGCGGAAATTCCAGTGCAGTCATGCCTATCTATCCAGATCGTCCTCGGTATCGGGAGCTGCCAGTTCATCGATCACATTATGGAAATCGACGGCCTTGCTGAAATTGCGATAGACCGATGCAAACCGGATATAGGCAATATCATCCACACCCTTCAGCGCATCCATCGCCAGACGACCGATCTCGTCGGATGTCACCTCCGCCTCCCCCGAGCTTTCAAGCTGGCGAACAATTCCGGAAATCGCACGTTCGATACGCTCGCTGTCGACTTCGCGCTTGCGCAGCGCCACTTCGATGGAGCGGGTCAGCTTGTCACGATCGAAAGGCACACGGCGTCCGCTTTTCTTCACGACCATCAGGTCGCGAAGCTGGACACGTTCGAATGTGGTGAAGCGCCCGCCGCAAACCGAGCAGACACGACGCCGGCGAATGACCGCACCATCCTCCGCAGGACGGGAATCCTTCACTTGCGTATCTTCAGATTGGCAATAGGGACAACGCATGGAACTCTTTCACTCACTCTTCGAAGACTGATTCCTACAGATCATAGCTGATCTGCGCCAATCAACCTACCGAATGCGACACACCGGGTATGACGGGCAAAAAAGCCCCGCTCAACAGGGTTGAACGGGGCTTTTGAAATTCAGACGATCAGGTTTACCCCTGATAGCCATACATCGGGAAACGGTCGGTCAAAGCAACGACCTTATCCTTCACAGCCTGTTCGACGGCGGCATTGCCTTCATCGGAATTAGCGACCTTCAAACCGTCGAGAACTTCGGCAATCAGCGAGCCGATTTCCTTGAATTCGGTTACGCCGAAACCGCGCGTGGTGCCGGCTGGTGTGCCGAGACGAACGCCGGAGGTGACAAACGGCTTTTCAGGGTCGAACGGAATACCGTTCTTGTTGCAGGTGATGTTGGCGCGACCGAGAGCGGCTTCCGCACGCTTGCCGGTTGCGTTCTTAGGACGCAGATCAACCAGCATCAGATGGTTATCGGTGCCGCCGGAAACGATATCGAGGCCATGCGACTTCAGTTCTTCCGAAAGTGCGCGCGCATTGTCGACGACGTTTTTGGCATAGAGCTTGAATTCTGGCTTCAGCGCTTCACCGAAGGCAACAGCCTTACCGGCGATAACATGCATAAGCGGACCGCCCTGAAGACCGGGGAACACAGCCGAGTTGATCTTCTTGGCAATGTCCGCATCGTTGGTCAGAATCATGCCGCCACGCGGGCCGCGCAGAGACTTGTGCGTCGTCGTCGTGCAGACATGGGCATGCGGGATCGGCGACGGATGCTGGCCACCGGCAACCAGACCGGCAATATGCGCCATATCGACCATGAGATAAGCGCCAACTTCATCGGCGATCTCGCGGAAACGCTTCCAGTCCCAGATGCGCGAATAAGCGGTGCCGCCAGCGAGAATCAGCTTCGGCTTGTTTTCGCGGGCAAGGCGAGCCACTTCGTCCATGTCGAGCAGATGGTCGTCCTGACGGACGCCATAGGACACGACATTGAACCACTTGCCAGACATGTTGACCGGCGAACCATGCGTCAGGTGACCACCCGAATTGAGATCGAGACCCATGAAGGTGTCGCCCGGCTGCAGCAGAGCCAGGAACACGGCCTGATTCATCTGGCTACCGGAATTCGGCTGAACATTGGCGAATTCGCAGCCGAAGAGCTTCTTGGCGCGTTCGATTGCCAGTTCTTCCACCACGTCCACATACTGGCAGCCACCATAATAGCGCTTACCCGGATATCCTTCGGCATATTTGTTGGTGAGGATGGAGCCCTGCGCTTCGAGAACAGCCCGCGAAACGATGTTTTCCGAGGCGATCAGCTCGATTTCATGGCGCTGACGACCGAGTTCGTTGCGAATTGCACCGAAAATTTCGGAATCGATGTCCTCGAGGCTTGCATTGAAGAAAGCGTCGGAAAACGCATTCTTGGCGGCGGCGTTGGCTTGAGACATTTTCACACCCTCCGGGTCAGCCGGTAAAAGCTATTGGATGAGGCGCATTATCACACTTGAATGCCCAAGGCCAATGGCCGCAAAGCGAAAAGCATGTTCCAAAATGCGGCAAACCGATTTGATATCGGTTTAACAACTAAAAAAGCCGCCCCGAATATTCGAGGCGGCTCTTTTTCAGTCGGAAATATCGAAAAATCAGGTGTCTGTACCAAGCGCCAGCGAGGCTGCGCCGTCCATCTTGTAAATGTCGTCGCGGAACTGCACGACACCATCACCCGTCGACCAGGCCGAAATGTACACGAAGTGCAGCGGCACGGGATCGGCGACCTGAATAGGCGTGTTGTTGCCCGTACGGATCGTTTCTTCGATGTTCTGGCGATCCCAGCCAGCGGTGTTCTTCAAGAGCCAGACGTCCAGATCGCGAACATTCTGCACGCGCACGCAGCCCGACGAGTCGAAACGCATGAGCTTGTTGAAATAGCTCTTCTGCGGCGTGTCGTGCATATAGACGGCATACTGGTTGTGGAAGTTGATCTTGGTCGAGGACATGGCGTTGATCTTGCCCGGGTCCTGACGGAACATCAGCTTCACGGCGTCGTCCGTGTTCCAGTCGATGCTTTCCGGCGGAACTTCCTGACCGGCCTGATTGTAGAGCCGGATCTTGTTCTTCGCCAGATATTGCGGGTCCTTCCGCATCAGCGGAATGATGTCCTTCTGGATGATGGACTTCGGCGCCGTCCAGTAAGGATTGAGAATGACTTCATGAATCTTCGAATTAAGGATTGGCGTCTGGCGGTCGATCTTGCCCACAACGGCGGTGTGGCGCTGCATGACGCTGCCATTTTCAACGGCTTCAATCCGCGCAGCCGGGATATTCACCATCACGAAACGCTGTTCCTGCATACCGGCGCTGACCAGCGGCGAAAGACGCTGCAAGTTGGTCTGGAGCTGGCCGAGGCGCGTATTCACGTCTACATTCATCGCGGCATAGGTGAACTGGCCCATCACGCCGTCTGCCGGCAGACCATGACGCGACTGGAAGCGCTTCACTGCGGCATCAACATAGGTGTCGAAGGCGTTGGAAAGACCAGCGCCCTGCGGCAGATCGCCAGAGACCATGAGGCGCTTGCGCAGATACTGGACCGACTGGTCATTCACGCCAAGCTGAAGCTTTGCATTGCCCGGAACGGTCGGCCAACCGCCGCGACCGGCAATATCGCTATATTGTGCAATGGCATTTTGAAGATTGCCGACAGTCTGCTGGCTCAGAACTGGCTGGTTGGTCGCAACCTTCTGGCCGCCTGTCGCGCGCGCATCGAACTGGTCATCCCAGTTACCGCGCCGCGGCGACGCGAGCACATCGTTAAAAGCCTGCTGTGCAAAGGACGACGTCGCAAAAGCCGAGGCTGCCACGGAAAGGCCAGCTGTTGCAGCACCGCGCAGGAAGCGGCGGCGGTCCACTTTGAAAGCTTCGGCATTCTTGTCAGTTTTGGTCATTTGCTTGGTCCCAAAAAGGCGCGCCGCTCATAAGGTCAATGTCGGCGGCAGTCGTCCGAGAATATCAGCAACAGTGTTTCAAGGCGATAGCCGACCCGCAACCATATGCGCGCCCGCTTATATCTCCCGACCTGTGGGAAGATGGCACATTCTTGCCCGTACAGTCTTGAGGACTGCTTATGTCTGTTTTTATGGCTTAATCATGTCGCGCGGCCCAGTTTGCAAGCCACGCGCGTCAAGATCGAAGCATAATTGCCCATCCGCCTCAGCAAATGCAGGTCTGTTGTGTCCGTTCTGCAACAAACGCGCCCAAAGGCCGGTCCATTTATCAGAGACGGTAAGCGATGCTGTCGTTCCAGAAGCGGTCGAGACGCTGCAAGGACTTGTTCATCGCCATGAATTCTTCAACCTGAATTCCACCGACCTGTTCGATGGACAGGACGTGACGTTCGTAAAGTGCGGCAACCTGATTGGCGATCTCATTGCCCTTGTCGGTCAGGCTGACGCGCACCGAACGGCGGTCGACACGCGAACGCTGGTGATGAATGAAGCCCATTTCGACGAGCTTCTTGAGGTTGTAGGAAACATTCGAGCCGAGATAGTAACCGCGTGAGCGCAGTTCACCGGCGGTCAGTTCCGAATTACCAATGTTGAAAAGCAGCAGCGCCTGCGTTGCGTTGATGTCGAGCTGACCGTTGCGGTCGAACTCATCCTTCACAACATCGAGCAGACGGCGGTGCAGACGCTCCACTAGTTGAAGGGCTTCCAGATACAGGCTGCGGAGTGCGGCTTCCGGAGCATAGAGCGGAGCGTCGATTTTGCGCTGAGCATTCATCATTGTCTTTGCCTCTCTGTCGGAGCCGCATTCGGGAAATCCACGATGCCGCTCTCTTCCTGTTTTATGCAGCGATGTTTCTCGCTGTTCTGAGAGGACTTTAGGCGAGATGCATAAAATTCGACTTAAAAGTCAGACTTAACAGTAGCTTACCAAAGGGAATGCAAATTCAGGCTTAATGTTTACTTACCTGCGCCCGCGATCAGACCGGAATGCTGGCCTTTGCCTGCCGCCGTTTTTCCAGCGCCAGCAGGACGCGGAACACGATATAAACGAGGATGCAGACGGCGTTGAACGTGACCGTCAACGGCCTGCTTTCAAAGTTCCGTTCAAAGACCGAATAGATGCTGATCTCGCCGATTGCGGCCACGAACCAAAGCACCGGCCCCCAGGTTGCCCGCATCCAGAGACCCGTTGCGGCAACCGGCATTAATACCGCCAGCGCGACCACGGCGGTCTGCCACATCCATGGCATCAGATCGAACCGCCAGAGCAATCCCGGATGAATGCCGATGAGCCGCACCCAATAGAAAACGCCGCTTGCAAGCGCAGTCAGCGCCAGCAACCGAATGAACCATGTAAATGTCCATTCCAGGCCGCTCGGTTGCGTGTGCTGGCGCAGCTCATCCATATGCATCAGCAATTCCTCATGAGAACGTCAGTTCCTTTTCGCCAAGATTGACGAAATAGGCGTTCACCTGTTCCGGTTTCACGTCCTCGATGGAAGCCGGTTGCCAGGATGGCGCGCCATCCTTGTCGATCAGAAGTGCCCGCACGCCTTCATAAAAGTCGTGCGCTTCCAGCATCCGGCTGGCAATGCGATATTCCATGCGCATGCAATCATCGAGATCGAGCGGGCGACCATCGGCGATCTGCCGGAAGGTCACTGCCACGCTGGTCGGCGAGCGCGTTGCGATCACGTTCAGAATATCCGTCGCCGGTTTGCTGCCCGATGCTGCGGCCTTGTCCAGCAGGTTCATGCAATCGGCAAGCGTCGCGCCGGAAAAGCATTCTTTGATCACATTCCGCGCTTCTGCCGGGGTTTCGAAATCGGGATACTGGCTGCGGGTCAATGCAGCGTCGATATCGGCCGTCGCGATGAGATCCTCGCGCACGTCGTTTAGATCGCTGGCTGCAACCGCATGGGTGGCAATTCCGCTCTGGAGGCAATCACCCCAGCGAATACGATTGCCCGTCAAGGCGAGATAATAGCCGAAATTGTCGTGGAGATGCGGCAGGAATGCGCTTCCTCCAACATCGGGAAAGAAACCGATTCCGGTTTCCGGCATGGCGAACATGGTGTTTTCGGTCACGATGCGATGCGAGCCGTGCACCGAAATGCCAGCGCCGCCGCCCATGATGATGCCGTTGATCAGCGAGATATAAGGCTTGGGGAAACGGCCAATGCGGGCATTGAGCCGATATTCATCGCGGAAAAATTCGTAAGCGGGCGTTCCCTCGCGGCCAGACTTGTAGGCAGCCACCACATCGCCGCCAGCGCAGAATGCCCGGCCCTCGCCTTCCAGAATCACGCAGGCGACTTCGGGATCGTTTTCCCAGGCCAGCAATGCCCGATCGAGCGCCAGAATCATTTTGTGCGTCAGCGCGTTGAGCGCTGCGGTCCGGGTCAGCCTTACCAGACCCGCTTTTCCCTTGCGTTCGAAGCCGATTTCGTCGCCACCGCCAAAGTCAATCTGCATATCTTGTCTCCCGTTCCCCCAAATGGGTAGAAAGTGAGACGCCCCGCGTCAATCCCACACAGGCGAGAGTTGGCCAATCTTCTTGGTTTCACCACTTTTCCCGTGATAAACGGTGCGCATCCGAAGTCAGCCCTTTGATTGCATTTGCATCGCGGCTTCCATTCTCGGGAATAATTCAATGAGCGACCGTCAATCCAAATATCTCCCCCCTCATATCGGCAGGCATGTCGATGACGTAACCGGCAGCCGCCGTTTGCGCCGTATGCGCAAGGCCGACTGGTCGCGCAGGCTGGTGCAGGAAACGCAGCTGACGGTGGACGATCTGATTCTGCCATTCTTCCTCACCTATGGAAACGGCGTTTCCGAACCTGTGGAAGCCATGCCGGGTGTGGAGCGCTATTCGGTTGATATGGCGGTGCGCATGGCAGAGAAAGCCGCTAAGCTTGGCATTCCAGCCATTGCCCCCTTCCCGCGCGAAAAGGCCGAAGTGAAGACGGATGACGGCGCCTTTGTCGCCAGCCCCGACAATCTGATCAATCGTGCAGTGCGGGCAATCAAGAAGGAAGTGCCGGAAATCGGCATCATTACCGATGCCGCGCTCGATCCGTTCACCACGCACGGCCATGACGGCATTTTGCGCGACGGCGAAATCGTCAATGACGAATCCGTTGCGATGGTTGTTCGCGGCGCGCTTTCGCAGGCCGAGGCCGGTGCCGACATCGTCGCGCCTTCCGACATGATGGATGGCCGTATCGGCGCGATACGTCAGGCGCTGGACGAGAACGGCTTTCACCATATTCCGATTATGTCCTATGCGACGAAATTCGCCTCGGCTTTCTACGGCCCTTATCGCGAGGCCATCGGCACGCAGGGCCTGCTGAAAGGCGACAAGAAGACCTATTATATCGACCCGGCCAATCCGGAAGAAGCCGTGCGCGAAGCCGAACAGGATATTGCCGAAGGCGCGGACATGCTGATGGTCAAGCCCGGCCTGCCCTATCTCGACATCATCCATCGCCTGAAAAGCGAATTCCGCCTGCCGACCTATGCCTATCAGGTGTCGGGCGAATATGCGATGATCAAGGCCGCCGGTATCAATGGCTGGATCGACGAGGAAAAAGTGATGATGGAAAGCCTGCTGGCTTTCAAGCGCGCCGGTTGTGACGGTGTCCTCACCTATTTCGCGATCGAGGTCGCGGAAAAGCTGAAACAGCAAAGCTAATAATAGCAGGGTGTCAGTGCTTTCTCTGACACCTTCCTTGAAACGGCCTATTTCATTTACCATGTTGATTGCTGTTCCGCCCGGAAGGCGGAGCGACGCCGGACATAGTTTTTACTCCATGAGTTTTATTCCGGTTGTCTTGTTTAACGACTGGAAGGAAAAATGTCCGACCATATCCTGCACGGCGAGATTATGGCTCCGCGTTACGACAGCCGCGCCTTTTTCGAAGGTGTGCGTACGCGCCGTATCATGGCTTTCCTCATCGACTATCTCATCGTCTTTCTGCTGTGCATTCCGGCTGCAATCGTGATCGCCCTGTTTGGCGTGCTCACACTCGGCATCGGCTGGATGCTCTATGGCATCATGTTCCCTATCGTCGCGCTGATCTATGTGTCCCGCACCATGGGTGGCCCGCAGCAGGCGACCAAGGGCATGCAGATGATGAATCTCAAGCTGGTTCGGCTTGAAGGCGGCACGGTGGACCCGATGCTCGCCATCGTTCACTCGGTGCTGTTCTGGGGTCTCAATGTCGTGCTGACGCCGCTGATCCTGCTCGCAACGCTGGTTCTCGACCGCAAGCGCACGGTGCACGATCTTCTGCTCGGCACAGCGGTCATCCGCTCGGATCGTTAAGATCGGGGCCTATCAGGCTTAAGTTCAAAAAAATTCAGAGCCGGCTGCGCAAAATGCCACTTGACGTTTTGCGCCGTCGGTTCGATCCTTGTCCAATATCGTGATGGTTTCGGTATTGCCATTTCGTGGATATTGAATGACCCATCAACCGCAACAGTCTCCGCAGTTTTTCTTGACGGCACCCTCGCCCTGTCCGTATCTCGACGGTCAGATGGAGCGCAAAGTATTTACGCATCTCGTGGGCGACAAGGCCAACGAGATCAACGATCTCCTGACCCAAGGCGGGTTTCGCCGATCCCAGAACATCGCCTACCGCCCGGCCTGCGAGCTTTGTCGCGCCTGCGTTTCCGTGCGCATTCTGGCGGGAGAGTTCGAGATGACGCGCAATATGCGCCGCGTCTGGAGCCAGAACCGCGATCTGGTCGGTCGCGTCCACAAGGCGCAACCCAGCACCGAGCAATATGCGCTGTTTCGCGATTATCTCGACGCGCGCCACCGTTCAGGCGGCATGTCGGACATGACCGTGCTTGATTATGCGATGATGGTTGAAGATACCCATGTCAACACGCAGATCATCGAGTATCGCCGTCGCGGCCCCGACAGTTTTATCGATCCGAAAGGCGATGGCGAGCTGATCGCCGTGGCACTGACCGATGTGATGGCCGACGGCCTTTCCATGGTCTATTCGTTCTTCTCACCGCATATGCATGACCGCTCGCTCGGCACCTATATGATTCTCGATCATATAGAGCGGGCGCGCGCGGCAGGCCTGCCGCATGTCTATCTCGGCTATTGGGTCGAGGGATCGCGCAAGATGCAGTACAAAATCCGCTTCACACCGCAGGAACATCTCGGCCCTCGCGGTTGGCAGCGGTTTGAGGGGTAACGTCGCGTTTTCTGATCTTGCTCCCCCCCGAATGGAGGAGCCATTTTCCCTTATCCTGAGGAGCCGTTGAAAACGGCGCATCACCCTGAGCTTGTCGAAGGATCGAAGGGCTGAGGGAAAACCTACAGATTCTATCTATCCTTGTCCCCTCACCCTTCGAGACGGTTCCCTTCGCTTCGCTCAGGGCACCTCCTCAGAATGAGGGGTGGTGCTATACCTGTCAGAACTTACCCGAACGTGGAAACCCCTTCGGAACAACGCGGCCGGCGGAAGCGCGTGCACCGATCCATTCGATGAGTTCTTCCTTGCTGCGCGTAAAGGTGCGTTCCGCCGAATCCTGCCAGGAAAGCCCTTCGACAATTGCAAAAGTGCGGATATCGGACACGCCGCCATCCTTGTATTTTTGCAGGCGCACGCCCTTGCCGCGCGTCATTTCCGGAATTTCCGAAAGCGGGAACACGACCATCTTGCGGTTTTCGCCGACGACGGCAATGTGATCGCCGGAAACGCGGGCGCAAATCTTCGCCTCGTCCGGCGCCTTTACATTCATCACCTGCTTGCCCTTGCGGGTGTTGGCGACGGCTTCGTTTTCCGGAACGATGAAACCATTGCCCTCATGCGAAACGAGCAGCAGCTTTGCCGACGGATCGTGCACGAAGGCCGTCAGAATATCCTGATCGTTTTCCATATCGACCAGAATGCGGATCGGCTCGCCATGGCCGCGACCGCCCGGAAGCGTATTCGCACCGATGGTGAAGAACTTGCCGCCCGTCGTGAAGAATAGAAGCTTGTCGGTGGTTTCCGCATGGAAGGCGAGCTTAAGCTTGTCGCCTTCCTTAAACGAAAGCGTCGAGAAATCGGCCATATGGCCCTTCATCGCGCGCAGCCAGCCCTTTTCCGATACGACGATTGTGACAGGCTCGCGCTCGATCATGGCATTGTGGATGTCTTCAAGATCGTGGGTCGGGGCTTCCGCGAAATTCGTGCGGCGCTTGCCGAGCTTGGTAGCAGGGCCGAATTTCTCGCGCACCGCCTTGATTTCGGTGCTGATCTTCTTCCACTGGCGCGTGCCGGAAGCGAGCAGTCCTTCCAAATCGGTCTTCTCGACGGTCAGAGCGTCGAACTCTTTGCGGATCTCGAATTCCTCGAGCTTGCGCAACGAACGCAGGCGCATATTGAGGATCGACTCGGCCTGAACATCGGTCAGTTCGAAGGCCCGCATCAATTCCTGCTTCGGCTCGTCTTCCTCGCGGATGATGCGGATAACCTCATCCAGATTGAGATAGGCGATCAGAAAGCCGCCGAGGATTTCCAGACGCCGTTCAATCTCGGCCAGACGATATTGCGAGCGGCGAACCAGAACTTCCTTGCGGTGTTCCAACCATTCGCGCAGCACGCCGCCCAGCGACAGCACATTCGGCACCTTGCCGTGCGACAGCACATTCATGTTGAGCGAAACGCGATTTTCAAGCTCGGTCAGCTTGAACAGCGATTCCATCAGCAGTTCAGGATCGACCGTGCGGTTCTTCGGCTCCAGAACGATGCGGATATCTTCCGCAGATTCATCGCGAATATCGTCAAGCAGCGGCAGCTTCTTGGCCAGCAGCAATTCGGCAATCTTCTCGATCAGGCGCGACTTCTGTACCTGATAGGGAATTTCGGTGACAACGATCACCCAGGTGCCGCGATTGCCCTCTTCTTTTTCCCACCGCGCGCGAACGCGGAAAGCACCGCGACCGGTGCGATAGGCTTCGACAATATTGCCGTGTTCTTCAACCAGAACACCGCCCGTCGGGAAATCCGGGCCGCGCACCTTGGCTTTCAAAAGTGCAGACGGATCCGTTTTCGCTTCCTGCTCGATTTCCGCATATTGCTCCGGCGAGGTGATGAGTTCTTCCACGCCCGCATCGGGATGGTTGATCAGATAAAGCGCCGAGGAGCACAGCTCCGCCACATTATGCGGCGGAATATTCGTGGCCATGCCAACCGCGATACCCGCCGAGCCATTGGCCAGCAGGTTTGGGAATGCGCCCGGCAGAACGATGGGCTCCTCGTCTTCCTCATTATAGGTCGGACGGAAATCGATGGCGTCCTCGGTGATGCCTTCGAGCAGCAGCGTCGCCACTTCGGTCATGCGCGCTTCGGTGTAACGCATGGCGGCGGCATTATCGCCGTCGATATTGCCGAAATTGCCCTGCCCGTCGACCAGCGGATAACGCACCGCGAAATCCTGCGCCAGACGCACCAGCGCATCGTAAATCGACGCGTCGCCATGTGGATGGAACTTACCCATCACATCGCCCACGATACGCGCGCATTTCGCATAGGCCTGATCGGGATTGAGACGCAGCAGGCGCATGGCATGCATGATGCGGCGATGCACCGGCTTGAGACCGTCGCGCACGTCCGGCAGCGCACGATGCATGATCGTGGACAGCGCATAAGCGAGGTAACGTTCCTCGAGGGCCGATTTAAGATCGACCTTTTCGATGTGTTCTTCGCCGTCGCCCGGCGGAATCAGACTTTTTCCCATGCTTCTCAGTACCAAGTGCGCGATTCGTCAGCAAGCGTTCAGGAGAACTAAACCAGTACATTACAGTGCGGCTGCGCCAAATAGGACACGCAAAGCGCAAGGCTGCGCTTGAAATCCACTGCATAGTTGCACAAATCCAGATTGGAGTGTGCAACAGAGCGTCAGTCGCAAATCCGCCGCCATTTACACACTATAGAGCAACCGGAAACTAGTTTTCTCGTGCTGCAACCACAGGATTAGCAAATCTGGTTGTTAAATTAGAACATTTGCGCCTATGAATGCCGCACCCAAATCAAGAGATGAGCCAGGAGCTTCGAATGCAGGTTTTCGTCAACATCAAGCCAGCGGCGCGCATTTTTGCTGCAAGCACAGCGCTTTCGCTGATTTTCGGCAGCGCCGCCATGGCTGCGGATGCCAATGCCGTCGCCGAGCGCCTCAAGGCCCTCTACGAAAAGCAGGGCGGTGAACTGAGCTTTGCCAATGTAAAGGCCGACGGTTCGAATATCGTCCTCGAAGGCACCAAGGTCAAACTTGCCACGCTGTCTCCGAAAGACGTGGAAGTCGGCGATGTGACGCTTGAAGATGTTCAGGACGCACAGGATGGCGGCTTCACCATCGGACAGGTTGTCGTTCCCGACCTCACGCTCGACAGCACCGACGGCAAGAACGATCAGGCCTCCATCAAAGGCATGTCGATGCAGAACCTGCAGATTCCAGCCGAATCCGCCAAGGGTCCGCTCGACAGCATGGTTCTTTACGACAAGATGAAGATCGATGAACTCGCCTTCGGCAAGCCGGGCACGGATGGCGCCACGGTGAAGGGCATCGATGTCTCGCTCGACACGTCGAACAAGGCGGAAAAGATCGGCTACAGCGCCACTGTCGCCAGCATTGACGCCACCTTCGGCAAGGACGGCCAGAACCCGCTTGAGCCGCTGGGCATGAAGAGCCTTCAGGCCGCCGTCAACATGAAGGGCCAGTGGTCGCCGAAGTCGGGCGATGCCACGCTCGATCAGATGGAAGTTGATGCGCAGGACCTCGGCAAGATCAACATTACCGGCAGCCTTGGCGGTTACGATCTGGCCTTTGTCGAAGCCGTGCAGAAGACGCAGGAAGCGATGACCAAGTCGGACGCCGACAAGGACGCCGCCGGTCTTGCCATTCTCGGCCTCGCAGAACAGCTGAACCTCAAAAACCTGACCATCCGCTTTGACGATGCATCTTTGACCGAAAAGCTGCTGACCTATTATGCCAAGCAGCAGGGTTCGGACGCCAAGGCGCTTGGCGAACAGCTGAAGATGATGGTTCCGCTGATGGCCACGCAGCTGAAAAACCCGGATTTCGCCCAGCAGCTGAAAGCGGCATCGGACAAGTATTTCTCCGATCCGAAGTCTCTGACGCTGAGCGCCTCGCCTGACCAGCCGGTCACCTTCGCATCGATCGTTGCAACCGCCTCGCTCGATCCAACGAAGATCATCCAGCTGTTGAAGGTCGGCATCGACGCCAACAACTAAAATCGAAGAAGCCCGGTGAATGCACCGGGCTTTTTTCCGAGATTTGATCCAAAATAAAAAACCCGGCTCAAAGGCCGGGTTTTTTGTTCTCTGAAAAAGAGCTTAGCTCTTCTGAGCCTGGGGAGCCAAACGGATATGAAGATCGCGCAGCTGGGCTGGCGTCACTTCCGAAGGCGCGTTCATCAGAAGATCGAGCGCCTGCTGGTTCATCGGGAACAGCGAGATTTCACGCAGGTTCTTTGCACCGACCAGCAGCATGATGACGCGGTCGATACCGGCAGCCATGCCTCCATGCGGAGGCGCCCCGTACTGGAACGCACGGTAGAGACCGCCGAAGCGCTCTTCCACGTCCTGCTGGCTGAGGCCGACCTTTTCGAAGGCCTTGACCATGACGTCCGGCAGCTGGTTACGGATCGAGCCCGAGGCGATTTCAAAGCCGTTGCAGACGAGATCGTACTGATAGGCCTTGATGGCGAGCGGGTCCTGATTTTCCAGCGCATCCAGACCGCCCTGCGGCATGGAGAACGGGTTGTGCGCGAAGTCGAGCTTCTTGTTGTCTTCGTCCCATTCGTAGAACGGGAAGTCGATGATCCAGGCCAGTTCGAAACGGTCGCGGTCAACGAGGTTCAGTTCTTCGCCTGCACGGGTGCGCGCATCGCCAGCGAACTTGTAGAACTTCGACGGTTGGCCAGCCACGAAGAAGCAGGCGTCGCCATCGTCGAGGCCCATCTGCACACGGATTGCTTCGGTGCGTTCCTCGCCAATGTTCTTGGCAATCGGGCCAGCGCCTTCAAGCTTGTCGCCTTCCTTGCGCCAGAAGATATAGCCAAGACCCGGCTGGCCTTCGCTCTGCGCCCAGGAATTCATGCGGTCGCAGAATGCTCTGGAGCCGCCGGTTTTGGCCGGAATGGCCCAGACTTCGACCTTGGGATCATTGGCGATCATGTTCGCGAAGACCTTGAAACCGGAACCCGCGAAATGATCGGTCACAGCCTGCATTTCGATCGGATTGCGCAGATCCGGCTTGTCGGAACCATAGGTGCGGATCGCGTCGTCATAGGCGATACGGCGGAACTTCTGCGTCACCGGCTTGCCTTCGGCAAATTCTTCGAAAATGCCGCGCATGACCGGTTCCATCGTTTCCCAGATTTCTTCCTGGGTCACGAAGCTCATTTCAAGGTCGAGCTGGTAGAATTCGCCCGGCAAGCGGTCAGCGCGCGGGTCTTCGTCGCGGAAGCAAGGCGCAATCTGGAAGTAGCGGTCGAAACCGGCAACCATCAGAAGCTGCTTGTACTGCTGCGGCGCCTGCGGCAGCGCGTAGAACTTGCCTTCGTGAATACGGCTCGGCACGAGGAAGTCGCGCGCGCCTTCCGGCGACGAGGCCGTCAGGATTGGCGTGGTGAACTCGTTGAAGCCGATTTCGGTCATGCGGCGACGCATCGCGGCAATGATCTTGGTGCGGCTCATGATGTTCTTGTGCAGCGTTTCGCGGCGCAGATCGAGGAAGCGATACTTCAGGCGGATATCTTCCGGATAATCCGGCTCGCCGAAGACAGGCAGCGGCAGTTCCTTGGCTGCGGCCAGAACTTCGATCTCGGTCGCGAAGATTTCAACTTCGCCGGTCGGCAGGTTCGCATTGACCGCATCACCTGCGCGGGCCTTCACTTCACCATCGACGCGGATGACCCACTCGCCGCGAACCGTTTCGGCAACCTTGAAAGCGGGCGAATCGGGATCGGCCACAATCTGGGTAATGCCGTAGTGATCGCGAAGATCGATGAAGAGAATGCCGCCATGGTCACGGACGCGGTGAACCCAGCCGGACAGACGAACGTTCGAACCGACGTCCGTCTTACGGAGGGCTGCGCAGGTATGGCTGCGGTAACGGTGCATGATTTCTGCCTTTTGGTAAGATAAGTCAGTGCAGGCAAAGCGCTGCAAATTCTGGCGGAAAAGCGCATTTTGACCGGGTTTTGTCAAGTCTGCACTCTCTACAAGTGGCGCGGTTCGGACCGCATGACGTAACGTATCGACAAAAAACACGATTTGCACTTGTTATGCTATCGCTTTTGCGCATTCTTTCGGGACAATCAATGTCGCTTTGTCTAAAAGAAACTTATGCAACTCATCACGACCACCGAGGCCCTTGAAGAGGCCGTATCCGCCCTGTCCAAGTCAGATTTCGTCACTGTCGATACGGAGTTCATCCGCGAAACGACGTTCTGGCCGGAATTGTGCCTTATCCAGATGGCTTCGCCGGATCACACCGCGCTGGTGGATGCGCTTGCGCCCGGTCTCGACCTTGCACCCTTCTTCCGCCTGATGGCGGACGAGAAAATCGTCAAGGTTTTCCATGCTGCGCGGCAGGATATCGAAATCGTGTTTCATCTTGGCGATCTCATCCCGTCTCCTGTCTTCGACAGTCAGGTCGCGGCGATGGTCTGCGGTTTCGGCGATGCGATTTCCTACGACCAGTTGGTCCAGAAAGTCACCGGCAAGCATCTCGACAAGTCGTCCCGCTTTACCGACTGGCGCAGACGTCCGCTTTCGGACAAGCAGCTCGACTATGCGCTGGCCGATGTCACCTATCTGCGCGATATCTATCTCTATCTGAAGGAAGAGCTTCAGAAAGAAGGCCGCAGCGAATGGGTGAACGAGGAAATGGCGGTTCTGACCGCCCGCGAGACCTATGATCTGCATCCGGACGACGCATGGCGGCGCGTGAAGGCCCGCGTGCGCAAGCCGATCGAACTTGCCATCATGCAATCCGTTGCTGCATGGCGCGAGCGGGAAGCGCGCGAACGCAATGTGCCGCGTGGCCGTATCATCAAGGACGATACAATTGCCGAAATCGCGCAGCAGCAGCCGCGTGACGCCGAGGCGCTTGGTCGTCTGCGTTCGATCCCGAAGGGGTGGGAACGCTCGGCGCAGGCTGCCGGTCTGGTCGCCGCAATTCAGTCAGCGCTCGCTATCCCTAAGGAAGACCTGCCGAAGCTGCCGAAGCCGTCGCATTCGCCGGAAGGCAGCGCCGCTGCAGCCGATCTTCTGAAGGTTCTGCTGAAGCTGGTGACAGAAGAACACGGCGTTGCCGCCAAGATCGTCGCCAGCTCGGATGATATCGACAAGATTGCAGCCGAAGGCGATGAAGCGAAAGTGCAGGCCTTGCAAGGCTGGCGTCGCGAAGTGTTCGGTCAAAAGGCACTGGACCTGATCGACGGCAAGATCGGCATCAAGTTCGAGAACCGCCGTATTCGGGCGGTGGAATTAGGGGAGTAAGGGAATAAGGCAGTAGGGGAATAGGTGAAAAGGGCTGTATAAACATACTCCCCTATTCCCTTACTCCCTTATTCCCCTCCCTTGTCGCTGATCGCAAAATACAGGTTCTTGCCCGTCAATTTGGCAAGCTGCTGCAGGCGACCTTCCGGGCGGTCCGAAACAAGATCGGCAAGATCGCCCGGCACGACCAGCGCAATGCCGTTTTCTTCCTCACGCCAATAGAGGCGTGGAATGACACCCGGCATCGATGCCGACAAAAGATAGACGACGCGCAGCAACGCGCCGAGCAGTTTGGCCCTTTCGCGCAGGCGCGGTGTGGCAAGCTGCACGATTTCCGGCGCGATCTCGTCTTCAATCAGACCTTCATGGCGATAATAATTGGCAAGCGCCATATAGGACCGGCCCGGATGGTCGATGCCGCCGAACGAGCCGTGAGCGATGATGTTCAGCGCCTGCGAACCGCGATAATCGGGATGCGCGCGCCAGCTTATATCCGCCACAAGACATGCGGCTTCGCGATAACGCGCCTCATCCTCGGTTTCATCAAAGCCCAGTTGCGGCAATGAAAGCGTCGTCCAGACGGCAAGTTCACGCGCATGACGCGGCGAACGCGACCGCAGGATCGCCAGTTCTTCCGCAGAAGCCAGCAATGGGTCGAGTTTCTGTTCGTTCTTCGGCAAGAGTGAGTAGAGATAACCTTCGCGCACGCCCAGTGCCGAGAAGACGATCTTCGACGGCTTCATGCGGCGGATGGTTTCCAGCATCACAGTCGCGCCATAAGACAGAAGCTGGCGACGGTTCTTCGATACCGCCTCAATACCGCGCATCGTGTCGATATTGCCCTTGGCGACGCGCTTGAGAAAACTCTGCGCCTCAACCGGGTCCATCTCGTAGCCATGCATGACCAGCAGGGGATAATGCTTCGCGGTCATATGCAGCTTGGCAAGGTTACGCCACGTGCCACCAACAGCATAGAAAACCTGCCCCTGATGCATTTCAAGCAGCGTTGCCTTTGCAAGCTCCGTGCGTGTGATCTTCGCAGCTTCCGTCAGCTTTTCATCCGACATGTCCTGAAGGCGCAAGCCGCCGAGCGGCAGGGTGATGCCCTCGCCGATATCGTGATCGTTGACGGCCACCAGCTCAAGGCTGCCGCCACCGAGATCACCCGCCACGCCATGGGGCTTGTGGAAGCCGGAAATGATCCCCAGCGCCGAATAATAGGCTTCTTCCTTGCCGGACAGTACTTCAATGTGCCGCCCGAGAATGGCCTCGGCCTGCGCGATGAAATCAGGCCCGTTCTTCGCTTCGCGCGCGGCAGCTGTCGCCAGCGCGTGCACAGAAACCGCGCCCGCCTGTTCGGCCAGCGCACGGAAGCGCCGCAGGGCGCGCAGTGCGATATCGACGGACTTGTCGTTTAGCCGGCCTGTCTTGGCCAGCCCCTTGCCGAGACCGCAAAGGAGTTTTTCGTTGAAAAGCACCGTCGGTGAACGGACGATACCTTCGTAAATGACGAGACGGATCGAATTCGAGCCGATGTCAATGACCCCGATGGGCTTGAGACCCTTCAGACGGCCTTGTGCTATAGCTGGGCTCATGCAGTCGTTTTTCTTTCCGCCTGCGCACGCTTGCGATGCGCGATGAGGCGGGGGGCCGAAGACTTCAGCGACTTTCCGCGACCCGAAAGGCTAGGATTGGTCATGAAATATTCCTGCGCGTTGAAAGCTTCCTCTCCTTCTTCTTTTTCTATCCGGCGAGAGGTGCCATCCGCAAGTAGCTGATAGCTCTGTTGGTTATCAATTATGTTGGCAAACATGATTTGTGATAAAATTTGTTGATGAACTGTTGCGTTGGTGATGGGTACTAAAGTCTCCACACGGCGGTCGAGATTGCGCGGCATCATATCGGCGGAACCAATATAGACAATCGCCTTGTCGGACGGCAGATCATGCCCGTTTCCAAAGCAGAAAACGCGGCTATGCTCGAGAAAACGCCCCACAATCGACTTGGCGCGAATATTGTCCGATAAGCCCGGAACACCCGGCCGCAGGCAGCAAATGCCGCGGACCACCAGATCGATATGAACGCCCGCCTGGCTTGCCTTATAGAGCGCATCAATAATCTGTGGATCCACCAGCGAATTCATCTTCATCCAGATCGCCGCCGGTCGCCCGCCCTTCGCATGCGCCACCTCATCCTCAATGTGCTTGATGATGCGCGCGCGCAAGGTGAAGGGCGAAATGGCGATTTTCATTTCCTCGGCGGGCTGGGCATAGCCGGTGATGAAATTGAAGATATGCGCCACATCGCGGGCAATATCCGCATCCGAGGTGAAGAAGGATAGATCCGTATAAATGCGCGCGGTGATCGGGTGATAATTGCCGGTGCCCAGATGCACATAGGAGCGCAATTTCTGATCTTCGCGCCGCACGACAAGCGACATTTTTGCGTGCGTCTTCAATTCGATAAAGCCGAACACCACCTGCACGCCCGCGCGTTCGAGATCGCGCGCCCAGCGAATATTGGCTTCTTCATCGAAGCGCGCCTTCAGCTCGACCAGCGCCGTCACCGACTTTCCCGCTTCTGCCGCATCGACCAGCGCACGCACAATCGGGCTGTCGTTGGAGGTGCGATAAAGCGTCTGCTTGATGGCCAGCACATCCGGGTCAGCCGCCGCCTGACGCAGGAACTGCACCACAACGTCGAAGGATTCATAAGGGTGGTGAACCACGATATCCTTTTCGCGAATCGCGGCGAAGCAATCGCCGCCATGCTCGCGGATGCGTTCCGGGAAACGCGGATTATAGGACACGAATTTCAGGTCATCGCGCGGGATCGAAACGATTTCCGAGATCATGTTGAGCGCCAGAAGCCCTTCATGCACACTGACGCGATTCTCCGACACGCCAAGTTCCGTCGCCACGAAGACGCGCAAGGCTTCCGGCATTTCGCCATCGAATTCGATACGGATCACCTGACCGCGACGGCGGCGCTTCAGCGCCGTTTCGAAGAGACGCACGAGGTCTTCGGCTTCTTCTTCAACTTCAATATCGCTGTCACGAATGATGCGGAATGTGCCTGCGCCGCGCACCTCATAACCAGGGAACAGCCGACCGATAAACAGGCTCACCGCATCTTCAATGGTGATGACACGATAGACGTTTTGCTGGTCTGTCGGCAGCTGGATGAAACGCTTCAGAGCCACCGGAATGCGCAGCAACGCAGTCATCGGGTGATTGTCGGCGCGGCGCGCCAGTTGCAAGGCAATTGAGAAGCCCAGATTCGGAATGAACGGGAAAGGATGCGCCGGATCGATGGAGAGCGGCGTCAAAACCGGGAAGATCGTTTCAAGAAAATGACTTTCCAGCCATTCCTTTTCCGAATCCGACAAGCCCGACGGGCGAACGATGTCGATATTTTCCTGCACCAGTTCATCACGCAAAATGCGGAAACGTCCCTGTTGCTCGGCCTGCAAGCGGCTCACTTCATCCAGAACGAAATCGAGCTGTTCCTGTGGCGTACGACCATCGGCACTGCGCAGCGCCACACCGGCCCGCACCTGCGCCGCAAGACCGGCGATGCGCACCATGAAGAATTCGTCGAGATTGGTGGCCGAAATAGATAGAAAACGCAGGCGCTCCAGCAAGGGCTGGCGCATATTGGCGGCTTCATCCAGAACGCGGCGGTTGAACTGGAGCCATGAAAACTCACGATTAACGAAGCGATCCGCGCTGTTCATCAGCTCCGCGATTTTATCTTCATTCAAAGCTTTGTGAGCATCGGGAGCGTTTTGCATGTCCGAACCGATATCGGAGGTGCGGGCTGGTTCAGCTGTCATCTCATGAGCCCCGTTCTGGGTTTCGCTTGCCAACACACTGTTTTCGTTCATTTTTCCTAATCCGGCATCTGCCGGAACGAACCGGCGCATCGCAAAGCCTATGGCTGTCACATGACAGTTTGATAGCAAATCACTTAAATATCCCTAGAATTGATGAAAACGCTTCCGGAAACAAGCGTTTCAGGGTAAACGCAAGCAGAGTTTTGAGCGCGCTGGTCTGAGGCGTGCTATATACCGCGAACGACAGCCCGGAGCGTATTATGTCCGATCACATCATTCCTCATTTCCAGAACGACGCCGGCCATAATGCCATTGAAATCGGCGTAAAGGAATTCATGTGCGTCGGCGCAAACCCGCCTTTCGACCATCCGCATGTCTTCCTCGACATGGGCGACGAAAGCGAAGTGGTCTGCCCGTATTGCTCGACCCTTTATCGCTACAATGCCAAGCTGCATGCCGACGAAACCGTCCCGGCAGGCTGCACCTACGACGCCCCAGCCGACAAAGCGGCCTGATCGGCGTCTGTTAAAGCCCATCTCGTCACAGCATTGGGCAAGAAGACCGATATGGGCAAAGGCCACATATTGATAGCAGGAGCTGGTGTCGCGGGATTGAGCGCGACGCTGGAACTTGCAGCACGGGGCTGGACCATCCGGCTCATCGAGAAAGCTTCCGCTCTTTCTGAAGTCGGAGCGGGCCTGCAGCTGGCCCCCAACGCCATGCGTCACATCGAACGCCTCGGTATCGCCGACAGCTTGGCTTCCCACACCGTAACACCTGAAAAGCTCTACCTCGTTGACGGTCGCAAGGCGCGTCCCCTGCTTGCCATGGAGCTGGGTGACAAGGCTTTTAAGCGCTGGCATCATGCCTATGTGGTCTGCCATCGTGCCGATTTGCAATCGGCCCTGTTGCAAGCCTGCGCGGAAAACCCGGCGATCCAGATCAGTCTCAGCAGCGAAATCCTCGATCATAGCGCTCGCGACAAGGGCATCGTGGCGACCGTCAAAAGCGAAAGCGGAACGGAGACCATCGAGGCCGATTATCTGATCGCCTGCGATGGGGTCTGGTCGGTCGAGCGCGCGATTGCCGGTTATGACATGGCGCGGTTCAGCGGCCATGTTGCGTGGCGCGCAACATTGGCAACCAATGCCCTGCCCGCCTCTTTCCTGAGCGCCCTTCCCGAACGCAAGGCCGTATCGGCCTGGCTCGGCCCGAGGATTCATTTCATCGCCTATCCCGTCAAAGCCGGGACATTCTTCAATTTCGTTGCCATAACGGCAGGTGAAAATGCGGGCGAAAACTGGTCCGGAACAGGCGACCGCGCAAAGCTGCAAGCCGCCTATCGGGATTGGGCCAAGCCGGTTCGCGATGTTCTGGCAACTGCCGAAGATTGGACCTATTGGCCGCTTTTCGAAATGTCGGAACCGCAGTTTCTGGGGCCGAACCGCACCATATTTCTGGGCGATGCGTCTCACGCCGTCACGCCATTTGCCGCGCAAGGTGCGGCGATGGCGATTGAGGATGCTGCGGCACTTGCCGAAGCGCTTGATGCCGCCGATCAATCGGCGGGACTGCGCCGCTTCGAAACCGTCCGCAAGGAACGGATCGCGGCGGTCGCCAAACGCGGCCAGCTTAACCGCTTTGCCTATCACGCCACCGGACCAATGGCGCTTGGCCGCAACATGCTGTTTGCCTTGCGCCGCCCGGATACTTTCCTGAAGGATCTGGACTGGCTCTATGGCTATGATGCGGTTGCGGCCATTCGCGGATAGTCGGTTGAAACTCAGCCTGCGTCGCGCGCGGCTTCCAGTGTCGCAACATCGATCTTGACCATTTTCATCATGGCGTCCGCTACGCGCTGACGGACATCGGGCGCACCGTTTTCGAGAATATCGAGCAACATGTCGGGCACGATTTGCCATGCGAAACCGTATTTGTCGGTCAGCCAACTGCATTCCATCGGCGAACCGCCTTCCAGAAGTTTTTCCCAGAAGGCATCCACCTCTGCCTGATCCTTGCAGCGAACGATCAACGAAGCCGCTGGCGTAAACTTGAACGACGGACCGCCGTTGAGGCCGCATATTTTTTGTCCGTCGAGCGTGAAGTTTGCGGTGACCGCCTGTTCTTCATTCTGCTGATGGCCATGCTTGAAGCGGATGAAGCCATCAATCGAAGCCGGTCGCCCGCAGGCGCGAAAAATCGAGACGTAATGATTGGCGGCTTCCTCCGCCTGCCCATCGAACCACAGGCAAATGGTGAGACCAGACATGGTCAATTCCTCCCTGTCTATCCGGTTTGATGTCAGCCCATGACCTTGGCTGCTTCTTCCATATCCATCCACATCAGCTCCCAGATATGGCCGTCCGGGTCCTCGAAGCTGCGCCCATACATGAAACCGTAATCCTGTTTGGCCGCTGGATCGGCACGACCGCCAGCCTTCGCGGCCTTTTCGACCGTATCATCCACCTCGGCCTTGCTGTCGGCGGAAAGGCAGACCAGTACTTCGCTGACCGCGGTGGCATCGGCAATTTTCTTCGGCGTGAACTGGCTGAACTTGTCATGATCAAGGATCATGGCGTGGATCGTATCGGAGAAAACCATGCAGGACGCGGTTTCGTCCGAGAACATCGGGTTCTTCTGCGCGCCAATGGCTTCATAAAAGCTGGTCGAGCGCGCAACGTCTTTCACAGGCAGATTCACGAAAATCATTTTCGGCATGTCATTTCCTCCATTGGCAGGGTGCGGCCCTGTCTCCATTGCGAACATTAATCGCCGCTGGGCCAGACATTTTCTGCCTCTAACGGACATGTCTGGATTAAGTTTGCTTGAACATAATGACAGATAAGTTATATTAAGCAACTATGAAGTTAGGAAAAATAACTAAAAGCGAAAAACAAGCCGCCAAGCGCAGCTATGACGATGCGTGCGCCGCAGCGCATGGCCTTGATTTAATTGGAGAGCGCTGGGCGCTGCTGGTCATGCGAGAGCTGATGCTGGGCCCAAAGCGCTTCAGCGATTTGCGCGCCGATCTGCCGGGCGTCAGCGCCAATGTGCTGACCCAGAGGCTGGAAGGGCTGGAACTGGCGGGCATTCTCCACAAGACCAAATTGCCTCCCCCCGCCTCGGTGCAGGTCTATGAACTCACCGAATGGGGCTATGAAAGCGAGCCTATCCTGCAAGCACTCGGTCGTTGGGCCGCGCGTTCGCCAATGCACGATCCGAACCTGCCGATATCAACGGTGTCGTTCTTGCTATCCCTGCGCACTATGTTGGATAGCGAAAGCGCGCATGGGATGAATGCGACCATCCACCTGCAGCTGGATGGAGAAGATTTCACCGCCCACCTGCATGATGAGGCGCTGGATATCGCCCGTGGTAAGCCAGAACGATGCGATCTTTCGCTGCAAGGCGCACCGCGCATGGTCGCCGCAACGATCTATGGCGGGCAGCCATTATCAGCGCTTGAGGAGGCCGGTCTGCTGATCGTCGAAGGAGATCGCGCCTTGGCAGAAAAGCTTCGCACGCTGTTCCCCTTGCCCGACAAAGCACCCTCCCCGGAATAAATATGCAACTTTTTGGTTGCTTATTTTTACTGCACCTGTAAATTAGCAACCATTGAGTTGCCAATTACGGAGGATTTACACCATGACCCTTGCAAGCACGACAGATCGTATTGAGAAAACCGTTGATATTCGCGCAGGCATTGACCGCGTTTGGCGCGCCCTGACCGACCATGACGAGTTTGGAAGCTGGTTTCGCGTCAAGATCGATGGCCCGTTCGTCGTCGGCACCGCTTCGACCGGCCACATCACCTATCCGGGCTTTGAGCATGTGCGCTGGGAATCCTTCGTCAAGGATATGAATGCGCCGAACTATTTTGCCTTCACCTGGCATCCTTATGCAGTCGAGCCCGATGTCGATTATTCCAAGGAGCCGCCGACGCTGGTGGAATTCAAGCTTGAACCGATCGAGAACGGCACCCGCCTGACGGTTGTTGAAAGCGGTTTCGATGCCCTGCCCGCCGAGCGCCAGCCATTGGCGCTGCGCATGAACGATGGCGGCTGGCAGGAGCAGGTCGGCAACATCAAGGCCCATGTCGAAAAATGAATGAAAGCCCAGCCCGTCACGCCATGGAAATATCCGCTATTTTCGGGGCGCTTGCCGACCCGACCCGACTTGCGCTCATCGAAACATTGAGTGACGGTGAGAGCCGCTCCATCGTGGTGCTGTCGCAGAATGGCAGCATCACACGGCAAGCCGTGACCAAGCACCTGTCCGTTCTCGAACAGGTTGGCCTTGTGCAGCGGGAAAAGATCGGGCGGGAAAGTCACTTCCGCCTGCATCCTGCTCCACTTGTCGATGCCCGCGCCTATCTGGCGGCCGTTTCGACGCAGTGGGACGATGCCTTGCAGCGCCTTCGCCATTTCGTGGAGGATTGAATCACGACTGGTTGAAAAGTAGCGCCGATGTACCTCTGACGAAGCCGAGTTTTTCATAGAACGGCACCAGCCGGTCCGGGCAATAAAGTTCGAAACTCTTCACGCGTTGCAGCTTTTCGTGGCCCAACACACGGTTGACGATGGCTTGTCCGAGCCCTTGTCCCCGGTGATGATCGGAAACGATCACATCGAAAATCATCGCCTTGAAGGTGAAATCGCTCAACACCCGCGCAAAGCCAGCAATCTTGTCTGCATCGTCGAAGCAGAACACAAGCACATCGCAATGATTGAGCATTTGGACGACATCTTCGAAGCTTCGCTCGCGTGTCCACCATTCCTTGCTGTAAAACGCATGAAATTCGCGATATTGCTCAGGCGTGAGCATCTCTTCCCACCGGAAATCCATCACGAAATACCTCCCCGCTTCAATGGGCTATCAGTCGCAAAGGCTTTGCAAAATGACAATCCACTTTGAACAAACCTGCCCCGTCTTTCGGATTTTCGACATTGAAAAAGCCAAGGAGTTCTATATCGGCTTTCTGGGCTTCACCCTCGACTGGGAGCACCGATTTGCAGAGAATATGCCGCTTTACATGCAGGTGTCACGCGAAGGCCTGACCCTGCATCTGAGCGAGCATCACGGCGATGGCAGCCCCGGCGCCAATATTTTTGTGCGCATGCAGGGCGTCGACGCCTTGCATAAGGAAATCACTGCACGCGGCTATCGCTTCATGCGTCCGGGAATTGAGACGGAATCCTGGGGGCGCGTGATGGGCGTGATCGACCCCTTTGGCAACCGCATCCAGTTCTGCGAAGGGCCGCACGCCGAATAAACGGCAGCCTGTCTGCAATATGGTTTCCAACGAAAACACCCGCCAGCGACACTGGCGGGTGTTTTTCAATGCAAGGCAATCGGCCTGATCAGTGCAGGATCTGACTGAGGAACAGCTTGGTGCGTTCGTGCTGCGGATTGTCGAAGAACTCGTTCGGCGAGTTCTGTTCGACAATCTGGCCCTGATCCATGAAGATCACGCGATTGGCGACCTGACGGGCAAAGCCCATTTCGTGCGTCACGCAGATCATGGTCATGCCTTCGGCAGCAAGGCTCACCATCGTATCAAGCACTTCCTTGACCATTTCCGGATCGAGCGCAGAAGTCGGTTCGTCGAACAGCATGACTTTCGGATTCATGCACAGCGCACGGGCAATTGCCACGCGCTGCTGCTGGCCGCCGGAGAGCTGGCCCGGATATTTATTAGCCTGCTCCGGAATTTTCACGCGCGCCAGATAATGCATGGCGATTTCTTCCGCCTTTTTCTTCGGCATCTTGCGCACCCAGATCGGGGCCAGCGTGCAGTTTTCCAGAATGGTCAGATGCGGAAAAAGGTTGAAGTGCTGGAACACCATGCCGACTTCGCGGCGCACTTCATCGATCTTCTTCAGATCGTTGGTGAGTTCGATACCGTCAACGACGATCTTGCCCTTCTGATGCTCCTCCAGACGGTTGATGCAGCGGATCATCGTCGATTTGCCGGAACCGGACGGACCAGCCACGACGATACGCTCACCGCGCATGACCTTCAGGTTGATGTCGCGCAGAACGTGAAACTCACCATACCACTTATGCATATTGGTGATTTCGATGGCGACATCGGTTTTGGAAACCTGCATCTTGGAGCGGTCGACATCGACACCGAGCTCGGATTGCGGGAGGGCGCTTTGTGCACTCATTCCATTATTCCCTTTTGTTCTTTTTATCGTTTGTGACCCGTGTCGAGCCGTCGTTCCATGAATATAGAGTATCGCGACATAGCGAAACAGAAAATCCAGAAAACGAAGCCCGCAAAAATAAGGCCGGTAGCAGGCGTCTGTGGAGAAGCCCAATTGGCATCGGAGAAATTCTGGCGAACAATGCCCAGAAGATCAAACATGCCGATGATGTAGACGAGGCTCGTATCCTTGAAGAGACCGATGAAGGTGTTCACGATGCCGGGAATCACCAGTTTCAGCGCCTGCGGCAGGATGATGAGACCCGTCTTCTGCCAGTAGCTGAGGCCGAGCGCATCCGCGCCTTCATATTGCCCGCGCGAAATGGCCTGTAGTCCGCCGCGCACCACTTCCGCCATATAGGCCGAGGCAAACAACGCCACGCCGATCAACGCACGCAGCAGTTTGTCGAAGGTGACTCCCGGCGGCAGGAACAGTGGCAGCATGACGCTCGCCATGAACAACACTGTGACCAGCGGAACACCGCGCACCATCTCGATGAAAATGATGCTGAATGTCTTGATGACAGGCAGATGCGACCGGCGACCGAGCGCCAGCAAAATGCCGAGCGGCAGTGAGACGGCAATGCCCACGAAGGAAAGAACCAGCGTCACCAGAAGGCCGCCCCAAAGCGGCGTTTCCACGAAGGACAGGCCAAACCAGCCACCAACCAGCAGGAAGAAAGCGACGAACGGAAACACGAAGAAGAACAGAATGGCGTTGAGCGCCTTCTGCGGCACCTTCGGGATCAGAAGCGGCACCAAAAGCACGACGAAGATCAGCGCCGTGAGATTGACCCGCCACCGCTCATCGATCGGATAGCGCCCATAGATGAACTGCTCATACTTGGCCTGAACGAAAGCCCAGCACGCCCCGGACCAGCCATCCGGCTGTGCGCCGCCCTGCGCAACGGTCAGACAGGCGGTGCGGTCGGTTCCGCTCCACACCGCATTGATGAAGAGCCACTGAATCGCCGAAGGCAGAAACCAGACCAGCAGAAACAGAGCGAAGATCGTCAGGGCCGCATCGGTTGGAGAAGCGAAGAGATTGACGCGCAGCCAGTGCGAAAAGCCCTGTACGGAACGCGGCGGCTTTTCGCTATCGACCATTTGCGTACGGATATATTGGAGATCGGCATTTTCCATGGTCATCTCTCCACCAGCGCCATTTTGGCATTGAACCAGTTCATGAGGGCGGATGTAACCAGACTGATGCCCAGATAGATCACCATCCAGATCGCCACGACTTCAACCGACTGGCCCGTCTGGTTGAGGATCGTGCCGCCAACGGCGACCAGATCCGGATAGCCGATGGCGATTGCCAGCGAGGAGTTCTTGATAAGGTTCAGATACTGGCTCGACAGCGGCGGGATGATAATGCGCAGCGCCTGCGGCACGATGATCAGCCGCATCGTCGGGCCGGGCCGCATGCCCACGGCATAAGCGGCTTCCGTCTGCCCTTTGTTAACGCCAAGAATGCCTGCGCGCACCGTTTCGGCAATGAACGACGCCGTATAGAAAGACAGAGCCAGAAACAGCGCCAGAAATTCCGGTTTGACCTGCGCGCCGCCGGTCAGATTGAAAGTACCGAGTTTCGGGACATCGAAGGATACCGGGAAACCGGCCGCGATGAAGGCAAGCAGCGGCAGACCAATGATCAAAGCGATCGCGACACGGATTGTATGGAAGGGCTGCCCCGTCGCCATCTGCCGGCGCTTGGCCCAGCGCGCCACCACGAAAGAGCCGACAATGCCCAATGCGAGCGCCGCCAGTATCAGCCACGCCCCCTCACCCCAGACCGGCGCGGGCATGAAGAAACCGCGTGTATTGATATAGGTGTGCAGCGGTCCGCTGATGCTCTCGCGCACATTCGGCAAGGTGGCCAAAATGCCGAAATACCAGAAGAAAATGACCAGCAGCGGTGGGATGTTGCGAAACACCTCGACATAGACCGTGCAGATCTTGCGGATCAGCCAGTTGCGCGACAGACGACCGATACCGACAAGAAAGCCGATGATCGAGGCCGTGATAACGCCCAAGCCCGCCACATAGAGCGTGTTGACCAGACCGACCAGAATGGCCCGGCCATAGGTGGAATCGCTGTTATAGGAAATCAGTGTCTGGCTGACATCGAAACCCGCGCGACCGTTCAGAAAGCCGAAGCCGGAGGCGATATTCGCGCGCTGAAGATTGGTGATCGTGTTTCCGACGATCCAGTAGATCGAGCCTACGACCGCGACGAACACAATCACCTGATAGAAGATGCCGCGAACGCGCGGATCGTAGAGAAGTGAGGTTCCACCGCCATCATGGCGTTCGGTTGCAGAATAGGAAGCCATATGTTTCCCGTATCTTGGGGCTCTGGCGCAAATTTTTCGGAACGGAAACGGCGCTCCCAAACGGAAGCGTAATTCTCGAAACGTCAATGCAGCCGAACCATACTTTTTTGCGACGGGCCGGTTCAAATGTCTGGCCAGCGAAATGCTATGCGCTCTTGTGGGCAAACGCCCATTTCAAATGCCTGCTACGAAACAGGTCCGATCCCGAGGGAAACCTGTTCTCAGGGAAATAAAGAGCTGACAAATCCGGCATGAGGCGGGTGCAAATGCCCCCACCCCACGTCAGATGCAAAAGCCGTCGTCCTTAGCGGATCGGCATGCCGTATTGCAGGCCACCCTTCGTCCACTGGGCATTGAGGCCGCGCGCGATCTTGAGCGGGCTGCCGCTGCCGAGATTGCGTTCGAACAATTCGCCGTAATTGCCGACGCCCTTGACGATCTTGACGACCCAGTCATTGTCGAGGCCGAGATCGGTGCCGATTTTGGTATCGGCTTCGGTGCCAAGCAAGCGCTTGATTTCGGGGTTGTCGGAGTTCTTCATCTCGTCGACATTGGCCTTCGTGATCCCGAATTCTTCGGCGTTCAACAGGGCATAATGGGTCCAGCGGATAACGTCTGCCCACTTGGAATCGCCCTGACGGACAGCTGGTCCAAGCGGCTCCTTGGAAATGATTTCCGGCAGGATGACGTGATCGTCCGGATTGGCGAGCGTCAGGCGGATCGCATAAAGGCCGGACTGGTCGGTGGTATAAGCGTCGCAACGACCGGAATCGTAAGCCGCATTGGCTTCATCGACCTTTTCGAAGACGACCGGGTTATATTCCATTTTGTTGGAGCGGAAATAATCGGCCATGTTCAGTTCGGTCGTGGTGCCAGCCTGAACGCAGATCGAAGCGCCGGAAAGCTGAAGCGCCGAATTGATGCCGGAAAGCTTCTTCGAATTGATCATGAAGCCCTGGCCGTCGAAATAATTCACGCCCGCGAAATCGAGGCCGAGCGACGTATCGCGGCTGATGGTCCAAGTGGTGTTGCGGATCAGAACATCCACTTCACCAGACTGCAATGCCGTGAAGCGTTCCTTGGCATTGAGCGGCGTAAACTTCACCTTGGTCGGATCGCCAAAGATCGCGGACGCGACCGCGCGGCAATAATCCACGTCGAAGCCCGACCATTCGCCCTTGTCGTCCGGCGAAGCAAAACCGAGAAGACCGGTGTTGACGCCACATTGCAGGAAGCCCTTTGCCTTGACATCCGAAAGCGTGTCGGCAGATGCCCCTGAAGCCGCGCCGAACAGCGCTGCCGCACCCAATAACCCCATTACGATTGTATTTTTCATCTGGCCTGCAACCTTTTTGTTCCCTGGAAACGTCGGGCAAACTGCCCGTGCGTCTCTCTCGTTGTTGTTGCATAGGTTTTTCCGGAAAAAGCGTTGCGCTCCTCCTCAACCCCACGCTGCATAGCAGACCGCCTCTCGCCCTGACCGGTTTATCCGGCCTCTTGATTAATTTTCGAGCACAGCGGCGCCTGTCGCCTTCACCGCCTTATCGAAGGCGATATTTGGGCATTGGTCAAGTTAATAACGGCGGCAAAATCCGCGTTTCGTGGAAAAGCCCGAAACAGCGGTTCAATTTTTTACACGGTTTCCCAATTTCTGGGTAGCGCGGCTAACAAAGTGTGAGGTTCGACACTTGCTGGAATCTCGAAAGTGAAAATAGAGTAATAACAGTTATTTAAATGAACATAGCCCAAGCGCGGCCGTCGAAAACAGCCGCGGTCAGGGCCAGAATCACACAGTGGGGAGCGTGTGCTTATCATCCAGTGAAAAAATAATATTTCGCGTCGCCATGTAGCGCGCCACCCACCAGGTTGCGAGCAATCCAATCGTACAACCTGCCACAATGTCGGTCGGGAAATGCGCTCCGGCAGCAAGCCTGCTGATGCAGAACAATAGACCGATAACGATAATCGGAAAGCGCCAGCGCGGCAGAAAAATGCTCAGCGACATCATCATGATACCCGCCATCATCGAATGGCCCGACGGGAAACTCTCATAGAGAAACTCGCCCTTGAACGGCGAGAAATAGGCTGCACCATATTGATCGAGCAGAAACGGGCGCGCGCGACCGATGGCAAGCTTGCCGATTTCCGTTGGAATACTGCCCGCAACGATGGACGCCAGCACCAGCGTAGCCCAACCGTGCCAGCGCATGAGAATGGGGCGCATCTGTCCCCGATAACCGGGCGACAAGATGAAAGCCGTCACGAGCCAGACGATCAGCGCCACCGCCAGCCACACCAGCGTGCGGATCGCGTCGGTCACGGTTCGCAGGATTTCCATGACGATATTGGTGCTTCCAGCCGCCGCACGAACGATATCGGCGTCCCAAAGGTGGAGGATCAGGATGATGAAGGGCAGCAGCACGACGATTGCGGTCATCTGCATGGTCCAGGAATAGGGAGCTCCCTTATAAGCAGGACGCAGAAAGGAGCGGATAAGTTCAATGGCCGCATATACCGGATTGAGAAGCGTGTTTTTCATATCCGGTGATGACATTCCATTATTCCCTTTTCGCATCGCATCTTGCACTTCGAGCACTGACCACAGGGTTGCATCCAGCCCAGACGCGGCTTATCGAATGAACTTCAAAACATTCCGTTATCGGCGGAATCATTGATCTTTCTGCCAACCGCATCTGGCCGCATCCGGTAGACGGTACGACCATGCAGAGCTCTCTAAAAGAGAACCGGCGGAACGCATGCAACACGGTCTGGAGGCAATTTCGTGGCTAAGCAGCAAGTCAACACGGCGAAACTGGGGATAAACACTCGACTGGCGCATGATGGCTATCAGCCACGCGACTATCACGGCTTCGTCAATCCGCCGGTTGTCCGCGCCTCGACCGTGCTTTTCCCGGATGCCGAGACCATGGCGACCGGCAACCAGAAATATACCTATGGCACGCGCGGAACGCCCACCAGCGATGCGCTTTGCGATGCGATCAATGCACTGGAAGGCTCTGCCGGAACCGTCTGCGTTCCGTCCGGTCTGGCGGCTGTGACCGTGCCACTGCTGGCCTTCCTGTCTTCCGGCGATCATGCTTTGCTGGTGGATTCGATTTACAATCCGACCCGTCATTTTGCCGATACGATCCTCAAGCGCATGGGCGTGGATGTCGAATATTACGACCCGGAAATCGGCGCGGGCATCGCGGCTCTGATGAAGCCCAATACCAAGGTGGTCTTTACGGAATCGCCCGGCTCCAACACTTTCGAGATGCAGGACATTCCGGCCATCGTTGAAGCTGCCCACAAAGGCGACGCCATCGTGATGATGGACAACACCTGGGCAACCGCAGTCTATTTCAAGGCGCTCGACTTCGGTGTGGATGTTACGATTCACGCCTCGACCAAATATCCATCCGGCCATTCCGACATTCTGTTCGGCACCATTTCCGCCAACGAGAAATGCTGGCCGCAGCTTCTCGAAACCCACGGCACGCTTGGGCTTTGCGCCAACCCCGACGATACCTATCAAGTCCTGCGCGGCATGCGCACCATGGGCATCCGGCTGGAGCATCACCGCAAGAGCGCACTGGAAGTTGCCCATTGGCTCGAAAGCCATCCCGCAGTCGCACAGGTTCTGCACCCTGCCCTTGAAAGCCATCCCGGCCACGAAATCTGGAAGCGCGATTTCACCGGCTCGTCGGGCATCTTCTCGTTCGTTCTGAAAGAAGGCGGACAGGCGGAAGCCCATGCTTTCCTCAACGCGCTGGAAATCTTCGGCCTTGGCTATTCCTGGGGCGGTTATGAAAGCCTCGCGCTGCAGGTGCGCGTTGCCGACCGCCTGATTGCCAAGGGCAATTATCCAGGACCGGTCATCCGGCTGCAGATTGGTCTGGAAGATGTTGCCGATATCATCGCAGATCTTGAAAAAGGCTTTGCCGCGATCTGACGGGCATAATCGAGTGCGAGCGCAGGCCCGGCACCTTGCAGCAGCCGGAATGCGCTCTATACTTTTCGCAAAGTGCTTTCAGTGGCACCATATGCGCGATGGTTTGACGGAAAACCATCAGCGCTAAAGGACGATATCATGATGAATGCGGTTTTCATTATTCAGGGTTTCATCGCCATAGGTCTGGCCGTCCTGGCGATTGCGGTCATTCTGCGCTATCGCCGCTAACCACTGTTTTCGCTGCAAATTCTCCTTTATTTTCGAGCAACCGATTTCAAGGCGAATCGTTCTTATTGCATCACTGCTCTTACGGAGGACACAGAAATGCGGAAAGTAGCACTTGGACTGGTGGCGCTGATGGCAATTTCAGGCTGCACCACCACTGAAAAAGATATTTCCATCGGTACGGGTGCAGGCGCCATTATCGGCGGCATCGCCGGCGGCGGGCGTGGTGCTCTGATCGGTGCAGGCGCAGGCGCGCTTGGTGGTTTGCTCGTGCGCGAACTGCGCAATGGAAATTGCGAATACCGCAACCGTCATGGCAAAATCTACGTGGCGCGCTGTAAGCGTTAAGCCCGGCCCCACCAAGCAAACGTATACAAAAGCGCCGGACATCCCGGCGCTTTTTCTTTGTCCCGTATATTGCTCTTCTCACCGATTGCCCTGACGTCCGACTGTTTACCAAGTTCCAAAGAGGAACTTTCGCCCGACAGCCTCGTTTCATAAAAGATTGTCGTCATTCATCGTGTTCATTCAGGGAGATGTTCGATGAAACTTGCTTTGAAAGCTGCCATTGTGGCGTTGGGAGTCTTGTCGGCTGGCGCGGCGCAGGCCGCAAACGCCATCTCCACCGCCAATCTCAATATCCGCACCGGCCCCAGCACCAGCTATCCTTCTATGGGCGCCATCCCGGGCGGCGCGCCGGTGACAGTACACGGCTGCACCTCGGGTTATGGCTGGTGTCAGGTGAGCTATGGCGGAACCCATGGCTGGTCGTCGTCACGCTATATCGCGTTTCAGGAAGGAACGGTCGGCAGCGGCTATTCCAATGATTTCGGTCGTAACGCAGCCCTCATCGGCATTCCGCTGATCGCCGGAGTGGCCATCGGCTCCGCGCTCAATGATCGCGATGACTACTATTATCGTCGCGGTTATTGGGGACGCCCTGACTATCGCTATCGTAACCGGAACTGGGATCGTCCCGGCTGGCACGGCGGACGCCCGGGCGGTCATGGCCCACGTGCCTATATCCGCCCACGCGGCAACGAACCGCGCTAAGCCGGCCACGAGATCATAAAAATGGCGGGGTATTGCCCCGCCATTTTTCAATCATTCGGACACCGTCTGCGGATTGAGGTTCAGCATCGGGATCGAGCTGTTCGGCAACATGGTCGATGGCAACTGGCCGTTCCATCTTTCCGCCTGCGTCAGCGATACGAGACCCGGATTATCCCGCAGCGCGTCACCACGCGCCTTGATGGCGGTTGCTTCCGCATCGCCCCTCAGACGAATAGCTTCCGATTCCGCTTCGGCTTGAAGACGCACGGCATCGGCCTGCGCTTCGGCTTCCGCACGGCGCGCATCAGCTTGCGCCTTGGCCTGCGTGACGGTGATTTCCGCCTGCACCTTTTCGCGCTCGGCATTCTGGCGCAAACGCTGCACTTCGACTTCCGCCAGCATGCGCTGCTCGATGGATTGTTCATAGGCGTCGGAGAAGTCGATATTCTCAATCTGGACGCTATCGACAACCACCGGCCCACGCACGCTACTCTGGATGGCTTCGGCGATCTCCTGATTGAGACGGCTACGCTCCTGAATGGCAGTCACGGCATTGAACTTGCCGAACACCGTCTTGCTTTCCTCGAAAACGCGACGCTCGACCAGACGCGACAGCAGGCCGTCCTCGCCGCCGTAATTGGCGTAGACTTCCTCGACGCGATCCGGCGGGATGCGATAATTGACCGACAGATTCATGGTCGCCGGTTGCTGGTCGCGGCTATAGGCTTCCATCTGGTTATAGATCGCCGCCTTCGACTGTACCGAAACGCGAACGATGGAATCAATCAAGGGAATCTTGAAACCCAGTCCCGGCTGCGCGACCCCGGCGACCGCGCCATATCGCAGGACGACACCGCGTTCGCCTTCGTCGATCGTGTACCATGAGCCCAGAATAACGCTGAGCAAAACCAGACCGATGAACCCGGCCACCGCCGTTGGAATATAACGCATGCCCTCTCCTCTTCACTTATTAAAGCTTTGCTGAAATACACGCGAAAGCTGTAAACAAGAAAGACAATCGGGCTCTATCCACCGGATATCGACAGTTTTACTGACAATGACAGGGATCAAACCGGCTTATGATCTGCCGGTATAGGGGAAGCAGATCATAGAATTGGGTTTGTCCTTGTTGGGGCAGCATTTCTGCGGGGGTGCGACGATACAACCATCCGCTTGTCCGTCTGGCGCCGCATAGGCAATCGGAGTGAGAAAAACAATAGCAAACGATACTGCGAGAAACACGAGCTTCATAACAACCTTTCCGACGAGAAGACCGGCGCCTTTAAGCGCGATTCTCACCGTCGCGGTATTCCAAGTCCTCAGGACCAAGAACCGGCGTGCAAATCCATGCGCGCAACATTTCCCACGGGATGAACGCATGGAGGCAGAACGGAACGGAAATTTGGGAAAGGTGGCGATCCCGGCAGGATTCGAACCTGCGACCTACGGCTTAGAAGGCCGGTGCTCTATCCAGCTGAGCTACGGGACCACGTCTTTGAAAAGTCGAAGACATTTTGAGCGCTTCGGGCTTCAGTAAAAGCCCGAGCGATCATATTCCGGCCCTAGCGCGATGACCAAGACCGGGCAAGCTGTCAATGCGTCCAGGGCATCGTGCGATCGAAGCGGAAATTGTCCGAATAGGACACTTTGCGGCGCTTCGGTTCGTTCGGCTCGGCAACGCGATAGGCAATGCCATAGCGCTTTGCATAAGCGATGGCGTCTTCCTGGTTATCGAAAGCGAGACGGATCTGGCTTCTCATATCGCCTGACGACGTGTAGCCCATCAGTGGCTCGACCGTGCGCGGGCTTTCCGGCTCGTATTCGAGGATCCATTGATCTGTCTTGGCCTGACCGGACTGCATGGCAGTCTTAGCTGGACGGAAAATGCGTGCAACCATTTGAAGAACCTTGGACTATGCTCTTGCCGCCCCCAAAAGGGCTCTGAATTTCAACAAGGCAATAGTAGACCCACCAACCCATGTCAACGCGATAAAGACACGCGCCGCAAGCCAAGCACTGGATAGCTTGCTTTTTCAGGTCAATCATGGTGGGGAAAACATGGTCGGAGCGGCAGGATTCGAACCTGCGACCCCCTGATCCCAAATCAGGTGCGCTACCAGACTGCGCTACGCTCCGTGGCCCTCTCGGACGTTGAGTTCCCTAGAGAATTCGCTTTCCTAAGGCAAGAGCTATTTTCAAACTTTCATAAAAAAATCGAACAGTTGACGCAAGAGTTGGACCTGTCTCCGCCAAAAGCTCGCTTGAATGCACCGGCCCGCGCATCGCAAGCCGGTGCAAATTCGCGGATAGAATCAGTCTTCCGAGCCGTAAGCGTCGAAATCGAAATATTTGTCGTTGATTTCCTTGTATTTTCCGTTCGCACGGATGGCCTTGATGGCGGCATTGAACTTTTCCACCAATTCGGGACGTCCCCTCTTCAAGGCGACGCCCACGCCAACACCGTGAATTTCCGGGTCGGGCGGATAGGTGCCAACCATCTTGCAGCAGGCGCCATCCGGCGTCTTCAGCCATTCGGCCAGCGTGACGCTGTCATCATTGGCGGCATCGAGGCGGCCATTGGCCAGATCGAGGCGATATTCGTCAGCGGTCGGATAAGCCTTGATCGTGCTGTCGGTGAAGGCGTGTTCGGCATAATTGGCATGGGTGGTGGAAACCTGCACGCCGACCGTCTTACCTGCAAGGTCCGCCTTGGTCACGCCCTTGATGTCGCTATCCTTGGGAACCGCGACGCCGGGAGGCGTGTTATAATATTTATTGGAGAAATCGACCTGCTTCTTGCGCTCTTCCGTGATCGACATGGACGATACATAGGCGTCGAACTTATCAGCCTGCAGCGCCGGGATCGTGCCGTCCCATTCCTGCGTGATGAACGTGCACTCGGCCTTCATTTCATCGCAAAGCGCCTTTGCGATATCCACGTCGAAACCAGCCAGGGTGCCATCCGGCTTAATGAAATTGAACGGAGGATAGGCGCCCTCAGTGCCGATGATGAGTTTCAGCGGTGCTTCGGCATTTGCAGCAGTCGTTGCCAGTCCGCCGATCATGGTTGCCATCGTCGCCACCGAAGCAGCCACGACGATACGCTTCAAGACACGCATGCTAAGTTCTCCCAATTTGCTTTGGCTGGTTCCCTTATTGATGTGCCGACCCAGCCGCCGGCAGGGTAATCACAACCAAGTCAATGCAAATTGACGACTCGCAGTGCCTTCCCCCGCTCTATCAATAGATGTTTCTTTTAAATCTGGACAATGTCTTTTCGTGTGAAAGCTTCAGTATCAGTCCTACTGAGCCTTCGCTCGCAATACACGTCAACGACGCACACCGCCATGTCATGAGTGACAGGCGATGAAAGGATAGTGCCGCTCTAACTGCCCGGTTCTACCCGAACAGCCCGACAAACATCCACACGACGAGGGATGCCATCAGACTGACAATCAACACGGTCAGAACCTGGGTTCCCTGCCTGCCCTGACGAACATTCTGTGCCTCGAATTCCTTCGGCGGCAATGTGCGCGTGACCATGACAGCCTCCTCTCAAAGAGGCCTTCCAATATGCGCTGAAATAACGACGAAAAAGCGGCCTGTATTGGCGCATGCTTTTCCCGAATCAGAACAAGTCCTGACGTTACGTCATTTGAACAAACACAGTCTTTTCTCCTGCACGAGCAGCATATCCATGCCTAAAGTAGCAGAAGAGCCCGAATTGACAGTCCTGGTAAAGTAAGTTTACCAATCAATCGTCTAAAGAAGTCAACAATCAGCAATAGGCACCTCCGGGGAGAGGATGGTGTCAGTTGCCTCTTCATCGGCAGACAGACCGGTGAAGCATTTTGCATTGAAGAGAGGAACGTTTTTCAGTCCAGGAAGGGAGGAAACCATGCCCTGGAATCAAGTATACGACCCTTTGGGCAGCATGTTCTGGTCAACATTGCTTGCCGCTTTGCCAATTGTCGTCCTGTTGGGCGGCATCGGCTTTCTCCATATGAAAGCTCATACTGCAGCAATACTCGGTCTTCTGACCGCTCTCATCATCGCCGTTGTAGGATTTGGTATGCCCGCCGACAAGGCAGGCGCAACTGCCGTCTATGGCGCGGCCTACGGGCTTTTGCCCATCGGCTGGATTATCCTGAACGTCATTTTTCTCTATCGCCTTACTGAACAGACCGGGCAATTCAACATTCTGCGCGACTCGATCGCCGGGATTACGCCGGATCGCCGTCTGCAGCTGCTGTTCATTGCCTTTTCCTTCGGCGCCTTCTTTGAAGGAGCGGCTGGTTTCGGCACGCCAGTTGCGGTCACTGCGGCGATGCTCATGGGACTGGGCTTTGCCCCTCTCCCGGCAGCCGGCCTGTCGCTGATCGCAAACACCGCGCCTGTGGCCTATGGCGCGCTTGGAACACCAGTCATCGCGCTTTCCGCCGTGACCGGCATCGATCTTCTGCAACTATCAGGCATGATCGGGCGGCAATTGCCGTTCTTCTCGGTTATCGTGCCCTTCTGGCTGATCTGGGCCTTTGCCGGACGCAAGGGCATGCTGGAAGTCTGGCCTGCCTTGCTGGTTGCCGGTGTGGCCTTTGCGATTCCGCAATATCTGGTTTCAAACTTCCATGGTCCGTGGCTGGTCGACGTGGTTGCCGCCGTCTGTTCCATGGCAGCGCTCGCCGGATTTCTGAGAATATGGCAGCCGAAACGCATCTGGACTTCCACCAGCCTCGATGCCGACGAAGTCGCCGCGTCCTATACGCCACCGCAGCAACATGCGAGCGGAATCGTTTTCCGTGCGTGGTTGCCATGGCTGATTCTGTCAGTCTTCGTGTTTCTGTGGGGCACGCCACAGTTCCGTGCATGGCTCGACTCACTCTGGGTGCTGAAAGTGCAGGTGCCTTATCTGCATAATCTGGTGTTCAAGGTGCCGCCCGTCGTCGCCGAAGCTCATGCGGAAGCGGCGGTCTATACGCTCAATCTGCTGTCGGCCACCGGGTCAGGCATCCTGCTTTCCGCCATCGTGGCGGGGCTAGTGCTGGGTTTCAATCCGTTCAAGCTTTTGAAGGAATACGGCAAGACCGCCTATGTGGTGCGCTTCTCGCTCATCACCATCGCGGCCATGCTGGCGCTGGGCTATGTCACCCGCTATTCCGGCACGGATGCCACGCTTGGCCTTGCATTCGCGCAGACCGGCTGGGTCTATCCGTTCTTCGGCGCGATGCTGGGCTGGCTCGGCGTTGCCCTCACCGGCTCGGACACGGCATCCAACGTTCTTTTCGGCGGCTTGCAGAAGATTACCGCCGAGCAGCTCGGGCTCTCGCCAGTACTGATGGCTGCCTCCAACTCGTCGGGTGGCGTCATGGGCAAGATGATCGATGCGCAATCCATCGTTGTCGCGTCCACGGCAACCCAGTGGTACGGGCATGAGTCGAAGATCCTGCGCTATGTGTTCTTCCACTCGGTTGCGCTGGCGTCGCTCATCGGTCTTCTCGTGATGGCACAGGCCTATCTGCCGCCATTTACCCATATGGTTCCGGCGGAAACCCTGCCTGCCATAACGCACTGATTGCCGATCAAGTCCGCAACAACCCACGCGAGCGCATGGCCGCGTGGGTTTTCTTTATCGGAACCGATGGCGCATTCGGGCGTTCCATTCTTACCCCTCACGTTAAGGAGTTGAATGTGAACAGAAACGGGCTTTATCTGATTATCGGCGCATTGATCGTCGTTGCCGCCGGTCTGGCTTTTTACGTCTATCGCGAAGAGACGAAACCCGCCGGGATCGAGTTAAAAATCGGAGAAGGCGGTGTTTCCGTCGAGGAAAACTGACCTCTAAAAGGTTATAAACATATAAACCGATTTAGATTTCAAGTGCTTACGCTTTGTGATGCAACGTTCTGGGCAGCTCCGTGTTATCTGCATCGCCAGATGAACGGAGGATCAAAATGAGTATCCAGACTGTTTCCGATGAACTTTATCGTCGTCACGAACGCGAATGGGCACAGTGGCGTGACGCAGTTGAAGAGCAGGAATCGAACCAGAAACAACAGGATAAGGTTTCCGGCGAGACTTCTTGTGACGGCAAGACGTCCGGACACTGATTAGCCTCTTCTCGAAGAATTGGATGCGCCGCGAAAGCGGCGTTTTCCGTTTGTGGCCTGCCCTTGCCCGTTAAGCGCCAGGTAACGAAATGCGAAGGAAGACTTGTTAGCGTCTAGCCATCGCGATTCGAACAGGGGTCAGACATATGGCTGCACGGAAGCCCACCCGAAAAGCTGCACCGAAAAAGAGGTCCCGCTCCTCCAAGGGCGGATCTGGTTCGTCTGCGCCTGTTCTGGCGTTGGCGGCCATTCTCGGACTTGGCGCCTTCAGCCTATGGGCCACGTCGCAACACAAAAGCCCGCAAGCCGCGCTGACGGCACTTTTCCAGCGCTCCGCGACCAATCCTTTTGCATCGACCCCGCCCCGTACGGAAAGCAAGCCCACGGTTACCGCGAAGGCTCCAGAAACGACCGCACCGTCGAAGGACAAAGACAAGGACTATGGTGCAGCCGTCGGCCCTGTACCGCGTCCGTCAGCGCCCGTAGCGCCTGTCGCTCCGAAGCCCGTTCAGCAGGCGGCGGCTCAAGCCCCAACTCAAGTCACCGTTCAAGCGCCGAAGCCGCCACGCCCGACCAATCAACTCGTCGCCTCAGCGCCGACCGGCCCGCATATGATGCCGCCGCGTGGCGTCAACACGCCTGCGCATTCGCCTTCGGTCGTCTACGCCCGGACGCAGCTGACCATTCACAAGAATGCATGGGACAAATCCGCAGCCATCGGCACCGTCGCAAAGGGACGCGAGATGCGCTCTTACGGCAAGACAGGGCGCTGGCATCGCGTCATCGTGCCTAAGACCAATATGATTGGCTGGGTTCATGAAGATCAGCTTGTCGGCGGTCGCAACAAGCCCGACAGCGCAACGCTGATCACCGGCTCGGTCACGAAGAAGCCCGAGATCGCTAAAAGCGCGCCTCTACAGACGCAGTCCCGCATCGTCCCGCCCAAGGCGGTTGGAGATAAGAATTAGGCTTTTTTAAATTCCGCAGCCATGGCTGCAATCTGCGGATCGCCAGGAAGATATTCAAACCCGGCGCCGGTCAGTGACGACGTGTCCGCTGTCAGATCACCGAACAGCTGCTCATAGAGCCCCTTTTTGCCGAGTGCCGTCAGCAGCAGGCGCATCAGCATTGGCGGCACGGGCAGAAGGCGCGTCGGACGCCCCATAGCCTTACGGGCGATGGATACCAGTTGCCGGGTTGAACGCGGTTTGGGTTCAGCCAGATGGAACACCCGCCCCGCGACTTTTTCAGCCGGAGCTTGCGATAGGAAAGCAAGTGCGCGGGCGGCATTCTGCAAGGATACGAAGCTGCGCTGGTTGTTCGCCATGCCGAACGGTAGCGGAAATGCACTATCGCAGAGCTTCATCAAGGCCCGGAGATTGGCGCGTGCACCGGGACCGTAGACGAGTACGGGACGCGCAATGACAACCTCGATGCCGGTCATCGCCAGCAGCGCCGCTTCCGCCTTCGCCTTAGCGCGTCCATAATCGTCGTCTGCCCTCGGCGATAGTGGCATGTCGGGCGTCAACGGCGTTGGATTTCCGGCAATGGTATAGATGGTTGAAACGAAGACGAAGCGTTTCACGCCCGCCTGTTTCGCCTTTTCGGCCAGTTCAACAGTCAGTCGGTGATTGACGGCATCGAAAGCATCAGCGTCCGGTCGTTCCGCGCCCGTGCGATGGGCAAGGGCCGCGCAGTGCACAACGGACTCCGTGCCGGAGAAATACGCATTCGCCAGATCGTTGCGAGAGAGGGGCGTGACCTGATGCCCTTCGTCATACAGCTGCTGCATAAGCGCGCTGCCGATAAACCCGCCTGCCCCCGTGACGACAATCTTCACCGTCAGCCTGCCTTGTCGCCCGTTTGGCCATCCGTATCAGCCAGCACCTGCGCCGCCAGCGCCCGCGTGATGCGGGTTTTCTGTTCCAGAGCCGCCCGGTCGAGCTTGTCGACAATCTGGATCGCAGACAGGAGCGAACGTTCAATCCGGCTGACCAGATAGGTCACGACATGCGGCTCAACGCTGACCTGACGATCGGCAAAAAGCTTGTGAATGACACCCGACAACAAAAGATCGTCCGGCTCGGCGATTTCCACCACGGTGGCCGCTTTCAGCCGCGAAGCGAGATCGGGCAGCTTTACGTTCCAGTTCGCGGGCCACAGGCGCGACGTCATCAGGAGTGACGGCCCGAAACCCTGCGCGGCATGCTGGCGAACGCTGTTGATGAGGTGAAACAGCCCCGTTTCATCGAACGGCGCGCCGCCAATATCGTCAATCAGCACGGCGCGCTCTGCCGCAGCCTGAACGATTTCATCGGTAATCCGCGCGGGATCGACCAGAAGCGCATCTGTACCTGCGCGCCAGATTTCGGCGAGATGCGTCTTGCCCGCACCGGTAGGCCCGGCCAGGATCGTAACCGGCGATACCCAGTTCGGCCAGCGGTCGATAAGGTCAACCGCCGCACGGTTCGAGCCCGTGACGATCAGGTCTTCGCGGTGATAACCGGGCTGGTGTTCGAGATTCAGCGGAATCTGACGCGGGGCGTCACGCATCGCTGCCTCCCGCACACCCGTCCAGATTGCGGTTCAGTCTCATTTGTCCCTGCCTGCATTCGGGCCTGCATTCTCGCCTGCCTCGATCAGCGGCCCCGCATCCGGGTCGCGACGACGAAAGGCTGGATCGTACATCGGTGAATTGAGATAGCGATTCAAGGCAAAACGCACAAGCACCCCGACTGCCGCCGCAGCGGGCACAGCGACCAGCATTCCGGTGAAGCCGAACAGTGAACCGAACGCGAACAGAGCGAACATGAGCCATACCGGATGGAGGCCAACCGACGAGCCAACCAGCTTGGGCTGGAGGATGTTTCCTTCCACGAACTGGCCGATGAAAAACACCGCCGCGACGGCACAGATCATGATCCAGTCTGGCCAGAACTGCACCAACGCCACACCAATGGCGAGTGCCAGACCGACGAACGAGCCGATATAGGGAATGAAGGAGATCAGACCGGCAAAAAAGCCGATCAGCAGGCCGAAATTGAGCCCCGTCAGGGTCAGTCCCAGGGCATAATACGTGCCCAGAATGAGGCAGAGCGTGCCCTGCCCGCGAATGAAGCCTGCAACCGCTGCATTCATTTCGCGCGCGATCTGGCGCACCGTGTGAAGCTGCGCCCGTGGCACCCAGGAATCGATGCGATTGACCATCCGGTCCCAGTCGAGAAGCATGTAGAAAGCGACGACCGGCGTGACGACGAAAAGTCCCGCAATATCGATCAGGGATTTCCCCGAATTCCACAGGGACTGGAGCAGTGTGGTCATGAAACCGGCACCCTGCTGAACCAGCGCGCTGAGATTTTGCTGAATGACCGAACTGTCGATGCCGATATATTTCTTCAGCCATTGCGAGTTTTCGTTAGCGAGCAACGACTGCAATTGCGTGATGTATCCGGGCAGTTTGGAAATGAAATCGGCAAGCTGCGTCGCCAGAATTGGCACGATGATCATCAGCCCGACGACGAGCGCAATCAGAAAAACCAGCAGGATGACGACAGTTGCAGTCAGACGCGACAGGCCGAAACGCTGGAGCCTGTCAGCCACGGGATCGAGGAAGTAAGCCAGAGCCATGCCCGCCACAAAAGGCAGCAGAACCGAGCTGAACACCACCAGAAACAGAACGAACAAGGCCATTGTCGCGAGCCAGAACATCGCCTGACGCCGCACCGTCGTTCCCGTCAAACTGCCGACTTCGACATTGACGTGGATATTGCCATCCGAAGCGATGGCATCCGTCTGGCGAATGACTTTGCTGCCAGCCGTCTGGTTGGTATCTGTTCTGGCGCTTGTCTGGCGTGTCGGCGTCGGCTTCTTGACCATATGGTTCCGTTCTCTGCAAATATCTGCTGGCAAAACAATATCAGAATTGCATTACCGGCATCTTATCGCTGATGCTCGGCTCATTTCGTACTAAGAGTAGACTGGCCCGCGCGAAATGCAAAGCCATGCGACAAACGCAGTCATCGGCACGACGACGACCGATCATGCGAAAAACTGGGCAGAATCCAGCAGAGTTTTGCGCTTTTCCCGCTTCTTGACCTTGCGGGCAGCGCCATCTCGTGGCATTGCGCGCTAGGGTCTGAACTCGATTAGGATTTGGAGCGCGGTATGAGCGAAAATCGCTCAGCTTTAGGAGCGAACGCGAAGGTGGAGTGTATCTCCATCAAGTGTTCGCGACGAAAAGATGAGGGATTTCCGTCATATTCCGAAGGAACGCGGTGGATTTTGTCCCAGAATGCGTCGAAAAGCCCTCATGGAGATTTACTCCATCACGGTCTTTTCTCCTATTCTAAAACAAAATCCAGCTCGCGCCGCGCCCGAAACCTAATCGAGTTTAGACCCTAGTGGATAGCACCCAGTTTCAGGAGCAGGCCATGTCCTCGGAAAACAAGCTCGACGGCCATAATGGCCTGACCTATGCGCAGGCAGGTGTCGATATCGATGCCGGCAACCTGATGGTTGAAAAGATCAAGCCACTCGTGCGTTCGACGCGCCGTCCCGGTGCGGATGGCGAGATCGGCGGTTTCGGCGGCCTGTTCGATCTGAAAGCGGCAGGCTTCAAGGACCCGGTTCTGGTCGCCGCCAATGACGGCGTGGGCACCAAGTTGAAGATCGCCATCGACGCTGACAAGCATGACACCGTTGGTATCGACCTCGTCGCCATGTGCGTGAACGATCTGGTTGTACAGGGTGCGGAGCCGCTTTTCTTCCTCGATTATTATGCCACCGGCAAGCTGTCGCCCGATCAGGGCGTGGACATCGTTGCAGGCATTGCCGAAGGCTGTCGTCAGGCTGGCTCGGCGCTGATCGGCGGCGAAACCGCTGAAATGCCCGGAATGTATCGCGACGGCGACTACGATCTCGCCGGTTTCGCCGTGGGCGCGGCAGAGCGCGACCGGCTGTTGCCGCGCGGCGATATTGCCGAAGGCGATATCATTCTTGGCCTCGCCTCTTCCGGCGTTCATTCCAACGGCTTTTCGCTGGTGCGCCGCATTGTTGAACTGTCCGGCCTTGGCTGGAAGTCCGATGCGCCATTCCAGCCGGGTTCGACGTTGGGTGAAGCGCTACTCACCCCGACCCGCATTTATGTGAAGCCGCTGCTTGCAGCCATCCGCGCTTCGGATGGTATCAAGGCGTTGGCGCATATCACCGGCGGCGGTTTCCCCGACAATATTCCGCGCGTTCTGCCGGAAGGTCTCGCTGCCGAAATCAACCTGACGGCCATCGCCGTACCGCCCGTTTTCTCCTGGCTTGCCAAGACCGGCAACGTGGAAGCCAATGAAATGCTGCGTACCTTCAATTGTGGTATCGGCATGATCGCCGTCGTCACGCCTGAAAAGGTTGACGAAGTGGTCGCGGCCCTCGTGGCTGAAGGCGAACAGGTCGTCACGCTCGGTCGCATGATCGCACGCGAAAAGGACGGCGTCGTCTATAAGGGCACGCTCGCACTATGAGCCGCAAGCGGGCCGTTATTTTCATCTCGGGCGGCGGCTCCAATATGGAGGCGCTGATCCGGGCTGCGCAGGCGCCCGACTTCCCCGTTGAGATTGTGGCTGTCTTCTCCGACAAGGCAGATGCAGGCGGCCTTGCCAAGGCGGAAGCCGCTGGCGTTGCCACACAAGTTTTCACGCGCAGGGATTTTGCGTCGAAGGAAGAGCATGAAGATGCGATCCTCGCCGCGCTGGCTGCGCTGAAGCCTGATTTCCTCTGCCTCGCTGGCTATATGCGGCTTCTGTCCGGGCGTTTTATCGCGCCCTATGAAGGACGCATCCTCAACATCCACCCTTCCCTGCTGCCACTTTTTCCGGGCCTCCACACACATCAGCGCGCTATCGACGCCGGTGTGAAACTTGCAGGCTGCACCGTGCATCTTGTGACGGAAGGCATGGACGAAGGCCCCATTTTGGCTCAGGCTGCCGTGCCGGTCATCGACGGCGACACTGCCGACACGCTGGCGGCACGTGTTTTGAAAGCCGAACATCGGATTTATCCGCTCGTTCTGCGGCAGTTTGCGAATGGCCAGAAGGACGATGATGCGTCTCTAGCCGACGCGATGCTCGTGAGCGCCTGAGGGCGCTTCCGCGCATATGCGCGACAAATTCATCACACCCCAAGTTTTTTGTTAATAAAACTTTAATTTCCCGCAAAAAGCTCTAATTCAGATTTGTAATGGAACTTGCTTCGGCAATCCCCGTTATTGAGACGAGCCTATGCAGCCCCGTCTCTTTCAATATGTGTTCAAGAAGAGGACAAGATCATGTCTCTCCGTTTTTCGACTTCCTTCCTGTCCGCAATGGCCGTCATCTCCGGCATTGCTGTCACCGCTCCCGCCATCGCGGCAGACTTCGTAGCTCCTCCCGCTTCGGGTCGCACGCAGCCGCGTTCGGAAGTCGGCACCCTGACCTGCGACATTTCCCCGGCGATCGGTGTGATCATCGGCAGCCAGCAGGAGGTTGATTGTGTGTTCCGCCCTGCGCGCCGTGGTAATCCTTTGGAACATTACACCGGAACGATCACCAAGCTCGGCGTTGACGTCGGCTTTATCAATGGCGGCACTGTCGCCTGGGCCGTCTGGGCTCCGACCGTTCGTCCGGAAGGCGCACTCAAGGGCCGTTATGTCGGCGCTTCGGCCAATGCAGCCATCGGCATCGGTTTCGGCACGAACATCCTGACGGGTGGTTCTTGGAAGACGATTTCGCTGCAGCCGATTTCGGTTCAGGGCCAGCGTGGCCTCAATGCAGCTGTTGGTGTGTCCAAGCTGAAGCTGAACTACGCCGGTTAATCGTTAGCCTGCTTTACGGAAAAGCCGCGCCGAAGACATTCGGCGCGGCTTTTTATTACGCAAGTTTTCTGATCCAGATCTTTGTGTCATGCACCGCCAGACCGCCATAAGGAGCGGCGGGCTCCGCACCGAGCAGCGTATTGATCCCCTCGCCGCGCTCGAATGACGTGTTTGGAAAAATGCCTTCCGACACCACCACGCCGCGTTTTTGACCAGCGCGAAGCACGGCGTGCAGCACCACTTCGCCGCGATGATTGCCGATCTCGATCCGCTCGCCATCGGCAATGCCAAGTTCCGCCGCATCGTCCGGATGAATCAGCAGTTCCGGGCGGATTTCCTTGGCCATAGAGGTCTGCGTTTCGGCAAAAGTCGAGTTCAGGAAATTATGCGCCGGTGATGTCGCGAGCCGGAACGGATGCTCGGCATCCGCCACCTCAATGACTTCCCAATAATCCGGGAATTCCGGGATCGAGTGGAACTCGCCTTGCAGGCCCATGACTTCCGGCGGACGGTCCGGTGCAGGACTACCCGTCCAATCGGGGCGGAAGCGGAATTTGCCATCGGGCCATTTGAAGCCGTTGATGTAATGCGCTTCTTCGAAAGGCGGTTGCTTGTCCACAAAACGCCGCTCTCTCAGTTCGTCGAAATGCGGCAGATCGCTGTTGGCGTTCATATTGTCAATCAGCGTGCGCTCATCGACAGAAAAGCCCGGAAGGTGGCCAACGCCGAGCCGATTGGCCAGTTCGTTGATGACGAAAATATTCGGTCGCGCCTCGGCTAAAGGTTCGATTAGCTTTGGCCCAAGCACCACGTGCTGCTGGCCGCCGCCGCGATATATATCGTCATGTTCCAGGAATGTGGTGGCGGGCAGCACGACATCGGCCATCTTGGCCGTATCCGTCATGAACTGCTCGTGCACGGTGACGAACAGGTCCTCGCGCGCAAAACCTTTGCGGACAAGACGCTGTTCCGGTGTCACATTCATCGGATTGGTGTTCTGGATGAGCATCGCCATGACGGGCGGGCCGTCATAAAGCGCCTCGCGATCGCCGGTAAGAACGCGCCCGATCTTCGACTGGTCGAGGAAGCGGATGGTCTTATCCTGCATCGCCCGGCCTTCAATCTCGCGCTTGTCGAATTTGAAGATGCTGGCGTTTGAGTGAAACGCGCCGCCGCCTTCATAAAGGAATGCCCCGGTCACGCAGGCGATAGAGGCTGCGGCATGCATATTCACCGCGCCATTGCGCTGCCGCGTGAAGCCATAGCCAAGGCGGAAATAGGTCCGCTTGGTCTTGCCGACCAGATGCGCGAAGGCTTCGATTTCCTCAACCGTCAGCCCAGTGATAACGGAGGCCCATTCCGGCGTGCGGGTTGCCAGATGCGCTTCCAGCCCCTTCGGGTCGTCGGTGTAGCGCTCCAGATAATCCCAATCGGCGAGGCCGTCGCGGAACAGCACGTGCATGACGGCGCAAGCAAAGGCGCCATCCGTACCGGGCTTGAGTACGATGCCCATATCGGCCTGTCGCACGGTCGCATTGGCATAAATGTCGATGACCACGATCTTGGCACCACGCTCTTTGCGCGCACGCACGGCGTGGGTCATGACATTAACCTGCGTGGCGGCAGCATTGGTGCCCCAGATTACCACCACGTCAGCCTTGCTCATCTCGCGCGGGTCCGGGCCGATCAGGCTACCAGTTCCGGCGAAATAGCCCGTCCAGGCCATATTGGTGCAAAAACTGTCGAACTGATTGGAATAGCGTTTGGCGAAGCGAAGACGGTTGATGGAATCGCGCTGAACAAGCCCCATCGTGCCAGCATAATAATAAGGCCAGACGCTTTCGCTGCCATATTCGGCTTCGGCTTTCAAAAACCGTTCGGCAATCAGATCAAGCGCCGCTTCCCAGGACGCCTGTTTCCATTCGCCCGCGCCCTTAGCGCCGGAGCGTATCAAAGGGTGTTTCAGCCGGTCTGGATGATGAACGCGTTCGGCATAGCGCGCCACCTTGGCGCAGATGACCCCCGCCGTATAGCTGTTGTCCTTCGAACCGCGCACACGACCGATGGTGCGCTCGTCCAGAAGTTCGACGTCGAGCGCGCAGGTGGACGGGCAGTCATGCGGGCAAGCCGAATGACCGATCTTGATATTGGATATGGAAATTTGCTCGTTCATATTTCTTTATTACCGCAAGCGCTCACACGGCGAAATATGTTTTCAACGTAGGACCTCTAAGACAGACGAAGCGTAATCGCACCCAGCACAATCAGTGCCGCAGCCACAAAACGCGGCAACCCTACCTTTTCCTTCAGCACGACCGCAGAAATGATCATGCCAAACAGGATGGCGGTTTCACGCAAGGCCGCCACCACGGCAATCGGCGCCATGGTCATCGCCCAGAGTGCCAGCCCGTAGGAACCGAGCGTCCCCACGCCGCCGATCAGCGCCGGACGCCAGCGATTGCGCATATAGCTGATAAAACGGTCGGGCTCGCGATAGAGCGCCCAGCCCGCCAACGGCACGGCATTGATGACAAACAGCCACAATGTATAGGAAAGCGGCGCACCCGACGCCCGCACGCCAAGACCGTCGATGATGGTGTAACCGGCAATAAACCCGGCATTGGTCAGCGCCAGAATGGCCGTGCGACTGGAGGTGCCGCGATTGCGCCGCCTTGCTTCCAGCGCCATGGCCAGCACGCCCGAACAGATGAACACAATGCCGAGCCAGCTCTTCCAGCCCATGACCTCGCCCACCAGCGGCGCGCTGACCAGCGCAACGAGCAAAGGCGGCGTGCCGCGCATGATGGGATAGGCCTCGCTCATATCGCCGGATTTATAGGCCGCCGCCACCAGCGACATATAGAAAGTCTGGGTGACGGTCGACATCAGTATATAGACCCAGCTGACCGCATTCGGCATCGGCAAAAATGGCACGATGAACAAGGCGATAAAACCGGCAGCGCCGGTCACGCTGGCGGCAGCGAAAAACTTGTCGCCGCTGCTTTTGACGATGGCGTTCCAGCTCGCGTGAAGAAACGCGCCAAACAGGACGATCAGAAGGACGCCACCGGACATTGCAAGCTCGACTCAGGTGAAGATGCGGTTGGTGACCGCTGTATGTCACATTTATGATAGTCGTGGCGAATCGGAAATTGGTATCCTCTTGCCGAAAGCGGAAAGCCGTGAAACAAGCGCGATCATGAATTATCGTCACGCCTATCACGCCGGAAATTTCGCGGATGTCGTCAAACACGTCATCCTCGCCCGTATCATCGACTATCTGAAGCGCAAGGATCAGGCCTTTCGCGTCATCGACACCCATGCGGGCATCGGACTTTACGACCTGAAGGGCGTCGAAGCGGGCAAGACCGGCGAATGGACCGGCGGCATTCACCGTGTCATCGAAGCGGTCGAAAAAGGCCAGATTGAACCGGCAGTGCTGGAACTGCTCAAGCCTTATCTCGATGCGGTGCGTGCGGTGAACGCGGACGGAAAACTCCGCCACTATCCTGGTTCGCCTTATGTGACGCGGCATTTGTTGCGCAAGCAGGACCGCCTGTCAGCGCTGGAACTGCACCCGCAGGATGCGGCCAAACTGGCAAAGCGCTTCGACGGCGATTATCAGGTGCGCGTCATTGAACTCGACGGCTGGCTGGCGCTTGGCGCGCATCTTCCGCCAAAGGAAAAACGCGGCCTCGTGCTCGTTGATCCACCTTTCGAAATTGAAGGCGAATTCGACCGTATGGTGGATGGTCTCGCCAAGGCGCACAAGCGCTTCGGCGGCGGCACTTATGCGCTGTGGTATCCGGTGAAGGACCGCAAGGAAACCGAGCGCTTCGCCAAGCGGCTTCATGAAACCGGGATTCCGAAGATCATGCAGATCGAGCTGGCGATTCGCCCGCCCTCATCCGAACCGCGCCTCGATGGCACCGGTATGATTGTCGTGAATCCGCCCTATACACTCGAAAGTGAGATGCAAACCGTGCTTCCCAGCCTTACGAAACTGCTGGCCGAAGAAAAGGGTAGCAATTTCAGTGTTCGGTGGATACGCGGCGAGACGGATCGCTCTTGACCGCTGCCGCGCGCTGAAAGAAACTGCGCGAAGCAAAGCTTCGGCTATCACAGACATAAGCGCGCGCTTCGCGTTCGCATTTTGGGACAGGATAGAGACATGCAACTTACCTCGGGCAAACTGGATCGCTTCGGTCGCTTTTCGCGGGCCGCCCTCTTCGCCGCCTCCGTCCTGCCGGTGACTTTTGCAGCCCTGCCCGCCAGCGCTGCCGATTATCTTCAGTCTGCACCAGCCGTGGTCGATAACACCGTCTGCAACCAGCAGAGCGTGCTGCGCTCGGTGGTCTCGCGTTTCGGCTATCAGGTGCGCCACGTTCCCGAACTGCCGCAAGTCGGCATTTCAGCGATGAGCGATGTTCAGCTGACCCGTTATGAGCCGAAGACCAACCCGGCAGAAATCGAACGCACCTATTGCAAGGCCACCGCCGTATTGAGTGACGGCCAATACCGTTCCGTCTGGTATCTGGTCGAAGAAGGTCAGGGTTTTGCATCGGTCGGTCGCAACGTGGAATTCTGCGTTGAAGGCTTCGACCGCTGGTATGTCTACGACGCGCCAAGCTGCCGCGTCCTCCGCTGACCTGACCGGAGGTTCCATGCTGCGAAGACTGGCGGCTGTCCCAAGCGCTTTGCTTTCGATTGCCCTGATGGCGACGACAATATTGTCGGGTGCAGCTCTTGCTGACGACCAGGACAATGGCGATGTGCCCGGCGATTTCGACTTCTATGTGCTGTCGCTTTCTTGGTCACCGAGCTATTGCGCGTCGGAAGGCCGTCGCGCCAACAAGCAGCAATGCAACAACCAGCGCCCTTTCGGCTTCGTCGCCCATGGTCTCTGGCCCCAAAATGAATGGGGCTATCCGACCAATTGCCAGCTCGACAATGTGCGCAGCCGCGGCGGTTATGTTCCGCGCCAGATTATTTCCAGCCTGTCGGACATCATGCCGGCCGCTGGATTGATAGGCCATGAATGGCGCAAGCACGGAAGCTGCTCGGGTCTGTCCCAACGCGATTATTTCGACACGCTGCGCAACGCCTATGAGCAGGTCAATATTCCGCCCAGCCTTCGCAATGTAAGCGGTGACCGCCGGGTTGACCCAATGCTGGTCGAAAAAGCCTTCCTTGCAGCCAATCCGGGCATGAAGGCCAGCAGCATTTCTGTCACCTGCCAGCGCAATTATCTTCAGGAAGTGCGCATCTGCATGACGAAGGATCTCCAATATCGCGCCTGCCAGGAGGTTAATAATAACGCCTGCCGCAGCCGTTCGGTCATGATGCCGGCAACCCAATAATCTTCATTCTCAGGAATCACACATGACGCAGATTCTCTATTCACCCGCCTCGCCTTACAGCGCGAAGGTGCGCATGGCCGCGCATTATGCAGGCGTCCCTTTTGAAAGCGTGGTCGTGAACACGTCGGCGGAGCCGGAGAACCTCATCAGCGCCAATCCGCTTGGCAAGATTCCAACCCTTGTTACCGATGACGGCAAGGCCGTTTTTGACAGCCGCGCCATTACCCAATATCTGAACCGCGTTTCCGGCAACAAGCTTTTCCCGCGCAACGCGGAAAAGCGCACCGATGCCGAGCGTTATGAAGCCATTGCCGATGGCCTGGCCGACGTTCTGCTCGCGCATGTCTATGAACGCCGCCTGCGCCCGGAAGATAAAATCCACCAGCCATGGCTGGATCTGCAATGGCGCAAGGCCGAGCGTGCGCTCGACCTGCTCAATGAGGCCCCGCCGCGTCTGGCGGGCAAGCTGCATGCGGGCCATATCGCCGTCGCTGCTGTGCTGGGCTATCTCGCGCTGCGCTTCGATGGCAAATGGGAACGTGGACGTCCGAAGCTGAAGCGCTGGATCAAGCGTTATCGGGAACTGCATCCGGAACTGGCGGCTTTGCTGCCGCAAGGCTAAGTTCTGCGCCAAGCTTTCAAATGCCCCGGATGGCAGCCGCTATCCGGGGCGTTTGTATTTTCAGCGATTATTGATTGCCGTCCAGCGCCTTCAGGATGCGGTAACCGGCCTTGATCCGTGCATCGTTCGGATAATTGCGGTTCGCAAGCATCACAATGCCGATCTTTTTGCCCGGCACAAAGGCCACATAGGCCCCGAAACCACCGGTCGAACCGGTCTTGTTCAGCAGCATGTCGTCCGACGGCTGCAAAGGTGGGGCGAGCTTTTCGATTTTGTGCGATTTCATCGCCATATCGGAGGTGTTGCCGCCAAGCAGCGTTTTCAGACTCAGAGGATAGGCGTAACGCTCCCAGCCAAGGCTCTGTGTCATGTCACCGACCTTGTAATAGCCGGTATGCGTGGCCGCTACGGCCTTTTGCATCGGCTGACCAAGCGATGTGCTGTCCATATTCAACTGAACGAAACGGATCAGGTCCGGCGCAGTGGTCTTGATTCCATAAGCCTGCGCGTCGAAGGCGCCGGGAGACACCCGGATCGGCTTGTTGGCTTTCGAATAGCCATAGGCGTAATTCTTCATCTGGCTTTCAGGCACCTGGATGAATGTGTGCTTCAGGCCGAAGGCTGGAATGAGCCTCGTTTCCATCACCTTGTCGAAGGGCTCGCCCATGCTTTGAGCGGCGAGATAACCAAACAGACCGATACTCGGATTTGAATAGCGGCGCTGCGTGCCCGCAGGATAATCCGGCTTCCAATTCTTGAAATAGTCGATCATCGTCTTGTGGTCGGTGACACTGTCTGGAAATTGCAGGGGCAAACCGCCAGCAGTGTAGGTGCCAAGATCAAGCATCGAGACGTTGTCGAAGCTGCTGCCTGCCAGTTTGGGAGCGTATTTCGTCGCCGTGTCCCCCGGTTTAAACGCACCCTCCGCAAGCCCCAACCCGCCGAGCGTCGCGGTAAAGGTTTTGGAGACGGAACCAATCTCGAAGATCGTGTCTTCGGTCACCTTCTGTCCGCTTTCCTTAGAGGCGACGCCATAGCCGAAAAAGTAGGTCTTGCCACCCGCCGTAACGGCGACAGCCATTCCGGGAATCTTGTGTTCGGCCATGACAGGCTTGATCGTTTCATCGACCAGATGCCTGATTTCTTTCTCGCTCGGCGCGTTTGCGGCCTGTACGGAGACACTGGTCAACAGGCTGGCGACGGCAGTTATGCTCAAGGCGGAAACGGTAGTTTTTCTCATGACTTATACGCAATCCTCATTGTGAACCGATTTCCCTGCCGCGTGGGAGACATGCGGAAGGAATCGGTGTTTTCTCATGTGAAATAACGCGCGTTAAACCGGATGCAGGTGAATTGAAATCAAAACCCGTCTATTCGGCACTCTCGATATAAGCGAGCTATACGTCCGAAACAAACGACGTTATCTTGCCTCTGACATTAGAAAAATTTGGGTATAGCGATGGTCCGGCCTCATCTTCCGCTGAATGCACTGCGCGCCTTCGAGGCGTCGGCACGCCATCTCAGCTTCACCAAGGCGGCAATCGAATTATGCGTGACCCAAGCCGCTGTCAGCCATCAGGTGAAAAGCCTCGAAAGCCGCCTCAATGTCACCCTGTTCGAACGCTTGCCGCGCGGATTGCTGCTCACCCATGAAGGTGAAACGCTGCTGCCCACCTTGCGGGAGGCCTTCGATAACATTGCCGGGACGCTGGAACGTTTTGAAGGCGGACATTATCGCGAGGTTCTGCGCGTTGGTGTGGTCGGAACTTTGGCCGTCGGCTGGCTGATCCCTCGCCTGCGCGATTTTCAGACCACGCATCCGTTTATCGATTTGCGGCTTTCGACCAATAATAACCGCGTCGACATCGCCGCTGAGGGACTGGATTTTGCGATTCGGTTCGGGTCCGGCGCGTGGCACGGTGTCGAGGCAATCCGCCTTCTGGAAGCGCCGCTTTCGCCCTTGTGCATTTCGGACATAGCCAGTCAGCTGAAAACACCGCCTGATCTCGCTCGCCATACGCTGCTTCGGTCCTATCGGGCCGATGAATGGTCGCAATGGTTTGCTGCTGCTGGCGTCACCGGCGACATGCCGCTACCCAAAAGCATCATGTTCGATTCGTCGCTGGCCATGATGGAAGCTGCAATACAGGGGGCAGGTGTCGCGCTTGCGCCGCCGTCAATGTTCACCCGGCAGCTTCACGCCGAAACAATCGTCCAGCCCTTCCCGCAAACGGTGACGATGGGCAGCTATTGGCTGGCCCGACTTCAATCGCGCCCGGAAACGGACGCGATGGCCGCTTTTCGTAAATGGCTGATCGATACCGCACAGCAGGAAGGTTATTGAGGGCCTGTCTGCCCGAAGAAAATTCGGGCAACAAAAAACCGGGCAGTTGCCTACCCGGTTTTCCGTGTTCAATTATCAGATAATTAGAACTTGTAGCCGAGACCAACGCGGATGTCGTGGGTGTCGAGCTTGTTGCCAACGGTGGTGCCACCGAGGTCATAGTCCTTGTTACCGAACTGGGTGTAGCGGTATTCAACGCGGCCCAGGATGTTTTCGGTCAGCTTGGCTTCCATACCGGCACCAGCAGTCCAACCAACGCGGAACTTGCTTTCGTCGTCGCCATTGCCGCTCAGCTTAACCTGCGAACCAGCGATACCACCGGTGATGTATGGCATGATCGGGTTCAGGTCGTAGCCGAGACGTGCACGCAGCGAGCCTTCGAAGCCCTGCTTGACTTCCAGACCGTCCTTGGACTTCTTGGCCCAGGAGTAACCAGCGTCACCTTCAACACCGTATACGAACTGGTCCTGCTGGAAGTTCCAGCCAGCATAAGCGCCAGCCTTCCAGTCGTCAGGCTTTACGGTGCCGACGATGTCGTTCTTGGCCTTGTTCCAGCCGTAGCCGAGGTACAGACCGGTATAACCGCCAGCCCAGGTGTTCTGGGGAGCCATTTCGACCGGAGCCGGAACAGGAGGCTGTTCCTGAATGGCGTCAGCTGCAAAGGCAGTCGCAGAGAACGGCAGCAGCGCAGCCGAGGCGATTACGAGAGACTTAAGAGTGCGCATAGCATTCTCCTTACACAAATTACGTTTGACACGGTCCCTTATCGGGCGGGCAGCATGTTGGGAGTTCGAAGTTGCCCATGCCGTGCTGATGGGGAGGAGGTATCGTCGGTAATTGCGGCACGAAATGCCCGCTTCTGTGAAGAAAACCCGACGAGAAAATGGCAAAAATGCGATGTTGCATTCTCGCAACGCCAAGCTTTTGTGACTATATGAGCAGGTGCGGATTGTTGCGGGGCAATCAACTCACTCCCTCGCTACGAGAAGCAACTGATATTGTTCGCATTTTGTCAGTAGCGGACGTATTTCCCGCTATTAATGGATGCAATCTGACGAGCAAAATGGCATGAAAATCACGAGAGAATCTCGATAAGAAAGTGTTTACCGTGTTGAACGAACAGGAAGTCAGCCAGCTTGCAAAATGTCCGGTCCTCGTGACGGGCGGCGCACGGCGCATCGGAAAGGCGATTGTCGAAGACCTCGCAGCCCATGGCTTCCCTGTTGCGATCCACTGCAACCGTTCCATCGAAGAAGGTCAGGCTCTTGCCGATGCCATCATTGCGCGCGGCGGAACGGCCTGCGTCGTTCAGGCCGACCTCTCATCCGAGCAGGATGTGCGCGGCCTTATTGCGCAAGCCGAGCGCCAGATCGGCCCGATCCGCCTGCTCGTCAATAATGCGTCCTTGTTTGAGGATGACCGGGTTGGTGATCTCGACATGGCTTTGTGGGACAAGCATTTTGCGATTCACCTCAAAGCCCCGGTCATGCTTTCCGAAGCAATGGCCAAGGCTCTGCCGGAAGCAGTGGACGGGCTGATCGTCAATGTAATCGACCAGCGCGTCTGGAAGCTCAATCCGAACTTCTTCTCCTATACGCTGTCCAAGACAGCGCTTTGGAATGCAACCCGCACACTTGCGCAGGCATTGGCCCCGCGCATTCGCGTCAACGCCATTGCGCCGGGTCCGACCTTGCCGAGTGAACGCCAGCGGCCGGGTGATTTTGAACGACAAGTCAGCAAGGTCGCCTTGCAACGTGCGCCAGAATTGCCGGAATTCGGGCGCACAGTGCGTTACTTCTGGGAGAATCGTTCCATTACCGGCCAGATGATCGCGCTTGACGGCGGGCAACATCTGGCATGGGAAACCCCCGACATCGCAGGAATCACTGAATGAGCGGCAACCGCAAAAACCATGACGATACTGGCTCTAACCTGCCGTCCGACGACGAGCAGGACGTGGCCGGTATTATCATTGGCGATGCGGAAGCCGAAGATGATGAAGACAGCGACGACACCGGTTCCGAAATTGTTGCTGCGCCTTCAATGGCCGATCAGATCCAGTGGGACTCGTCCGATGGACTGCCGGATACGGCAGGTCTCAGCGGTCAGGATATCATCAACGCCTTCGTGAAACGGCTGCCGAACAATCCCGGCGTCTATCGCATGTTCAACAGTGACGGTGACGTGCTTTATGTCGGCAAGGCGCGCAATCTCAAGAAACGCGTTTCCAATTATGCGCGCGGCATAGCCCATTCGAATCGCATCGTCCGGATGATCCGCGAGACGGCGATGATGGAATTTGTCGTCACGCGCACCGAAACCGAAGCGCTGCTGCTCGAAGCCAATCTGATCAAGCGATTGCGCCCGCGCTTCAATGTGCTGATGCGCGACGACAAGTCGTTTCCCTATATTCTGCTGACGGGCGATCATCGCGCGCCGGGTATTTTCAAGCATCGCGGCGCACGCTCTCGCAAGGGCGACTATTTCGGCCCCTTCGCGTCGGCCGGCGCGGTAGGACGCACAATCAACGCGTTGCAACGCGCCTTTCTGCTGCGCACCTGCACCGATTCGGTATTCGAAAGCCGCACGCGCCCCTGTCTGCTTTATCAGATCAAGCGCTGCTCCGGTCCGTGCACGCACGAAATCAGCGATGCCGATTATGCTGAACTGGTCTCGGAGGCCAAGGCATTCCTGTCCGGCAAGAGCCAGTCGGTGAAAGACCATCTGGCCACCGCCATGCAGGCGGCATCCGCCGATCTCGATTTCGAACATGCGGCAGTCTATCGCGACCGTCTGGCAGCCCTTTCGCATGTCCAGTCACATCAGGGCATCAATCCGCAGACCGTCGAAGAAGCCGATGTGTTCGCCATCCATCAGGAAGGCGGCATGACCTGTATTCAGGTCTTCTTCTTCCGCACCGGCCAGAACTGGGGCAACCGCGCTTATTATCCAAAAGCCGACAGCTCGCTTGGCCCGGCGGAAGTTCTGGGCGCATTCCTGTCGCAGTTCTATGACGACAAGCCCTGCCCCCGCCTTGTGCTTCTGTCTGAGGCCGTGGAAGAACAGTCGCTCATCGCCGAGGCGCTTTCCACCCGCGCCGGTCATAAGGTGCAGGTCAATGTGCCCCAGCGTGGCGAGAAGAAGGACCTTGTCGATCACGCCCTGACCAATGCGCGCGAAGCGCTGGGCCGCAGACTTGCCGAAACCTCGTCGCAGGCGCGCCTGCTGCAAGGCATGGCAGAGACATTCGGCCTTGCGCGTACGCCACGCCGCATCGAGGTTTACGACAACTCGCACATCATGGGCACGAACGCCGTCGGTGGCATGATCGTCGCCGGACCGGAAGGGTTCGTCAAAAACCAGTATCGCAAGTTCAATATCCGCTCGACAGATATCACGCCGGGCGATGATTTTGGCATGATGCGCGAAGTGATCGAGCGTCGCTTCTCAAGGCTGGTGAAGGAGCATGGCGCGCCGGATGAAGCACCCGATCCGGAAAGCCCTGAAGTGCCTGAAATAAATGACAGTTTCCCGGCCTGGCCCGATGTGATTCTCATTGACGGTGGACAGGGGCAAGTGGGGGCTGTGCGTCAGATTCTCAACGAGATGGGTATCGCCAATCTGGTCAATGCAATCGGCATCGCCAAGGGCGTGGACCGTGAAGCGGGACGCGAACGGTTTTTCGTGGAGGGTAAGCAGCCTTTCACCCTGCCGCCGCGCGATCCGGTTCTCTATTTCATCCAGCGCATGCGCGATGAGGCACACCGGTTCGCCATCGGCACGCATCGCGCACGGCGCAAGAAAGAAATGGTCAAGAACCCGCTCGATGAAATTGCGGGAATCGGTCCATCGCGCAAACGCGCATTGCTGCATCATTTTGGAACGGCAAAGGCTGTTTCCCGTGCGGCGATGGAAGACCTGATGCAGATCGACGGCATATCGGAGGCAATGGCACGCACCATTCACGATCATTTTCGTGACCGGTGACGCAATTTTGATGCGCTTTTGCGCGCCAGCGTCATAAGGTCCGAGCAGAACACCTGCACAAGAGTTGATTTTATTGGTCATCCCTGTTGATGTGCACAAAATAACGTTACGGCGGAACAATGCAGAACAAACATACCCTCTCCTTGCCCAACATCCTCACATATGGACGGATTGTCGCCGTGCCGCTTGTGGTGTTGTGCTTCTTTGTGGAGGGGCGCCTCGAATCCAGCGACTTCGCGCGCTGGACCGCTCTTGGCCTGTTTATCGTGGCCAGCATCACCGATTTCTTCGACGGCTATCTTGCCCGTATCTGGAAGCAGACCTCGACCATCGGTCGCATGCTTGACCCGATCGCAGACAAGCTTCTCGTATCCGCCATTCTGCTGCTTCTGGCCGCCGATGGCACCATCGCCGGCTGGACGCTCTGGGCGGCGATCATCATCCTGTGTCGCGAAATTCTGGTTTCCGGCCTGCGTGAATATCTGGCGGAACTGAAAGTCAGCGTTCCGGTTTCGCGTCTTGCGAAGTGGAAAACCACAGCGCAAATGGTTGCATTGGCCTTTTTGCTCGCTGGCCCTGCCGGTGATAAAATCATGCCCTATGTAACGGAACTGGGCATTGTCCTGCTGTGGATTTCGGCAATCCTCACGCTTTATACGGGCTGGGATTACTTCAAGGCAGGCCTGAAGCACGTGATGGATTAAGCTCGTGAGCGTTAAAGTCGTCTATTTCGCCTGGGTGCGGGAGAAAATCGGCAAGGATGAGGACCTCATCGTCCTCCCTGCCCCGAAAGTGACGGTCGGCGAACTCATTAGCCAGCTGAAAACCCACGGCGAAGAATATGAAGCCGCTTTCGAACATGGCGACGTTATCCGCGCGGCGATCAATCAGGAACATGCCGAACACCACGAATTCATCCAGGACGGCGACGAGGTAGCACTTTTCCCGCCCATGACGGGTGGCTGATATGAGTGGGCAACCAATTTGCCCGCTGTTTGTCAGCGTTCGCGAGGAAGACTTCGACGCGACTGCCGAAGTGGAAAAACTTCGCGACGGGCGCAAGGATATCGGGGCCATAGTCACCTTCACCGGGCTTTGCCGGGACGAAAATGGCCGCCTCTCCGCGCTTGAACTTGAACATTATCCGGGCATGGCCGAAGCCGAGATCAGGCGCATTGCCGAACAGGCGATGGCGCGCTGGCCGCTTCTCGGCATATCCGTCATTCATCGCTATGGGCTCATCAAGCCCGGCGACAATATCGTCCTTGTCGCGACCGCTTCCGCGCATCGCCTCGCCGCCTTCGAGGCCGCCTCTTTCCTGATGGATTTCATGAAGACCGGCGCACCGTTCTGGAAGCGCGAACACCTCGCCGATGGCACTGCGGATGGGTGGGTAGAGGCCAAGGCAGACGACGATTTGAGTCGTCAGCGGTGGCTCAAGTCACGCGATACTTGAGCCGTCCAAACAGTGCGCTGATCTATTTGCTGAAAACTGCGTTTATCTTTAAGTGCGAATTAACTATTTAAACCCCTAAAATAAAGGGTAATTTGGGTCGCATTTACTTGTGCTGCCACAATTTTCACATGAAGATTTCATTACTGTCAGCGGAGTGAATCAGGCTCCCGTCAGATATGGATCGCGAACGGAGCAATGGGCACGGCAACACTGTCACGACGGGGATTCTCCCCGACTGTGCAGGAATAAGGTTTCGGACTTTAAGAATGCGAAAACTACTGAAAAGCACTCTTTCCATTGCGGCGGCTCTTGTGGTCGGTCTTGGCGCGCTTGGTGGCGCCGCCTTGTTCCTCACCACATCCATGCCGACCAGCAGCATTGCTGCGGAAAAGACTGTCAGTGGCAAGGTCATGTATCGTGAGCGCATCGCCCTGCCCCCCGAGGCCAAGCTGACCGTGCAGCTTGCGGATATCTCGCTTGCCGATGCGCCGTCCACAACGATTGCCGAAACTCGCATTGAATCCGCGCAAGGATCGCCGATCCCCTTCGCGATCAATTTCGACACCGATCAGATTCAATCCGGCCACACCTACGCCTTGCAGGCCCGTATCACGGCTGGCGATACGCTCTGGTTCGTCAATGACCAGAATTACACCATCGATCCGGCCAATCCCGGTGCTCCGGTGGAAATGCGCGTCGTCATGGTTCGCAAGAGCGCCGACGAAGCCGTGTCCATCGGTATTGAAGGCAAGGACTGGCTGGCAGAAGACATTCAGGGCGGCGGCGTGATCGACAATGCCCAGACCACACTGACCGTCACCTCCGATGGTTCCGTCAGCGGTTCGGGCGGCTGCAATCGTTATTTCAGCAAAGCCACGGTGACGGGCGAGAATATTTCCTTTGCCGAGGTCGGATCGACCTACATGCAGTGTCCACCCGCACTCATGAACCAGGAACGCAAGTTCCTCGATACATTGACCAGAACGCGATCCTACAAGATTGATACGGTGGGCAAGCTCGTCCTTCTCGATCAGGAAGGCAAAGAGATCGCGACACTGGCGCAAAATCTCTGATCTGATTTGAGAGAAGATACAAAAAAGCCGGGCGCGAGCCCGGCTTTTTTCATGCATGCGGATCGGATTAGCCGACGATTTCGGTGCCCGAGAACCAGTAAGCGATTTCTTCGGCAGCGGTTTCCGGAGCGTCGGAACCATGAACCGAGTTTTCGCCGATCGACAGGGCGAATTCCTTGCGGATCGTGCCAGCGTCTGCGTTTGCAGGGTTGGTGGCGCCCATGACTTCGCGGTTCTTGGCGATTGCGTTTTCACCTTCGAGAACCTGAACGATCGTCGGGCCCGAAGACATGAATTCAGTCAGTTCGCCGAAGAAAGGACGATCCTTGTGAACAGCGTAGAAGCCCTGTGCTTCACGCAGGCTCATCCAGACGCGCTTCGAAGCGACAACACGCAGACCAGCTTCTTCAAGCTTGGCGGTGATTGCGCCGGTCAGGTTGCGGCGGGTCGCGTCGGGCTTGATCATGGAGAAGGTACGTTCGATTGCCATTATGACACCTTGTTTGCTGGGAAATTTTAGAAAAGTGAGGCTCTATACCGTCGATAAGCCTGATTGCCAAGAGCTAGCGAGCATCGCCACCCGTTTACCGGCTTGAGACGGCAGAAATTTGAAGGCATAGATAACGCCATTCTGATTCAGGCTGTCAGATAGCGGGGGATTGCATGGAACAGCATTTTCAAATGTTTGCGTGGTACAATCGCTGGGCGAACGAGCTGCTTTATGCCGCCGCTGCCGATCTGAGCGATGAAGAATACCGGCTAGATCTCGGCCTGTTTTTCGGCTCGGTCCATCGCACGCTCAACCATCTCCTGGTTACCGACCGCATCTGGATGAAGCGTTTTACCGGCGAAGGCGACCATCCAAAGCAACTCGACGCCATCATCACCGACAATTTCATCACGCTGCGCGATCTACGCCATGCCGAGGATGAGCGCATCTGCCGCTATACCGAAGGGTTAAACGCCGACAAGCTCGCAGGGCGCTTTACCTACACGACCGTTTCCGACATGCGCACGATGAGCCAGCGACTGGCGCCTTCGCTTGCGCATCTGTTCAATCACCAGACCCACCATCGCGGACAGATCCATGCGGCCCTGACGCGGCTCGGCAGCAGCGCCCCATCGCTTGATCTCTCGCAATTCCAGCGCACGGAAGGCGGTCGCCGCTTCGCCTGATCTATGTTGATACTTGCGGAAACCCCCGGAGCCGTGCAAAAGCCTGTCCATGCTTATTCTCGATGACATTTCCGTCCGCATCGCCGGACGCCTTCTGATCGATCATGCCAGCGTGACACTGCCTGCCGGGTCGAAGACCGGCTTCGTCGGTCGCAACGGCACCGGAAAGTCCACCTTGTTCCGGGTGATCACCGGTGATCTCGCGCCGGAAACCGGCAGCGTATCAGTGCCGAAGAACACCCGCATCGGTCAGGTGGCGCAGGAAGCCCCCGGCACCGAGGAAGCGCTGATCGAAATCGTGATGAAGGCGGACAAGGAGCGCACCGCGCTTCTTGAGGAAGCCGAAACGGCCACCGACCCGCATCGCATCGCAGAAATTCACACGCGGCTTGCCGATATCGACGCCCATTCAGCCGAAGCGCGCGCAGGCGCGATCCTGTCCGGTCTCGGCTTCAACGCGGAAGCGCAACGGCGCCCGGCGTCGGCCTTCTCCGGCGGCTGGCGCATGCGCGTGGCGCTGGCTGCGGTGCTGTTTGCCGAACCGGACCTGCTGCTGCTCGACGAACCGACCAACTATCTCGATCTCGAAGGCGTGTTATGGCTGGTGGATTATGTGAAGCGCTATCCACACACAGTCATCATCATCAGCCATGATCGAGATCTCCTGAACTCGGCCACAACTTCGATCATGCATCTCGACCAGAAGAAAATCAGCTTCTGGCGCGGCAATTACGATCAGTTCGAGCGGCAGCGGCATGAAATGCTGGAATTGCAGCAAAAGGCCCATGCCAAGCAGGAAGCGCACCGCAAGCACATGGAATCCTTCGTCGAGCGGTTCCGCGCCAAGGCAACCAAGGCCAAGCAGGCACAGTCCCGCCTCAAGGCGTTGCAGAGGTTGAAACCGATCGACCTTTATGTCGAGAGCCATGTGCAGCCGTTCAGCTTTCCCGACGCGGAAAAGAAGGCCGCCTCGCCCATCATCGCGCTGGATCACGCTGATGTCGGCTATGTGCCGGGCAAGCCGGTGCTGCGCAATGTGACGCTGCGCATCGACAATGATGACCGCATCGCGCTGCTGGGATCAAACGGCAATGGTAAGTCCACACTGGCCAAGCTGATCGCGGGCCGGTTGAAGCCCGAAAATGGCACGCTGACCATTTCACCCAATCTGAAGGTGGCCTTTTTCGCACAGCATCAGCTGGACGATCTGGTGCCGGAAGACAACGCCATCGAGCATGTGCGCAAGCTGATGCCGACCGAGCCCGAAGCAAAGGTTCGCTCTCGTGTGGCGCGAATGGGGCTTTCGACGGAAAAGATGCTGACACCCGCCAAGGATCTTTCCGGCGGCGAGAAGGCGCGTCTTCTGATGGGGCTTGCGACCTTCCACGGTCCAAACCTTTTGATCCTCGACGAACCGACCAACCATCTCGACATCGACAGTCGCGAAGAGCTGGTCCATGCACTCAACGCCTTCAACGGTGCTGTCATCCTGATCGCGCATGACCGGCATCTGATCGAAGCCACGATGGAACGGCTTTGGCTGGTGCGCGAGGGCGGCGTGAAAGCGTTTGAAGGCGATCTTGATGAATATCGCCAGATCGTACTGGCTGACGCCAAGGGCGAACCCGCCACTGACCGTGACGAAGGTCCAAAGGTCAACAAGGCGGAGCAGCGCAAGCTTGCTGCGCAAAAGCGCGAAGCCATGGCCCCCTTGCAGAAAAAGATCAAGGAAACCGAGAGCTTGATGCAGAAACTGCAGAAACAGATTCAAGCTTTCGCCGCTCAGCTGGAAGACCCGGCGCTCTACGAGAAAGAGCCACAAAAGGCCATTCGCATCAACAAGGATATGAGCGATGCGAAATCCGCGCTCGCGAGTGCGGAAGAAAAATGGCTGGAGCTTTCATCGGAATATGAAGAGGCGATGGCGGATTAATCCGCCATTGCTCAACCGATAAATCCAAGAGCGAACACAAGCGCCAGCAGCACCCATCCGACGATGCGCGCCCAGACCGGCAACGGTCTTGGCCCGAAGCGGACTGCCAGAACCGCGAAAATGACGGTCAGGATCGGAAATCCGAAATAGACCGCGACGTATCCGCTCGATCCTTCAAAAGACGAGCCGAAAACGCCAAGCCGCTCAAGCGGAAACAAGGCGATAAATGCCACCACAGCCGACAAAAGAAGCAAAAGCAAACGGTCTGAAATGGTGCGGACAAGCTGCATGGGATCAGCTCTGTCGGCGCAGACGGGTGCGCATCAGGCCATAGACGCCCAGCACACCCAAAACCAGACCGATGGTGGTAAAGGTTTCGTCCGGTGTTTCCGCTCCACGGCGCAGAACCAGATCGGCCTTCGATATTTGCAGGCCGTCCGTATTGCCCTGAACAAGACGAAACGCATATTGGCCGGGGATGACCGGATCAATATCGCCCGCACTCTGGCGCAGCGGCGTCCCGTCCTGCGGGCGGTCCGTATTGACGGAGCTGCTGTTCGAAACGAAATCAAGCCCCTGCGACAGAACCGGCTGGCCGTCGCGGCTGACGGCAAGCGTCAGCGCAGACCGACGTTCCGCCGGGACATAGCCGGGCAAAGGCGTGGCATCGATGAAGACCCGCACCGGCGCATCGCCCGTTTCAAGGCGCACTTGCTGCACCTTGAAACCGCTCTGCCGGTTTTCCAGCATTGTCCAGCGACCGATCTCGCTGCCGGTGAAATGGCGCATATACCACGGGTAGCCCAAGCCAAGCCCGACGCCCGCCACGATCATCGCAACAAAAACCGGACGCATCAGGCTTTCCGCTCCCAGCGGCGATCCGGCGTCTGCTGCCAGTAAGTCAAATCGTGATTCTCCGCCTTGAAGGCTTTCCATTGCCCGCGCGCAATATCGAGCTGGTCCTGATCGTGACCGTCAAACATCACCACAAGCCGTTCGTAATTGCCGACCTGCTCCAGCCCGGCGCCTTCCACCAGAAAGCGGACAGTTGCGCCATTGGCATTGTTTTCGGTCGTCGTCAGCAGGACAGGCTGCAGCTCCGGGTTCGGTTCCGCATCGGTGCCGTGGGCAACGAAGGACGTGTCGGAGAAGGTCCACAGCAGATTGTCCAGCGCATCCCGCCTTTCCTCGCTGACGGTCTGCACCGTCACGCGCCAGCCGCGCCCAAGCGATCGCTCGACGAGGCCCGGCAGAGCTTCGTCGAGGGTCGATTCCGTCAGATGGTAGAACAGGATTTCTGCCATGCATGTCCCAGAAATGTCTGCGAAGCGGGGCGGAGAAAATGATTCACATTCCCGCCCCATCTTCTTGTTTCAAAAAGAGTTTAGCTTTCGAAATGATCGCGGACAAGGCGGTCGAGCAGACGCACGCCGTAGCCGGAAGCCCAGGTCTGGCTATATTCATTTGCCGGAGACCCCATTGCTGTGCCTGCCACGTCGAGATGCGCCCACGGCGTTTCACCGACAAAGCGCTTCAGGAACTGAGCAGCGGTGATCGAGCCGCCATAACGACCGGCGCTGTTCTTCATATCGGCGAATTTCGAATCGATCATCTTGTCATATTCGGCGCCGAGCGGCAGACGCCACAACTTCTCACCCGTCGCCTGACCGGCATCGTAAAGCTGGTCAGCGAGTTCATCGTCGTTGGAGAACAGACCTGCATGATACTGGCCGAGCGCAACCATGACCGCGCCGGTCAGCGTGGCCAGATTGATGATAAAGCGCGGCTTGAAGCGATCATTGGTGTAGTGCAGCGCATCCGCCAGCACCAGACGGCCTTCCGCATCGGTGTTGATAACCTCGATGGTCTGGCCAGACATGGTGGTGACGATGTCACCTGGACGCTGCGCATTGCCGTCAGGCATGTTTTCCACAAGGCCGATCACACCAATCGCATTGACCTTGGCCTTGCGTCCGGCCAGCGCGCGCATCAGGCCCGTTACGGCTGCCGCGCCACCCATATCGCCCTTCATGTCTTCCATGCCGCCAGCGGGCTTGATCGAAATGCCGCCCGTGTCGAACACGACGCCCTTGCCGACAAATGCGACGGGCTTTTCCTTGCCCTTCGCGCCCTGCCACTCCATGACGACGAGACGCGGCGGGCGCACCGATCCTTGCGCAACCCCGAGAAGCGCGCCCATGCCAAGCTTCTTCATTTCCTTTTCACCGAGAATCTCGATCTTCACGCCGAGCTTCTCAAGCTTTTCCGCTTCTTCGGCAAACTCCACCGGGCCGAGTACATTGGCTGGCTCGTTGACGAGATTGCGCGCCTGGATGACGCCATCGGAAACGGCTTCAGCCACTTCAAAGGCCTTCTTCGCGCTGTGCGTATCGGCAACGTTGATGGTGATCTTCGCGGCGTGTTTCGGCTCGGCGTTTTCCTCGTTCTTGCGCGTCTTGTAACGGTCGAACTTGTAGGACCGCAGAATCATGCCAAGCGCCACATCGGCAGCTTCGTCGCCCGCAATCGTCGTTTCCGGCAGAGCCAGCGTGACGGTCGCGCGTTCGGACTTGCCGATTCGCGAAAATGCCGCACCGCCGATCTTCAGCCAGTCATCATTGCCAAGCTTGCCCGGCTCGCCAACGCCGACGAGAATAATCTTGTCGATGCCGCCAGCCGTCGTTTCGATTGCTTCAGCAGTCTTGCCCAATGCGCCGGTGAAATCCGAGATTTCAAGGATGCGCGCAATCTTTTCCGCCCCACCGACAGCCTGCGCCGCCTCTTCAGCGAAGCCTCCGCCTTTAGCAACCAGAACGATGGCTGCGCCTTTTTCGGGTGCTTCAAACGCGCTGAAAGAAATCGAAGGACGTTTAGACATGATAACTCCAAACCGATGGCCGATGAACAAATGACACGATTGTGTCGCGACTTTTCATCACTCATGTGAGACGAATATGGCGAAACAGCAAGGGTGCAAGCCCTTCCTTATCAGTTTTGCGTTAACTTGGGTGAAGCGCCATCACATGCAATCGATATTCTGGTCACACCCTCGGTCATTCCAACAGCTGTTGCGCAGAAACATGTTGCTTCGGACATTTCAATCCTTTTAACAGACAACAGCTAGCGCCAGCGCTTCGCTTTTAGTAATCTGTTAACTGCGTTTATTCGGGCAATCTTAGCCAAGCGGCATTAGATTAAGTTCATTATTGCGAGTGCCGTTCCAAAATGGTGAATGGGCTCCTTCAACGGAACCGGGATGTAAACTCCACCTATGCGATTGATAGAGTTGTACATCCTGCGCCGCGTGGCGATCATGTTCCTCGCGGTGCTGGGCGCGGCGGTGGGCATTACGTGGACGGTGCAGGTGCTTCAGCGCATCGACTTTCTGACGACCAGCGGACAGACTTTTCAGACGATCATTCAGTTCAGTTCGCTGCTGATCCCGTCCGCCATCCCGCTGGTGATGCCTTTTGCACTGATCATCGCCATCACCCAGACGCTCTCGACGATGAACCAGGACTCCGAACTTGTCGTCATCAATGCATCGGGCGCGCCGCGCAGTGCTGTCATGCGCCCGATTCTGATGCTTGCGGCGGTGATTTCCATCGTTTCGTTTCTCGTCGCCAATTATGTCGATCCTTATGCGCGCATGAACATGCGCGCGATGATCGCCAATGCCAGCGCCGACCTCGTCAATCTGATCGTGCAGGAAGGCAGCTTCCGCAAGTTGGCTGACAATCTCTATATTCAGGTGGCCGAGCGCCGTTCCGATGGCAGCATTGGCGGGTTGTTCATCGCGGATTCACGCGATCCGTCGCTCGATCTCATCTATTACGCAGCCGACGGCGGCATCGCCACGACGGAGACCGGCGCCAACATGCTGCTCATGCAGAATGGCGAAGTGCAGCGCCGCAGTGTGTCCGATGGCACGGTTTCGATCATCAAATTCGATTCCTATGCTTTCGACCTCAGCCAGTTTGCCTCGGCCGGCGACGATTATGTGATTTATGCCAAGGACCGTCCGCTATCCTATCTGCTCAATCCGGACCCGAACGATCCGATCCTGCAAACGCGCCCGCTGCGTTATAAGGCGGAACTGCATCGCCGTTTGACACAATGGCTCTATCCGGTGGTCTTTGCGATGATCGCACTGGCTTTCGCCGGCGATTCCCGCTCGCATCGTGAAGCACGGGTGTCCGCATCGTTTTCGGCCATCAGCACCGCCCTTCTCGTCTATTGGGCCGGGTATTTCGCCTCGGATCGCGCCGACAAGGACGCGTCCTATATTGTCGTGATGTATTTCGTGCCGATTGCCGTCATGCTCTTCACCGGCTTTGCGCTGGCGACCGGGCGCAGCATCGGGCTGCCCAACAAGTGGAACGACAGGTTGCTCGACAGCTTCGACCGTCTCCGGAAGTTTGTTTCCGATCTTTATGATCGCGTGACGGGCCGCTTCCGCGGCAATGCGGGAGGTCAGGCATGATCGGTTGGACGCTCGGTCGATACTTCTTCACGCGCTACGTGCAGATCACCTTCTATTTTCTGCTCGGCATTTTCGCGCTTTCGATGCTTCTCGACTTCACCGAGAATGCCAGCAAACTCTCCAATCTGCCTGACTATACGGTGTGGGCGGCGCTTGGCCTTTCCGCCATGCGCGTGCCGTTCATCATGCAGCAGATGATTCCATTCGTGGCGCTGTTTTCCGCAATGGCGACGCTGATTTCGCTTAACCGCAAATATGAGCTGGTCGTCGCGCGTTCGGTTGGTGTCTCGGCCTGGCAATTTCTGCTGCCCGCCTGCTTCGGCGCGCTGCTATTCGGCGTCGCGACGATTCTGGTGCTCAATCCGCTGGCGGCCTATGGCTTCTCCAAGGCTGAGGAAATTGCGGCGACGTGGAAAAACGGCAAAGTGACCGATGTTTCTGCACTGCGCGATCCATGGCTTCGCCAGAAGACCGACGAAGGCGAAACCATCATCGGCGCGAAGAGCATTCTGGATCAGGGCGCAAGGCTGGCCGACGCGACGTTCATCCAGTTCGACAGCCAGAAGAATATCAGCGTGCGCTATGACGCCCGCACGGCCCAGCTGATGGATGGTCATTGGCAGCTTACTGACGTGACGCGATTCGCGCGCGGCGAAGAGCCCAAGAAAATGGACAGCTTTGCGATCCCCACGCAGCTGCGACCCGAATATGTCGAAGAGAAGCTCGCTTCTCCCGATACGATTCCCTTCACCCAACTACGACGCAAGATCGAAGTCGCGCGTTCATTCGGCTATTCAGCAAACGCATTTGACATGCAATACCAGTCACTTCTGGCTTTGCCTGCGCTTCTGATGGCGATGACGCTCATTGCTGCAACAGTGTCCCTGAAATTTGTGCGTTTCGGCCAGTCCGGCGCGATGATTCTGGGTGGCGTTGTCGCTGGCTTCATGCTTTATGTCGTTTCGGTACTGGTCAAAGCATTCGGCAATGCGGGATTCGTTCCGCCGTTTGTAGCTGCCTGGGTTCCTGTGATTATTGCGACATTCTTTGGTGTCTCCTTTTTGTTGCATAAGGAGGATGGTTAGTGGGTTTGAGTAACACCCGCATGGTATTGCCCCAGCTGCTCACGCGCTTCTCGCGCGGGACTGCCTTGGCGTGCGTCCTTGCTTTGCCTTTCATATCTGTCGCAGTCATGCCCTCGCCCGCTTCGGCGCAGGACGCATTGGGAGCCAATTATCAGAGCGATCCGAATGCACGGATGCTTCTGCAGGCGGATGAGCTTGTCTATGATCGCGATGTGAACACCGTTACCGCTCAGGGTCGGGTCAAGATCGAATATGACGGCAACCGCCTTGTCGCCGATAAGGTGACCTATAACCAGCAGACCCGACGCATGACGGCGACCGGGAATGTGGAAGTTGTCGAACGCGACGGCAACAAGATCTATTCCGATCACATGGATGTCACCGACAGTTTCCGCGATGGCTTCGTCAATGGCCTGCGCGTCGAGACGACGGATAATACGCGTTTTGCCGCCGAAAGTGCTGAGCGCAGCAATGGCGAAATCACGACGTTCAATAACGGCGTCTACACGGCTTGCGAAGCGTGTAAGAAAGACCCCGACAGGCCTGTTCTGTGGCAAATCAAGGCCCGCAAGATCATCTGGAACAGCACCACGAAGACAGTGCGTTTCGAGCGCGGCAAGTTCGAGTTCCTTGGCATTCCGCTGGCCTGGTTCCCGGCCTTTGAAATGGCTGACCCGACGGTCAAGCGCAAGAGCGGCTTCCTGTTCCCGGGCTTTGCCTATAAGGATGATCTCGGTTTCGGCATCAAGAACTCCTATTTCTGGGCTCTTGCACCGAACTACGACGTGACGCTTTCGTCGACCTATTACACGAAACAAGGCTTCCTCAACGAAGCCGAGTGGCGTCATCGTCTTGAAAACGGCACCTATAACCTGCGTATCGCAGGCATGCATCAGGCCAAACCCGGTGAGTTTGATGTCGCGACAGTTGATCGCGATGTGGACAACCGCGGCATGGTGTCCTCGAAAGGTGATTTCGAGATCAATTCGCGCTGGCGTTACGGCTGGGACGTTATGGCCCAGAGCGACCGTAATTTCAGCCGCACCTATAATATCGAAGGATATAACGGCGGAACGCAGGTTTCGAAGATTTACCTGACCGGTATCAACAACCGTAATTACTTCGATCTGAATTTCTATCGCTTCAATGTGCAGGAATCTCTTCTGCCTGATAACCCAAGCGAAATGCATTCGAAGCAGCCTTGGGTTCTGCCAAGTCTGGACTATTCCTATACGCTGCCTGAGCCTGTTTATGGCGGCGAACTGAACATCAACACCAATCTGCAAGCGCTTTATCGCGACAATTCAAATTTCTCAGTGCCTGAAGCAAACTCGCGGTTTTACCCTCGCATTCCAGGCTTTGGTGGCACGAGCGCCCGTCTGACGAGTGAAGCGGAGTGGAAGCGCACCTTCATTACGCCATCCGGTCTGGTGATTACGCCTTTGCTTGCGCTCCGCGCGGATGCAATTGGCACGAATACCAGCCTAGATACGAATATGAGCGAGTACACGGCGGCCGTCGTACGCTCTGAAGCCCTGCGCGCCATGGCGACGGCTGGCCTCGAATTGCGCTGGCCGATCCTGTTCTCGAGCACCAGTTCAACGCATATCCTCGAACCAATTGCGCAGATCTATGTGCGCAACAATGAGCGTTATGCTGGTGAATTGCCGAACGAAGATGCACAGAGCTTTGTCTTCGACGCGACGAACCTGTTCTCGCGCGACAAGTTCTCTGGTTATGACCGCGTTGAAGGCGGCACGCGCGCCAATCTCGGCTTCCGCTACTCCGGCAGCTTCAACAACAGCGATTGGGCGCTCTACGCCTTGGCGGGGCAGTCGTTCCAGCTGGGCGGCCTGAATTCCTATGCAACGAGCGACTTCGTGAATGTCGGTGCGGATTCGGGTCTCGACAGTGCGCGTTCGGACTATGTTGCGATGATCGGCACGTCCAATTCGACAGGTCTGGCGCTGGCTGCACGCGGTCGCTTCGATAAGGACAGCCTGTCGGTACGTCGCGGCGAACTTGAAGTGCAGCAGAGCTGGCAAAAGCTGACGCTGACGGCGCAATATGCTTATATCACCCCTCAGCCAGCCTATGGCTATAATGATTTGCGTCAGGAAGTGAGCGGCACCGCTTCGGCCAAGGTCAATGCGAACTGGCGTGTTTTCGGCTCGGGCACTTACGATCTCGTGTCGAATACCCTCGTCCGTGCATCGTCCGGCCTTGCCTATGATGACGAATGCTTCACTTACATGATGGCATATACGCAGACGCGTAATCCCGGTGAGGACAAGGCTTCGCACGGCATCGGCTTCAACATCTCATTGCGCACGCTCGGCGATATCGGCAGTGGCAACCAGACATTCTAAGATCTATGATCGGAAACATATTCTTATGTTTCCGATCATATCTGCTCAAAGCCGTTCCCAGCAAAAAACGGCTTATGTGAAATTTGCGATTTCACTCAGTAAACAATCCCTAATCGTCTTGTAAAATGCGCGAGGGTCATTGTTTCGCCGCACTGGCTCCTCTATACAGACAGCAATATAGTTGGTTTCCGATACTCTTGCGGCTCGATGACAAGCATATCCGGAACCGAATGAGTACATCCGGTGAAGGGTTCCGTTCACCGACCGTAAGGAAATCGGGAAACAAGATGATGTTTGCAAGACCTCTTTTCGCCTCCCTGTTAAGCGCGGCTGTCTGTCTGACGGCGCTCGGCACGGTTGCACTTCCCACCTCGGCTTTTGCCGCTGGGGAAGCTGAGGTCAAGGTTGTCGTTTCCGGCAATGCGATCACCAATGGCGATATTCAGCGCCGGGCAGCTTTTTTGAAGCTGCAGCGCAAGGGCGGCAATACCACCCAGCTCGCCCGTCAGGAACTGACCGACGAAATGCTGAAGCGCATCGAGATGAAGAGCCGCGGCATCAACGTTTCCGATCAGGAAGTCGATCAGGCCTATGCAGGCTTTGCCTCCCGCAACAAGATGACGCTTGCGCAGTTGAATCAAGTGCTCAATCAGGCAGGTGTTACGCCGGACCATTTCAAGAAATACATCATGGTCCAGATGGGCTGGGGACGCCTTGTCAGCGCCCGTTTCCGTGCCACCGGCATGGTCAGCGAACAGGATGCCGTTCAGCGCATGCTGAAGGACGGCGGCAAGAAGCCTGTTGCGACCGAATACCACCTGCAGCAAGTCATCTTCGTCGTACCGACCTCGAAGCGGTCGCCCGCCCTTCTCGCCAAGCGCCGTCAGGAAGCCAATGCGCTTCGTTCGCGCTTCCAGAGCTGCGACGCGACGCGCCAGCAGGCAAAAGGCATTATCGATGTGACTGTCCGCGATCTTGGACGCATTATCGAACAGCAGCTGCCGGGTGAATGGTCGAAGGATGTCAAGGCCGCTGGCGTGGGCCGCACGACACCGCCGCATGACACGGAAAAGGGCGTCGAATTCCTCGCCGTCTGCGCCACGCGCCAGCTTTCCGATGACCGCGTCGCACAGCTCGTTTTCTCCATGGAGGGCGCGGACACGCCAGAAGGTCAGGAAAAGAAGGCGGACGCGCTTGCCACCAAATATCTGGATGAGCTGCGCAAGAAAGCCACCATCGTTAATCGCTAACATTCCGGCGACAGCACAGCTGTCGTTCAGGATAAGGCAATGATATGAGCTGGCACGGTATTTTCCGGTTGCCAGCTTTTATTTTTGGAATCAGAAGCATGTGCGCACAGTCTGTTCTTCCGCTCGCGGTTACTGTCGGCGACCCATCCGGTGTCGGCCCGGATATCGCGTTGGCCGTCTGGCTCAGACGGGATGAATTGTCCCTGCCCCCTTTTGTGCTGCTGGCCGATCCTGCACAGCTTGAAGCACGCGCGCGGCTTCTCAATCTCGACGTCCAGATCGAAGCGGTCGCAGACGCTGCCGCATCACGCGAGGTTTTTGCACGCGCTTTGCCCGTCTTGCCGCTCGTGAACAAGCACAGCGAAAGCGCTGGTAAACCACTGACTGACAATGCCGCAGGCACAGTTGAAGCGATTGAGCGCGCTGTCGCGCTTACGCTCGCTGGCGAGACGTCCGCCGTCGTCACCTGCCCGATTGCCAAGAAGCCGCTTTATGAAGCCGGATTCCAGCATCCGGGGCACACCGAATTTCTGGCAGAGCTTGCAAGCCATCACGCTGGCACGACAATCACGCCGGTGATGATGCTCGCCGGGCCGCAATTGCGCGCCGTCCCCGTGACCATTCACATCCCGCTTGTGGAAGTGCCGCGCCAGCTCACGACCGAGAATATTCTCGAAGTGTCGCGCATTACGGCGCATGAACTGCGCGAGCGGTTCGGGATTGCCAAGCCGCGTCTGGCGCTTTCCGGCCTCAACCCGCATGCGGGCGAAGGCGGCGCCATGGGCAAGGAAGACGACGCGATCATTCGCCCCGCAGTGGAACAATTGCAACTGGAGGGCATCGACGTGCGCGGTCCCCTGCCCGCCGATACGATGTTCCACCCTCAAGCGCGTGCGGCATATGATGCAGCCATCTGCATGTATCACGATCAGGCCCTGATACCAGCCAAGGCGCTCGCCTTTGACGAAACCGTCAATGTAACGCTCGGCCTGCCCTTTATCCGCACCTCGCCGGATCATGGCACAGCGTTCGACATTGCAGGTCAGGGCTTAGCGCGACCAGACAGTCTGGTTGCAGCAATCCGCCTTGCGCATGAGCTGGCAAAAAATACAACAGGTTCCAAGGCATGAGCATCGACAATCTGCCACCCCTTCGCGAAGTCATCGAACGGCATGACCTGATGCCGAAGAAGTCTCTCGGGCAGAATTTTCTGTTCGATCTCAATCTGACTTCCAAGATCGCCCGTCAGGCGGGCGATCTGAAGGACCAGCCAGTTATCGAGGTTGGCCCCGGCCCCGGTGGGTTGACCCGCGCCCTTCTGGCGCAGGGCGCCTACGTGACGGCAATCGAGCGCGACGAACGCTGCCTTGAGGCGCTGGCGGAAATAGAGGCCCATTATCCGGGCCGCTTGCGGATCATCTCCGGCGATGCGCTGGAACAGAATTTCAAGACACTGTTTCCCGATGGTCCCAAGCCGCGCATTGTCGCCAATCTGCCCTATAATGTCGGTACGCAGCTGCTTTTGAACTGGCTTCTGGTCGAGCCGTGGCCGCCGTTCTACTCCTCCATGACACTGATGTTCCAGCGCGAAGTGGCAGAACGCATCGTGGCAACACCCGACAGCGATCATTATGGACGCCTCGGCGTGCTGGCAGGCTGGCGGACAAAATCCAGGATCGCGTTCGACGTGCCACCGCAGGCCTTTACACCGCCGCCGAAAGTCATGTCGTCCGTGGTGCACATCGTTCCGCTCGAAAATCCGCTGCCCTGCAATGCAGCGGCACTCGGTCAGGTGACGCAGGCCGCTTTCGGACAAAGGCGCAAGATGCTGCGCCAAAGCCTGAAACCCATTGGCGGTGCGGCCCTTCTGGAAAAGACCGGCATTGACGGCACCCGCCGCGCCGAAACGCTCAGCGTCGAAGAATTCGTCACTCTGGCGAATGCCCATCGCCCATGACGTGATTTAATGGTGGCCACCAGCCACCCGGCCCGCCTTTTGACTATTGGCCGGTCGGTCATGCGGTTCGGTCTTGTCCTTGGCGTCTGAGCCGTCTTTCAGAATCGGCAGCGTCATTTCATTGACGATCTGACCGACGTGATCGATTTCCTCGCGGAAACTCGACAGCGACGAACCGGAGAGCTTTTCACCAGCATTGAGGCGCGCGGTCAGCGGGTCGACATATTGATCGCCGACTTTCAGCTCATAATAAAGATGCGGACCCGTGGAATAGCCGGTCGAGCCGACATAAGCGATGACTTCGCCCTGCTTGACATGCTGGCCGACGCGCAGTCCTTCCTTGGCCGAGGAAAGATGCGCATAGGTGGTGCTGTAACCGCCCTGATGGCGGATACGCACATATTTGCCATAACCCTTCTGGTATGAAATCAATTCCACGACGCCGTCGCCCGCAGCCACGATCGGCGAACCGATCGGTGCGTCGTAATCGACACCGTTATGATGCTTGCGGACGTGCAGAACCGGGTGGATACGCCAGCCGAAACCATCGTTCAGTCGCCCGTTCGGCAAAGGTTTGTGCATCAGATATTTGGTCATCGAGGAGCCATCCTCGTTGAAGTAGTCCGTGGCGCCGCCCTTGCCTTCGTGACGATAGAGGCGCTTGCTTTTACCGTTGGTGGTGAATTCCACAAATACCAGTTCCGGGTCGGTTTCTGCGCTTTTCCTGAAAAGAAGGTCGATCAGATCCGGCGCATTGACGCCCTTCTCCAGCACGACACCGTTCTGTTCCGCAAGCTTCTCGACTTCGCGCACGATTTCTCGTGGAGCGCCCGCCTGAACCAGCCTCGTTTCTATCGAACCATTGCTGTTTCCCGCCGGAGCTGGTGGATGATAGGCGCTCAGCATGGCATCGCGGGACAAACGCGCAAAAAGCCGCTCATTACCGGTCGAATGAAAGACACCGTCATCCGCCCGGCCATAGACGGCCTTGTTGGCATTGCCGTGGTTGAAGCGGGCCAGCGAAACATGGGCGGCGGCATCGCTGCCGTCTTTTTTGTCGACCAGCAGTTCCAGATTGTCGCCCGGAAGCAATTCGGTGCGGGCCAGCGCTTCTTCCAATCTCTGACTGTCTTCGGCGGCGATCCCCGCGGCCTGCAAAAGCGCCTCTATTCGTTCCCGCGATTGCGGCGCAACGATGATTTCATGCACATCCGCCTTCTCATGGGCGGCGGGCTTGGCAAGGCTGACATTGACCGGAACGCCACGCTCCAATTCGGACAGCGGTTGCGCCGGTTCGCAACACTTGGCCGCTATTGTTGTTCCATCCATCGTATCGTCAATGGCGGGCCGCCTGGCGTCGCGGCCTTTCACATCCAGCACCACATGCTGATAGGTATAAAGCCGCGCATCGCCATCCTCGACGCCTTCCGCAATATCGATGCGGCGCGACACGCGATGGCTTAAATCATTATTCACGGCGGGCACGAGCCGCGCATCTTTGGCTGCGGCGCGATGCCGGCGAACCAAGCTTGTCGGGCTGGCAAAAGCTGGCTGTGCGGCACGACCATGGCGCACAAGCCCGCCGGTCGCGAGTATCATCGCGCCACCGGCAATGACCGTGACGGAGGCCAGCGCCAGACAGAAACGCATATGCGTGTGCAAGGAAAAGCGAACCCAGCGCACCGGCCCAAGGCTACGATGTGATAACGGTTCCGCCTTCATATTTGTGCCAGCAGGTGCAAAGACGGACCCCAATGGGTTCACCGTCGCAACTGCAAGCTTGCGATGGAAGTATCCTGCCCTCGGGGCCATACCGACAATACTCTAGGTTCTCTGCAAATATCGGCGGAACTGCTGCTGATAGAGCGGCCAAATTAAGACCTCCGGTGGAGGTTATCCACCGGAGGTAAATCACAAATTATTTATGATTGCTGGTCAGTCCCGCGCGCGGTTGCGGCGGTGCTGGGACAGTGTCGACCAGGAGTAGAGCGCAAGCCCCGCCCAGATCAGCACGAAAGCGCCAAGCTGCACGGTCGAAAACGGCTCGTGGAAGATGAAAATCGCGAAGAAAAACAACATGGTGGGCGTCATATACTGCATCAGCCCAAGCGTGGTGTAGCGCAGAAGTTTTGCACCGCCCGCATAAAGAATAAGCGGGATGGCGGTGAACGGACCGGCAAGCAGCAGGAGACCGACATTCGAAACCGGACCGGCGAAGAAATGGTCCTGACCGGTCGAGCCGAGCCATGCCACATAGGCGAGCGCCGGAATACACAGGATCAGCACTTCAAGCGTGAAGCCCTGCAATGGCTGCATCGGCAGTGATTTCCGGAAGAAGCCATAGAGACCGAAGGACACCGGCAAAGCGAGCGACACCCAAGGCAAGCCGCCAGCATTGAACGTGAGCAGCAGGACAGCTGCCGCGGCAAGGCCGACAGCCACATATTGCACCTTGCTCAACCGTTCACCGAGAAACAGGCCGCCCAGCACCACATTGAACAGCGGATTGATGTAATAACCAAGTGCTGCGCCCATGACCTGGTCATGCGCGACCGCCCAGACATAAATGGTCCAGTTTGCGGTGATAAGCGCCGCGGTCAGCGCCGCCATTGCAAGCATACGCGGCTGTCGAACTGCGTTGAGAATATCCTTGAATTGCCCAAGCGCGACCAGCAGCAGCAAAGCAACCGGCACCGACCAGATGACGCGGTGAGACACCACTTCCATAGCCGGAATATGGGCTACCATTTTCAGATAAAACGGCAATGCGCCCCAAAGCGCATAGGCGCCGAACGCCATGAGAAAACCTCTGGCCCCATCCGAAAGACGGGTATCGGACAGGGTCTCATCGGTCATTGTCTCTCTCCACTCGAAAGCAAATCCGCTTTTGAATAAATCGCATAGCAGATGACTTGTTCAGCCACTGCTATGCGCTTCTCAATACATAAAATCCATTCAATTAAACTGATTGAAGCATCAATCCTGGTGAATGATGGCGGTTATTCCGCAGCCGCAAGCCCGGCCATGGCGCGGTTTTTCATAAGTTTAAAATTCACGGAATCCATCAGCGCCTGAAATGAGGCATCGATGATATTGTCCGAAACGCCAACCGTGCGCCAGCGGGCGCCTGTGGCGTCGCCCGACTCGATCAGGACGCGCGTGATCGCCGCCGTACCGCCATTCAGGATACGCACCTTGAAGTCCACGAGTTCGAGATCTTCGATTTCCGCCTGATAGCGACCGAGATCCTTGCGCAGTGCAATGTCGAGTGCATTGACCGGGCCGTGGCCTTCGGCGACAGACATGCGCACTTCGCCATCGACCTCCACCTTGACCACCGCTTCCGACACGGTCTTCAGCATGCCATTGGCATCGAAACGGCGCTCGACGAGACAACGGAACGACTCGACCTTGAAGAATTCTGGCTGCGGATTGAGCATATTGCGCGCCAGAAGTTCGAAACTTGCATCCGCGCCCTCATAGGCATAGCCTTCCGCCTCGCGCTCCTTGACCAGTGTGATCAGCGTGTCGAGGCGGACATCGTCTTTCGCAACGCGGATGCCGCGACGCTCCAGCTCGGCGATGAAATTCGACTTGCCGCCCTGATCCGAAACCATGACGCGACGGCTGTTGCCAACCGTTTCCGGGGGAACATGTTCGTAGGTCTGCGGTTCCTTGAGCAAGGCCGAAGCATGGATGCCCGCTTTCGTCGCGAAAGCTGATGTGCCGGTATAAGGCGCCTGCTCGGTCGGCGGACGGTTCAAAATATCGTCAAACGCACGCGAAATACGGGTGATCGCCTTCAGCGAAGCCGGTTTGATGCCGAGTTCAAACCGCTCCGACCAGTATGGCTTGAGCAGCAGCGTCGGGATCAGCGAAACCAGATTGGCATTGCCGCAGCGCTCGCCAATACCGTTCAGCGTGCCTTGCACATGCCGCACACCGGCATCGATGGCGGCAAGCGAAACGGCAACGGCCTGTTCCGTGTCATTATGGGCGTGGATGCCGAGGCTTTCACCGGGCACCACGGCCTTCACCGCATTGACGATTTCGGCAATTTCATGCGGCTGCGTACCGCCATTGGTGTCGCAGAGCACAACCCAGCGTGCGCCCGCCGTATAAGCCGCCCTGGCGCATTCCAGCGCATAGTCCGGATTAGCCTTGTAGCCGTCAAAGAAGTGCTCGCAATCGACCAGCGCCTCACGGCCCGCCATACGCGCAGCCGTCACCGATGCCGTGATCGATTCCAGATTTTCCTCATTGGTGCAGCCAAGCGCCAGCCGCACATGATAGTCCCAGCTTTTGGCAACGAAACAAACAGCATCGGCGGAAGCCTGCAGCAGGCTCGACAGTCCCGGATCGTTCGACGCGGAAACACCAGCACGTTTGGTCATGCCGAAGGCGGTAAATTTCGACCGCGACGTCTGACGGCGCTTGAAAAAAGCCGTATCGGTCGGATTGGCGCCCGGATAGCCGCCCTCGACATAATCGACGCCCAGTTCCTCAAGCAGCGCGACAATCGACTTCTTGTCCTCGACAGAAAAATCAATGCCGGGGGTTTGCTGCCCGTCGCGCAAGGTCGTGTCGTAGATGTAGATGCGTTCGCGTGCCATAAATGCCTGCCTGTCGGTGGGTCTCTATTGGTTCAACGTTACCGTTGCGGCCAATTATCTGTGTCGTAGTCCGGATGCTGATAGGAAATCATCGTCCTGACAAATTCGATGCTCTCCGGATCGCGTTCGGTTGCATAGCCGGGAAGGTTTGCAAGTCCGCTCACATAAGGAAGCTGCTTTTCGATGCCCCATTGCACGGTCGGCTCCACTTCCTCCGGCGCATCGAACGCACCGATGGCGATCGCGATGCCATCCGGCGCTTCATAGGTGAGCGGGGTTCCGCATTCCGGGCAGAACCCGCGTTGCACATGATTGGAAGAGCGAAAACGCTTCGGCTCGTTGCGCGTCCATTCCAGTTTTGCCTGATCGACGGAAACCAGCGGCGCATAGAAATTGCCGAAAGCCTTCTGGCACATGCGGCAATGACAGATGGAGGCCGAACCCAAAGCGCCGTCGACGCGGAAACGCACCGCGCCGCATTGGCAGCCGCCGGTATAAATCGGCTTGTTATCGAGCGTCATGTTGTCCTCCCCAATCAAAAACGCTGTCAGCCTACCACATCCCACGTCGTCATGCGCTCGCCCGTGGCAGGATCCTTGCCATCCTTGAGCTGCACGCCTTCCGCGAGAAGCGCATCGCGGATGCGATCAGCTTCCGTGAAGTTCTTCTCCTTGATGAAGCGCAGGCGTTCCGCAATGCGCGCCTCAATGGCATCCGTATCGACATTCGCCTTGGCGAACACCGGCACATCCTCCGCCGTCACGAAGTAAGGATCGAGCAGGCCCATCAGCGCCATGCCCTCGCCTAATGTCGCAATATCCTTGTTCTTGAACGCCTTGCGCAATGCGGTGATCGCGACCCAGCTGTTCAGATCGTCGGACAGGGCTTCCGTCACTTCACCGATTGCGGTGAGCTTCTCTGGCGCCGCAAACTTTACATCACGCAGCAGACCATACCAGCGACGCAGTTCGTCGGCTGATTCAGCCAGACGCTGTGCCGTCCAGTTGATCGGTTCGCGATAATGGGTTTGCAGCATCGACAGGCGCGCAGCCAGACCGACCCAGCGATCACGGATTGCGTTGTCGTCCCACGCACCCAGTTGCGGCAGGCCGCCATTCAGTACGTCACGAATGGTGATGAAATTGCCGAGCGATTTCGACATTTTCTGCCCTTCGACCTGCAGGAAGCCGTTATGCATCCAGATATTGGCCATCCGCTCGGTGCCGAATGCGCAGCAGGACTGCGCGATTTCGTTCTCGTGGTGCGGGAAGACCAGATCGATGCCGCCGCCATGAATATCAAAGCGGTTCTTGTCCGGATCGTCGCATTTCAGTCCCCCGCCGAACGGCTCCAGAAGTTTGGCCATCGACATGGCCGAGCATTCGATATGCCAGCCCGGACGGCCGAGCGTCTCGATACCCGCGGGCGATGGCCAGCCCGGTTCGCCTCCCTTTGAAGGCTTCCACAGCACGAAATCCATCTCGTCACGCTTGTAGGAGGCAACGTCCACACGCGCACCCGCCAGCATTTCATCGAGCGAGCGGCGCGCCAGCGCGCCATAGCGCGGACCGCCGAACGTCTTGACGCGCTCGTTCATGGCGGAGGGCGAAAACAGCACGTGATCTTCTGCCACATAAGCGACGCCGATGGAGACCAGACGGTCAATCATCGCGCGCATTTCGTCCATATGCTCGGTCGCGCGCGGCTGAACACTCGGCGCCAGATTGCCGAGCGCCGTCACATCGGCCTGAAACTGCGCATTGGTGCTTTCCGTCACACGCCGGATGGCCTCGTTGAAAGGCAGCTTCGGATAATCGCGTGCGGCGCGCGCATTGATCTTGTCGTCAACGTCGGTGATGTTGCGCGCATAGGTAACGTGTTCGGAACCGTAAACCTGGCGTAAAAGCCGGAAAAGAATGTCGAAGACGATGACCGGGCGCGCATTGCCGATATGGGCAAAATCATAAACGGTGGGTCCGCAGACATACATGCGCACATTGTCGGCATCGATGGGGGAAAAATCCTCCTTCGTGCGGGTCAGCGTATTGTAAAGACGCAATTGCGGCGCATCAGCCATGGAACCATTCCCCAAAAAAACCAGCAAATCCAAGTGAATTCAATGCACAACGGATCGCAGCCATCTGGCCGGGGCGTTATCATCCTGTTTTATGGAAGGGAGACGAAAACGGCCGGGCCAGCAGGCTGCTAGCCAATAATGATCGCACAAATACAAATGTTCGTGGTCGGCGTTTTCATGGCAGCACTTATCCCTGTCCGGCGAACGACAGTCAAGCGCTTTTGCTGGGGGGTGATTATTTTGCCAGGAATTGAGAGCGCCAAAATGTTGCATTTCTGCAACCCCGATAATCCTTGACGGGCGTTAACCGGATTACCCCAAAACCGGCCCCAAACAGCCTTCATTCGGTCTCAATCCATCACAAAATAGTGAGTGTAAATTACTTAGGCGTAACCGAAGTTCGGTTGGTTTTGGAAGCATTCGGGACCGAACGCTTCGGGGAAAGGAAGTAAAAATGTCTAAGAGTGAACTGCAACCGCGTCAGGACCGTCTGGTCGACAAGTATCGTGAAATTGGCCCCGCCGCGCTCGTCGCCGCCTTGATGACGGCAGCAAAGCGCAGCAGCGCAGGCCGTAACGACAATCGTCGTCATTCTATACTGGCCACCAAAAAATTCGCCAAGTAAGCGGTAACGACCACTATTAAGTCGCGCAACGCGGTCAGAACATTGAAAGCTGACCGCCGGAACTGTCTTCGGGTTCCGCTTTGGCCTTGCGCTTTTGCGGTGCTTTCTGAGCTTCCATCGTTTCTTCGACACGCGTCTGCAGATCCGGCGTGGCGTTGCTCACCTTGTTGACCTTGTCCGAGACGGGTATAACCTCGAAAAAATCCTCCTGCACCGGGCGCATGATGTCCGCCACTTCGCGCGGCAAGTAGCGCTTGCAGTCGAGCCAGCGTGCAAAATCTTCGGGCTGCACCACCACCGGCATGCGTTCATGGATAGGACGCAGGAGTGCATTGGCGCTTGTCGTCAAAATGCCGCCCGTATCGATCTGCGACCCGTCGGCACCGCTCCAGGTTTCGATCAGTGCACCGAAGGCGACCATGCCGCCATTGCGTGGGCGTACCCAATAGGCTTGCGCCTTGTTCTTCCCCTCGCGACGCCATTCATAAAAGCCGGAAGCCGGAACAAGCGCGCGACGGTGATTCAGCGCGGCGCGAAACGAGTTCTTCTCGGCAGCTGTTTCCGAGCGGATATTGAACACCAACGACCAGTCATTCGGGTCTTTCACCCATGATGGCACAAAACCCCAGCGCACCAGCGTGCCCACCCGATCCGGGCGGTTACCGCCTACCGGAGGCATGTTGCCGACAAAACTGGAAAGAGACGGCGTTTCGCCCGCCACTATGGTCAGGATCGGCTGGGTCGGGGCGATATTATAGCGAGGAGGAAAATCCTCCGAGATCATGGCAGCCAGAAAGATCTCGAGTTCTTCCCGACTTGTCGTCAATGAAAAGCGTCCGCACATGGTGGCCATGTTCAGGTTTTTGTGCTGGTGGTCAAGACCGGTTTGCGATTGCCAAAACGCCGCAAGCCGATCATAGCTATTCCATGCCCACGATCCCCGTCATTCCCGTTCCGCTTCATATTCATGGCGTTTCGCTGATCTGTCGTCGCGATGGCCGCTTTCTGCTGGTCGAACGCGGCAAGGAGCCGTGGAAAGGCTGGCTGGCTTTTCCGGGCGGAAGCATCGAAGCGGACGAGACGCCGGAACAGGCCGCCATTCGCGAGTTGAAGGAAGAAACTGCGCTCGATGTCAGCGCGCTTTCCCACGTCATCACCGTCGATCTGGCGCTGGAAGGCAAGGCCTATGAGAAAAGCTATTTCCTGTCGGTCTTTCGTGCGCTGGATATTTCAGGGCGCGAACAGGCCGGCGATGACGCTGCCGCGATCCATTGGCTAACGTTGGAAGAAATGGCCCATGCCCGCGTGACTGACAGCACGCTCGACGTCGCCCGCTCCGTTGCGGAAAGCGAAGATGGCTTGGGATATTGATCGGCCTCGTTTCATCCTGTTTGACAATCTGCCTTGAAGCAGCCCCTATTTCACGCAACAAGTGCATTTCATGTGAGAGGGTTTCCGATTGAAAGGCATGAAACTGTTCCGGTTCGCATTGTTGATGTGGGCAGGCGCAGCCGGTCCGGCTTTTGCGCAGGATGCGCCCTATGAGGGCAAGATGTTGCGGCTTGCCGAGGTTCTGGGCTCGCTGCACTATCTGCGTAACCTGTGCGGAGAAGCAGGCAGCGAATGGCGCGACCGCATGGACGCGATCATCGCCGCCGAGAAGCCGTCGGAGGGCGAAAGGGTGAGGATCGTTTCGAGCTTCAACCACGGATATCGCGTCTTCAGCGACAATTATACCAGCTGCACCCCTTCCGCGCTTGCGGCGATAGACCGCTATATGAAGGAAGGCGAAGGCTTGTCGAACGAGATCATCTCGCGCTATGGAAATTAACCAATCATACACTCTTATGCGGATTGCGGAGAATAGTCTCGTTCAAATCCGGTATAATCTGTTAACACTGTCTTAAGAAGGCAGGCAGGCCGCAAATGGATTGCGCTCCCGGAACACGGTGAGACATCCGCAAAACGGCAGAAAGGCGAAAGCCAGGATGAAGTCTATGGAACATGCACCGACCGATCTGGACGAGATGATCGCACGCGAGAAGAAACTCGTGGCTATCGAATATCAGAACGAGGCCTGGGCGGACGGTATTTCCGAAGGCATTGAGCCTGAAATCCTCGCCGAAGCTGCATTTACAACCGCGCTGACGGAACTGATCCGTGAGGCTGGCGACGATTGTGCGCTCGAACTGATCGAAAAGATGCGCGAACAGATCGAAGCTGGCGCTTTCCTGCCAGCACGCATCCTGCAATAGCTAAGCCATAACGTCGCCGGTCGAGGGGCAAGAACCGGCCGTTCCCACCAGTCGTCCTCCGACAACGCCGATGCATCCTGCAATCTGGAATTCCGTCCGACCGCTCGCGCTCATCGCGGGCATGATGCTCGTCTCACTGCCCGCCTTAGCGGCAGCGGATCAATTGGCGTTTGTGGATCGTTCTGAATTCTTGACACTGCCAGCCTATCGCACCGCACCGGACGAACATCCGGCTTCGTCGCCGATACCGCTTCCCAATGCGCTGCCGCATCGGGTGCCCTCTGCAACACCGCAGAACGTGCCCGCCAGCCCTGCCCAACCGGTTGTTAAACCGATGCCGGAAGTGTTGCGCGATTTCGACAATCTGCCGCAGCCTGTCCGGCAAATGCGCGAGAAAATGCTCGCCGCCGCACAATCCGGCGATATCGAGCTGTTGCGCCCGCTGTTGGGCGAAGCCCACAACAGCACACAGTTTTCGCTGGAAGACCACGAAGAAGACGTCATCGAATTTCTGAAATCGCTGGCTGGAGATGCGGAAGGCCGCGAAATCCTCGCCATCATCGCCGACCTGCTTGGCACAGGTTATGTGCATGTGAATGCCGGAACGGATGATGAGGTTTATGTCTGGCCCTATTTCTACGCCATGCCGCTCGACAGGCTGACACCGTCGCAGACCGTCGAGCTTTTCCAGATCGTCACCGCCAGCGATTTCGAAGACATGAAAAAGGCAGGCGGCTATATTTTCTACAGCATCGGCATTGCGCCCGATGGAAGCTGGCGCTTTTTCACCGCCGGGGAATAATTACCCCACTGGCCCACGCGCGCGGCTTGGCGACTGGTTATAGATGCGCTGCCAGGCACGGCGAAACTGCCGCGCCGACGCGAAGCCAGATTTTTCGGCCACATTCTCTATATCGAGATCTGAATTAAGCAGCATTTCGCGGGCCAGACCAACTTTCAGCCGGTTGACGTAATCCGTCACGCTCATGCCAGCATGTTCATTGAACAGCCGCGAGAGATTGCGCGGGCTCGCGCCACTCACATCGGCAAGCTTTTCGACAGGCCATGCTCCGGCGGGGTCCGCTGCGATGGCGTCCTGCGCACGGTGCACGACGGGGTTCATGTGGTTACGCCCTTCAAGCCAGGGCGAAAGCTGCGGATCGCCGCCGCTACGCCGGAGGTAAACAACCAGATAGCGCGCCACCGACAAGGCGACTGCGTGGCTGGTCAAATCGGCCACGATTTGCAGCATCAGGTCGATCCCGGCGGTAATACCCGCACTGGTCAGCCGTTCGCCGTCTTCCACGAAAAGCCGGTTTTGCAGCACTTTTGCGGTGGGTGCTGACTTTTCCAGTTCTGCGATGGCCATATGGTGCGTCGTGCAGACATAGCCGTCGAGCAGGCCAGCGCGCGCTGCCAGCAAGGCGCCGGAGCAGATCGTGACCAGCCGTACACCGGGGCAGACGACACGCTTCAGCCAGCCGATAATTTCATTCTCAAAGACAGCGTCTTCATCGCGGCTGGGGACGGGCCCGCCAAGCGGCATATCCGTGGAACCGGACACGATCACCAGCGAACCCTGCGGCACGCTATCCGGCAACGGTTCGACGCCAGTTACTGCCAGACCGATGGAACTGTGAACAGTGTCGAGCGGCCCGACATAATGCACCGCAAATTCGACCTTGTCCTGATCGAGATTCGCCTTGCGCAACACTTCCAGCGGTCCTGCCACGTCCAGCAAAAGCAGACGTGGCGGAACGATGACATAGACGGGAATGATTTGCCTGCCGTCTGTCGGTTGCGTCATGCGGCCTTCCGTTCCTGCTGGCCAGCCAGCGCTTCTTCCACCGTGGCGATACGGGCGAAGCGATTGGCCAGTACGAGTTCAGTGCGCGCACGAATCTCGGCAGCGCTCCATTCACGGCCCGTTGCGTCAGTCATCGGGAAGGTCAGCGTCGCCTCGCCGACGAAATCGACCGTATAGCCCAGATCGGACGCCTGACGTGTGGTGGTTTCGCAGCACTGTTCCGTGCGAATGCCGGAAACGATCACCCGGCGAATACCGTTTGCTACCAGCCATACATCGAGACCGGTGCCGACCAGCGCACTGTGACGACGCTTACGGAACACCGCATCCGGCGTGAAGGAGAGCGGCGCGAGCGTGCGGACATGGCCCGATGCTTCGGCAAAGTTGCCGCTCTCTTCCATGTGGAAAATCTGCACAACCGGAATACCCGCCTGCTTTGCGCCATCAATCAGCTTTTGCTGGCGCTCGACATAGGCGGCCACATCGGCCTCACGATAATAAGGCTGGTGCCGGAAGGATTCCTGCGCATCGACGACAAGCAGAACGGTATCTTGAGCGGACATTTTTGTTCTCCTACAGTGTGAATATAGGAGAGAATTTACGCCGTACAGACTGGAGCGAAAGATAGATGCCGGACAAAGATGGGACAAATCACGCCATTCGTTCGAACAGCGTGAAAACCCATTATCCGCGCGGCAGAGCCTCGATGAATTCAACCGGCTCGCCCTGATGCGGGTTCACGATTTCCGCATCCCACATCACCTTGATGCCGCGAACAATCGTCCCGACCGGCCAGCCGGTGACGGTCTTGCCGTGGTAAGGCGTCCAGCCAGCTTTTGAGCCTGCTTGTTCATGCGTGATGGTTTCGCGGCGCTTCATGTCCACAATGGTCAGATCAGCATCATAGCCGACAGCGATGCGGCCCTTGCGCGACATGCCGAAAATACGGTTCGGGCCGTGGCTCGACAGATCAACGAAGCGTTCCAGCGAGAGTTTGCCCGCATTCACATGGTCGAGCATGATTGGCACCAGCGTCTGCACGCCGGTCATGCCGGATGGCGAGGCCGGATAAGGCTTCTGCTTTTCTTCCAGCGTATGCGGGGCATGGTCGGAGCCCAGCACATCGACGATACCCTGATCGATACCCTTCCAGATGCCGTCGCGGTGGCGGTTGTCACGCACCGGCGGGTTCATCTGGATGAGATTGCCCAGTGTCTTGTATTCATCGGCGGAAAGCGTCAGGTGATGCGGGGTTGCTTCGCAGGTCGCAACATCCTTATGCGCTTGCAGAAAGTCGATTTCCTCAGCCGTGGAGATATGCAGCACATGAATGCGTGCGCCGGTTTCATGCGCAATGCGCACCAGACGTTCCGTGCATTGCAGCGCGGCAATTTCATCGCGCCAAACCGGATGGCTGGACGGATCGCCCTGCACGCGCAAACCTTCGCGCTGCTTGAGGCGGAATTCGTCTTCCGAATGGAAGGCGGCGCGGCGGCGTGTATTTTTCAGGATGGAGCGAACGCCGTCATCGTCTTCAACGAGCAGATCGCCGGTCGAGGACCCCATGAACACCTTGATGCCTGCGGCGCCCGGAAGGCGCTCCAGTTCGGCAACGTCCTTCGCATTGTCGCGTGTGCCGCCGACCCAAAAGGCGAAATCGCAATGCATGCGGTGGCGTCCGCGACGAATTTTGTCTTCCAGCGTTTCGACGGTCGTGGTCAGCGGCTTGGTGTTCGGCATTTCAAAGACAGCCGTAACCCCGCCCAGCACGGCGGCGCGGGAACCGGTTTCCAGATCCTCCTTATGCTCCAGACCCGGCTCGCGGAAATGAACCTGGCTGTCCACGACGCCCGGCAGGATATGCAGGCCGGTGCAGTCGATCACTTCGCCTGCCGACGCCTGCCCCAGAGAGCCGATAGCAGCGATACGCCCGTTGCGAATACCGATATCGCGCTGCCCGGTGCCGTCATGATTGACGAGGGTTGCGCCTTTCAGAATCGTGTCGAACGTCTCGGCCATTGTGCTCTCCTACGCTGCTGATGGGACTTGCGAGCCTTTCCAATGGGGATTACGTAACGAAGGCGCGAAACGCAAGGAAGAAGCGATGACAACGGCAGCCGAAACGATCAATCTTTCCAACAGAGCACTGGTCCACATCACCGGCGAAGACGCGGAAAAGTTTTTGCAAGCCGTGATCACGACCAATCTGGACAAGCTCGGCCCTGACGAAGCCAAACCGGGTGCGCTGCTGACGCCGCAGGGGAAAATCCTGTTCGATTTCCTTGTCTCGCGTATTGAAAACGGTCTGCGCTTCGAGATGCCCTCAAGCATTGCAGCTGATTTCTGCAAGCGCATGACATTCTATCGCCTGCGCGCCAAAGCGGAAATTATACAATTGCCGGAATCACTTATCAGCGTTTCCTGGCAAACTGATTCCGCTCCTTCACAAGATGATTCAACAAAACGCGATTCCCGCTTTCCGGCTGAGCTGAATGTGCTCCGCACCTATGGTCAGGCCGGTGAAAATGCCGACGCATCGGCTTGGACGAAGCTGCGCGCCGAATATGGCATCGCAGAAGGCGAAGCCGATTTTGCCTATAGCGATGTGTTTCCGCATGACGTCAATTTCGACCAGATCGGCGGCGTCACCTTCCCGAAGGGATGCTTCATCGGACAGGAAGTCGTCTCGCGTATGCAGCATCGCGGCACGCCGCGACGCCGGGTTCTGGTCGCCAAGTCGGAAGGCAATCTGCCGCCCCTCGGCACACCTATTACGGCAGACGGACGTGAAGTCGGCAATCTCGGCAGTTCTGCAAAGGGCGTCGGCATCGCGCTTGTGCGCATCGACCGCGTCAAGGATGCAATGGATGCAGGTACGCCCCTGCTCGCTGGCGAAACACCGCTAGAACTGAGCCTCCCGCCTCATGTTCGGTTCGGCTTCCCGGAAGCCGAAGCAGGCAACGCCTGATGGCGGCTGCGGATAAATCATCCGGCAAGGCTCGTGCCTGGCAACGCATGTTGTCGGGCCGCAGGCTGGACCTGCTCGACCCCTCGCCGCTCGATGTGGAAATCGAAGACATTGCGCATGGCCTCGCCCGTGTGGCGCGCTGGAATGGACAGACCATCGGCGAACATGCGTTTTCCGTCGCCCAGCACTCCCTGCTGGTGGAAAAGATATTCAATCGCCTCGTGCCCGATGCAAGCGTCGAATGGCAAATCCTGACGTTGCTACATGACGCGCCGGAATATGTCATCGGCGACATGATCTCGCCGTTCAAGGCGGTGATGGGGGGCAATTACAAGCTGATTGAAACACGTCTGCAAACCGCCATTCACCACCGCTTTTCCCTGCCTGCAACATTGTCGGCAAAGCTGAAACCGCTGGTAAAACGTGCCGATCAGATTGCCGCGTTTTTCGAAGCCACGCGACTGGCCGGTTTCAGCGAAGGGGAAGCCATCAAATATTTCGGTCGCCCGCGCGGCTTCGATCCAGCCAATCTGGACCTGACCCCACGCCCGACGCAAAGCGTGCAGAGCGATTTTCTGGCGCGCTTCGCCTTGCTGGAAGAAAAGCGCAAGAGCGGCTCATGACGCTGATCGCCGTCAGCCCCCTCTCCCAACTGGCTCAACAGCTTGAGCATCACCGGCCAAGCCATGTCGTAACGCTGACCAGCGGGGATGTTCCGGCATTGCCGGAAAGCGATGCTATGCGGCGTCTGGTGCTGACATTCAACGACATTACCCAACCGCGTGAAGGCATGGTCGCGCCAGACACGAGCCACGTGCAAGCCTTGCTCGGCTTTGTGCGCGCATGGCCCAAAAACGCGCCGCTGCTCATCCATTGTTATGCAGGTATTTCCCGCTCAACCGCTGCAGCCTATATCGCGGCCCTAGCGCTCAATCCGCAAAGCGACGAAGCAGGGCTGGCAAACGAATTGCGGAAGCGGTCGCCTTCCGCCACGCCGAATATCCGCCTGATCGAGATTGCAGATGAGATTCTGGGACGTAATGGTCGGATGGCTGCTGCGATCCAATCGATCGGTCGCGGTGCGGAAGCCTTTGAAGGTCAAGTTTTCAGCCTGCCTGTCCGCGTTTTAGCGCATTTAAAAAACCCCCACGGGAATCGGGCGGCGTCTGCGCGCGCGGTTCCCAGACATGGCGCAGGAAGAAATAACCCGTCATCTTGAACGCATGGTCGATGTCTTCATAAGACGACGCACGCACCGCCGTATCATTGACGAAAGCAGGCAAGGCCAGAAGCTTGTCGGCCCAAGGCGCGCCAGCCTCGCGACAAACGGCACGGCCGGATTTCGGCGAGACATAGATCAGCTCTTCACGGCGGCCCGTGGCGGCGCATTCCTTGAGATCTAGGCCGAAGCCCAGCTCTTCCAGCATCATGACTTCGAACCGCAGCAGCAATTCGCCGGATGCGAGCGGATCGTCAAAATGCTCGATGATCAGCCGCAGCGTTTCATAAAGGCCGCGATGGGCGTCGCGTTCCGGCAAGAGCCGCAAATGCGAGGCTGCAAGCTGGATGCCATAAAGCGCGACCGGCGTTTCAATGAGCCTCGCTGCGGCAAAGCCCAGCGGCTCAATAGTGAAACTGCCCATATGCTCATCCAGCCGCGCCCACCAGCCGATATCGACATGGTTGCCGGGCTGGAGCAGCGGCTGCATGCGGCGGGATCGCCCGCCGCGCACCATGCCCAGATGTCGGCCATGTTCACGGGTCATCACTTCGACAATGGCGCTGGTTTCACCATGACGACGTGTGCCCAGAATTATGCCTTCATCATGCCATTCCATAGAGGTCAGTTTTGATTGTCAGGTTGGGAAATCAAGTCCCATTTCGCGATAGCGCTCGGGATCATTGCCCCAGTTTTCGCGCACTTTCACGAACAGGAACAGGTGAACCGTCTGTTCGAGAATTTCCGAGATTTCCTTGCGCGCCGACTGGCCAATCGCCTTCACCGTCTCGCCCTTGTGACCAAGCACGATCTTCTTCTGGCTTTCGCGCTCGACATAGATGACCTGCTCGATACGAACCGAACCATCCTTGCGCTCTTCCCAGCGTTCCGTTTCCACGGTCGAGGCATAGGGAAGTTCTTCATGCAGGCGCAGGTAAAGCTTCTCGCGGGTGATTTCGGCTGCGAGCTGGCGCATCGGCATGTCGGAAATCTGGTCTTCCGGATAATACCACGGGCCGTTCGGCACGTTTTCAGCCAGATATTTCGCCAGATCCTTGCAGCCCGAGCCATTCAGTGCCGAGATCATGAATGTCTGGTCGAAGGTCACCAGTTCATTGGCCTTCTGTGCCAGCGTCAGCAGAACCGGCGGATCGACGCGGTCCACCTTGTTCAGCACCAGCACCTTCTTCTGGCGCACATTCTTCATGCTTTCCAAAAGCGCTTCGGCATTCTCATTGAGACCGCCCTGCGCGTCCAGCAGAACCAGGATGATATCCGCATCCTTCGCACCGCCCCAGGCGGTGGTGACCATGGCGCGGTCGAGCCTGCGCTTCGGGCGGAATATGCCGGGGGTGTCGACCAAAACGATCTGAGCCGGACCCTCGATGAAGATGCCGCGCACCAGTGCGCGTGTTGTCTGCACCTTGTGCGTGACAATCGATACTTTCGTGCCCACAAGCTGGTTGACCAGTGTGGATTTCCCCGCATTTGGCGCCCCGATCAGCGCAACAAAGCCCGAGCGGGTCTGCCCGGTTTCCGTTTCGCTTTCTGTCGGTGTCGTCCGATTATTCATTGTCCATCCTTCCAGACGATATTTTTATAGAGCGTGATCCCCTTGGCACGCCCGCCTCCCGTGCGACCTGTCGTCATTACAACGAAATTTGTCGCAATCGATCAATTATAACCGATCTCGATTGAAAAAACGTGAGTTCTTGCGTCATATAGTTTCGTCGCGCTTCCACACGCCTTGGCGGTAGAGCATAGCCTCTGCAGCACTCTGTTCGGCGATGCGCTTGGAGCGCCCCTCACCGTTTTCCGGCGCAAAGCCTTTCACCTGAACTTCGACCACGAAAAGCGGGTCATGGTCCGGGCCGCTGCGGCTCAGGACCGAATAGGACGGGTGCACATTGCCCTGCTGATGCGCCCATTCCTGCAATTCCGTCTTGGCATCGCGGCGCCCTGCGCCGGTCTCCAGCGACCGTTTCTTCCAATAACGCTTAATGAAGGAGCGCGCGGCTTCAAGGCCGCCGTCGAGATAGATCGTCGCGATCAGCGCTTCCACGACATCGGCGCGCACATTCATGAGGCGCTTGTCGTTCAGCGATTTGATATCGGAGCCGGTGTGAATGAAATTGGCGAGACCGATTTCGTCGGCAATCGCCGCACAGGTTTCGGCATTGACGAGCGCATTGAGGCGCACCGACAATTCGCCTTCGGAAGCCTCGGGAAATGCCTCAAACAGCATTTCTGCGACAGCGAGCCCCAGCACACGGTCGCCAAGAAATTCCAGCCGCTCATAATTCGCCCGCGATGGGGCCTGTACACTTGAATGGGTGAGCGCACGTTCCAGCCGTTTCAAATTAAGAAAACGGTGTCCTGTGCGCTCTTCCAGAATGGATGCTGCCTGCCCTGCGGAAACCATCTCAGTTTCCGGTGACGGCCGTGTGGGGCGCAGCATTCACAGAACTGAACAGACGGCTGAAACGCACATCGGTCGGCCATTTCCAGATTTCCAGCGGGCTGGCTTTGTCCGCGATGGAGAAGAAAATAATATTGGCGCGACCGACGAGGTTTTCGAACGGCACATAGCCGACGCCGAAGCGGCTATCGAGCGAGTTGTCGCGATTGTCGCCCATCATGAAGTAATGACCGGCTGGCACTTCGAAGACGCGGGTATCGTCGCCGATGGAATTGGGTGCGAGATCAAGCGTGTCGTAGGTCACGCCATCCGGTAACGTCTCACGATAGACCTCGACCGGACGGTTTTCTTCCGTCACATCGGGATTGTCGATGGTGCCGATGCGGTCGCGCTTGACCGGCTGGTCGTTGATATAAAGCACACCACCGCGCATCTGCACGCGGTCACCCGGCAGGCCAATCACACGCTTGATGTAATCAACGGACGTGTCGCTCGGCAGCTTGAAAACCACCACGTCGCCGCGCTTCGGTTCCGCGCTCCAGATACGGCCCGAAAAAAGGTCGAGACCGAAAGGCAGCGAAAAGCGCGAATAGCCATAGGCATATTTCGACACGAACAGATAATCGCCTTCCAGAAGCGTCGGGCGCATCGAGCCCGATGGAATGCTGAATGGCTGGAAAAGAATGGTGCGGATCACCAGCGCCAGCAGCAGCGCCTGCACGATAACGCTGATGGTTTCGCCGAGGCCGCCGGACTTCTTGGTTTCACTCTTGCTGGACACGCTCATTGTCTCTCCGCTTGCGATAACGCGATCATTTGTTTTCACGCATTATCCGACGCAAAACCGCTTCGCACTTTTGCTGGAAATGCTCTATTAACCGCTTGGATTGCGTGAGGCAATCCGCGCACTGTTTTCTCGCACGATTATGAGCAGGAGTTTACCTGTCACAATCCCAACAAGTTTCGTGTGGGCTACGAAAACCGCTCAAGCCGATTCCGGCAACGCCTCGATGATCACGAAAGCCTGCGCGAGAGGAAAATCATCGGTAATTGTCAGATGTATGGCAGCGCGTGTTCCCGGCGGCAGGAGTTTCTGCAACTGGGTGGCGGCTCCACCCGTCAGATGCATTGTGGGCTTGCCGGAAGGCAGGTTCACCACCCCCATGTCGCGCCAGAACACACCGCGCGCAATGCCGGTGCCGAGTGCCTTGGCGCAGGCTTCCTTGGCGGCGAAGCGCTTGGCATAGGATGCAGCCCGCTGCTGGCGGCCATCCGATTTCTTCTGTTCGATTTCGGTATAAACCCGATTGCGGAAGCGGTCGCCGTGCCGCTCAAGCGCTTTTTCGATACGCCGGATATCGATAAGGTCACTGCCTATTCCGACGATCATGTTTGCTGCAGCCCCCGTTCGCCGTGCAGCCTGTGCTTTTCAGCCAGTCGCTCCACACGACGACGGCGAAAGCCCGAGACAGCATAGCGTGTCACAAAATAGACAAGCACGGCGCAGGCTGTGCCCAGAATTGTCGAACCGAACAGCATCGGCTTCAGAAGCGGCGTCCAGATTTCATCGAAATGCATCGTTTCGAGAGCACGGCCAAAATGCACAGGCGGCGCTGCATCCACACTGCCATTCATGATGAAGCGGCCCAGTTCGAACGTGCTGCCCCAGATGAAGGGTAAAGTCAGCGGATTGGCCAGCGTGGTGCCGATGGCGGCAGCTGCAATATTTCCTGCCAGAAAATAGGCAAGCACAATCGCAATGATCAGATGAAAGCCGAAAAACGGGGTAAATGCCGAGAAGACACCCACGGCCAATCCTGCCGCCACCGCATGCGGCGACGCGGTGATGCGCAGAATCCTCTTGCCCCCGTACTTGAAAGAACGGGAAAAGGAGCGACGCGGCCAGAGCATAAGTCTCAGGCGCTCGCGTCGGGTCAGCGGATTTCGGCGTTGGAACAACATGGGCTCTTAATACTGCTCTCCTCGAGCGGAAACAATTGCTTTTATTAGATCATCCTATCGATCATGCATCGCGGTATTCTGTCGGCGCCAGCTCTGGTTTCGGCTGGTAATGACGAGGGGATACGCCCAGCATGCGGCGAAACATTGTCGTAAAGGCCGAAACACTGTCATAGCCGAGATCGAGCGCCACGCTGGTTACGGCTTCTCCTTCCGAAAGCCGGGGAACGGCGGCGAAGAGACAGGCCTGCTGACGCCACACCGAAAGGCTCACCCCTGTCTCGCGCTGGAAATGCCGGGTAAACGAGCGCCGGCTCATGGCAAGCCTGTCCGCCCAGTCATCGATTGTGACGCGCGAAGACGGGTTCTTGACAAAGTCGCGACAGAGCTTTTGCAAGCGCGGGTCGTTCGGAATGGGCAGTCCAAGCGACCTTTGCGGCAGCGTATGCAGATCACGCAGGATCAGTTCGATAACCAGCGCGTCGCGGCTGCCCGCTTCCGGTATGCTGTCGATCATGGTCGCATCGATGATGAGACAGCGCATCAGATCGGTCAGCCCCACGACATGCAGATAGTCGGGCACGCCGGATACGGCATCGGTGCTGATATAGATCGAGCGCATATAGACATCGCCGACGATCTCGACCGAATGCTCGATGCCAGCCGGTATCCACATGGCATGATCGCCGGGGATCATCCAGCGACCGGCATTGGTTGTAACCAGAACGACGCCCTGCGAAGCACACAACAGCTGCGCACGCGAATGGCTGTGGAGCGGTACGAAATAGCCGTCGGGATATTTCGTCGGAAGCGCCACTACCGGCCCGGTCATGGTCTCCAGCATCGCCACGCGGTCTTCGTGGAATCTTTGCAGTTCCTCGCTCTCGGGTAAGAAAAGACGTGATGGCGATGGCGGCTTCATCTCAAATTCGTTCTTAAACAGCTTAGCTTGGCCCACTCTGACAAGTAATGGACCAAATCACGAAAGCGGGCGGCGAGCAATATGCTTATGAAGAGAGAACTGGAGAGTACGCTTGACGAAATCTCCTTTCGGAATGGCATCCAAACGCTCCTTTTCTTTCCAATATGCGGGAAGGTTGGAACGAAAGACGGATACTTCTTATAAAATGCGTTTGATCTGATTGAATTGGGTCGGCGCTCTGCACGTTTATTTTAACGCACATCTTATCCGAAAACCGCTGATGCTTTTCGGGATGTGTTCGAGGAGTCGCATTATGAGCATGAGTGCTGCGCAGCAGCCGTCCAACAGCGGTGCGGACAATACGGTCCTCACCATCATATTGGCCACAAGCATGGGCCACTTTCTGAACGACATGATGCAGTCGCTCCTTCCGGCCATCTATCCGATGCTGAAGGACAATTACAGCCTGTCCTTCTGGCAGATTGGTCTTCTCACCTTCACTTTCCAGATGACGGCATCCATTTTGCAGCCACTCGTCGGCATCTATACCGACCGCAAGCCGATGCCTTATTCGCTGTCTTTCGGCATGGGCTGCACGCTCGTCGGCCTCGTGCTGCTGGCGACCGCGCATCATTATTCGGTACTGCTGATGGGCGCTGCCTGCGTCGGCTTCGGCTCGTCCGTTTTCCATCCGGAAGCATCGCGGGTTGCACGACTGGCCTCGGGCGGCAAGCACGGTTTCGCACAATCGCTGTTTCAGGTGGGCGGGAACTTCGGTTCGTCAATCGGCCCGCTGCTTGCGGCATTCGTCGTGCTGCCCTTCGGCCAGATCAGCGTTTCGTGGTTCTCGATCGCGGCTTTGGCGGGCATGTTGCTGCTCTGGTATGTCGGTAACTGGTATAATCGCTATCGTCTGGCCAATGCCCGCAGGGCGCAGCCTGACAAGACGCTGCCGCTGCCGCGCAACCGGGTAATCGCCACGGTGGCCGTGCTCGCGCTGCTGATCTTCACCAAATATATCTACATGGCGAGCCTGACGAGCTACTACACCTTCTACACGATCCACCATTTCGGCGTGTCGGTGCAGACCTCGCAGATCCTGCTGTTCCTCTTCCTCGGCGCTGTGGCCGCGGGAACGATCTTTGGTGGCCCGATCGGTGATCGCATCGGAACGCGCAAAGTGATCTGGGTGTCGATCCTCGGCGTTTTGCCCTTCACTCTGGCTTTGCCTTACGCAAATCTTGAGATGACGGCTGTGCTGACGGTGATCATCGGCTTCATCCTGGCCTCGGCCTTCCCTGCCATCGTGGTCTTTGCGCAGGAACTGCTTCCGGGACGTGTGGGCATGGTGTCCGGTCTGTTCTTCGGCTTTGCCTTCGGCATGGCCGGCATCGCAGCCGCAGTTCTTGGCATCGTCGCCGACCGCAAGGGCATCGAGTTCGTCTATACGATCTGCTCATATCTGCCATTGCTCGGCCTTCTGACTGTCTTCCTGCCAAAGCTGGAAAAGAACCGCAAAGCGAAAGCCTGAGCCCGGACTTGAAAAGCGCTCCCCCCGAAGAGGGGGAGCGCCGCACGTCCCCCAACGGCGGCGCTCCCATGCCACCGACCTTTTGACGGCCCGGTACAGCGGCATCTTTGGAGCGGCTCTAATGGAACCGCTCGATCAGGCTAGACGCAGGATCACACGGCGAAGCTGAAGCCTTGCACCGTTTCCCTGCGGAATTCATCAAAGGCCGCCGCAACGAGGCGGATCAGTGGCTTACCATCTTCGGTAGCGCGGATGAGGCTACCCTTCACTTCGACCAGACCATCGGCGACCAGCGGGCGCAGCAAGGCGAGTTCGTCGGAGAACTCCATGCCCGGCGCCACATCATCGAGATCGACCTCAAAATTGCACATCAGCGCGGAGATAATTGCAGAACGCAGCCGGTCGCTTTCGCGCATCGTATAGCCGCGCACCGTGGCAAGTTCGCCCGCATCGACGGTCTTGCGATACTGCCCGATATCGGGAATGTTCTGTGCATAGCCGCCCGGAAATTGCGAGATGGAGGACGGCCCAAAACCGATCAGGGTCTGGCTTCGATCCGTGGTATAGCCCTGGAAATTGCGATGCAGCAGACCCTTGCGGGCAGCAACGGCCAGCGCATCGCCCGGCAAGGCATAGTGATCAATACCCACCGGCTCGTAGCCGAGAGCAGCAAAACATTCGGCGACCACGCGCGACTGCGCAAAGCGCGCTTCAGCGTCGGGCAGTTGGCTCGCATCGATCAGGCGCTGGTTGGCGCGGCGCTGCGGCAGATGCGCATAACCATAGCAGGCGACGCGGTCCGGACGGAGCAAGGCAACCGTCTCGCAGGTGCGGCGCAGACTGTCCACCGTCTGCATCGGCAGGCCGTAAAGCAGATCGAAATTGATTTTCTCGATGCCCTCACCGCGCAAAAGCCATGTGGCTTCCGACACGGTTTCCATCATCTGCACCCGCCCAATCGCCTTTTGCACACGAATATCGATATCCTGGACGCCAAGGCTGGCGCGGTTGACGCCCATGAAAGCCAGCGTCCTGACGAGGTCCGGCGTGACCGAACGCGGATCAAGCTCAATGGCATGCTCCATCGTCGGCGCAAATTCGAACACCGAGCGCAGCGCTGTGATAATTTCCAGAAACTGGGAAGAATTCAGGATCGAAGGCGTTCCGCCGCCCCAGTGCAGATGGGTGACGCGCGGACGGCCGGTCAGCACATGGCCCACCGTTTCGATTTCGTTCAATAGCGAATGATAGAAACTCTCGACGACATCGTCGCGTATGGCGACCTTGGCGTGGCAGCCACAATAATAGCAGAGCTGCTTGCAATAAGGCACATGGATGTAGAGTGAGGTGCCCTCGCCCGGGCCAATCTGGCGAAGCCAGCGATGCGCAGTCTCGGATGCGAAGGGAACGAAATCGGCAGCCGTCGGAAAGGACGTATAACGCGGAACAGCAAGTGCAGCGTAACGCTTTATCGCTTCTTCATGCATGGCGCACCAACCTCGCGCGGCGCGCGGACTGGCGAAGTTCGGCCAGTGCGAACGGAGACGCCGATGCCTGAACCGGAATTGCAACCTGCAGGACTGGACGGCATGATGCGGCACGATATACCGCATGAATGACAGCCAATGTTGCAGTGACCAGCCACAAGAGCACCCGTCTTTCTCCCCATTTACCGCGCGGCCGTCCCTTTTGTAGCCGCATCAATCTTTATGGTAGAAATTACAGGGCAACGCGGCACCCCGCATTGATTTGAATCAACGGGTGACGATGAATGAGCAGAGTATTGGGAGCTGGAGAATTTTCACCAGAAGTGCTGCACGCCTATACGGTGAAATCAGCGCACCGGACTGATTTCAGGCCCAGCTTCGATCAGGCAGAATATACGCTAAAACAAAGAATTAGAGCGATTACAACAGATCGACCTTAGACCGTTTTAAAGCGCGTCGAAATCCATGCCCGCAACAGCTGCAAGCGAACGGCGCGACAGAATTTCGACCGTATTGGCGTCGATGAGCTGGATCAGGCCCTGGCTCTTCAGCTTGGTGAAGCTTCGGCTCACCGTTTCGATGGTAAGCCCCAGATAATCCGCGATATCCGTACGGTTCATCGACAGATGCACCGGATTGGAGCGTTCACCGCGCTTTTCGGCGCGGGAGGACAGAACCAGCAGGAAGCTCGCAAGTTTTTCCACCGGCGCAAGACGACCGAGCACGAGCTGGTTGTCGCGCGCGGTGCGCAGTGCAGCCCGCGTCATCTGGTGCAGCCTTTCCTTGAGCTTTGGAAAGCGCTCCATCAGATTTTCCATTTCCTTCGTGGAGAAGGCACACAGGACCGAAGGCACCACTGCTTCCGCCGACTGCGAATAGACATCATCGTCGGCAAGACCGAGATAATCGCCGGGAAACAGGAAGCCCGCAATCTGGCGGCGCCCATCCGGTAGAGAGGTATAGATGCGCAACATACCGGACGTCAGGCTGAAGACCCGCCCCTTCAGCTCACCCTCCTCGACCAGCATCTCGTTCGCATCCAGCCTTTTGGACGTCATGATCGCTTCCAGCGCACCAAGATCGCCGTCGTCGAGCGCAGCACAAACCGCCATACGGCGCACATCGCAGTCGACACAGATGCCGCACGGCGCGCGAAAAGGCGATTTCGGATCGAAAACTAAAGGTGCTACAGCCACGATGGATTCCTGTCGGCGAGAACTGATCGGACTCTTCTATCAACCATCTAGATTACGTAAATAAAAGGCCCCACGTAAAGGGGAATCTCACCGCAGAGCTTTTAATAGCCCTGCGGCATCAAAACTTATATTATATCCAGCCAGAAAGTCTTTTAATATACAACGTTTCTAAAGAACTTCCCGGCAAGAAATAACCGTCAAATATTGCGGCTGCCCGGCTTGATGGCCGGGATTGCCGCCAGTTCCGGCGGCAGATTATCGGCGGGGTAAGCTGGCACTTCATATTCCGCAAGCGCGATCAGCTTGGTGCCAACATCAGCCTTGCCCGCCGACCGGTCAACGATGCAGGCCGCAGCAACAACCTCGATGCCGAGCTCTTTCATGCAGTCGATGGTTTCGCGGATCGACAGGCCGGTCGTCACGATATCTTCCACGATCACCACGCGCGCGCCCTTGGGCACATCGAAGCGGCGCAGGCGGAAAACGCCGTTTTCGCGTTCGACCCAGACCGACGGCACACCCAGATGGCGCGACGTTTCATAGGACGGGATAAGACCGCCAATGGCCGGCCCGACCACATAGTCGATGGGACCGAGATTGGCCGTCTTGATCTTTTCTGCCAGCGCCTTGCACAGCTTTTCCGTCTTGTCGGCATGCATGAACACACGCGCCTTCTGAAGGAAAATAGGGCTGCGAAGGCCGGAAGTGAGAATGAAATGGCCTTCGAGGATCGCTCCCGCTTCGCGGAAGACGGCAAGCACGCCTTCGGTGTTCATTTTGGTCCTATCCGTTCACGCGCTTGGCGCCGCTGACGCTCGCGCTTTCTTTCAATTGGGAAATGATGCGGTTGAGGTGTTTCAAGTCCCACACCTCGACGTCGATGATCATTTCGGTAAAGTCCGGTGCGGTGCGCACCATGGAGAGATTGTGAATATTGGCGTCGTTGGCCGCAACAATCTGGGCGATTTCCGCCAATGAGCCCGGTGAATTGATCGCCGAGACGCTGACGCGGGCCGGAAAGCGCTCATGCATCGTCTCATCGATATCCCAACGCACATCGATCCAGCGTTCCGGCTGATCGTCATAGGCGGTCAGCGCCGGTGACTGGATCGGGTAAATGGTGATACCGGCGCCCGGCTGGAGAATGCCGACGATACGGTCACCCGGCACCGCGCCTTCCGGCGCAAAACGCACCGGCAGATCGGAATTGGTGCCACGGATTGGCAGAGCACGCTTGCCCGGCTTCGTCGCGGTTTCCTGATCCTTGCCCTTATCGGCCTCGGAGCCTTCACTGCCTTCGGGAACCTTGAAGATCATCCCGGCAGCATTTTGAATGTTGAACCAGCCTTTTTCGCCGGTCTTGGCGGGGTTGTTCTGCGTTGTGACACGCGTATCCTGATAGTCTGGATAAACGGCCTTCACCACATCGGTGGACGGCAGTTCGCCGCGCCCGACGGCGGCCAGCACGTCTTCCACATCCTTTCGCGCCAGACGCGGCAGGCCCGGTTTCAGGATATCCTTGCTGAATGGCTTTCCGGCGCGCTCGAAAGCGCGTTCGAGAATACGCATGCCGAGGCCGGAATATTGCTTGCGCACGGCGGAGCGGGTCGCACGGCGGATCGCAGCGCGCGCCTTGCCGGTCGCAACCAGAGATTCCCAGGCCGCAGGCGGCACCTGCGCCTTGGAGCGGATGATATCCACTTCGTCACCGTTCTTCAGCTCGGTCATCAGCGGCATGATGCGGCCATTGACCTTGGCGCCAACACAGCTGTCACCAATATCGGTGTGCACGGCATAGGCGAAATCGATCGGCGTCGCACCGCGTGGCAGTGCAATCAGGCGGCCCTTCGGCGTGAAACAAAAAACCTGATCCTGAAACAGCTCCAGCTTGGTATGTTCCAGAAACTCTTCCGGATTATCGCCTTCGGAAAGCTGCTCGATGGTCTGGCGCAGCCAGGCATAAGCGTTGGTTTCCGTCGAGATCGCGTGCGGATTGTTGGCGCTGCCGCGATCCTTATAGATCGAATGCGCCGCCACACCGAACTCGGCAATTTCATCCATCGCACGGGTGCGGATTTGCAGTTCGATACGCTGGCGTGACGGACCGATAATGGTGGTGTGCAGCGAACGATAGTCGTTTTGCTTCGGCGTTGAGATATAATCCTTGAACCGCCCCGGCACCATCGACCACGTCGTATGGATCAGCCCCAGCGCCCGATAGCAATCCTGCACCGTATCAACCATGACACGGAAGCCGAAAATGTCGGACAGCTGTTCGAAGGACAGGCCCTTGGTTTCCATCTTGCGGAACACCGACCACGCCTTCTTCTGGCGGCTTTTGACACTGGCCTTGATGCCGTTCTTCTCGAAAATCTCGGACAGGTCCTTTTCGATCTTCTGCAGGAGACCGCGGTTTTTCTCTAGAAGTTCAGCCAGACGGTCCGTAACCGCGCGCCATGCATCGGGATTGATATAGCGGAAGGCCAGCTCTTCCAGCTCTTCGCGCATGTCCTGCATACCCATGCGGCCAGCGAGCGGCGCATAGATATCCATGGTTTCTTCGGCAATGCGCAGGCGCTTGTCCTCGCGCATGACGCCGAGCGTGCGCATATTGTGCAGACGGTCGGCAAGCTTGACCAGAAGCACGCGCACATCTTCGGCGATGGCCAGAAGCAGCTTGCGCAGGTTTTCCGCCTGCACGGCCTTCTTGGAAACCAGATCGAGCTTCTTGAGCTTGGTCAGTCCTTCGACGAGCTTGCCGATTTCCGGTCCGAACAGCTGGTCGATTTCCTGACGGGTCGCGGTGGTGTCTTCGATGGTGTCGTGCAGAAGCGCGATGGCGATCGTCGCCTCATCCAGATGCATGTCCGTGAGGATGGCCGCGACTTCGAGAGGATGAGAGAAATAAGGGTCGCCGGAAGCACGTTTCTGGCTGCCATGTTTCTGCATGGCATAGACATATGCCTTGTTGAGAAGCGCCTCGTTAACATCCGGCTTGTATCGCTGCACACGCTCCACAAGCTCATACTGGCGCATCATCTACGACAACTCCCTCAAACCAACGCCGGGCGGTTCGCGGCCACGCCGCAAAACAATGACACCCCAATCGAGCACAACTTCGCAAATTATCGAGTGTTTTGCGAGCTTTAGCACCGACTTTCTGCCAACAGGATTAATTTCAGACAGAAATCAATTTCCTGCAAGCCGCCGCAGCGATCATTTTATGTTCACGCGCGTAAAAATACGCGCCGCGGCCTGATGAGCCGCAGCGCGTGTATAAAAAGGCAACCCGAAAGCGGATTAGAAGTCGTCGTTCTTTTCCGGAGCGACCAGACCTTCGATACCGGCCAGAAGCTCTTCTTCCGACATGCGGTCGAAAGACACAATGTCTTCCTCGGCAGCATCGGCAATGCCTTCAGCCAGTTCGTCGGACGACGACGTGATCTGGGCAGGAGCAGCAGCTTCCGGTTCATCCACTTCCACATGCTTCTGCAGCGAGTGGATCAGGTCTTCCTTCAGATCGTCCGGCGAAAGCGTTTCGTCGGCGATTTCGCGCAACGCAACGACGGGGTTCTTATCATTGTCGCGGTCGACAGTGATCGAAGCGCCCTGGGAAATCTGGCGGGCGCGATGACCGGCGAGCAGAACCAGCTCGAATCGGTTCTCGACTTTGTCTACGCAGTCCTCAACAGTGACGCGGGCCATACACGGTCCCTTTCATTTTCGAACTTTAAACGGATTTTTTTCAGCACATAACGCCTGTCGGGCGAAATTACAAGCCAAAGCGGGATTACAGGCGTTAAATAGCCTTAATCCGTTCATATACCCTCGATTTTTAACGATATACCGCATAATATCTCATCGCATTTCAAAATGGAACAATATTAAGCAGACCAAAATTCGTTCCCATATCGAAATTGCTACATTAGGTAAATTAGCTCACTAAAATAACAACCTATGGTTGCTTGTTTTTCTATAATATGTCCTTAGAAACGCTATAAACGCTATTGGTAGAAATATTTCGCCAGCCGACGTTTGTGAAACAAATCTGAATACGCGGTCGACGGTCCACACTCCCGTTAGGCTGTAGAGTGGATATATTGCACGATGTTCGATTCTCGTGAAAAAATTGCGCTTTTTATTGACGGCGCCAATTTATACGCAGCATCCAAGACTCTGGGCTTTGACATCGATTACCGCAAGCTTCTGAAGGCGTTTCAGAAGCGCGGTTATTTGCTGCGCGCTTATTATTATACGGCGCTTGTTGAAGATCAGGAATATTCCTCGATCCGCCCACTGATCGACTGGCTGGATTATAACGGTTACAAAGTCGTCACCAAGGCCGCCAAGGAATTCACCGATTCGACCGGTCGCCGCAAGGTGAAGGGCAATATGGACATCGAACTCACCGTCGATGCCATGCAGCTCACCGACACGGTTGATCATTTCGTCATCTTCTCTGGCGACGGCGATTTCCGTTCGCTCGCAGAAGCCCTGCAGCGCAAGGGCCGCAAGGTTTCCGTCGTTTCGACGCTGACGACCCAGCCCGCGATGATCTCCGACGAACTGCGCCGTCAGGCCGATCATTTCATCGATCTTGTTTCGCTGAAGGCTGAAATCGGTCGCGATCCTTCGGAGCGCGCGCCACGCCGCCAGGACGACGATCTCGAAGAGAATTATTGATATCGGTCAGGGTTCGATCCATGCACCAGCATGAATTTTGAGCCCTCCCGACGAATAATCCACTTTTCTACCTGAATCAAAAAGAGCGCCTGACGGCGCTCTTTTTCCTTGGAATGCGATCAGCCCCGGTCGCGGAGCAAGCGGGCCTTTTCGCGGCCCCAATCGCGCTTCTTTTCCGTCTCGCGCTTGTCATGATTCTTTTTACCGCGCGCCACGGCCAGTTCCAGCTTCGCGCGTCCGCGATCGTTGAAATAGAGCTTCAACGGAACGACCGTCATACCGTCGCGCGATACGGAGTTGAACAGGCGCGATGCTTCGCGGCTGCTCACCAGAAGCTTCCGCAAACGGCGCGGCTCGTGGTTGAAGCGATTGCCCTGCGTATATTCCGGAATATAAGAGTTGATCAGCCAGAACTCGCCATTCTCGAAGCTGGCATAGCTTTCAGCGATATTCGATTGATTGGCGCGCAGGGACTTCACCTCGGTGCCGGTCAAAACCAGACCAGCCTCGAGCGTGTCCAAAATCTCGAAATTGAAGCGCGCCTTGCGGTTTTCCGCGATGATCTTGCGTGCAGGGGAATTCTTCGGCTTGTTCATAACTGCACTATATAATGTGTTGCATTTAAAATGAAAACGCTCCCGCGACGGCGGGAGCGTAAAAATCAGCAGCTTGCAATTCTTTTAACGAGCAGCCACGCTAATGCCTGCTCAGTTGATGAGACCTGCATGCTTCATGGCGTGATCGATCTTCTCCGCCGTCGAAGCTTCGACCTGCACCATCGGCGAGCGCAGGCTGTTTTCGACGCGCCCAAGACGCGACAACGCATATTTCGGGCCAGACGGGTTCGGCTCGATGAACAGCGCCTTGTGCAGCGGCATCAGACGGTCCTGCAGTTCCAGCGCCTTGGCGAAATCGCCAGCCTGGCAGGCATCCTGAAACTCGGCGCATAGACGCGGCGCGATGTTCGACGTCACCGAAATGCACCCTACCCCGCCATGGGCGTTGAAGCCGAGCGCGGTCGCATCCTCGCCCGAAAGCTGGATGAAATCCTTGCCGCAGGTGCCACGCTGTTCTGAAACGCGCTCGATCTTGCCGGTCGCGTCCTTCACACCGATGATGTTCTTGTGATCGCGCACCAGAGCGCCCATCGTTTCCGGCGTCATGTCGATGACCGAACGGCCCGGAATATTGTAGATGATGAGCGGAATGGAGATCGAACGCGCAACCTGCGAGAAGTGTTCGTAAAGTCCACGCTGGGTCGGCTTATTGTAATAAGGGGTCACCACCAGCACGGCGTCGGCGCCAGCCTTTTCGGCATGCTGCGCGAGTTCAATCGCCTCGACAGTATTGTTCGAGCCGGCACCTGCAATAACCGGCACGCGACCGGCGGCCACTTCGATGCAGACCTCGATGACGCGCTTGTGCTCGTCATGGGAAAGCGTCGGCGTTTCGCCGGTGGTGCCAACGGGAACCAGACCTTTGGTGCCCTCTTTTATCTGCCAGTCAACGAATGCACGAAAAGCTTTTTCATCGAACGCTCCTTCACGATCGAATGGCGTGACAAGCGCGGTAATTGAGCCCTTCAGCATCAGTAACTCCTGAAAAAGATAGACAGAACCTCAAACCGCAGGGGCGCTCGACCTCATATGCGGTTTGCGGAGGCGTTGAACAATAGTCTTGCAGCACGAATGGAGCAAGCACATTGCAAGCGGAAAACAGGGGTATTACGGCAGATTTGCGACGAAAATTCCGGCTTTATTCCAATGTCATCTTCGCTCATCCCGACAGCCCGTAAAGCCCGGTATTCCGCATGGCCGTTTCGTCCCCGTTTGCACTATCTTATAAAGCTTTTATTAATCATAGTTTCATTCCTGGGGCCTATCCTTGACGACAAGATATGCGGGCGAAATGAAAGGCTAACAAAAGCCGAATTTTGCTAACATATTTTGCAGCAACCAAGTCCCGGCTAGCCGGATTTTTGTTTCAGAGTGCGGATGTCTAAAGAAGTCGTAGCGATCAATATCAGACGAAAAGCCCTGCTTGCAGGATGCCTTATTGCGGTTGCCGTGCAGCCGTCGGCGTCGTTTGCGCAGTCGTCACTGCCGACTCAAGTGCCGACCCCGCTCGTGCGCCCGTTTGCGCCTGCCGCAGCACCGTCTCCGGCGTCGCCGATGAATCTCGTGACGCCAACGCCGCGTCCCACCCCGCCCGATCCGGTTATCACCTCGTCATTCAGCCGCGTGGAAAACCCGGCGGCCATTGGCGGCACGCTGAAAAGCGGGCTTGATGCGCTTTATTCGAAAGATGTTGCAAGTGCGGTTGCCTTTCGCAACGGCATGCCACGCGGTTCGCTCGACCGGCAGATTCTGACCTGGGCCATTGCGACCTCGGGCGTCGAAGGCGTCACCAGCAGCGAAATCGCCGCTGCGACTGCCGAACTGCCCGGCTGGCCCGGCATTTCCACGCTTCAGCGCAATTCTGAACGCGCTCTATTCAAGGAAAACCCGCCTGCGGGAACCGTCATGGCGGCATTTGGCAGCCGTCGCCCGGTGACTACCGAAGGCATGATCGTGCTCGCTCGCGCCTATGTCGGTATCGGCAATCCCGGCAAAGCCCACGAACTCCTGTCTCCTTGGTGGGCAACGCAGCGCCTCTCGTCTGAAGACGAGCAGAAAGTGCTGAAGGAATTCAACGGCATCCTGACACGGGAAGACCATCAGCGGCGTTTTCTGCGCGCGATCTATAATGACCGTATGGCATCGGCAAAACTGCTTGCCGGTCCCGCGCAAGCCCAGTCGCTGTATAATGCTTTTGCAGCCGTCTCGCAGAAATCGCCCACCGCAGCGGCGACGATTGCCGCCGTGGACCGTTCGTGGCAGGCGAATGCGGCCTATCAGTTTTTGAAGATTCGCTATCTGCGTCGCACTGAGCGCTATGATGACGCGACCGAGTTGATGCTGAAAGCGCCGCGTCAGGCAGCCATGCTGGTCGATCCGGACGCATGGTGGACCGAACGGCGTATTCTGTCGCGCGAGTTGCTTGATCTCGGCAAGCCGCAACTGGCCTATAAGGTGGTCGCGGCCCACGCTGCCGAATCGCCAACAGTTGCCGCCGAAGCGGAATTTCATGCTGGCTGGTATGCGCTCCGCGCGCTCAAGCAACCCAAGACTGCCGCACCGCATTTCGCCAGAATTGCCGAAATCTCCGCCCGTCCAATTTCCGCGTCCCGCGCCTATTATTGGCTCGGACGCGCTGCGGATGCGGGAAGCGGCGGCAATGCGCGCGATTTTTATCGTCGCTCGGCCCATTTCGGCACGACATTCTATGGCCAGCTTTCCGCAGCCAAGCTGGATGAAAAGGCGCCGGAACTGATCTATCCGAAGCCGACCGAGACGGATCGCGCGCGCTTTGCCAACCGCCATGCGGTGCAAGCCATCAAACGTCTCGAACAAATCGGTTATGCCACCAAGGCGACATCCATCTATACGCAGCTTTCGCAGGAACTCGACAGTGTCGGCGAACTGGCTTTGCTGGCCGTCATGGCAGAGCGCAACGAGAACCATTATCTGGCACTGCGTGTCGGCAAAACCGCAGCCCTGCGCGGGCTGGATGTGGGTGCGCTTTCGCATCCGCTCGGCGCCATTCCGGCCAGCGCCAATATCAGCGGCTCGGGCAAGGCGCTTGCCTATGCCATCGCGCGTCAGGAAAGCGAGTTCAATGTCGGCGCAGTTTCGAAGGCCGGCGCACGCGGACTGTTGCAGCTGATGCCTGCGACCGCCAAGAGCGTCGCAACGCGCAACGGCATGCCCTTCTCTGCACCGCGCCTCACGAGCGACGCAGGCTATAACGCGACGCTCGGCGCGCATTTCCTGGGTGAACAGCTCGACCGTTTCAACGGTTCTTATGTGCTGACTTTCGCCGGATATAATGCTGGACCGCGCCGCGCTTCGGAATGGGTCGAGAAATATGGCGATCCGCGCGGCCAGTCGATTGAAGAGGTCGTGGACTGGATCGAGCGCATTCCCTATTCGGAAACGCGCAATTATGTGCAGCGCGTGATGGAAAATTACGAGGTCTATAAAGCGCGCCTGACCGGTTCCGCCGATATTGAAACCGATCTGGTTTACGGGCGCCGCTAGAGCGGTTCCGATTATGCTTCGGATTTTTTCGTAGGCTTTGCCTTCGGCTTGGCTGGAGCCTTCCTGGCTCTGGCTGGCCGTTTGGCCGCTGGCTTGATCGTGGTCTCCACAAGCCTTTCTGCCTGGCCGATCCAGTTTTCGCGCACGATTCGGCGCGGGAACCCGATGTGACGTTCGACCCATGCAGCTTCCTCATCCGACCAGTTTGCGATCTGGTCATAATGATAGACGCCAAGCCCATTCAGCATCGATTGAATAGCCTTGCCTATTCCGCCGATCACGGTCAGTTCGTCTGCCTTGCCTTCGCGCGGCGCATCCAGCAGTTCCGGGCGGCCCGGATCGTCCGGCACACTCTGTTCTTCCGGTTGGACCAACTGCACCGGCAGCGGCCCGCCAACAACTTCGGCATCCGGCACAGGCGCTTTCTTCGGCGTGCTCGCCTTTACGGGCTTCTTGTCTTTCGCAAGCGGCGCGGTCACCGCCTCTTTCACAGGCGCGGGCTGAACCGGCTCCGGCTTCTCATCCACGGCTGGTGCCGAAAGCGCAGCCGCGACGATTGTGCGTTCCTCGTCGGTCATGGCCTTGTTCTTGCGTCGGAACAATCTGCCCAGAACGCATCCGACGATAAACGCCACTGCAACAAGGATCGCCAGTTGAATGATCAGCAACGGCATATCGGTTTCCCTCGTATTCTGTACTACGCGCCCTAACCTCTCGATTCGGCGCATTTTATCTCTCGGCTCGCTTTTGAAGCCCACGCAGTTCGGAATGGCGGCTCTATTTACGACCGCTCAGCCATCCGACAACGATCCCGATCAATACCGCCGCGAGAAGAACGGGCCAGAATGTTTCAGCAAGATAAAGCATCAAAACCTGCACTGGGTTTCATAGGTCAATTCCAATCCGTCAGTCATAATAAGAAAGCAAAAATTGAAACAGCGAAACTGTCATTTTCGAACAGGAAAGTCGCTGGATTAACCTGCCGCCACGGAAGCTTTAATCCACAGAATCACGGCTCAACCAAATCTGATGCCGCAAGCTTCAAATCGAACGGTAGCGGCTTGGACAAAATATCCGCCATCGACTGATACTCCTCGGCACTTGCCGCCTTCCCTTTTATCGAAAGCGATCCGTCCGTAATCGTTATCTCGCCATCGGCAAGCCCTTTGGTCAAAGAGAGCGCAAACAGCACACCGTCGGAAAAATGTGGCCAGCTGCCGCGCGCCAGCGCCATTTCATCGTCGAGCGACAGGCCCGGTGCAGCCGCTTCCGCAGCCTCCATAATCCGGTCGCGCAAGGTGTTTTCAGGGATAGAGCCGGTGAAAACCAAACCGTCATTGCTCTTCTCTATCTTAAAAACATAAGGCGACGCGGCCGGCAGAACCGATGTGAGGTCGGTGATGTCGTTTACTCCCCACACAGCGCTCAATGCAGCACGTGCAGCGTCTTGCGCTGCCGGGTCGGGCGCGATGCCCTTCAGGGTGACATCGCGGCCTTCAATATCAAAACCCGTCCAGACATAGGGCGCCAGCGCTTCGGAGGTGCGGCTGGAAATATCGGTCTGAACACGATCCACGCCGAACCACAGCGCCAGCGCCGTCAGTGTTGCGGTCCACGTTAGCCCCGGCCAGAACCAGCTTTTCATGTCGCCTCACCTTCCGTGTCTGTGATCCGCTTCGTCCGAGCGGCGCATTTCAATAGCTCGTTCGTACAAAGACAGGACATTCCACAAATGCAAGAGCCGTTCGAATCAGAGAACAACAAAAAACCCGGCAGCTGAGCTGCCGGGTTTCCTGTAACCAATCCGTAAAGGATTAGAACGAACGCTGGAAGCGGATGGTGCCGCCGATTGCGTCCTTTTCGGTGATGCCACCGTCATAGGCGCGCCAGTCGTTGCTGAAGCGGGTGTAGTTGATTTCTGGCGTAATGGTGAAGCCAGGAACCAGCTCGTAAGCAACGTTAGCAGCAATTGCGGTCTTGCCCCAATCGTCATGCGCGCCCTGAAGGTTGAAGACAGCCTTGTCGGTTGCCTTGAACTTCAGACCACCCCAGACAGCCCAATCGCCGCCCCACTGGCCGTACATCTGGTCCGGATTTTCTTCCGAAGCGTATGCACCCTGCAACCAAACCGAGAAGCGGTCGGTGATGTTGACGTCGCCACGAACCTTGGCAGCCCACTCTTCGATGACCGAGTCGTAAGCCACGACGCCAGCGATCGAACCCCAGCCGCCAGCATACTTCAGGCCGCCAACAACGTGTGGCATGTAGCCGTCGATTGCGTAGTCGCCAGCGCCCGTAAAGCCACCGTCGTTGTCCGCACCCTGTTCAAGAGCGATCACAGCCGAGAAGCCGTTGCCGCCAGTGAAGGTGTACGAGATCTTGCCCGTGCGGTATGCGCCAGCAGAGACCACGTCATCGTTGATGATGTCGCCGAGGTAACCGGTGAAGGTGTGGAATTCCGACTCATCGATACCGACCTTCAGGCCGCCGAGTTCGATATAAGCGAACTGCATAACGACGTCGGAAGAGTTCGAGCCATAAACGCCGTCTTCACGCGAATTAGCCGAAGCATAGTTGAAGCGGGTTTCGGTGAAGGTCTTCAGCGTGCCGAGTTCGGTTTCCGAAGCGGTCGAGGTGCGGAGCGCGAAACGAGCGCCCTTATCCCAACCTTCACGGTCCTGACCGGAATAGACGTTGTCGCCGCCCTTTACGTCGTAACGGACGTAACCATGGATGCGCAGGCAGGTTTCGGTGCCCGGGATGTAGAAGTAGCCAGCGCCGTATGCGTCGCAAACGCGAACATATTCAACGGCTTCGGGCTCTGGCGCGACGATTGCGTCGGCAGCCTGAGCGCCGGAAGCTGCAACCAGAGCTGCAGCGGAGCCGAGAAGAAGGCTCTTGATGTTCATTTCTGACCTCCAGTCAAAGTTAAAAACGGGTCTGGGCATTTTGATTTGGCTGAAGGACAACCTGTCCCCATCCCCTTGTGAAAAAGTCGCCCCGAAGCGCTCCTTCTTCTGGATGTGAAGATACTCGCCCGTTCCCTCGTTTCAACTGCGAATACGGCTTACCCGCCCCGGCAAGCCCTCTATGCAGAATGGTTGTTGCAGAAAAGACACGAAATTGTCAGCTTTGGTGGCCCTTCTTTAGAGTTTATTAACATTCCTAACCACGAATTAACCGATCTTAACGATTGAAAACGTAGATTTTTTTAAGTTAAGCGCCAAAACAGCGTCGAGATTCCACCATTTGCCACCTGGGAACAGAAAGTGTCCTGCGGATGTCCGTAACTTGGTGATTCCTCTTGTGAGAGGCCGAATCTCTAATGTTCTGAATGGCATGATTGTGCGACGGACCAATGAAGAGCGCATAGCCGAAACGCCGCAAATCAAGCCTGCACCATGGTTGCCTTATATATAATGCGTGTAATTCGCAGGAAATTTTACCAGCTGTTGCGTAAATCGCTTGAAATGCCTCGGCGTACCGGCTATCTCGCCCTTACCGGAGAGGTGGCCGAGTGGTCGAAGGCGCTCCCCTGCTAAGGGAGTAGACCTCATAAGGGTCTCGTGGGTTCGAATCCCATCCTCTCCGCCACTAGCTGCAATCAGCTTTCCAACTCCTTCCCCAAAATCATCGATAGTATCGTCTCTTTGAGCCGTTTCTCGACGCATATTCAGGCCGTGCGATGCGAGCGTTTTTGACACTTTGAATCTCGAAAATACGTAACATACTGATTTATAGGTATTTTCTGGTTTCCCTCCGATTCTTGACTGGAGGTCAGAAATGAACATCAAGAGCCTTCTTCTCGGCTCCGCTGCAGCTCTGGTTGCAGCTTCCGGCGCTCAGGCTGCCGACGCAATCGTCGCGCCAGAGCCCGAAGCCGTTGAATATGTTCGCGTTTGCGACGCATACGGCGCTGGCTACTTCTACATCCCGGGCACCGAAACCTGCCTGCGCATCCATGGTTACGTCCGTTACGACGTAAAGGGCGGCGACAACGTCTATTCGGGTCAAGACCGTGAAGGTTGGGACAAATCAGCTCGCTTTGCACTCCGCACCTCGACGGCTTCGGAAACCGAACTCGGCACACTCAAGACCTACACTGAAACCCGCTTCAACTACCTCGCGAACAACTCGCGTATAGACGGCGTATACGGCACCACCGATTCTGAAGTTGTACTTCAGTTCGCTTATATCGAACTCGGCGGCCTGAAGGTCGGTATCGATGAGTCGGAATTCCAGACCTTCACCGGTTACCTCGGCGATGTCATCAACGATGACGTGGTCGCAGTTGGCGGCTATCGCACGGGCAAGATCTCGTACACCTTCACCGGTGGCAACGGCTTCTCGGCTGTGATCGCTCTTGAACAGGGTGACGACGGCTTCACCATCGACGGCTACATGCCGCACGTTGTTGGCGGCCTGAAATATGCAGGCGGCTGGGGTTCGATCGCTGGTGTCGTAGCTTACGACTCGGTCATCGAAGAGTGGGCTGCCAAGGTTCGCGGCGACGTCAACATCACCGACCGTTTCTCGGTTTGGTTGCAGGGCGCGTACTCGTCGGAAGAATCTCCGCTGCAGATGTACGGCCAGTGGGGCGGCGATTGGGCTGTCTGGGGTGGTCTGAAGTTCAAGGCAACCGACAAGGCTGTCATCAACATTCAGGGCGCGCATGACGACTGGGGCAAGACCGCAGTTACGGCCAACGTTGCTTACGAACTGGTTCCTGGCTTCACCATCACGCCAGAAGTTTCCTACACCAAGTTCGGCGGCGAATACCGTAATGTCGTTGACGAAGACAACGCTTTCGGCGGCATGGTCCGTTTCCAGCGTTCGTTCTAATCAGATCGAGCTTGAACAGAAAGACGCCAGCGGGAAACCGCTGGCGTCTGCAATCGTAGAATCGTTGTTCACAGAGTTGTGAAACCACCCGCCTCGAAATGGGGATTTCGGCCGGTGGCGATGAGGGGAATTACCGAGAAACAGAAAGATGGGGACAAACGGGGGGCCTTAAACAAGGATCGCACCATGTCTCTGCATAAAATTAGCCTACTTATCTTGTGCTTCTTAAATTATTCCATTAGTTGTGCAGCCCGGAGAATGCCGGGGGGCGCAAAATGATAACTATTGGGGAAACCAAAGTCGGTTCTGGTGACAAATACGCGCCAATCATCGACTACAATCTGAACTACGCATCCGACAGAAGCCAAAACCATCGCCTCGTGGAGAAATTCTCCATCGCCGAGTTGACGGGAAAATATATAAACATTCTGTGGGATGACGGCTCGCACAAGTATAATGTGAGGTCGTTTCTCGGCGAGATTGACGAAATTCTGAAGGGCGAACGCTTTTCAGGTTTCGATCAGGAAATGCTTGATTCCCTTATTGGCACGCTCCGTGAGCGCGGCAACAGCAATGCAACCATCAACAGAAAGATGGCTGCGCTGAGCAAGCTGCTGCGAAAGGCGCATAAAATGGGGGATATCTATAGTCTGCCGGAGTTCGTCCGACAGAAAGAACGGGTCGGACGCATCCGTTTCCTCGAATATGAAGAAGAAAAGCGCCTGTTCGCCGCAATTAAATCGCGCTGCGAAGACAGTTTCCGTCTTGCCGTATTTCTGGTTGATTCGGGCTGCCGTCTTGGCGAAGCCATCGGTTTGACCTGGAACGATTTGCAGGACCATCGCGTCACCTTCTGGCTCACCAAATCCAACAGAAGCCGTACCGTTCCCCTCACCCGCCGTGCTGCAAAGGCAACGAAGATCGCACATGAGCGCCTCAAAGGCCCATTCTCGATGCTCAATCAGGTTCGGTTCCGCCAGATCTGGAACGAAGCCAAGATGGAAGTCGGCCTGGGCACTGACGATCAGGTCGTACCGCATATTCTGCGCCATACCTGTGCTTCGCGCCTCGTTCGCGGTGGGATCGATATCCGCCGTGTGCAGATGTGGCTCGGTCATCAGACACTGCAAATGACCATGCGATATGCGCATCTGGCTACGCATGATCTCGATTCCTGTGTGAAAGTGCTGGAGATTCACTAGGGATTTCCGGCCAACGTCTGGAGCGCCGACAGGGACAAATCGGGACACATCTGATTTCGATTACGCTGCGGTGCGAGAATCGTAAACAAAAACAACGCGATTGGATTACTCCACGCGGACGCAGCCCTTCGTAGAGTTGTGGTTTAATGCCTTAAAACATGTCTTCCATATTTGACTGCATCCTCTTCTCGCGACAGCACTGGAAGCGGAACTCTTAATATCGGCCTCATCTGCCATTGCGGTTCGGAAGCCGAAACGCACCTCCTTAATGGAGCGGTGCGAATTCCTCAGTCCTTACGACCACGCATTCTTCTGTGGTTTCCGCTTTGCGTCGGGCACGCCTTAGCCGGCCAGTGATTGAAAACACACTCCGAAAAAGCGTCCTCGCCTCCTACTATCGCGCCTCGAACCTTTATCGACCGCCTTCGTCAAAACGACACGACGGAACACGCCGCACAGCTGATCGCAATAAACCTCGCATCAACAGTACCCGATTGAAAATCCGGGATCGTCAGCGCTTTCTCAGCTAAATGAAATTGATGCGTTGACCACATCACGAATGCCGCCAACCCTGATCACCTATTTTAATATCCAGCAAATGGACCGCTAAACACGCCTTTCTCACCATTCTGGTGGAACCGACGGGCAGGTCTTGCTATGCCTGATTATCGGGAGGACGAACGGCCATGCGGCAGCAGTTGCGGACCATCTCGCCCGACCGAGCCGCCTTCATTGCCTGACGGAAAGCTGACTGGATATCGCCATGGGATCACCCCGCCTCACGCCTCTTGTGGAAAAGCTGCCTTCAACCGTGCCGTTTGTCGGCCCCGAAACGCTGGAATTGCAGCGCGGCAAACCGTTCAAGGCCCGCATTGGCGCCAATGAGAGTAGTTTCGGCCCAGCACCTTCGGTGATCGAAGCGATGCAGCGCGAAGCTGCAGAGGTCTGGAAATATGGTGACCCGGAAAATTACGAACTGCGCCATACCATCGCCGGGCATCACGGCTTGAAAGCCGAGAATATCATGCCCGGTGCTGGCGTCGACGCCCTACTTGGTCTGGTCGTTCGCCAGTATGTTCAAGAGGGTGACAAGGTCATCAACTCACTCGGCGGCTATCCGACCTTCAATTATCACGTCGCAGGTTATGGCGGCGCGTTAGTGACGGTGCCTTATCGCAATGATAAATCGGATCTGGATGGCCTGCTCGCTGCTGCAAAGCGCGAGAATGCAGCCATCGTCTATGTGGCCAACCCGGATAACCCGATGGGGACCTGGCACGAAGGCGCCGACATTCAGTCATTCATCGACGGGCTTCCGGAAACGACGATGCTCATTCTGGATGAAGCCTATTGCGAGACCGGACCGGATTCGGCCTTCCCACCTTTCGAAACAGATCGCCCAAATATTCTGCGCATGCGCACCTTCTCCAAGGCTTACGGTTTGGCGGGCATTCGCTGCGGTTATGTCGTCGGCAGCACTGAAGCGATCCGCTCATTCGACAAAATCCGCGACCATTTCGCCGTCAACCGTGTCGCGCAGGCAGCAGCTATCGCAGCGCTGAAAGATCAGGCCTATCTCAAGGACGTTGTCGGCAAAATCCATGCCGGTCGCGACCGTATCGCTGCCATTGCCGCGGCCAATGGCTTGAGCGCCATCCCTTCGGCAACCAATTTCGTGGCTATTGACTGTGGACGCGATGCAGCCTTCGCCTCCGCCATTATGAATGGACTGATCGCGCGCGATGTTTTCGTGCGTAAGCCCGGCGCACCGGTTCTCGACCGCTGCATTCGCGTGAGCGTGGGAATCGAAGAGCAGCTGGATGTCTTCGAAGCCGCCCTGCCCGGCGCATTGGAAGATGCCCGCCAGTCCGTCAAAAGCACCGAAACCGTTTGAACAGCGAGCCATCATGTCCAGTTTATTGAATGGCAGACCCTATAACGTTCTTTTCAGCACGCTCGGTGGCCTTTGCGGCGCGCTAGCAATTGCTGCCTATGCGGGCGCTGCCCATGGGGGTGAAAACCACCTCGGCAGCATAGCACCTTTGCTTCTGGGGCACGCGCCAGCCCTGCTCGTGCTGGCCCTATTGGCACCTGCAAGCCGCGCAGCCATGATCGGCGGCGCACTTCTGGTCGTAGGCCTTGCACTCTTCTGCGGTGATCTTTTCATGCGCGATATCACCGGCAATCGGCTGTTTCCCCTTGCCGCGCCGACAGGCGGAAGCCTGATGATTCTTGGCTGGCTCGGTGTTGCGCTGACCGGCTGGTTTTCACGACAAAAATAAAGGGCCTCACGGCCCCTTTTTCTTAAAGTGTGTCGCGTTCAGTCATATTCACGCGACACATTTTAAGCTTTTGTTTTTACGCATGTCTCCCGAAACTGGTTCCCACTTCGGGAGACATGCTTTAGATCAGGAATTGCCCTTGAGGCGTGCATTGCAAAGGCTGTAATAGCCGCCGCCCTTCTGCACCCACTTCAGGCCGCCAAGTGCATTGGCATCCTTCAATGCGTGATACTGCTCAAGGCAGGTGTGCATGCGCGCCTTGCCAGCCGATTCATTCGAATATTTCGCAGAAACGGCAGTTGGGAACTTCACGCCCTTTGGAGCCGCGACGGTTGGTGCAGCAGGTTCGCTATTGCCATCCGTGCTGAGCGCAATCGGATCGGCTCCGGCGCCGCATTCGGCCTTACGGAAATCGTTCCACTTCACGCCACCATCTGTGCCTGCGTCCTTGGCAGCCTGATATTTGGCGCTGCACTGCTTCATCGTCAGGCCCTTGGCGCTGTCATCAGCGGCAGGAGCTGCCGTTTTTGCAGCCTTGGCGGCTGGCGCTGCTGCGGCAGGTGCCGCCGGAGCAGCTGCAGTATCGTCGTCGCCGCACTGCGCTTTGCGGAAGTCGTTCCACTTCAGATTGCCGAGCGTTCCGGCGTCTTTGGCGGCCTGATACTTGGTGCTACATTCCTTCATCGTCAACGCGCTTGCAGGCGACGAGAAGGTGAAAGCCGCTGCACCCATAATGATGGCGGTGCCTGCCAAAGCTGTGATGGTTCGAATGGACATTGCGTCACTCCCTATCGAATACGGCCCCTTGGATCGCGAGACACCGGATTGATGCTTCCCGACCAATCTCTATTGCATATGCAGGGATTCTATATTCCTCAGCATATGCCGGAATTAAGAAGAACGCAGGCCCAACCTGTTGCTCCTGTTCATTCCTTTTCCGCGCCAACATTGCTCCTGGCAAAATTGACTGTCAATCGTTTGCTTAATATTACAGGCTCTGGCAATACAAATTTTCTAACGATCATTTTCGGCCCGTTATGGTTACCGCCTTCATAGTAACGACATAGTAACGTCATCAAATTGACCCCTTTCTATTTAAGCAGAAACTGCATTAAGGACGGTGGACGATGCCACAGCGTATCATGATTATCGGTGGCGCCGGTTCAGGAAAATCAACGCTGGCGCGGGAACTGGGCCAGATGCTGGACCTGCCGGTCATCCACATCGACACCATCTACTGGCAGCCCGGCTGGGTGATGCGTTCGCTGGATGAAATCGCGCGTCTGACAAAGGAAGCGGCGGACCGTGAGGCCTGGGTTTTTGAGGGCAATCACAGCCATACCATGGCCTATCGCGCCTCGCGGGCCGACATGCTCATCTTTCTCGATATTTCAACTGCTCGTCGCCTCTGGCGGATCATCTGGCGCATCGTGAAATATCATGGCCGCACCCGACCGGATATGGGCTTAGACTGCCCGGAGCGTTTTGACTGGGATTTCATCAAATGGGTGGTCGATTATCGCAAAAATGGGCGAATTCGCGCCCTGAAATTCATGGAAGAGGCCCCAAATCGCCTGATAAAGCGCCATTTACGCGAGCCCCGCGAAGTGGACGCTTTTCTCGACAGCATTCGTCGCGAAACAAAACAAAAGCAAACCGACCATAAAAAGTAGCGAGCCAATAAAGGCAGGCGTAAAATAGCAATATTGCAAATGATGCCAAGGCGCTCTGGCACTGCTATATTCCATGCGTCTCCCAAGACTTGACGCTCGTGTACGATCATTGCAACAATGACCCTATCGGCACAGCGCAATCATCTGTTAAACGAGCGCCGGACCCAATCCGGCTTTTGACTTTTGAGCCGGTTTTCCGGCTCTCGCTGCTGGAGTCCGAACGTGGCCAATATCGCAGATAGCGCCGCTCCGCTTGCCGGTGTGCCCAATACAATGAGCCACGACCGTCATCGCCTCTACGAAGACGCGATGGCCATGCTCATTGGCACGTCGTTCATCGCGCTCGGCATCAATCTCTACAGTCATGCAACTTTGATGACCGGCAGCACCGCCGGTATCGCCCTTCTCATTCAATATGCGACGGGCACAAATTTCGGCCTGCTCTATTTCCTGATCAACCTGCCTTTCTATTATTTTGCCATCCGGCGCATGGGATGGCCATTCACGATCCGCACCTTCGTTGCGGTCGGCATGTTGTCGGGTTTTGCCTGGCTTATACCGCAGAGCGTCGATTTCAGCACGGTCAATCCGCTGTTTGCAGCGCTGATGGGCGGCACCTTGATGGGAATGGGTGTGTTGGCACTTTTCCGCCACCGCTCCGGCGTCGGCGGCGTCAATATTCTGGCGCTCTATCTCCAGGACGCTTATAAAATTCGGGCGGGCTGGTTTCAGCTCGGCCTTGATCTGGTGATCATGCTGGCATCACTGTTCTTCATCCCGTGGCAGAACATGGCGCTGTCCCTGCTGGGCGCAGTGGCGATGAACCTCATCATCGCGATCAATCACAAGCCGGGCCGCTATCTCGGCATGAGCTGATGCAAAAAAGCCGCCTTCGAAGGCGGCTTTTGTTTCCGGTCATGACTTTCGCAGTATCAGTGCGTGGTCATCCATTCGCGTGCATCGCGAAGGGCTGCGGCCAGTTCAGTCTTGCTCATTGTGGCGGCCACCTGATTGCGCATCCGGGCGGCCTTTTCGTTGCCGCGAATGGCAGCGATGTTGAGCCACTTATGGGCTGCGACCACGTCGATCTCGCAATCACGACCGATTGCAAACTTCATGCCCATTTCCAGAAGAATGCGGTCCTGCGAGGCGATCTTTTGCTGCTGCGTAAAGCTCTGAAACTGTGCCATTTTTCTTTGTCCCTGTTAAATCCCGAGAACCGTCCGGTCTTTCTTTCGTGGCGGTTGCTACCGCTTTGAAAACGCCGTCTCTGTCGTTCCGTTCATAATGTCGAGAATAGAGCTCAGGGCTGAAATGCGCGTTAAACCAGATGCTTAACGTCTGACCAACAAAATCCCAACAAGGTGTAAACTTGGGATTTTGTTAAACATCCAAGCCTCGCGGATTGCTGGGTTTTTCCAAAAATTCAATTCAAATCCACTCGGTGCATGGAAACCGGATGATAACCATAGGACAAACGCTGTCCGTCGGATTGGTGCATTTCGACGTTTACACATGCGCAGAGAATCCCTTCACCAACGCTCCCGCGAGAGTGAAAATTCCACTTCCGCTCTTGCGAAATCTCGTTTACGTTTACGTTTGCGTAAGTCGTGGCGATTGGGGGAGAACACTGTCGTCTTGCAAAACCGGCGCAATCCGAGGCTTTTCGATCAGGCAAAGGCCCCGGTTACGGCGACCACGGCAAATGAACGAAGCGGTTTGCGCCATATCCCGATGGAGCGGGACTGGCGCACATTGGGAGGAATGAATGATCCGCACTCTTATTCTTGGAATGACACTTGCAGCCAGTTTCGCCGCGCCCGCCCTGGCGGAGGAAGGCATTGTGGGCAGCTGGAAGCGCCCGAACGGTACCATCATCAGCTATGCGTCCTGCGGCGGCAACAAATTCTGCGGCACGGTCATGACCGGCGAGTACAAGGGCAAGTCCATCGGCACCATGTCCGGCACGGGTGGCAGCTACAAGGGCGAAGTCAACAAGCTCGACGAAGGCAAGACCTATACGGGCAAGGCATCGGTGAAGGGCAACACACTATCGCTGTCGGGATGCGTACTCGGCGGCCTGATCTGCAAGAGCGAAAGCCTGACGCGCCAATAATCGCGGCGGCAACAGTCACCAAACGAAAAGGGCGGCCTGAATAGCCGCCCTTTCCTTTTATTCCGCGTTTAGCGCGCTTTCTGGCCGAAGAGAATCTTCTGCGCTTCCTTGTCGTTAGCGAGATTGGATTTTTCGCGCTCTTCCTTACCGACAAGCAGACCGCGCGCGACGGCCGGACGCGCGTTCATGGTTTCATGCCAGCGCTTCACATTCGGGAAATCATCGAGGTTCTGCTCGTAGTTCTTGAAAGCATTCACCCAGCCGATACTGGCCATATCCGCGATGGAATACTCGCCGGTGATATAATCCTTGCCTTCGAGCTGACGGTTCAGCACGCCATAAAGACGGTTGACCTCATTGGTATAGCGGTCGATGCCATACTGCACCTTTTCCGGCGCATAGAGACGGAAGTGCCCCGCCTGACCCGACATCGGCCCCAGCCCGCCCATCTGCCACATCAGCCATTCGTCGACGGCCACGCGCTTGCGTTCGTCAGTCGGGTAAAACTTACCGAACTTACGTCCAAGATATTGGAGAATAGCGCCGGATTCGAAAACCGAGATCGGTTCGCCGCCCGGCCCTTCGGGATCGATGATCGCTGGCATGCGGTTGTTTGGGGCAATCTTCAAGAAGTCCGGTTTGAACTGGTCGCCCTTGCCGATATTGACATATTTGACCTCGTAAGGAACGCCCAGTTCCTCCAGCATGATGCTGATTTTGACGCCGTTCGGCGTTGGCCAATAGTACAGCTCGATGGGCTTTGTCTGTTCAACCATGGGCTTTCTCCAACTCGTTCGAGTGTGTGCAGCAGATTTGTGCGGGAAGCGTCCCGCGTTCCAATGATGGGAAACATAAGACCCATTTCGACAGGCACAAGACCAATCCGGCGCATTTAACGGAACATCAATATTTTTGAACCGCACATGAACGACCGTATCAGCTGCGGTTCAGGCGCGCTCGCTAAACTGGGCAACAACAAGGACGGATTTGAACCTTTTGGGGGCTTTCATGTTGCTCAGGCGCCTGACGATCGTTTGTCTGCTCATTGCCGGATTGGCGGTTGTCGCCGGCGTCTTCGCAGACAGGAAACACGATAGCTATCGTGACCAGACGATGTTCGGCCCGCTGGCTTCCATGCAGGTCAAGACGGGGAAACAGCCATGACCAAAACCATTCGTTCCAGTGCCGCAATCGCGCTGCGCGTATTCCTATTCACAGCGATTTTCACCGGCCCGGCGGCAACCTTCGCCTATATGCAAATCGGCGAGCACACCAAGATGAGTGGCGTCGGCCTTGTGCTCTATGTCAGCCTGCAACGCACCGCATAATCTGCTTCATTTTATGGTCATGGACTCTGCTATACTAAGCCATGACACAGCGAATCGAACAATCATTTCTCAACGAAATCAAAACGCCGTCGCCGGTCGAGCCGGAGGTGTTTACCGATGCGAGCGCGGCGGTTGCCGCGCTGCAAAAGCTTTACGAGCGCAATACGGGTTTTCTGCGCAATGCTTTCGAGAAAGTGGCGCGCGGGGAAATACGTGCCCAGCGATACCGCGCCTTCTACCCCGAGATTTGCCTTTCCACATCGAGCTTCGCGCATGTGGATTCGCGTCTGGCTTTTGGCCATGTTTCGACGCCGGGCGATTATTCCGCCACCATTACCCGTCCCGACCTGTTCGACCATTATCTGACCGAGCAAATCCGCCTGCTGATGCGCAATCACGGCGTGACGGTCACGGTGCGCGAATCGTCCACACCGATCCCGATCCATTTTGCCTTCATGGAAGGCACCTATGTGGAGGCCTCGGTCGCGAGCGCCTTCCAGCATCCGCTGCGCGATCTGTTCGACGTGCCGGATCTGGCGGCCACCGACGACAAGATCGTCAATGCAGACTTTGAACCCGCGCCGGGCGAACCGATGCCGCTTGCGCCCTTCACGGCACAGCGCATTGATTATTCGCTGCACCGGCTGGCGCATTACACGGCGACCAGCCCGGCGCATTTCCAGAACTTCGTGCTCTTCACCAACTACCAGTTCTACATGGATGAGTTCTGCGCCTATGCCCGCGATTTGATGGCGCAGGGCGGCGGCGGTTACGAACAATTCGTGGAACCGGGCAATCTCATTACCCGTGCGGGCGAAACCGCGCCAAGCAGCGGCACCCCATTGGGACGCCTGCCGCAGATGCCAGCCTATCACCTGCAGCGCTCCGACCATTCCGGCATCACCATGGTGAATATCGGCGTTGGACCTTCCAACGCCAAGACAATCACCGACCATATTGCCGTGCTGCGTCCGCATGCATGGCTGATGCTCGGCCATTGCGCAGGCCTGCGCAACAGCCAGCAGCTTGGCGATTACGTGCTGGCCCACGCTTATATGCGTGAGGATCACGTTCTCGACGACGACCTGCCGGTCTGGGTTCCCCTGCCCGCGCTGGCGGAAATTCAGGTCGCGCTGGAAGAAGCGGTCGAAGAAATCACCGGCCTCGAAGGCTATGATCTCAAGCGCATCATGCGTACCGGCACCGTTGCCACCATCGACAATCGCAACTGGGAACTGCGCGACCAGCGCGGCCCGGTGCAGCGTCTTTCGCAGGCACGCGCCGTTGCGCTCGACATGGAATCGGCCACCATCGCCGCCAACGGCTTCCGCTTCCGCGTACCCTACGGCACCCTGCTCTGCGTTTCGGACAAGCCACTGCACGGCGAGTTGAAGCTGCCGGGCATGGCGACCGAGTTCTACAAGCGGCAAGTGGCGCAGCATCTGCGCATCGGCATCCGCGCGGTGGAAAAGATCGCCGCCATGCCGGATGAAAGGCTGCATTCGCGCAAGCTTCGAAGCTTCTACGAGACGGCGTTCCAGTGAGGTTAGGGGAGTAGGGGAATAAGGGAATAGGGGAGTAGGTCTTCGGGAATGCGGCCTCAGCACCAACATACTCCCGTACTCCCCTATTCCCTTATTCCCTTATTCCCCTACTGCCCTCCTTCCATCATCACGCCGTAATCCATCCCTAAAGGCATCTCATGTCGAAGAGCCGTGAGAATATCCCCTTCCTGTTGCTGCTTGCCGCTGTAGCGGTATCCATCCCGCTCGTGCTGGGATTTCTCGGTGCGGTCCATCCGGCGCTCGATTCGTTTTCGCATTTTCGGGCACATCTCGCGGTTCTGATGATCGTGCTGGCTCTGCCGCTGCTGTTCACCAAGATGCGGCGCGAAGGTGCGATGTTGCTGCTGTTCGCCATCATGGCGCTCAGCACCACGCTCGGCATGGCGCGTGATTTTCTCAGCGATACGGCAGGCGCAACCTCAGCCGAAGCAACAGGGCCGCGCTATAGCCTCGTTCAGATCAATCTGCGGGAGGACAATCCGGAGCCAAAGCGCATCTTGCAAATGATCGCTCGCGAAAAGCCGGACATCATCACCTATCAGGAAGCCAGCGAGCAGTGGACGAAGTGGCTCGATATTCTCCAAGGGACTTATCCCTATCGCCTGCATTGCCGTAAGGATCCCCGCACTTGGGGCGTGGGTATACTGTCCCGCCGTCCTTTCGTTGAAGGCGCACAACCTGTTTGCATCGGTGATGGCGTGCTCGCTATCGCCCCCGTCGATCTCGGCGGCACGCATGTCAACGTAGCTTCACTGCATTTTTCATGGCCATGGCCGCGCTGGCAGCCCTATCAGCTTGGCTTCATAGAGCCGAGCTTAAGGGAGTTGGCTGGGCCGACGATCATCGCTGGTGATCTGAATGCCGTGCCGTGGAGCAATACCGTTCGCCGGATTGAGGCCGCGTCGAAGACCGCACATATGACAGGCATCGGGGGAAGCTGGTTCCCGTCGTTCCTGCCGGTGTCGCTAGCGCCTTTTCTCGGCCTGCCTATCGATCAGATTTTCACAAGCCCGGATATTGTTGCGCCCAGGGCTGCAGCCCGCGAAGATGCCGGGTCGGATCACCTGCCCGTTCGGCTGGACTTTTCGGTCCCAGCCCCGGTGCGCCCGGACGAAGACGAACCGGAAACGCAGTCCGTCATGCTGCAATAGAAGGAACTCCTCATGCAGATGTATCAGGTCGATGCGTTTACCGATCGCCTTTTCGGCGGAAATCCCGCTGCCGTTCTCGTCCTTGACGATTGGCTACCGGATGCACTGATGCTGGCAATTGCGCAGGAGAACAACCTCGCCGAAACCGCCTTCGTCAAGCCTCGCCCCGATGGAGCATGGGATTTGCGCTGGTTTGCCCCGGCGCATGAGGTTGATTTCTGTGGTCACGCTACCCTTGCGACAGCCCATGTCTTGTTCACCACGGCCAAGGCGGACACCCTGCTGGTCTTCCACAGCAGAGTGGGAGAACTGCGTGTGTCGAGGGAAACGGATAGCTACAGGCTAGACATTCCCCGCCTGTCGCCGGAAACCATTGACGCTTTGCCCCGCGAAATTGCCGATATCTTCGCCGAGCCGCCTGTCCACATTTTTCGGAATTTTGAAAACTTCTTTGTCGATCTCGGCAGCGCCGATGCCGTGCGGAGTTTTGTGCCGGACCTCGCCGCAATTGCCCTTCTCGGCCCGGTCGGTCTTGTTGTGACCGGGCAAGAAACGGACGATGCAAAGCCGGACTTCGTGTCCCGCTATTTTGTTCCGGGCGCAGGCATTCCAGAAGACCCGGTTACAGGGTCGATCCATGCCACGCTTGTGCCCTATTGGGCCTCACGGTTGGGACGCGACAAGCTCATGGCCTATCAGGCGTCGGCACGCGGAGGGTGGCTCGACTGCGAATTGAACGAGGATCGCGTTATTCTGCGGGGAAATGCCGTGACTTTCATGGAAGCCACGATCTTTCTGCCCGAAACGACATAGCTGTCATTCATCTGCAATAAAAAAGGCGGCCAACGGCCGCCTTTTCGCATTACATGTTCACATAGACCGGTCCTTCGCCGCCTTGTGGCGGGACCCAGTTGATGTTCTGGTTCGGGTCCTTGATATCGCATGTCTTGCAATGCACGCAGTTCTGCGCGTTGATGACGAAACGAACATCCTTGGCGCTTGGGTCCGCAGCCGAGTTGCCGTCCTTGTCCACCCATTCATAAACGCCTGCCGGGCAATAACGCGTCGATGGGCCTGCAAAAACATCGTGTTCCGACGTCGTCTGCAACTGCATATCGCGGACTTGCAGATGGATTGGTTCATTCTCGTCATGATTGGTGTTCGACAGAAACACCGACGACAGACGGTCGAAGGTCAAAACACCATCCGGCTTCGGATAGTCGATCTTCTTGTGCTTTGCTGCCGGTTCGAGCGACTGCGCATCGTTCTTGCCATGCTTCAGCGTGCCAAAGAACGAGAAGCCGAACAGCTGGTTCGTCCACATATCGAGACCGCCGAGAGCGACGCCCACCACTGTGCCAAACTTCGACCACAGTGGCTTGACGTTGCGGACCTTTTTCAGGTCCTTGCCGATCAGGCTCGAACGCCAGCTGTTTTCGATCTCGACCGGTTCGTCATTGGCGCGACCGGCTGCAATGGCTTCCGCCAGCTTGTCGGCGGCGAGAATGCCGGACAGAACCGCATTGTGGCTGCCCTTGATGCGCGGCACGTTTACGAAACCTGCCGAGCAACCGATCAGCGCGCCGCCCGGGAAGGACAGTTTCGGCACCGACTGGAAGCCGCCTTCCGTAATCGCGCGCGCGCCATAGGACAGGCGCTTGCCGCCTTCGAACACGTCGCGGATGGCCGGATGCGTCTTGAAACGCTGGAATTCTTCAAACGGCGACAGATACGGGTTCTTGTAGTTGAGGTGCAGCACAAAGCCGACCGCAACCATATTGTCTTCGAGATGATAGAGGAACGAACCGCCGCCGGTCTTCATGTCGAGCGGCCAGCCGAACGAATGCTGCACCAGACCCGGCTTATGCTTGGACGGATCGACCTGCCACAATTCCTTGAGGCCGATACCGTATTTGCCCGGTTCGCGGCCTTCATCCAGCTTGAACTTCGAGATCAGCTGCTTGGCCAGCGAACCGCGCGCGCCTTCACCGATCAGCGTATATTTGCCGAGCAGCGCCATGCCGCGCGTATAGTTCGGCCCATGCGTGCCGTCGCGCTCGACGCCCATGTCGCCGGTGGCGACACCGATGACCGCGCCTTCGTCATTGTAAAGCACTTCGGTTGCGGCAAAGCCCGGGTAGATTTCGACGCCAAGTTCTTCCGCCTTCGTGCCAAGCCAGCGGCAGACATTGCCGAGCGACACGATGTAATTGCCGTGATTGTTCATTAATGGCGGCATGGCGAAATTCGGCAAACGCACCGAACCGGCAGGGCCGAGCAGCAGGAAATGATCGTCCGTCACCGGCGTCTTGAAAGGGTGCCCCTCGTCGTCCCGCCAGTCCGGCAGCAACTGGTCGATGCCCACCGGATCGACAACCGCGCCAGACAGGATATGCGCACCGACTTCCCCGCCCTTTTCAAGGACCACGACAGAAAGCTCTGGATTGACCTGCTTCAGACGGATCGCCGCCGCAAGACCCGCAGGGCCCGCGCCGACGATCACAACGTCAAATTCCATGCTCTCGCGTTCGGGAAGCTCCGGGTTCGCATGTTCTGGGGCTTCGGACATTCATCCCTCCGTTCGGTATGCCATCATCGTCTCATTACGACAGCGAGATGATGCATCCAATTGTTTTTACGCATAATCCCCTTGCGAATACCCATCAACCAGCGCATTGGCCAGTAATGATTGGCATCCGATTGGATTTACCTGTTCCCGTCATTCGCCTTAACCTCTTACAGAGTTAGTCACTGTCGCAAATGCGTCCAATTGTCCAAAATCAGCGTCTGACTGCGTTTAATCATATTTACTTTAACGTAAACGTCAATTTCAATTGTTTGAAATCAGTGCGCTGGATTTTTTGTCGCGACCGGGGTGGTTTTCACCTCCCCGGCAAGCTTCCGGTGGTTAGTCGGCGGTTTGATCGTGAAAAGCGCGGCGCGCTCTTGCATTCGCGGTCAAAATTCGCCACCTCATCTATTGAGGTACAAAATGACTGATGGCCGCGAGATACTGGATATGGAAGGCTTGCTCCGCTTCTATGCGGAAGCGGGCGTTGACATGCCGCTCTCGGAAACGCCGATTGACCGCTTTGCCGAACCGCAGCGTGCGCCTGCCGCGCCACGACCGGACATGCAGGCCACAGAGCGCCCTCGCCCGCCACAGCAGCAGCCCAACCAGCAAAGCCGTTCGCAAAACTGGCAGCAACCCTCGGCCGCCGCAACGCCTTCGCCGGAAAGCAGGCCTGTTCAGGCCGCAGCCGACGTGCCCGATACGGCCCAGATCGCTCTGGCCCGGGAGGCCGCGGCACAAGCCGCGACATTGGACGAACTGCGCGAGAAGCTTGCGGCCTTTGACGGCTGCAATTTGAAATTCACCGCGAAGAACCTTTGCTTTGCCGATGGCGATCCTTCCTCCGACATCATGTTCATCGGCGAAGCGCCGGGACGGGATGAGGATATGGAAGGGCTGCCTTTCGTCGGCAAATCGGGCCAGCTTCTCAACCGGATGATCGAATCCATCGGTCTGAAGCGCGAGAGCGTTTATATCGCCAATACGATCCCCTGGCGCCCGCCGGGCAATCGCACGCCGACGCCGCTGGAAACCGAGCTTTGCCGCCCGTTCATCGAACGGCAGATAGAGCTTGCCGCGCCGAAAATACTGGTCGCACTCGGCGGACCGGCAGGCAAGGCGCTGACCGGAGCAACCGAAGGCATATTGCGGCTTCGCGGCAACTGGAAAATCCACCGCACGCCATCCGGCATGGAAATTCCTGTGCTGCCGACATTGCACCCGGCCTATCTTCTGCGCACACCGGCACAGAAGCGTTTTGCCTGGCGTGATTTTCTGTCCGTGAAGTTGAAACTAGACGAATTACGCAATTGATATTTCGGCCTTTCGGTGTCATCGCCTCTCGCACGAGAGCAATGCTTGTCACCAACATGCCGCAAACTTGTTCTATTTCGCCGCTTGCCAAAGCGCCTGACGGCGACAAGTAGTTTTAAAATCCAGACTCTTCGTTTCGGAGTATTTCATGGCTGGCCAGCTCCTGCCCATCGCCGCCCTGCTTGCAAGCACGTTCCTGATGCTGCTTGCCGGTGGCCTCGCGGGTATTCTTCTGCCGCTACGCGGCGGAATGGAAGGCTGGTCCACAACCACCATTGGCTGGATGGGAACAAGCTATTCGCTGGCCTTCACCATCGGCTGTATCGTCGTGCCGCATCTGGTGCGCCGCGTCGGCCATGTGCGCGTGTTTTCCGCTTTGTTGACCTTGCTGTCGATGGCGCTGTTGTTTCATGCGCTTGTGGTCAGCCCGGCGGCCTGGATGATCTTTCGTGGTGTCGCAGGCTTCTCGCTCGCAGGCAGCTACATGATTATCGAAAGCTGGCTGAACGAGCGCGTGACCAATGAATCGCGCGGGCGCATTTTCTCGATCTATATGATCATCACTATGCTCGGGCTTATGTGCGGACAGTATATCCTGCCCTTCGGCGATGCGATGACGCAGACGCTGTTCATCGTCTGCGCGATCATCTATGCCAGCGCCCTGCTGCCAACGGCCTTGTCCAGTGCCCAATCGCCGAACCCGCTGACGCAAGTGTCGCTCGACATCAAGGGGCTTTACCGCCGCTCACCCGCCGCAGCCATCGGCTCGCTCATCGCCGGTATCGTCGCCGGTACGTGGAACTTTCTTGCCGCGATCTATGGCGAGATGAACGGTCTTTCGACCTTCGGCATTGCGACCATGCTGGCCTCCGCAATGATCGGCGGTGCCATTTTCCAATATCCGCTCGGTCGCGCTTCTGACTTCGTGGACCGGCGCTATGTCATGGTTCTGGCCGGGCTTATCGGCTTCGCATTGTCGCTGGTCATGGTGCTGTTCCACCCGACCGCGCCTTATGCAATCTATGCGATGATGTTCCTGTTCGGCTCGGTGATCTATCCGATCTACAGCCTTAATGTCGCGCACGCGAATGACTATGCCGACGCCAGCGAATTCGTCAAAATCTCCGGTGGACTGCTGATCATCTATGGTGTGGGCAGTGTGATCGGACCCGCACTTTCCGGCCCGCTGATGGATGCCATCGGCCCTTCCGGCTTCTTCGTAACCATGGCCATCGCCTTTGGCGTTTATGGCCTGCACGCCTTCTGGCGTATTCGCAGGCTTCAGCGCCCCGCGATCAGCGAGCAGAAAACCGAATACAAGTTCCACACACCGGACGGCCAGTCCACGCCGGAAACCATGCAGCTTGATCCGCGTTCCGAAGGGCCGCAGGAAACGACAAGCTGATCTTTACTGGCCTTGCGGCGCGTTGACCTTATGCGGTTCGAGCGCGAGCTTGTGTTCGCGATAGATGATGAACCCGCCCGCTGCCATCACAATGACGCTGCCGACCAGCATTTCCATGGTCGGCACATCACCGAACAGCAGGAAGCCGATCAACAGGCCAAGCAACATCGACGTATATTCAAAGGGCGCGATGGTAGACATCGGCGCATGACGGTAGCATTCGGTGAGCAAAATCTGCGCAATGCCGCCCGCAAATCCCGCACCGACAAGCAGAGCCAGCTGTGTCCAGCTCGGCACGACCCAGCCGAAAGGCAGGCTAAACAGCGCAATGACGCTTGCCGATAGCGAAAAATAGATCACGATTGTTGCCGTGCGTTCTGTCTGCACCAGACGCCGCACCAGCAGCATGGCGATGGCGGAGGTGAAAGCTGCACCCAATGCGGATAGCGCCCCAATCGCCTCGGCCTGCCCGACATTGCCTTGCGAAAACAGCGTCATTCGCGGCCAGATAATCACCAGCACGCCGAACAGGCCAACCAGAACCGCGCTCCAGCGATAGAACCGCACGACTTCATGCAGGATGACCGCGCCGAGAATCACCGTGATCAGCGGCGAGGCGTAATTAATGGCGATTGCTTCGGGAAGCGGCAGTTTCATCAACGCAAAGAAGCTCATCGTCATGGAACAGACGCCGACCAGACCACGCCAGAAATGACTGAAACCGTGCTGCGTCCGAAACGCGCCGGAAAGCTGCCCACGCCATTGCAGATAGAGCAGAACGGCAATCACCGCAAAAAAGGATCGGAAGAAAATCAGCTGCCCAAGCGGCACGCCGTCAGCGGCCTTGAGCATGGTGGACATGCCGACGAAAACGGCAACGGAAGCAATCTTGAGGCCGATGCCGAGCATCGGATTCGAGTCCAGCCCTGCCGCCTCAACAGGTGCACTCGCACGAGCGTTCACGATGCAATTCCCCAAACGTACCGCGTAAAAAGCGTGGCCTGAATATTATGACCACATTGATTTCTTAAGCTTGTTTGCAGAGAACCGCCACCCGGACTTGGCGTGATCGCGAAATTTAATTGACGCAAGCGCTTTTCTTGTCGTTTGCGCAAAAGCCGGGTACGAATCCAGCATGAGAGCGGTTCCTGTTTAGACGGAATCGTCGGAACCGCTCTATCCATTTGTGTTTACGCATTTCCGAACGCAAAACCGCTTCGCACTTTTGCTGGAAATGCTCTGAAGTCCACAGAAAGAGTTCCGCAATGCGTACAGAAACCGGCCAGACATTTCGTCTCGAAGATTACCGCCCGACGCCTTACGCGATACCGGAAACAAAACTCGACTTCACGCTGGAGCCGGAAAACACCATTGTCCGCGCCGAGTTGACCATCGAGCGCCGCCCGGGCACCGCGCCCGGCACACCGCTGGTCCTCGACGGCGACGAACTGAAGCTCGTCAGCATCGCCATCAACGGCACGCCGCTTGCTGATAACAGCTATGCCGCGACGCCAGATCTCCTGACCATCAGCGATTTGCCGGAAGGCGAGCGTTTCACGCTGGAAATCGTCACCGCCGTCAACCCGTCGACCAACCGCCAGCTGTCAGGGCTTTATCGCTCCAGCAGCGTGTATTGCACGCAATGCGAAGCGGAAGGCTTTCGCCGCATCACCTATTATTATGACCGGCCCGACGTGCTTTCCGTCTATACCGTGCGTGTCGAAGCCGACCGCGAAGCCGCACCGATCCTGCTCGCCAATGGCAACCCCGTTGAAAACAGCGCGACGGCAGGCAATGCCGACCGGCACTTTGCAGTGTGGCACGATCCGCATCCGAAGCCGTCCTATCTCTTCGCTCTCGTTGCCGGCTCGCTCGGCGTCGTGAAGGATCATTTCACCACCGCTTCGGGACGTCCGGTTGATCTCGCCATCTATGTCGAGCATGGCAAGGAGAAGCGCGCGCTTTACGCCATGGATGCGCTGAAGCGCTCCATGCAATGGGACGAGGAAAAGTTCGGGCGCGAATATGATCTCGATGTTTTCAACATTGTCGCCGTGTCGGATTTCAATATGGGCGCGATGGAAAACAAGGGCCTCAATGTCTTCAACGACAAATATGTGCTGGCCGACCCGGAAACCGCAACCGATCTGGATTATGCCGGTATTGAGGCCGTCATCGCGCATGAGTATTTTCACAACTGGACCGGCAATCGCATCACCTGCCGCGACTGGTTCCAGCTCTGCCTCAAGGAAGGGCTGACCGTCTATCGCGATCACGAATTCTCTGCCGACCAGCGCTCCCGCCCGGTAAAGCGCATCGCCGAGGTGAAGATCCTGAAGGCGCAGCAGTTCCCGGAAGATGGCGGCCCCCTCGCCCATCCGGTGCGCCCGCGCGAATACCGCGAAATCAATAATTTCTATACGGCGACGGTCTATGAAAAAGGCTCGGAAGTCGTGCGCATGATCCGCACGATCATCGGCCCGGACCTGTTCCGCAAGGGCATGGACCTCTATTTCGAGCGCCATGACGGCGATGCCGCCACCATCGAAGATTTCATCAAGGTTTTCGCCGACGTTTCCGGACAAGACTTTGCGCAATTCGCGCTCTGGTACGATCAGGCAGGCACCCCGCGCGTGGAAGCGGATTTCGATTATGATGCGGCGGCTGAAACCTTCACCATCCGTTTGAAACAAGCGCTGGCGGCGACACCCGGCCAGCCGGTGAAAAAGCCGATGCATATCCCAATCGCGTTCGGCCTTATTGGGCCAGACGGCAAGGATATAGAGCCCACTTCCGTGGAAGGTGGCGACGTGCATGACCATGTCATCCATCTGCACCATGCGTCTGAAACCATTCTTTTCCACGGCATCAAGGCGCGCCCGGTTGCCTCGCTGCTGCGCGGCTTTTCCGCGCCGGTCAATCTCACTTCACCGCTCTCCGAGGAAGACCTGACATTTCTGGCGCTGAACGACAGCGATCCGGTTGCGCGCTGGCAGGCCATGACCAGCATTCTCACCCGCGCCCTGCTCGACGGCGCAAAGCGCGTTCGCGGCGGTTATCAGCCGGAGCTGAATGCCAAGGTAGTTGAACTGGTCGGTCGCGTTGCGTCCGACGAAACGCTCGACCCGGCGTTCCGCGCACTCTGCCTGACGCTTCCAAGCGAAAGCGACGTGGCGCGTGAAATGGGTGACAATGTCGATCCCGACGCTATCCTTGCCAGCCGTGACCACTTGATCGCCGCGATTGCATCGGCCTATGCGACCGATTTCGCGAAACTTTACGACGGTCTCAAGCAGACCGGCGCGTTCACGCCGGATGCGGAAGCCGCAGGCAAGCGTTCCTTGCGCAATGCGCTGCTCGATTATCTGAGCCGCCATGAGCAGAACCAGCGTCGTGCCGCCCTGCAATATGCAGATGCCGACAACATGACCGACCGCTTCGCAGCGCTGACGATTCTCGTCCATCGCTTCGGCGATACGGATGAAGCACAGGAAGCCCTGTCCGGCTTTGAACAGCGTTTCGGCGGCGACGGCCTTGTCATGGACAAATGGTTCAATGTTCAGGCAACCCGACCCGGCGACCATGCGCTGAAAACGGTGCGCAAGCTTGCCGTCCATCGCCTGTTCTCGCTCGACAATCCCAATCGGGTGCGCTCGCTGATCGGCTCGTTCTCGGCGTCGAATCCGACCGGTTTCAACCGCAAGGACGGCGCGGCCTATGCGTTCTTCGCCGACACGATCCTCGCCATCGATCCCGAAAACCCGCAGCTCTCGGCGCGGCTTTTGACCTCGATGCGTTCGTGGCGGTCGCTCGAAGAAACGCGGCGCGAACACGCCCGTGCCGCTCTTGCCCGCATATCGGGTACGGCGAAGCTTTCCACCGACCTGCGCGACATCGTGGACCGCACTCTCGCCTGATTCGCTGGCGACAATCGAAACAGCATGATTCGCCCCTGCCCGCCGCCTCGTCGCGGCTGGCAGGGTGAACAGCTATGCCCGCCAGCGCTTGTCTGACAAGCTTTCGGAGCGAGCATGTTTTTCATGAGTCTTTTCATGGATTTAAGCGCGTCAGCTGACGAACTGATTCCAGTTAAGAGCTTGAGATTCATAAGAAAATCAGCAGCAGCAAACGGGCTTTTTTACGTCTCGTTAACGAAATCGCTGGACAGCGCGAATCACTTTTGATTCATTGAATGCATTCGGAGGTGGCGTATTCCGAATCACTTCACTCGCAGGCATTTCACGAGGGACCATCAGATGGCGAGCACCGACGCGTATGGCGCGCCGGCGGGGACGCATTGCGAATCCGGTCGGAAGAGAAGGAAAGGCAAGGTCTCTGGCCATGTCCGTCTTCTCGCGGGTCCGGCCTATGGCAAGTTTATCTCGATGGAACCCATTCTGCGCCGCCTCGTTCCCGCGCTGATCATCATCTTCCTCGTCATTTTGGGTGTCGCCCGCGTGTTCTCCATGCTGGCCTGGCATGACGAAATCGAACAGCAGCACAAGGCTTCGCTGTCGGCGGCGACCGCCAATCTCGCGCAAATGATCGAGCGCGTGGCGAACGGCACCACGGCAGGCGCGCAGATTTCCGCCAAAGACCTTCAGGACACGATTGCCGAATTTCGCTCGCGCGGCCTCTCCTCGCCCGGCATGACGGTTGCCGTCCTGGACGGTCAGTCGTTGGTGGTCGCAGCCTCCGGCCCGCTCTCCGATTTGACCGGGAAGCCGATCGATACGATCCTGACGGAAGCGCAACCGCTGTTCCTCTTTGCCGAGCGCGCAGGCGTATTGAAAGTGATGTTGCAGGGCGAAGCCGCCTATGGCGCCTTGTCCAAGCCACTGACGGCGCCCTATTCCGTCATAGCGACGGAAGCAGAAAACACGATCTTTGCCGAATGGCGTCGCGCCGTGTCGCTCAACGTCACGCTCTTTGCAGGCACCACCGGCGTCATGTTCGCCATTCTCTACGCCTATTTCAGTCAGGCAGCGCGCGCTCGCGAAGCCGACGATCTGTCCAACCAGATCCAGCGCCGGATTGATCTGGCCATGGCGCGCGGACGCTGCGGCCTCTGGGATTGGGACATGGCGCGCGGGCGCATCTACTGGTCGCATTCCATGTATGAAATGCTGGGCTATGAAGCGCAGGACGCGGTTCTGCCCTTTGGCGATGTCGCTGCGATCATCAATCCTGAAGACGGCGACCTTTATTCTCTTGCTGAGCAAGCCGCCGCTGGAGACTTCTCACATGTCGACCGCGTGTTCCGCATGCGCCATGCGGACGGGTCGTGGGTGTGGATGCGTGTGCGTGCCGATATTGCCGCCGAGGGCGACCTGCATCTGGTCGGCATCGCCTTCGACGTCAGCGAACAGCACCGCTTTGCGGAAGCGACAGCGGAAGCGGACATGCGCATCCGCGAAGCCATCGAGAATATTTCGGAAGCCTTCATTCTCTGGGATTCCAACAACCGTCTGGTGATGGCGAATTCCAAGTTCAGCGAATATGCGGGTCTGCCAGTCTGGACGCTGAAGCCGGGCGTGCCGCGCAATGAAGTCGACGCCCATACGCGCCCGTTCACCTTCGAACGCCGCATGGCCAACGAACACAATCGCGCAGGCGGTCAGACCTTTGAACGCCAGCTCAGCGATGGCCGCTGGCTACAGGTCAACGAACGCCGCACGCAGGATGGCGGCCTCGTTTCCATCGGCACCGACATTACCCAGCTCAAGCTGCATCAGGAACGTTTGGTGGACAGCGAACGTCGCCTCATGGCAACGATCCACGATCTGTCCATTGCCCGCAAAGGCGAGCGCGACCGTGTGCGCGAATTGTCCGAACTTGCCCGCAAATACGGTCAGGAAAAGGAACGCGCCGAAGCCGCCAACCGCGCCAAGTCGGAATTCCTCGCCAATATGTCCCATGAGCTGCGCACGCCGCTCAATGCGATCATCGGCTTTTCGGAGATGATCCAGGCGGGCACCTTCGGGCCCCTCGGCTCCGACCGCTACGAGGAATATATCAACGATATTCACACCAGCGGTAACTTCCTGCTGAATGTCATCAACGACATTCTCGACATGTCGAAGATCGAAGCCGGTCATTTCTCGCTCGACCGTGAGCAGATCGACCTTTGCCCGCTCATAAATGAGACGGTACGCATGATTTCGCTGCAGGCCGACGAGAAGAACATCACGGTCGAAACGCGCATCGAAGATGCGATGCAGCTCTATGCCGACCGCCGCGCGGTCAAGCAGGTGTTGATCAATCTTCTGTCCAACGCGGTCAAGTTCACGTCCCATAACGGGCACATCACAGTGCGCGCCCGCAAGGCCGGATCGGCCCTGTTCATGACCATTCAGGACACGGGCGTCGGCATTCCAAAATCGGCATTGAAGAAGATCGGCCAGCCGTTTGAACAGGTTGAAAACCAGTTCACCAAGAGCCATAGCGGCTCCGGCCTCGGGCTCGCCATCACCCGTTCATTGGCCGAACTGCATGGCGGCTGGCTGCGCATCCGCTCGACCGAAGGCGTCGGCACGGTGGTTGCGGTCAGCATACCCGACCGCAAGGCGGTTCAGATCAGCGGGCACAGCACCGCGATCCACGCGGCGTAAATTTAGACGCTAACGAGCTTCTCAAAGCTCGCACGCACTTCCTTCGCCAGTTCGGTCAGATGATGTTCGACACGCTTGATGTCGGGCATATCGGCGGCGCGGCACAGAAGATCGATCATGCCCGGAATGAACTCGTCGCGCGGGGCATCGCCGCCGAGACACAGGCGAATGGTCTGGCTGAGATTGGTGTAAAGCCGGTGTGCTTCAACCAGACTGTCGGCAAGGGCTGGTTCCGCATAGGCCGGGTCGAGCGATGCCAGCACCTCCTCCGTTCCAAGCGGACGCGGCTTCTTCGTCACCTTGCCGACCAGCGCCGCAAACTGGGCGATGAATTCCAGATCGACAATGCCGCCCGGTTTCAGCTTGAAATCCCAATCGTCGCGCGGTGGTTTTTCCTGATAGATCAGGTCGCGCATTTCGCGCACATCCTTGGCAATCTTCTTCACGTCACGCGGCGTTGATAGCACCTCGTCGATTTCCGCCGTGATATGCGCAATAAAATCCTCGTCGCCGTGGATCGGGCGCGCGCGCGTGAGCGCCATATGCTCCCAGGTCCAGGCTTCAGTGCGTTGATACTTGCCGAAGGATTCAATATGCGTTGCAACAGGTCCCTTGTTGCCCGAAGGGCGCAACCGCATGTCGACTTCATAGAGCACGCCCTCCGCTGTCGGCGCAGACAGCGCGGCGATCAGGCGTTGCGTCAGGCGGATATAATATTGCGACGGGGCGAGCGGCTTTTCACCGTCCGATTCATCAGCATCCGTGTCATGATCGTAGAGCAAGATCAAATCAACATCGGAACCTGCCGTCAGTTCACGACTGCCAAGCTTGCCCATGGCGAGCAGCGCGGATTTCGCGCCTTTGACCTTGCCGTGGCGACGCTGCAATTCGGCCTCCACGGCCTCGAATGCTTTGCCGATCATCAGCTCGGCCAGATCAGAAAAAGCGCGGCCGGCGCGCACGCCGTCAATCGCGCTTGTCAGCAGGCGAATGCCGATCAGGAAACGGTGTTCAGCCGCGAAGATGCGCAGCCGGTCCAGCACTTCCTCATAGTCGGTCGCGGCCCCGAGAAAGACGCGCAGCCGTTCTTCAAGATAGGAGCGGGTCGGCATTTCTGAAAAGATAGCCGGGTCGAGCAGTCCGTCGAAAACATGCGGATTGCGGGTGATGATTTCGGCCAGCCGTGGCGCGGCGCTCATGATCATCACAAGCAGATTGAGCAGGCGCGGATTGGATTGCAGCAGGCTGAAAAGCTGGATGCCCGCAGGCAGACCTTGCAGGAAACTGTCGAACCGCAACAACGACTCGTCGGCGCGCTTGGTCTCGGCGAAGGCTTTGAGGAGCGCAGGCGTCAGTTCGGTCAGGCGCTCGCGCGCTTCCGCTGACTGCGTGGCGCGATAGCGTCCGAAATGCCAGGTGCGGATGACACGGCAGATGTCGCTCGGGCGCTCATAGCCCATGGCGGCGAGCGTCTCCAGCGTACCCGGATCGTCCACATCGCCGGTGAAGACGAGATTGCCGGTCGAGGTGCCCAGTTCCGGCGCCTGTTCGAACAGGGCCGCATAGTGCTTTTCAACGATCTTGAGCGCTTCGAGGAAAACATCGGAAAACTCTGACGGATCAGCATAGCCCATCATATGGGCGACACGGGCAAAGCCTTCGTCGTCTTCAGGAAGAATATGGGTCTGCTCGTCGGCAATCATCTGGATGCGGTGTTCCACATCGCGCAGGAAATAATATTCCTTGGCCAGCGCATCGCGCGCTTTTTCCGTGATCCAGCCGCGCTCCGCCAGTTGGCCGAGCATCGGCACAGTCTGATTGCCGCGCAGTTCCGGAAAGCGTCCGCCAGCGATCAATTGCTGGGTCTGGACGAAAAACTCGATCTCGCGGATACCGCCGCGACCAAGTTTCACATTGTGCCCGCGAACGGCAATGTCGCCATGGCCCTTATGGGCGTGGATTTGCCGCTTGATCGAATGAACATCGGCAATCGCCGCATAATCGAGATATTTGCGCCAGACATAAGGGGAGAGTTCAGCCAACACCTGACGACCGGACGCGCGATCACCGGCGACGGGCCGCGCCTTGATCATGGCGGCGCGCTCCCAGTTCTGCCCGCGCCCTTCGTAATAATGCAGCGCCGCGCCAACGGGAATGGCAAGCGGCGTCGAACCCGGATCTGGACGCAAGCGAAGATCAACTCGGAAGACATAGCCATCCGCCGTGCGATCCTGAAGGATGCGGACAAGACGCCGTGTCAGACGCGAAAACGTGTCCACGCATTCATAAGGATCGCCGATGGCCGGTTTGGTTTCGTCGATGAAGACAATCAGATCAATGTCGGAGGAATAGTTCAGCTCGCGGGCGCCGAACTTGCCCATGCCCAGCACGATCCAGCCGCAATCCTTGTCGGGCTTGTTCCTGTCGGGCAGCTTGATCTTGCCCGCAGCATCCGCATCGCGCAGCAAAAAGCGCACGGCAGCACCGGTGCAGGCCTCGGCCAGATCGGTCAGCCAGCCGGTGGTGGCTTCGGTGTCGAAAATATGCGCCAGATCGCAAAGCGCGATCAGCACATGCGCTTCGCGTTTGAAGCGGCGCAGATCGGCCATAAGCGAAGCTTCGCTCGCGCCCTCCTCCATGCAGCACACGGAAACCGTCGCAAGAATGTCGTGCAATGCAGTTTCTGGCGAAGCAGAAACGATCCGGCTCAAAATAGATGGATGCCGGTTCAGCGCTTCGCGAATGAAGGGCGACAGATCGAGTACCGCTGACAGGAAGGCCGAAGCTTTCTGCGTTTCCAGCAGAGCGGCGACTTTCGGCAGTTCGTCCTCGCGGGACCGTTCAATCAGATCGGCGAGGAAAGATCGCGCCCGATCAGGATCAAGCGGCACCAGCGCACAAAGGTCTCTCTCGAAAAACAGTGCCTTTGTATCGTCAGCCGCCATGATCCCCTCATCGAATTATGCTTATTTCACCTCGCCCTGCGGCAACGGAAATTCCAGAACAGCACGCAGTCCCGGTTCGTTGCTTTCAAGACGAAGCGCGCCACCGTGCAACTTCATGACCGCCTTGGCAAGACTCAAACCGAGGCCGGAACCCGGTTGCGTACGGCTTTCCTCCAGACGCACGAAACGTTCTGTCGCCTGTTCGCGTTTTTCCTCGGGGATGCCCGGTCCATTATCGGCCACGATGATCCGCACCCAGTTAGCATCGCGCTCCATGGCGAGCGAGACATTTGCCTCGCGTTCCTCGCAACTGGCATATTTGATCGCATTGTCCACGAGGTTCGAAACTGTCTGGCCCACCAGTTCGCGGTTGATATGCAGCACCACCTCGTCCAGAGCGCCAAGCGTCAGCTTCCCATTCGCGTCTTCCGCCACCGGCTCATACATCTCCGCCACATCACGCACGATGGGCGCGACCGGCAGGTCTTCGAGGTTTTCCGTCGAATAACCAGCCTCAAGACGCGAAATCATCAGGATCGCGTTGAAGGTGCGGATCAACTGATCCGATTCGCCAATGATATCTTCCAGAGCTTCCCGATATTCCGGCCCCGCCTTTTTGCCCGCCAGTGCTTCCTCGGCGCGATTGCGCAGCCGGGTCAGCGGCGTCTTGAGATCGTGAGCAATATTATCGGAAACCTGCTTCAGCCCTTCATTCAACTCCAATATGCGCCCGAGCATGACATTGAGATTGCCCGACAACCGGTCGAATTCATCGCCCGAGCCGTTGACCGGCAGACGCCCGGTCAGGTCGCCATCCATGATACGCTGCGAGGCTTTGGATACGTCATCGATGCGCTTCAAGGCGCGGCGTCCGACCACGAGCCAGATCAAAAGCGCGCCCGCGCCCATAATGCCAAGCGCCAGCATGAGTGAACTGCGAATGATGTCGCGGAAGCGCTCCGGCTCGCCAAGATCGCGCCCGACCATCAGGCGCATGCCATTTGGCAGCGCAATTACCACGGCAACGGCGCGATGATCGCTTTCTGCCCCCTGTTCGCCATAGCGCTTGTAGACAAAGGCGCGCTCAACAATGCCGTCCGTGTCCAGCACGCCTGGTTCCACGCTTTCGACATTGCCTGCCAGAATGCGCCCCGTTGGGTCGGCGACCAGATAAAGATAAGCGCCCGGCTGGCGCGAGCGATAATCGATGCTGCGCACAAGCTGCGGAATACCGCCGCGCGCATAGCTCTTGCCGATGCTGGCCACCTCTTCGCCCAGTGCCTGTTGGGTCTGGGCGGTGAGGATCGAAGCCGACAGATTGGTCATGTAAAAGACCAATGCGACGGCCCCGACCACGAAGAGAAGCAGATAAAGAGCCGACAGGCGCACCGCCGTGGTGCGCATAAGCGCGGAAAACCGACCCATCAGTCCACCTTGGCGGCGGTCTGTTTGGCACGCCCGGCCTTCAGCATGTAACCGGCGCCACGCACCGTATGCAGCAGCGGGCCGTCAAAGCCCTTTTCGATCTTGGAGCGCAGACGCGAAATATGCACGTCGATCACATTGGTCTGAGGGTCGAAGTGATAATCCCATACATTTTCCAGCAGCATGGTGCGGGTCACCACCTGCCCGGCATGACGCATGAGATATTCGAGAAGGCGAAATTCACGCGGTTGCAGCGTGATATCGACATCCTGACGGCGCGCCGTATGCGCAAGCCGGTCAAGCTCGAGATCGCCGACGCGATAGATTGTGTCCGCCTCGCGTGGGCTGGAACGGCGCTGCAATACTTCTACGCGCGCCAGAAGCTCGGAAAATGCATAGGGCTTGGTCAGATAGTCATCGCCGCCAGCACGCAGGCCCGTCACGCGGTCATCGACTTCGCCGAGCGCAGATAGAATTAGCACCGGCGTTTCCATGCCCTTGGCCCGCAGGCCCGCCACGACAGACAGTCCATCGCGCTTCGGCAGCATACGGTCCACGACCAGCACGTCATAAGTGCCGTTTTCCGCCAGCGCATAACCGGTCTCGCCGTCACCGGCAATATCTGCCGAATGTCCGGCTTCGCTGAAAGCTTTCTCCAGATAACGAGCAGCTTCGCGGTCATCTTCAATAACGAGAATTTTCATGGCGCCACTTATAAATTACATTCGGAGATAAAGCACATCCCGAAAAGTGTAAGACAGTTTTCGGATAAGAGGTGCGTAAACAAAAACTGAGAGCGCAGATCTGATGCAATCAGATCGAAACGCGCTCTAAGACGATGCCAGGCAGTTACCCGCCTGGCATCGATTGTTCAGAAGTCGCTACGGATACCGGTCATCAACCCTGATCGATCGGCAAGGCCACGAAGCGGCTCTGATCGTTGCTCTGCAATTGCAGCAGCACAGCCTTGCGACCCGACTTGGAGGCTTCGCTGATGGCGTTGTTGATGTCTTTGGCGCTCTTCACCGTCTGGTTGTTGACGCTGACGATGACATCGCCGGAGCGAACGCCACGGTCGGCGGCATCGCTATCGGGATCGACATCGGTAACCACCACGCCGTCACCATCTTCCGAAGGCGTCACGGTCAGGCCGTAGCTGTCGAGCGTTTCGCTCTGCTGGCCGCCCTTGTCTTCATCCGTCGTACCGCCAGCCTGCTTCAGATCCTTCGGCATCGCCTCGATGGTGATGCTGATTTCTTCAGCCTTGTTCTTGCGCCAGACGCTGAGGGCTGCCTTTTCGCCCGGATTGATACCGGCAACCTTGCGGGCCAGATCACGCGGATCCTGTACCGTTTCCCCATTTACGGCGGTGATCACGTCACCGGCCTGAATGCCAGCCTTGGCTGCGGGACCATCCTTCTGCGGTGCAGCGACGATTGCGCCCTTTTCCTCGGCCAGACCAAGCGAAGCAGCGATATCCTTCGTCACCGGCTGGATCTGCACGCCAATCCAGCCGCGCTCAACCGAGCCCTTCTTGATGAGCTGATCGACAACCTGCTTTGCAGTGCCCGACGGGATTGCGAAGGCGATACCGACGCTGCCGCCCGAAGGCGAGAAAATGGCGGTGTTGATGCCGACGACCTGACCGGACAGGTTGAAAGCCGGGCCACCCGAGTTGCCCTTGTTCACAGCCGCGTCGATCTGGATGAAGTCGTCGTAAGGACCAGCTCCGATGTCACGGCCACGGGCCGAAACGATACCCGAGGTCACCGTGCCGCCGAGACCGAACGGATTGCCGACTGCAACAACCCAATCGCCGACGCGCACCTGATTGTCATCGCCGAAAGCGACATAAGTGAACTTGCGCTTGGCATCGTCAACCTTCAGCACGGCAAGGTCGGTGCGCGGATCGGTGCCGATCAGCTTGGCGTCGAGTTCGGTGCCGTCATCCATGACGACCGTATAGGCGTCACCGTCGGAAACGACGTGATTGTTGGTGACAACATAACCGTCTTCAGAGATGAAGAAGCCGGAGCCCTGTGCATAGGGGCGCTCATGACCCGGACGGCCCGGACGCTTGCCGGGGCCACGGCGACCATCGGGACGCGCATCGCCACTCGGCGGTTCCATGCCGAAATCACGGAAGAAGCGCTTCAGCGGATGATCGTCGGGCAGCTGGTCAAAACCGCGCGCACCAAAATTCTGACCGCCACGGCTATCGGCTTCCTGAACGTTCTTCTTCACGGTGACGCTGACGACGGCAGGACGTACCTTTGAAACCAGATCAGCGAAGCCGACAGTCTGCTGCGGCGGCGTCACCTGAACGGCTTCCGCGCGGGCATCGTTGAGTGCGCCAAGCGGGCCAGTCGCGACAAACGCGCCTGCAAGGGCAGCGCAAACTGCAACGGCTGCAACGCTCTTGCGGTAATGGGAAGTCTTAGCTCTGGACATCTATTTCTCCTTGCGAGCAGTAATCGGCCCGTGTTCTCGTCATCGGGAAACGAGGCCCTGAAGATCCTTTATAGAGCGCAGGATAGCTACAGCTACCTTACCGCTCAATTTCCGCAACATGAAAGTTTCGTAAGGTTGAGCGCGCGCAAGGTAGAAACTTGCTCATAAATATAGAGGATTATTTATTATTCAGAAGTCGGGAAAGCTCAGCTTTTTCGCTTTCGGAAAGCGGCTGCGCCGCTTCGCCAAGCCTGCGTCGCCCCCGAAACGCGAAGACGAGCGCCACCGCGCCGATCAGAAGCACCATGACCGGAAATCCCCAGAGCAGAACCGTGCGGGCCGACAGGCGCGGCTTCAACAGCACGAACTCACCATAACGGGCAACCACAAAATCCTTCACCTGATCGTCCGTATCACCTGCTTTCAGGCGGTCACGGACGAGAAGGCGCAGATCGCGGGCAAGCTCGGCATTCGAATCATCGATGGATTCGTTCTGGCACACCAAGCAGCGCAACTCGCCGGATATGGTGCGGGCGCGCTTTTCAAGCGCCGGGTCGGGCAGAACTTCATCCGGGTTGACGGCGAGTGCCGCCGTTCCCTGAATGGCCAGAGCAACGGCAAGGGCACACGTGGCAAAGAGGTTGCGCATCTTCATGCTGCGGCCTCCGCTTCCTGCGACGAGGTCTTTCGCTTGGAGGCAGGTGCGCCGACGCGCAAGCGGCGGTCGGCCAGCGAAAACAGGCCGCCCAGCATCATAACCAATGCGCCATACCAAATGAGCGTGACCTGCGGTTTCCACCAGATACGAACGACCACCGAACCGTCGCCCGGCTCATCGCCCAGTGCCACATAGACCTGACTGAACCAGAGCGTGCGAATGCCCGATTCGGTCGTCGGCATCTGGCGTGCCGGGAAGAAGCGCTTGGATGGCTCTATCCGGCCAAGATCGCGCGCACTGGAATCGAGCAAAGTGAACGTACCGCGATTTTCCGTAAAATTCGGACCCGTCAAAGGCCGCAACCCGTCAAAACGCAACGTGTAGTCCTGAACCTTGACCGTATCGCCCGCACGCATGATGAGCACGTTTTCGGTGCCGAAGGTCGTCACGCTCACGATACCGAGCAGCGTCACGCCAAGACCGATATGCGCCAGCGCCGTTCCGAAAACGGAGCGCGGCAGCCCCTTGAAACGCGCCCAGGCCTTCGTTGCCGAAACCTTGCCGATACCGGCTTTCTGTACCAGATCGGTAAGGCTACCGAAAATCAGCCAGGCGGCGAGACCGACGCCGCAAGCCGCAAGCAGCGATTTGGCCGAAGTGGTCCAAAGCACGATACCGGCCACAACCAGCGCCAGGGCGAAAGCCGTCATCAGTCGCTGGGCCACGCCGTAAAGGTCGCCGCGTTTCCAGGCGAGAAGCGGCCCAAACGGCACCGCAAACAGAAGCGGGATCATTAGCGGACCGAAGGTCATGTTGAAGAACGGCGCGCCGACGGAAATCTTCTCGCCCGTCATGACTTCCAGCAGCAGCGGGTAAAGCGTACCGATCAGAACGGTCGCAGCGGCCGTGGTCAGGAACAGGTTGTTGAAGACCAGCGCCCCTTCCCGCGAAATCGGATGGAAAATGCCGCCAGCGGTGAGGCTCTGGACGCGAAGCGCGAACAGCGACAGGGAACCGCCGATAAAAATGGCGAGAATGGCCAGAATGAAAAGCCCGCGCCCCGGATCGGTCGCGAAACTATGCACCGAGGTCAGCACGCCGGAACGCACGAGGAAGGTTCCGAGCAGCGATAGCGAGAAGGTCAGGATCGCCAGCAGGACCGTCCAGATTTTCAGCGCCGAGCGCTTTTCCATGACCAGCGCGGAATGCAGCAAGGCGGTGCCGACCAGCCATGGCATGAAGGATGCGTTTTCGACCGGGTCCCAGAACCACCAGCCGCCCCAGCCGAGCTCGTAATAGGCCCAGTAGGAACCCATTGCGATGCCGCCGGTCAGGAACACCCATGCCACCAGCGTCCATGGCCGCACCCAGCGCGCCCAGGCTGCATCAAGACGACCTTCCAGAAGGGCGGCGACAGCAAAGGAGAAGCAGACGGAAAAACCGACATAGCCGAGATAAAGTAGCGGCGGATGAATGGCGAGGCCGATATCCTGCAAGATCGGATTGAGATCGCCGCCTTCCATCGGGGCCGGAAGGATGCGCGTGAACGGGTTCGACGTGAAGATGATGAAGGCCAGAAAAGCCACAGCGATCCAGCCCTGCACGGCCAGCACATTAGCACGCAATGTTTCAGGCAGATTGCCGGAAAATGCCGCGACCAGCGCGCTGAAAAGCGTCAGGATGAACACCCACAACAGCATGGAGCCTTCATGGTTCCCCCAGACGCCGGTGATCTTATAGAGAAGCGGCTTTTGCGAATGCGAGTTTTCGACAACGTTCAGGACCGAGAAATCGGACACGACATAGGCATGGACCAGCACCGCTGAGGACAGGACGACAAGCGCAAAAACCGCAAGCGCCGTTGGCACGGCCACCGACATGAGCTGCGTGTCGCGTCGGCGGGCGCCGATCACCGGCACGACCGACTGAACGATCGACAGAGCCAGCGCCAGCACCAGAGCAAAATGGCCGATCTCGACACTCATAGGCAGTCTCCCGGCATAATTATTTACCTTCCCACACGCCTTTGGCCTTCAGGCTATCGGCAAGATCCTTGGGAACATAGTTCTCGTCATGCTTGGCAAGCACATTGTCGGCGCGAAACACGCCATCTTGTCCGAAACGTCCTTCGGCCACCACACCCTGCCCTTCACGGAACAGGTCGGGCGGAATGCCTTCGAACACCACTTTCACGGTCTTGATCGTATCGGTGACGGTGAAGCGCAGCTCGCTGCCTTCTCGGCTGACCGAGCCTTCCTCGACCAGACCACCCAGACGAAAACGAGAACCGGACGTCAACTCCTGTTCCGTCAGATCAGCGGGCGTGCGAAAGAAACGGATGTCCTGATTGAAGGCCATCAGCATCAAGCCAACCGCCACGGCCAGAACCGCCAGCGCACCGCCGATCAACATCAGGCGCTTGCGTTTTCTCTGGCCGATTGTCCGGGCAAGACTGCCAGCAGGTTTCGGCTTGCGTGCGTTTTCTTCTGCGGTCGCGCTCATTTCTGTGCCTCTAGACCCAAGCCGGATGCAAAACTGCGAAGTTCGGTCCGCTGTTCTTCCGCAAGGGCGGTCATGCCCCGGTTCAGGGCATCAAGCGCCGCATCGCGGCGATGCAGGATCATATAGGAGCGCACGAGACGCTTCCAGCCTTCGACATCCCCGCTATTCTGGCGAAGACTTTCATCAAGACGTTGAACCATGCCCTCGATCATCGTCTGACGGTCTTCCGCCGACAGGGACGAAGCCGCTTCGATATCGTCGGATGACGGGCCTTTTTGCTCTGTCGGCTGGTTGGCCGAAGGATTGCTTAGCCGCGCAATGGCCTGTTCGACCTGACCACGCCAGGGGGCATCAGCTGGCGCCTTGTCCAGAAGGGTCTTGAGACGGGCGGCGGCGGCATCGGGGCGACCGTCCTGCATCTCGCCTTGCGCAAGATAGAATTGCGGACGCGGATCGTTCGGATCGAGCGCGACAGCTTTGTTCAGAAACGTTTCTGCCTCGGCGGTGATCGTGCCGCCGGAAACTGCGGCAAGCCCTTCGGCCAGACCCAGCAAGCGCGGGAAATTTTCGCCGTCAATGCGCATGGAAGAACGATAGGCATTCACCGCATCCGCTGGACGGCCAAGACGCATATAAATCGGCGCCAGCACATCCCAGCCGCGCGCATCGTCGGGATTTTTCGCCAGATGCGCTTCGGCCCGCGCGATCAGTTCATCAACGGAACCGCGATCAGGATTATCGGAGAGACGGTCCGCAAGCGGCATGGATGGCACGTCCGGCTTGCCAAAAAGCGGATAGACGCCCCAGGCGATCAATGGGACCGCCAGCACGGCAACCAAGGCCAGAACGCGGCCCGACTTTGTGGCCTGCGCTGCGCTCACAGCGTCCTGACTTACCTTTTCAGCACTCAGAATGCGACGGGAAATTTCAATTCGCGCCTGTTCGGCGCTTTGCGGGTCGATCATGCCGCGCGCGGCATCGGATTCGACCTCGCGCAGTTGATCGCGATAAACTTCAAGGTCGTTCTTTTCGGCAGGCAAAAAAGCCTGCTTGCGCCGCGTTAGAGGCAACAAGACAGCCAAAGTGGCTGCTAACGTCAATAATGCTGCAATCAACCAAAATCCCATGGCTACGACTTAAGCGTAGGCATGGGAAAAACCAACCTCTACCTGCCACAACTGGCCGCCTAGGGCAATTCGCCGCAAAGGCCGCCCGTGAGTTGATCAGGTCAGCGGCGTCCAGCTGCCGTCCGTGTTGCGGCAGGCGGTGCCGCGCACGGTCTGCTGCGAACCGCCAATATCGAAGGTGTGCGAATATTGGCGGCAATTCTGCGAGCCGACCTGATAAGGCTGTGCCGCAGTGACATCACCGGAGTTCGAACCGCCGCTCCAGGAAACGGCTTTGCCGGCTGGCGAATATTCAAGCGCACGATATTCGGCTTCCAGCGCTTTTTTGCGGTCGCCCGCGCTCAGCTGGTTTGCCGCATTGCCAAGCAGGCCGTTGCCCAGCGATGCGAGCAGGCTCGATTCCGGCTTTGCAGATGACGACGATCCGCCAAGCGATGTCAGCCCTCTGCCACCACCCGATGTGCCACATGCCGCCAAGGCCAGCGACAGCGCAACCATGGTCGGAACGACCAGAACCGGAGAAGAAAACCTCAATTCCATCATCATAACAAACCGGCCCTCATGAACCAATGAGCTTGCATATTATCGCATCATGCGATCTTGTAATTTCAATTTCTTAGAGCATTTCCCGCAAAAATGTGAGCCTGTTTTGCATACGGAAATGCTAAAAAGCAAAGACGCCGTTTCAGCCTAAAAGACAACCTTAATCTTCGGCAAGCGGCAACACACTGCGAACACGCAGGCCCCCGAGCGGGCTGCGGTCGAGATGCAACTGGCCGCCATATTCACGAACGGTATCCTGCACGATGGCAAGCCCCAGACCTGTGCCCGGCTTGGTTTCGTCCACGCGGCTGCCGCGTTTCAATGCGGCCTCGATCTTGTCGTCCTCAAGTCCCGGCCCGTCATCCTCGATTACGATTTCAAACTGCCGTTGCCCGCCCATTGCTGCCCCAACGGTGATATTCACCCGACGGCTTGCCCATTTTCCGGCATTTTCAAGCAGGTTGCCGATGATTTCCTCAAGGTCTTCCTTTTCACCGGCGAAGATCGCGTGCGGGAGATCATTGCGCAAGCTGACATGCAGTGCAGGGTTAAGCTTGGCGGTCACCCGTTGCATGCGCTCCATCACCGGCGCGACAGAGGTGCGGAAAACCACACTGTCCCGTTGCGCCGCTATGCGCGCACGTTGCAGATAATGCTGGATCTGCACCTGCATGGCCTCGCTCTGCTCCTGCACGACGCGGCCCTGATCGCCGCCGATGGCGCGGCCTTCATTGACCAGCACGGACAGCGGCGTCTTGAGCGAATGAGCGAGGTTGCCGACCTGCGTTCTCGACCGCTCGACGATTCGGCGGTTGTTTTCGATCAACGCATTCATTTCGCGGGCAAGCGGCGCAATTTCCATCGGCAGTGAGGCATCGAGCTTGGATGAACGCCCCTCGCGAATATCGGTGAGTGCCTGACGCACCTTGTCGAGCGGGCGCAGGCCGAACAGGATGATGGCTGCATTGATGAGGATGCTGCCGATACCGAACACCGCAAGATAGGCGGCAAGCTTCGTCCTGAAATCGGAAATCTCGTTCATGACTTCGCTGAGATTGCCCATCACGCGGAAGCGGGCCACCCGGCCCGCATTATCCAGCACGACTTCCGTTTCGACGATGAAAAGCTCTTCGCCATTGAGTCCCGGCAAAGAATAGCTGCGCATGAAGGAACTGTCGAAAGGCGCCTGCGTGATCGGCATTTCCGGGACAATGCGCCCAATCAGCGAGGGCGATTCCAGCTTGCCGCTAACATTGGGTGCGAGCGGGTCCACCGACCAGTACCAGCCGGAAAGCGGGCTTGAATAGCGCAGTTCACCCAGTTCGGGACGTCCTTGAAGCACGCCTTCCGTCGATACACTGACAGCGCCAACAAGGCTGAATAGATGTGCTGTCAGAAGCCGTTCGAAATTGCTGCGGGCGGCATCGCTATAAAGCGAGCCGATGAGGGTCGCGACCACCACCAGCGCGGCAATCACCCACAACGTCGACAATGTGACGACGCGAACGGCGAGAGAGCGAAGCGATGGGATGACGCGAAAACGCTTCAGTTGTCGTTCCCCTTCGGTTCAGCTCCGGTATCGGAGCGCATACGATAACCCATGCCGCGCACGGTCTCGATCAGATCGACACCCATCTTCTTGCGCAGGCGTCCGACGAAGACTTCAATCGTATTGGAATCGCGATCGAAATCCTGATCGTAGAGATGCTCCACCAGTTCCGTGCGGGAAACCACTTCGTCCATATGATGCATGAGATAGGACAAAAGCCGGTATTCATGCGAGGTCAGCTTCAGCGACACGCCGTCAACACTGGCCTTGGAGGTCTTGGTGTCGAGATGCAATGGACCGCAGACGATTTCCGACGAGGCATGACCGGCAGCACGACGAATGAGCGCACGAAGCCGCGCCAAAACTTCCTCGATATGAAAAGGCTTGGCGACATAATCATCCGCACCGGCATCGATACCGGCAACCTTGTCGCTCCAGCGATCACGGGCGGTCAGCATGAGCACAGGCATGGCACGGCCGTTCCGACGCCAGCGTTCCACGACGCTGATGCCGTCAATACGCGGCAGTCCGATATCGAGAATCACTGCATCATAGGGTTCCGTATCGCCCAGAAAATGACCTTCTTCGCCGTCATAGGCGCTATCGACCACATAACCGGCGGCAACCATCGCATCGGAAAGTTGCCGGTTCAGGTCCTTGTCGTCCTCAACAATCAGGATACGCAAGCGGGCTGTCTCCCTTCAAAGGATCAGATGCAACGCAAAAGCCGGTCTGCTTCTTACAACGCAAACCGGCTCTAAAACCCATGCCGGGAATTTTATCGATTGGGCACAGCCACTTCGACGCGACGCGGACGTTCACCGTCGCGACCGGGGACCAGCACGACGACAACGCAAACCGGCGCACCGTTCTGGGTGGAAGGGGTGGCCTTGGCGAGCTGTCCGCCCTGTTTGGCCGCAACCTGTTCGCCCACGGCGGCGCAGTCGCTGGCAGCGGCGATCAGAAGATTGGAGGTCTGCGGCGCAGCAATCGGCATGGCGCCAGCATCGGCAATGCCGCCGACGGGCAACAAGCCAAAACTCACCGCGAGAAGCGCGAAAACTTTGAGTGCAGAGTTCTTTTTCATCATGCCGCCTTGTATAGCGCGCGACAGCTGAACGATGCATGAACAGCCTGTTCCCGCTATAGATCTTAAAGAATATTTTCCCTTAGCTATCACGCTTTGTGAAATTATGAAATGCGCGATGTTGCCCTGATACCGCCAAAAATCGTAACAATTCCAGCGATTGCAGCCGCCAGTTGCAGTAAAACATCTGTTAGTGCTTCGGGATCTAGATGCCGTCCGCAATCCCGATAGCGCCCGCCAGCCCCTTAATTATCGGGACCTGACCGTGCGGGGAAAATACTAGGATTTGTAGTCCGTCACGTCGTTTCTCCAGAAATTATAGGCCAGCCGCCAGATTGAGTATAGCCGTATCACCAGCGTCGATTTCGTGCTGACCATCGCTACACCGACTGGAACGCATCCGCGTCGACGTCGGCGGCGCGAATTACCTTGGCATAGGTCCAGGACGGTACAGCGACCTGTTCGCTACGAACCGAAACGCCATTTTGCCAAATCTCAACTGCGTAATGTTCGCGTTCCTCGCCGAGCGGAATGTCTTCGCCAAGCGAGTTGTCGGCATCAACCCGCCCGTGCCGCCAAATAGGTGAGAACGGATTTTAGTCGAGCGAGAGCGATTGCGAGAACGTAATGTGCATATTGCGCGTTAGCGCAGAGCTAAGCTGAAAGCGCCACGCTCACTCACCCCTCGCCGTCTAAGCCAGAAATGTTTTGTAGCCCAAAAAAGCCGCGGTCGATCTCACATCATCCAGCCTTAGCGATGAGCGTTTGGCTTCGAACATCCGGCTTCCCCATTGGAGCTCCTTGCAGAAGGTAAAATGCCCGGTAGGGCCGCATTTTTAAGTCGTTCGCTGAAACGCTTACACACCCCAAGAGCCGACCAGGAGGCAAGGCTCGCCGAAGTCGATCCTATGAGCATTAGTTCCGTTCGTCCAAGTACCGCTTCAAGCGCTAACGCTTTCGTGATCTTGACGCTTGCAGCGCCACCGAAAACTATGCCGCAGATAATGCCGACCACGAAGCGGGCCGCCGCCTCTCGTCTGCCATGCGGCGGCATATAGAAAAGAGATATAATCGCGCCTGCAATTGAACCTGCCACCTTGGAGAACCACAGCCAGGCGATGTCGGACGCAAAAAAAGTGTCGTTCAGGGTGCTCATAACGACCTCCAATCTTGTTGTGAGGCTTATAGACAACCGCGCGCCTCTTCTCGTCGAGGAGAACAGGGCACACGCAAATGGCTGCGGCGGGTCGTGCGCTGGGAGTTCTGCGATAACGTTAGGTAGTAAGGAAGGCGAGAATTCTGCCCGAAAGCACCCCTGCAGCGCTGAAAGCCTTGGCTTTATGCCCATCCAAGGCAGCACCGTCCGCCGGAACGAAGACCGACAGTCTATTCGAAATTGAGCTAGTTGTTGTCACAGGGAATTCCGAGCAGCATGTGCGGGGTTTCTTAGACCGTTACTCGGTGCATAAACCCGTACGCTTAATGCGCCTGCTGAATGCCCAGCAACGTCGTTTTCCCGTACGCCCGCAGCATTATGCGAACCAAGCGCCATCAGCGCGGCTTGCAGCGGCACGGAAGCAAAAAACGTAAAGCGGGATAAAGAGATGCCAACCACCACCAAGCAAAATCCGCCACGCCTGTCTTGTCGTGATATCCAACTGCGGCACCTGTGCTCATAAAAACCCCGGAAGCGCGAGCGCCTTCGGGGTTATGAACATGTTTGGTTCGACAAGTTAATCCCGCAGTCAGCGACTGCGGTTACACTTCTTCGACCGTACCGAATGACTACCAAAGCACCGTTACGCAGTCAAGGACTTTTTTCCTATTTAACGAATATTTTCCTGTTTTATGATATGGGCTGCAAATTCCATATTTAAGCATATACTTGAAAATAACATCTGCCCGGAACATCCGCTTCACCCTCAGCTCAAAGCGCCGAATTATAAAATAGCGGGCAACATTATGTTTCTGCTGCTTTTTCACGATTGCCATTAAAAATTTGCTCCTCCCTCCTTTGGCAACCAATCGTCAACTTCCACCCACTAGGCTCCTGGCCTATTAGTTTGCTATAATAAAAGAGCAAGTTCAGTGCATTTCCCAATTCTCTAGTGCCGAAGTCAGAGTTTATGCGTCATACGGCAGACAAAGATTCCGGAAAAAAGCAGCGGAAACCCTTCCGGGTTTCGCGCCTGATTGGACTCGACGCCTGGATTGATTCAGGCCTGTACAATCTGCATTTCCGTCTCGGCGAATGGTGGGAAAACATAACCATCTTTTCGCGCCGTTTTCGTGTGCGCGGTTTCCGGCGCTTTGTCGTCGAGGTTCTGGACGAGGGTTTTACGCTCGGCGTCGCGGGTTCTGTCGTGCTTTTGATGCTGGCGCTGCCCGCTTTTGAGGAAACCAAGAAAGACTGGCGCGCGCAGGACGATTATGCCGTCACTTTCCTTGACCGTTACGGCAATGAAATCGGCCAGCGCGGCATTCTCCACCGTCAGGCCGTGCCCATCGATGAATTGCCGGATCATGTCATCAAGGCGGTACTGGGCACCGAAGACCGGCGCTTCTTCGACCATTATGGCATCGATTTCTGGGGCCTCAGCCGTGCGCTCAGCCAGAACATGCGCGCCAATGGCGTTGTGCAGGGCGGCTCGACGATTACCCAGCAGCTTGCAAAAAACCTGTTTCTCTCCAACGAACGAACGCTGGAACGCAAGATCAAGGAAGCCTTTCTGGCGCTCTGGCTGGAAAGCAATCTGAGCAAGAAGGAAATCCTTCAGCTCTATCTCGACCGCGCCTATATGGGCGGCGGCACATTCGGTATTGCAGCCGCGTCCGAATTCTATTTCGGCAAGAACATCAAGGATGTCTCGCTCGCGGAAGCCGCCATGCTGGCGGGTCTGTTCAAGGCACCGGCCAAATTCGCGCCACATGTCAATCTGCCCGCTGCACGCGCACGCGCCAATGTCGTCTTGTCCAATATGGTGGAAAGCGGTTTTCTGAGCGAAGGTCAGGTCGCCGTCGCCCGCCGTCATCCGGCGAGTGTCATCGACCGCGCCAAGAATGAAAGCCCGGACTATTTCCTCGACTGGGCCTTCGATGAGGTGAAGCGCGTGGCAGGCCAGATGCCGCAGCACACGCTGATCGTGCGCACCACGCTGGACAGCAATATCCAGCGGGCAGCGGAGGAATCGCTCGAATATCACCTGCGCCAATATGGCAAGGACTATAATGTTGCGGAGGCCGCAACTGTGGTTCTCGCCAATGACGGCTCGGTGCGGGCGCTTGTCGGCGGGCGCGACTATGGCGAAAGCCAGTTCAACCGCGCTACCCGTGCGCTGCGTCAGGCGGGCTCGTCCTTCAAGCCTTATGTCTATGCGGCAGCAATGGAAAAGGGTCTGACGCCCAAAACCATCGTCTCCGATGCGCCCGTCAGCTGGGGCAACTGGTCGCCGCGCAATTATGGCCGCAGCTTCGCGGGTCGGGTCGACCTGACGACGGCACTCGTGCGCTCGCTGAACAGCGTGCCGGTGCGCCTCGCCAAGGATTATCTGACCACGGCACCGATTGTCGCCTTGACCAAGGCGATGGGTGTGGAATCGCCGATCTCCTCGCACAAGACGATGGTGCTTGGCACATCCGAAATGACGGTGATGGATCAGGCCACCGGCTTCAATGTGTTTCCGAATGGTGGCATGGCGGGCAATCGTCACGCCTTCACGCAGATCGTTTCTTCGGACGGTCGTGTATTGTGGGATTTCACCCGCGATGCGCCAAAGCCGCACCGCGCTCTGTCTGAAAAGGCCGCTTTCGAGATGAACTCGATGCTGGTTCAGGTGCCGGAGCGCGGGACGGGCCGTCGCGCCGCGCTGCCCATGACCCGCGTGGGCGGCAAGACCGGCACGACGCAGAACTATCGCGATGCCTGGTTTGTCGGCTTCACCGGCAATTTCACGGCGGCGGTCTGGTTCGGCAATGACAATTTCACGCCGATGAAGGATTTGACCGGCGGCATTCTGCCTGCCATGGCATGGCAGCGCATGATGTCCTATGCGCATCAAAACGTCGAACTGAAGCCGATACCCGGCGTCACGCCGCCTTTCCCCGCCCCGCCGAAAAACCCTGCGCCACAGGTGGCCAACGCCAAGCCGGAAGAAACCATGGCAGCGCCGCCACGGGTTCTTTCTCCGATGGCAACCAAGGTTCTCAAGGAGTTGCACGACCGTTTCATGGCCGCACCGCCTCTGCCGAAAATTGCCGAGCGGACCAAGATTTCGGTGCTTTGAGGATATATGCTTAAAACCATTCTCAAAGCTGCTTTTGTACTGGCGCTTGCGCTCGGCGGGGGCATATTCAGCGTCCATTTCATCCTCGACCGTTTCAACGGTTTTGGAGAATTGCAGGTTGGTGCCTGGACCGCATTTCCCGACGATGGGACGGCGAATGCCGATCCCTACTCGCGCGCCCGCGCCGCCCGCAAGGCCTATCTGGCGCTTGGCGCCGCAGAGGGGCTGCCCTTCTTTGCGCGCCGCGACAGCAGCGGACGCGACTTGCAACGCGGCTGCACCTATCGCCTGACCGGAGCCACGCCGCCAGCCCGTTTCTGGACGATCTATCCGGCCACGCCCAACCTCACTCCGATCAAGCCGCGTGACGGCCTGCAAGCAGCGCTTCATTCAAGAGAAGTCCTCTATGAAAGCGACGGCAGTGTTTCCATCACCATTGGGCCCGATGCCCGCCCCGGCAACTGGCTGCCGGTGGAAGGCCGTGGAGGCCTTATTCTCGTCATGACGCTTTACGACACGCCCGCCGCAAGCTCGTCGGGCCTGTCCGATCTCGTCATGCCTGTACTCGTGCGCACGGGGGACGACTGCCATGGGTAGGATCATCCGTCTCATCCTGCTCGGCCTCGTCGGCGCAGCCATCGTCCATATCTGTGTGCTGTTGCTGGTCCCGGTCTATTCCGACACGAATGCGTGGGCGCGTATCGAAAGCGCCACCACGCCCTATCGTTTCTTCGCTCTCGACGAGAACAAAGGCCCGGTCGGCGACAGCGACCCGCTGGTCAAGGAAGCGACCTGCCGTTTCGATCTGGCCGACGGGCCGGTTCATATGACCACGGCGGGCATTGTCCCCTACTGGTCCTTGTCGGTCTATGCGCCGAATGGCGACAATCTCTACAGCATCAACGATAACGTCTCCAATGAGCGCAAGCTTGATCTCATCATCGCCGATCCCGTCGGCATGGCGAGCCTCAAGGCGGACGGGTCGCAGATTGATGCGCAATCTCTGGCCGTCGAGCAGAACATTGGCGAAGGGGCTGCCGTGTTGCGTGTTTTCATGCCCGACGCGACCTGGAAGAAAGAGGTGCAACGCTTCTTCGATGACGCCCAGTGCGCGCCCTTCGAGGGCAGCTAAAGGCATCCAGATCTTCTGCGGCACGGTTAATGAGTTGCTAAGGCTTCATGCCTATTATCCGGTGTGCTGACCATTGCGGGGACCTTTGATGGCAGCGAGTGTATGCCTACCGGAGTATTCTGCGTGACAAATGATCAGTTCCGCGCCCTGGAGGAAATTTCAGGCAACCGGAGCCCGTCGAATTCAAAAGCGGGGAGCAAAGCGGACGACCTTCTGGCGGCCGCGATTTCTGCGTTCGCCGGTATCACGCGCCCCGGTCGTCAGGACATGCAACAGCTGGAAGATCTGGTCACGCCGCTTTTGCAGTGCGCGACCACGCGCGGCAAGCGTCACGCAGCCAATGCCCTTGCCCAGTTGGAAGAAGCCCCGCGCCGCATCATTCTCGCGCTTGCCGCCGAGCCGGTGGAAATCTCGGCCCCCATTCTCCTGCGTTCGCCGCTATTGCGTCCGGGCGACCTGATCGATCTCATCGGCCAGAACGGGCTTGCCCATGCCCGCGCCATTGCCCGCCGTCAGTCCGGCGATATTCTGCTGCAAGGCGTGTTGCGCAGCTTCGCCGATCCGGTGATCGACCGCACGCTGACGCTGCAGGACAATCTCGCGAATATCGAAGCCGAGCCGCTTGAAAAGCCGCAAATACCCGATCTGTCGGCAGCGAAAGCGCCGCTGATGAGCGGCGGCAGCTCGGAACGTCTCGCGCGCACGCTGCAACAGCCCTTCTTCAATGCGGGAACCTTGATCGGCTCTGACCGCCTGATCGAAACGGCGCTTTTGATCGACAGCCAGTTTTTCCGCAACGCGCTTGCCGATGCGCTCGACCTGTCGTTCGAGCGTGCTGACGCCGTCATCGGCAGATGGCCGGAGTCGCATCTGCCGATTGCTTTGAAGGCGCTTGGCCTCCCCGCCGCCGAATGCTTTCTGGTGATGACCGCTGTTCTGGGAACCATCGACACCGATCGCGACGGGCTGCGCGAATTCGTGCAAATCTACCGTTCCATCGATCGGGAAAAAGCCATGGCGCTGGTGCGCCGCTGGAAAGCCGAGGATATGTCGGCCATGCTGCGCAGTAAATTGCGTGAAATGGCTCATGATGATGAACCGCTGGCCGAGGCCGCCAACAGCGATGGACCGGCTGCGGATAGCAGGTTCGCCAAGTAAAGTTCAGAACGTCTCGCCGTCCTGCGCGATAGTGAAGAACAGAGACGCGTCGGTCACATCTTCCAGTTCGACCAGCCACAGGTCCGGATCAAAACGGATTTCCCGCTGCATCCTGTCGCCTGCCGCTATGTCGTCGGCATCGTGGAGAATGCGCAGAAACTTGCGCTCGCCATCATTGTCTTCTTCATAGGACGTCTGCGGCGCAGGCGAATAAAGATCGCATGTGCCGAAACGCGAACTGACCTTGATGAATATCGCGCCTGCTTCCGTCGAACCGCGCCGGGCGAGATAGGCAAAGCCACCCTCACCCTGCACTCGGCGGATCAATGCGGAAACCCAGAAATCCGATGTCAGTCGCATGGCCGCGTAACTACTTTTCTTTCGCATTATCCGACGCAAAACCGCTTCGCACTTTTGCTGGAAAGGCTTCTAGCTGATGAGCCCGATTTCACGCATCTTGGCAATGAGCGTGGAATCGATTTCGCCTGTCTGGCGCATGCCGAACAGCTTCTGGAACTCGCGAATGGCTGATTCCGTCGCCTTGCCCGGCTGGCCATTGACCGGCACCATATCATTGCCGAAAGCCTTCAGCCCGGCCTGCACGCGGATGATATCCTGCGAAGAGATTTTCCCCGCCGGACCTGCCGGTGCGCCAGCCGGTTCGCTCTTCTGAACCGGCTTTTGATAGGCGGCAAGATCAGGCTTCGGCTTGGCCGGCGTCTCGCTTTTCAACACAGCCGGTTGTGCGGATAGTTGCGGGCGCGGCGTCGGCACAGCCACGACTTCGATAGCCTTGGCGACCTCATCCTGTTGCGCAGGCGCCGGGCTTTCGACCTGCGCCGGAACGCTGGCCTGCTGCACGCCCAGTTTCTGCTGCAAGGCGCGCCAGCGATCCACAGCCTCGCGGGTCTGCGGGCCGGTAAAGCCATCCACCGGGCCTTTATAGACGCCAAGCATGGAAAGACGCTGTTGCAGACGGGCAATCTCCAGATCGGCATTCGGCGCGAGCGCAGGCAGCATATCGTCGGTGGCCGTGACCGGCATGCGATCTGCCGAAAGGTCGGCATCGCTCACGCCCTGCGTGGTCGTCTTGCCCGTTGCCTGCGGGTCAGCCGTTGCCGTTTCTACTGGCTTTGTTTCCTGCTGACTGGCGGCGGCGGTGCCGGGCAGAACGGCGCGTGGCGTCGGCTTGAAAACGAAATCAGGTCTCGTACGGAAGAACACGGCATTATGCGCCTCCGGCTGATACCAGAGCGCATTGGCCGACACGAAACTCATTACCACGAGAAAGGCCGTCGCTCCGCCGGTCAGAACCGGATTGCGCACGACAAAGTCACCGGCAACGATCGCCAGTGCCGAGGCCGAGTTGAAGAAGAATTGGAGGAGCCGTGTCCCCAGACTACGCTGTTTTGCGGGTCTGCGTGTGGAGCGGTTCTGCGATCCGCTCTGGGTTCTGCTCCCGGTCTTCGTCGTTCTGCCAGTCATTGCGCCTTTCTCCCTGGTGACGGTGCATATCGATCACCGTGCCAAGTTCCTGTTGTTCGTCATCTCCCGCGAGATATTGCGGACCTGTCACCGGAAGACGGACGGTCACAACCGTGCCTTCGCCGGGACAGCTCTTGAGGTTCATCGATCCCTGATGCAATTCCACGAGGCCCTTGACCACGGATAGTCCAAGGCCACTTCCTTCCTGAGCGCGCGTATAGCTGTTATCGGCGCGCACAAAAGGCATGCCGATGCGCTGCAAATCTTCCGGCTCGATACCGATGCCGGTGTCCGAAACGCTGATTTCCAGCATAGCGCGACCGTCAGCCACCACACGGGCGGCGTCAATGGTGACGCAACCGCCGGTCTCGGTGAACTTCACGGCATTGGCCGCCAGATTGAGCAGGATCTGCTGCACCGCGCGACGGTCGGCCATCAGTTCGCCAACGCCGTTGCCGACGCGATGGCAGAAGGCAACGCCCTTCTTTTCCGCCTGCGGCAGCATGACCGAGGTGCACATTTCGGCCACGTCGCGGAAGGCAAAGTTCTGCGGCGCAATCCCGTAAGTGCCGGTTTCCAGCCGCGAATTGTCGAGAACCGCATTCACCAACTCCAGCAGATAATGCCCCGACTGATGGATCAGGCCCGCATATTCGCGCTGCTTTTCATTGGCGAGCTGACCACCCACCCCATGCGACAGCATGTCGGAGAAACCGATGATGGAATTGAGCGGCGTGCGCAGTTCGTGGCTGACCGAGGCGAGCAGACGGCCCTTGCCGACGCGCTCCGATTCCAGCTCCGCCTTCAAGGTTGCGATTTCATCCAGAAGCTTTTGTTCGCCTTCCAGCGACCGACCGACCAGCGTGATTACGCCAGCGGCAGTCAGCCCTTCCAGACGATAGGCACGGAAAACCGGGCTTCCAGCTTCGATGGAGCGCAGACGGATATCGACACGTTTCGATGCAATCCCCGAACGCAGATCGGCCAGAAGCGAGAGATATTGCACGCGGTCGGCAACATGGACGCGGTCGACCAGAGCGGTCGTTTCCAGCATTTTTGGCTGCATGCCGAGAAGCTTTGCGGTCTTGTCGCCGACCGATGCGATGACGCCTTCTGCATCCAGTACGAACTGCACGTCGCCCTCGGCAATAGCAACCTGCGGCATGGCGGTTTCATTGTTCTGTGGCTTGACGGCCAGACCCACGCTGCGCGCGACAAGGCTTGCCGCATAAAGAACCAGCACTGTGACGGAGGCCAGCGAACCACCGGCAATCACGCCGCCGTTTGTCATCGCAAAAGCGCCGACAATGGCAAGTGCTGCAACAGCGCCAGCAATTGCGGCAGCAGGCTTGCGGCTGACAAGCCAGATTTCCAGCGGCAAGGCAGCCGCCATCAGCCACAGAGCGGCATCGCTACTGGAGACCATGCCAATGGCGGCAAGTCCCGCGCCATAGGCGACAAAATTCAATGTTCCGAGGAGAGCGGCGCTCAATCCCATCAGTGAGAGAGCGCAGAAAATCATCGCCATACCGGCGAAGCTGGCGGCGAGAATGGCAAATTCAGTCGGCCCGGATGCGAGACCGGAAGCCAGAACGGCAGCAACAAGCAGCAGCGGCACAACAACGACCGAACCGACAACACGCATAGCCGTCGCGTCGGGCGTGTTCACCCAGCGGCGGCAAAAACGTTCGTAAAAACGGCCGAGCGTCTGCACACCAGTGCGAACGGTCTTAGCTGCTTTCAAAAGAATGGCGTTCAACGTGCGCTACTCACTCAAACTCATACACATACTCATCCGCCCGAAACATTCGGAAAAGAACATTCCCGGCGATCTTCAGATTGCAGGTGAGGCTTTAAGGAAACGATAAAACGAGGCCCATGAATGCAGATAAGCATCGCGGGAGCCGTGCTTTTCGACCTATGGTAAACAGAGGGTAGCGATTGCTTGTACGAAAGCGCGAAGATTGCACAATCTTCCGCCTACCACTGCGCACATCACAGAATTGCGAATCGCGCGGTTACGGAATCTTTTCGATTTCATCGGACATTGGCGACATCGTTCGATTAGCTGAAGGCGAGCAACAGCAACAAGGCCATGATCCGTTTCCTCATCAAATCCGCTATCTGGCTGTCGCTGGCATTCATTGTAATGCCGCGCTTTTTCCCAGCGGAACAGGAAAACAAAAGTGCCGAAAAGCCCGCTGCCATCGCTGAGACGCGTGGCGAGCCGAGTACCGTGGATCAGCTTTTGGCCAATGGCAAAACGGCGATTGAGATCGGCAAACTCTGCATGAACAATCCGAGTTTCTGCGAGAATGGCACGTCGATGATTTCAAGTGCGGGCAGCGGTTTGCTCAAGGGCAGCGGCCAGATGCTCGATTATCTGAGCCAGCGTTTCGGCAACAAAAGCGAAACGCCTGCTGACCCGCAACCCGTAGCCGTCGCTGAAAAACCCGAAACGACAGTCTCCGAAATCCTGTCCGAGCAAGCCGCTCCTCAAACAAGCGGTTTGATCAATATCCCGATCCCGACCTCTCGTGCGGCAGCCTTGCGGGCACTGGATCGCCGGACGACTGGCGCGATCCCTGCAAAACACTGATCTTTCCCGTGACCTTACCACCATTCATGACTATATAAGCGGCACAACACCCCAAAGACGGCATTTCAGGCGAGTATCATGACGACCACAATCGATAGCATCATGTCCGACTTCGAATTTCTCGACGACTGGGAAGATCGCTATCGCTATGTCATCGATCTCGGCAAGGAACTGTCGCCCTATCCAGATGACGCGCGCGATGCAGAACATAAGGTTCAGGGCTGCGTCAGTCAGGTCTGGCTCAAGACCATGCCGCATAGCGGCGCAGATCCGGTGATCGAATTTCTGGGCGATTCCGATGCGCATATCGTGCGTGGTCTGGTCGCCATCGTTCTGGCGCTCTATTCCGGCAAACGCGCCTCGGAAATTCTCGCCATCGAGCCGGAAAGTGTGCTGAAAACGCTTGGCCTTGACGAGCATCTGACCCCACAGCGCTCAAACGGTCTGCGCGCCATGGTCGCCCGCATCCGCCGTGAAGCGGAAGCGGCCAAGCTCTCAGCCTAGTACCTTTTCCACCGACAGAGCAGCTGCAAGCAGGTTTTTGTCGGTGTCGCCGCGTGCGGTCAGCATCAGGCCTGTCGGCAGCTTCATGTCCGGCATAGGCAGCGTGATGCTGCACAGATCGAACTGATTGCCGACCTGCGTATCGCGTAGCGTCAGACCTTCCACACGATCATATTCGTCCTCGTCGTGACTGACCGAAGCAATCGTCGGCGCGACAATCGGTGTGGCGGGCGTGGCGAATGCATCGAAGCCATTCAACCGCTCATCCATCTCGCGGATCAGCTGATTTCGGGTTTCCACCATGGCGCGATAGGTTTCATCCGGCACGTGCAGGCGCACCGATAGCGGGCGCTTCACCCGCAGATCGACATTGGCGTCGGGGTCGCGCAGCCAAGTGTCGGCATGAATGCGGCTGGCCTCGATGCCGACAATCGACCCGGAGCTGCTTGCCTCTCGCCAGCGCTGGATCAAATCGTCCAGCATGATATCGACAAGCTTTACGCCTGCCTTTTCAAGCACCGCCAGCGACGCCCCGAAATGCGCAGCCACATCCGGCTCCATGGCGTCCAGCAAATAGCCCCTCGGCACGGCGATCCGCAGGCTGGAAAGCGGCACCGCATCCGGCAGAATCGGTGTTTCGCCCGCCATCACGGCATCGGTCAAAATGGCATCCGCCACCGTCCTGGTGAGCGGCCCAATGGAATCAAGCGAAGGCGCCAGCGGAAAAGCGCCATCCAACGGAATGCGCCGCGCCGTCGGCTTGAAACCGACAATGCCGTTCAGCGCCGCGGGAATGCGCACCGAACCGCCCGTATCCGACCCGATGGCGATTTCGCTGGTGCCTTCCGCTGCCGAGACCGCTGCGCCCGACGACGACCCACCCGGAATGCGCGTCGGATCGACGGCATTGCCCGGCTCCCCATAATGCGGGTTGAGACCGACTGGCGTGAAAGCAAATTCAGTCATATGCGTCTTGCCGACGATCACCGCTCCCGCCTCGCGCAGCCGCTGCACGATGGTCGCATCCTGGACCGCAGGTGCGGCTGTGCGCCGAACCACAGACCCGGCCAGCGTCGGTTCGCCCGCGACATCGAAGAGATCCTTGATCGAGACAATGCGGCCATCCAGCGGACCAAGGGCCTGCCCTGCTCCAAGCCGTGCATCAGCGGCATCTGCTTCCGCCCGCGCCCGCTCCGCATAAACCTTGCTGAAAACACGCTCATGATCGCGGCGGGCCTCAAGCCGCGTCAGAATAGTTTCCAGCCGATCCCGGACATTCGACGACATGCAAATTCTCCCCAATTTCCCCGCCCGGTCACACCGGCTTTTCCCTTGCGATAAGGTGGTGTTCGGTCACTGTCAATCGGGGGTATCTGGCCCCGCCTGAAATGACCGTGCGGCAAAACAGTCGCGGATTGCGGGCAGCGCTTCCCTCCCCGTTTGCGTGGTTGGACCACTGGTCGGATAGGCCAGCACCAGACGCTGGCGCAGCGTTTCATCCTCAATCGGCAGGCACACGACTTTTCGTCCATCATGGCTGAAATCGTGGCCGGGCCGCGTGAAAAGCAGCGACACGCCGAGACCATTCGCCACCATGCCGCGCACCATCTCCACCGAGGTGGTCCGCAGCACGATATTCGGCGACAGACCCTGCTGCCAAAATGGCACCAGCAGAAATTCGCGGCTGAGCGGCAGATCGACAAGAATGAACGGATAGCGCGCCAGTTCCGCCAGCGTCACGCTCTGCTTCGCGGCCAATGGATTGTCCGGCGGAACGACCGCATGCGGTGCGTAAGACAGCATGGTTTCCCATGTGACTGTCTCCGGCAGACCGACATCATAGGTAATGCCGAGATCGACAATGCCTTTTTCCAGCGCCCGCGCCATGCCTTCCAGATCGAACTCGCGCAGCTTCACGCGCATATCGGGAAACGCCTGTTTCAAATGGCCCAATATGCCCGGAACACAGACCGGCCCCAGCGTGCTGAAATAACCGAGCGTCAACCGTGCCGCACCCTCACCCTTGCCCGATAGAGCAAAATCTTCCGCGCCAGCCAGAAGCAGCCGCGCCTCTTGCAGCTTGCGACTGCCGAAAGGCGTCAGCTCCAGCCCCCTAGCCTGCCGCCGCTCGAAAAGCGGTTGCCCCAGATCACGTTCCAGATCGCGGATTGCCGCCGATATGGAGGGCTGCGAAACATTGAGCTTTTCGGCAGCGCCCGTTGCGCTGCCAGCCTCGGCGGAAGTGACGAAATAGTGGAGTTGACGAAGCGATATCATTAGAGGATTTTCCTATAATGACTGCTCGATTTCAATTCTTTTTCCGATACTGAACTGCGTTTAGCCTCCCCTTAAATTAAACAATAAGGGGATACGAACATGTTCAACGAAAGGGCGCCGTGCCTCGACGGGATTCGCGTTTTGGATTTCACGCGCGTTCTGGCCGGGCCGTTTTGTACGGCCTTGCTTGGCGATCTGGGCGCGGAAGTCATCAAGATCGAAAGTCCGGAAGGCGACGATTACCGGCACATCACGCCGGGCACAACCGACGGCGGTGGGCTGTTCCTGCTGATGAACCGCAACAAGAAGAGCATCTCCATTGATCTGCGCAAGGAACGCGGGCGGGATATTGTCCGCCAACTGGCAAAGAATACCGATATCATCGTGGAGAATTTTCGCCCCGGCGTGATGGACCGGCTGGGGCTCGGGTTTGCCGAGCTTGCCAAAAACAATCCGCGCCTCATCCATGTGGCGATTTCCGGCTTCGGCCAGCAAAGCCCGATGGGCAATCTGCCTGCATATGATCTCGTCGTGCAGGCGGTAACCGGCTTCATGGATATTTCCGGCGAACCGGATGGCCCGCCGATGATGACCGGCGAATCCGTTGCCGATCTGACCGCCGGGCTTTTTGCGTCCTGGTCGGCGCTGGCCGCACTTCTTGCCCGCGAACGAACCGGCAAGGGCCAGTTTGTCGATGTCGCCATGTATGATTGCCTGTTCAATCTTCTGCCTGCGGCGCTGACCCAGCAGCTTTATGGCAGCAAATCGCCGAAGCGGGTCGGGAATCGCCATCCTTTGAGCGCGCCATTCGGTGTCTTTGCGGCAGCGGACGGCTATCTGACGATTGCCGTTTTGAGTTCGAAGCAATTTGCCGGTCTGGCCGAAGCTTTGGGCGAACCCCAGCTTGCGACCGACGAACGCTTTGCCACGGCAACCGCACGCAACGAAAACCATGCCGAGCTGAAGGCCATCATCGAAGCATGGAGCACGGCAATGGGTGTCGAACAGGTGATCGACGCCTTGCAGGCCCATGACGTGCCCTGCTCGCCGGTGCTTTCTGTCTCCGATGCAACCGCCAGCGAACAGGTGCGCGCGCGTGGTCTCCTGCCGGAAGTCACGTCCGCCAGCGGCCCGGTGCGCGTTCTGCGCCAGCCGGCCAAGTTTTCCGGCATGGATTGCCCCGCCCCGACACCGCCACCCGCACTGGGCGCGCATGCCACCGACATATTGCAGGAAAAACTGGAACTTACTGCCGACGATATCGAAAGCCTCGTGCGCGACGGCGTGTTGCACGGCCTGACATTGCAACCGCAGCAGCTTCTGAAGGAACCCAACCATGACGCATGATTGCCTGCTGACCGACGAACAACGGATGATCCGTGACAGTGCGCGCAGCTTCGCCCGTGAAAAACTGGCCCCAACCGCAGCCATGCGCGACCGTGAGCACCATTATTTTCCGCGCACCGAAATGCAGGAACTGGGAGAGCTGGGTTTTCTCGGCATGCTGGTTTCCGAGGAATGGGGCGGCGTTGCAACCGACCATCTGAGCTATGTTCTGGCGCTGGAAGAAATCGCCGCCGCCGATGGCAGCATCGGCGCGATGATGGCGCTGCACAATGGTCTCATTTCGACTCCCTTGCGCGTACATGGGAGCGATCGGCAGAAGGAACTTTATCTGCGTCCGCTGGCGGAAGGTCGCTTCAACGGTGCTTTTGGCCTGACCGAACCGGAAGCAGGGTCCAATGCCTTTGCGATCCGTACCAAGGCGGTCCGGGTCGATGGCGGCTTTCGCCTCACCGGCGCAAAACAGTTCATGTCGAATGGCAAATCCGCCGATATCGCCATCATATTTGCGGCAACCGAGAGCGATGACCCGCGCCGCCGCATCACCGCGTTTCTGGTCTCCCCGACCGCGCCCGGTTATGTCTGCGTTCGCATCGAAGACAAGCTCGGCCTTGCGGCCTCGGAAACCTGTCAGGTGCAGCTTGACGATGTCTTCGTTGCCGACGACCATGTGCTGGGTGAAGTCGGCGGCGGCTATGCTCTGGCGATGAGCACGCTGGAACTCGGACGCCTTGGCATCGCGGCGCAGTCGCTTGGGCTGGCGCAGGCGGCCTTCGACCATGCCCATGCCTATGCGCTGGAACGGCAGACATTCGGCAAAGCCATCATCGAACATCAGGCAGTCGGTTTCCGGCTGGCAGAAATGCACACGCAAATCGAAGTGGCGCGCAGCTATCTGCATTATGTCGCAAGGCTGCGTGATGCAGGTCAGCCCTGCAAGACGGAAGCCGCCATGGCGAAACTGTTTGCCTCCGAGATTGCTGAAAAAGTCGCCTCTGAAGCGATCCAGGTGCACGGCGGCTATGGTTATCTCAAGGATTTCGCCGTCGAACGCATTTATCGCGATGCCCGGATCTGCCGCATCTACGAGGGAACCAGCGATATTCAAAAGCTGATTATCGCTGGGTCCCTCGCAAAGAAAGGCAAGGCCGTTTGACTGCCGAGAGCGGCCTCACCTCGTATGAGGCCGCGCTGCGGGGCGGTAGTCATCCGCCCCCCAATGCAGCACCACGCCCCGGCGACGATCACTGTCACGTGGCGGATTATAGTGCCGGTGCAGCATGGCGAGGCCCGCTTTCAGCATGACCTTGGCGGAACGCACCGGCCATTGACGCTCGCGCTCCACCCGCTCCAGCCCTTTCAGGAAACAGCAAACATCGACCAGCACGCGGCTTAATTCCGGCCCGACCGCCTCCAGCGCCCGCTCCACCCGCATTCGGCTCGCAAGTGCGATGTCGGTCAGTTCCGCCATGCCGCCTGCCCCACCGCGCCCGCCGCCGCCAACGCTGATATCCCAGCGCGACGTGATCGACGGCATCAGCGAACCCCGCGTGAAATCCGCCCGCAAGCGTTCTCCTGCGTGGAACTCATCCTCCGAAATGAAGGCATTGCCGTCAGGACCTTTACGGCGATAGAGCATGGCCAGCGGCGATTCCGCCAGATTGACCTCGACCTTCTCCCCCGATGCCAGTTCAATCAGCGCCGTCACCCGCCCGCCGCCATGATCTGGCTCAGGCGGCGCGATTTTGGTCGATTGCGTGCGCCTACGCCCATTACCGGAGAGCGCCAGCTTCTGACCGTCCATCCGCAGCAAACCTTCGCCGCACATGGCGGCGACTTCATCGCGGGCAACCGCAATCGTCCCCTGCTCGCCAACCAGCAGCATATGCGAATCGCGAACCGAATCCTGCATTTCGCAAGCACCTGTTTTGAGGAACCGCATCACGCGCATTTCGGACGTCGAGATCTGTGTGGTCATGCCGCCATCCTCCAGGTTGAAAAAGCCGAATTCACGATGCGCTCAAAGGCGGTCACGATGGCGTCGAAATCGACATCATCGCGCATATCTTCCACGAGATGGCAGGCATGCATCACCGTTGTGCGATCCCGCGCAAAGCCGGTGGCCACCTCCCGCATGGCCAGACCGAAGGACGTATGCGCCACATACATGCCGATCTGCCTGACCCGCGCCACATTGCGCCTGCACCGGGTTGGCGCACGCAGTTCCTTGCCATCCACACCGAACGACGCCACGAGGAGATCAATCAGCGTTTCGCACAATTGGACGCTGTATTCCTGCCGCTTTCGATCTGGCAATCCCTCAACGGGGTCGAGAAGAAGGGGCCTCCCATGTCGTGCCGCGATCAACCGCAAAGCATCAAAAGCATCTGCCCGCGTATGAATGACATCCGTTAGTTCCAAAGACATTCATCTTCCCTCATCTGAATAGGAATATCTTCTTATAATGAGAAAATTGCAAGGGAGGATAAGTTTGCGGGATAAAGTTTGGAGTGTCCGGCACCGCGTTGGAGGATGACGCTTCTGGCGCTTTGGCTTGAGCCACCTGACCGCCCACCCCAAGGGTTTCTCTAACTATTTGCTTTAGAGAGCGTTTTTCAACAGCCATCCGCAAGATCGGCGACACCGAGAGTAAACCGACCGTCCCTCCGCCCGTCAAACAGATTCACAGATTTTAGGAATATTATCCACACCATACAGAAATCGCCGATCCTGTTTGTATCGACAAACGAGGACAAGGCGTATGAAAACAGCGCTGGAACAGGCCCGCAGAATCTTTCTCGCCGAACGGGAGCAAGACCGGATGAGCGCCATGCAGCGCGTGGCCCTGCAAATCGTGGCGGGAATCGATATCGACTGGCTGGTGCAGGCATCGGAGACGGAAAAGCAGCAAGCAGCGCGCCGCCTCACGCGACTGATCGAACGCGAACGCCTCAAGGGCACCAGTGGTCACTGGAGTTATGATCTCAACCGCCACATTGCCTTAAAACAGGCGCTCGACAGGTTGGAAGGCAAAGCCGATCGTGATGTTGCTGCACATATACGCGGCCCGCGAAAGAGTTATAGTCAACGCCGACGCATTCGAACGACCGCGCCTGATAGCAATCACAAGCAAAAGCCCATCTCGATATAAAACAATCTTTGTCGCGTCCAAATCGAAAGCTCAAATACGAGAAGCACAGTGCTAAAACACAAAGAGCGCGCCCGGGCCTGCTCATGGCAGGTCAGGGCACGCTCCATATTTTTGCTTCAGGCACATTAATATCCGAAAACCGCTTCACGGTCTTCGCGATGCGCCGTCAGGATCGCTGATTAAGCGCCCTTCGGCTTGCGGCCGAGGCCCATCTTCTTTGCCAGACGCGAACGAGCGGCAGCATAGTTCGGAGCAACCATCGGGTAGTTAGGATCGAGATCCCACTTTTCGCGGTACTGTTCCGGGGTCATGTTGTAATGGGTCATCAGGTGACGCTTGAGCGACTTGAACTTCTTGCCGTCTTCGAGGCAGATGATGTAGTCGTCATGAACCGACTTCTTCGGATTGACGGCTGGCTTCGGCTTTTCAACAACAACCGGCGCTTCTTCACGTTCCACGTGACGCTTGAAAGCGGCATGAACATCAGCAATCAACAGCGGCAGCTCGCCCGCACGAATCGAATTATTGCCAACATAAGCAGCGACAACATCCGCGGTCAGGCTCAGAAGCAGTTCTGCGCTTTCGTCGTGCGTATCCAGATTTTCCATCGGTTTTCCTTTTTTTACTTCTTATGTTTTTGTTTTTCCGCAACTTTCGGCATCGATGACACATCTGAAGTCGGGATTGCGTATCTCAGAACTCTACCTAGCTCTTTTATGACCGCACTTAACAACTATCATGATCTTTTGCAATAGAATTGTTGTGCGAAACTACATTAATAATAGCCTATTATTCTTTAAGCCACAAATAAAAAGAACGAAAACAAAGCCTTTTCATGGAAATAGCACCCCGGCAATCTCACTGGCACAATCATGGCGCGCATCGTTTATTGACGATAAAGCAACCGCATATAGTTTTTCAGCACGGCTCGCATAATTTGCATGACCAAGTTTAGCAACCGTTTTTGCTTTAAGCTATGATCTGGCCTCGCGAAACAAACACATTTTGCTGATTGCAGCACTGCCTCTAAAATCGGGCGCGAAAAAGGCATAGCTTAAATATATTTCATTGAAATCAACTCGCTTTCGACCGTGCCTGAAACTATATATGCCTCAATATCCGCCTTTCCAAAGGGTCGTTAAAGCGATCCGCAACAATTTGAAACAATGTTCATCGGATTTCAGAATGCCTCATAACGCTCGCCCGCCACAGCCTCCGCACGCCCCGAAACATCCGCATAGCGACACCCGCCACGGCATCACCCGCACCGACGATTACGCCTGGCTTCGTGCGGAAAACTGGCAGGACGTCTTCAAGGACCCGTCGGTTCTTTCCCCGGAAATACGCAAACATCTCGATGCCGAGAACGCCTATCAGGCAAGCCTGATGCAGAACACGGAAGCCCTGCAGAAAGAGCTTTTCGCGGAGATGCGCGGCCGCATCAAGGAAGATGATTCGTCGGTTCCGTTGAAGGATGGCCCCTATGCTTACGGCGTTTCATACCGCACCGGCGGCGAGCAGCCCTATTTCATCCGCACGCCGCGCGACGGCGGTGCCGAAACAATCCTGCTCGACGGCGACAAGGAAGGCGAAGGCAAGGCCTATTTCCGTCTTGCTTCGGCAGACCATGCCCCCAATCACAATCTGTTGATCTGGGGCTATGACGACAAGGGATCGGAATTCTACAAGCTGAAGGTTCGCGATCTCACGACCATGGCGGAACTTTCGGACATCGTCACCGATACCAATGGTGGCGGCACGTGGGATGCGGAAAGCAAAGGCTTTTTCTATACACGGCTTGATGAAAACCATCGCCCATCGAAAGTATTCTATCACCGCATCGGCACCGACCAGTCCGAAGACCGGCTGATCTTTGAAGAACAGGACGCTGGCTTCTTCCTCGGCGTCGGCGGCTCCGCGCTGGACGACTATATCTTCATCGATATTCACGACCACGAAACATCGGAATGCTGGCTGCTGCCCGCCAATGATCCGGCGGCCAAGCCGGAACTGATCATGGCGCGCAAAAGCGGCACGGAATACGACATTGCGCCGGGCGGCGATGAATTTTTCATTCTGACCAATGCCGATGGCGCGAAGGATTTCAAGATCTGCAAAGCGCCAGCCAGCGCGCCGCAGCCGGAAAACTGGGTGGATGTGGTGACGGAAAAGCCGGGCCGCCTGATCCTGTCCCACTCTGCCTACAAGCATCACCTCGTCTGGATCGAGCGGGACAACGGCCTGCCGCGCATCATCATTCGGGATCGCAAGAGCGGCGAAGAACATGCCATTGCCTTTGACGAGGAAGCCTATTCGCTCGGCCTGCATGGCAGCGCCGAATACGACATCGAGGTCATCCGCTTCTCCTATTCGTCGATGACGACGCCGGAACAGCTCTTCGATTACAATATGCGCACCCGCGAGCGGACGCTTCTGAAGACGCAGGAAGTGCCGTCCGGCCATGATATCGACGATTATGTGACGCGCCGCATCCTTGCGCCCGCAGCCGATGGCGAGCTGGTGCCGGTCTCGATCCTTTATCACAAGGATACCAGGCTGGACGGTTCGGCTCCGTGCCTGCTCTACGGCTATGGCTCCTATGGCATCACCATTCCGGCAAGCTTCAGCACATCGCGCCTGTCGCTGGTGGATCGCGGCTTCGTCTACGCCATTGCGCATATTCGCGGCGGCAAGGACAAGGGCTTTGCCTGGTATGAAAACGGCAAGCGCGACAAGAAGACGAACACTTTTACCGACTTCATCGCCGCCGCCAAGCATTTGGTCAGCGAAGGTTTCACCAGTCATGACCGCATCGTCGCCCATGGCGGCTCCGCTGGCGGCATGTTGATGGGCGCGGTCGCCAATCTCGCGCCGGAAGCCTTTGGCGGGATTATCGCGGAAGTGCCGTTTGTCGACGTGCTGAACACCATGCTCGACGATACGCTGCCACTCACCCCGCCGGAATGGCCGGAATGGGGTAACCCGATTGCCTCGGAAGCGGATTATCGCACCATCGCCGCCTATTCGCCTTATGACAATGTGACGGCGCAAGCCTATCCGGCCATTCTGGCTGTTGCAGGCCTGACAGACCCGCGCGTCACCTATTGGGAACCGGCGAAATGGGTTGCCAAGCTGCGCGAGTTGAAAACCGATGACCACCCGGTGCTGTTCCGCATCAATATGGATGCCGGCCATGCGGGCGCTTCGGGCCGTTTTTCGCGGCTGGAAGAAGTCGCCTATACGCAGGCTTTCGCGCTGAAAGTCGTGGGCAAGGTTACAGGCTTCGAAGGTTGATACACGATCACGCTCCAGGGGGTTTATCTCGCTGGAGCAAATGAAAAGCAGCTACACGTTTGACAATCAACGCCCTATACTATCGCAGATTGAATGTCGTCATGGAGATTGCATCATGAAAACCGGATGCGTGACTTTTCTGGCGAGCTTGGCATTGGCGCTTCCAGCCCTTGTGCCCGCCACCACGGGCGCGAATGCGCAAGTGCGGAAAGACGTGAGCGAATATGCGGGACGGCGCTGCAGCGCGCCGCCAAAGGGCAGCGGCATTATTTTCGGTCAGTTCAGCGGTGTGGACGATTCCCCCATGGTCAGCATGGACGGCATCGTTCCAGTCGATCGCATGCGCTGCTTCACCAACCTGTCCGAGTGCAAAGGCTGGCTCTATACCATGCAGAGCAAATATACCAATGCCGGTCCGGCAACAGTTGCCCGCTGCATCAAGCGATAAACGCCGCCCAAAAAACTGCAATTTTTGGCAGCACCATAAAATGGCAATATCATTGTCGGACGATAAGCGCGGGGCCGCATAAGGGGAACGAGAAGAACACTATCGGGGGGCTGAAATCGATTTGGGAGGATCGACTATGCAGCAGGCGAGCTATGTTCATGGCGCGAGTGACCGGCTTCTGATCGGCGATACGATTGGCAATCATCTCGACCGCATCGCCCGGCAATATCCCGACCGGGCAGCAGTGGTCGTCCGTCACCAGAATATCCGCCTGACATATGCAGAATTGAACGCTCGCGTTGACGCCCTTGCAGAAGGGCTCCTCGCCATTGGCCTGCGCCCCGGCGAACGGGTCGGCATCTGGTCGCCAAACAATCTGGAATGGATATTGACCCAGTTTGCCACGGCGAAAGCGGGCCTGATCCTCGTCAATATCAATCCGGCCTATCGGACGCATGAATTGGAATATGTGCTTGCCAAGGTCGAATGTTCGGCGCTGATCCTCGCGCCATCGCTCAAGACCAGCAATTATCTGGATATATTGCGCTCTATCGTGCCGGAAATCGATAGCGCGCGGCCTGGCCATCTCGTGGCGGAACGGCTGCCTGCCCTGCGCTGTGTGATCCGGCTTGGCGAAGAACAGACCGCTGGCATGATGAATTTCGATGCGGTTGCCGTCGCAGGCGATGAGGCCGCGCGCGACGAACTGCGCCGGCTGTCGGAGGAGCTGCAATTCGACGATCCGATCAATATCCAGTTTACCAGCGGCACCACGGGCAGTCCCAAGGGTGCAACCCTCTCCCACCACAATATTCTCAATAACGGCTTTTTCGTCGGCGAAGCCATGCGCCTCACCGAACAGGACCGGCTGTGCATTCCCGTACCATTCTACCACTGCTTCGGCATGGTGCTCGGCAATCTGGCCTGCATGACCCATGCCGCCTGCATGGTGATCCCGAATGACAGTTTCGATCCGCTTCTGACATTGCAGACGGTGCAGGATGAACAATGCACCGGACTGCATGGTGTGCCGACCATGTTCATCGCCATGCTGGATCATCCCGAGTTCGCAACCTTTGATCTTCAGAGCTTGCGCACCGGCATCATGGCCGGATCGCCGTGCCCAGTCGAAATCATGCGCCGGGTGATCAGCGAAATGCACCAGAGCGAAATCACCATCGCTTACGGCATGACCGAAACGAGCCCCGTCAGTTTTCAAAGCTCGACCAACGACCCGCTGGAAAGGCGCGTTTCAACCGTTGGCCGCATCCATCCGCATCTGGAAGTCAAGATTGTCGATGCAGATGGCCGGATTGTTCCACGCGGCGAAAAGGGCGAGTTGCTGACGCGAGGCTATAGCGTCATGCGCGGTTACTGGAACGATCCGCAAAGCTCGGCGGGCGCTGTCGATGATGCGGGCTGGATGCATACCGGCGACCTCGCCACCATCGATGCGGAGGGCTATTGCAACATTGTCGGGCGCATCAAGGACCTGATCATTCGCGGCGGCGAGAACATCTATCCCCGCGAGATCGAAGAGTTCCTGTTCACCCACCCGGCGATCAGCGATGTGCAGATTTTCGGTATTCCCGACCGCCGGTTTGGCGAGGTTATCTGCGCCTGGGTCAAGCTCAGTCAGGACGGACGCCTGAACGAAGCGGAACTGGTCAGCTTCTGCCAGCAGCGGATCGCCCATTATAAAATCCCGGCGCATATCCGCTTTGTCGATCAATTCCCCATGACCGTTACCGGGAAAATCCAGAAATTCGTCATGCGGCAAACCATGATCGAAGAACTCGAATTGGAAGAAATCAAAACCGCCTAAACCTGTTATTGCGTCTTATAGCCATTGGCATGCGGTGGAATGGCTTTCAGATAGGCTGCGATTGCAGCGCGGTCGGCCTCGGTCAGATGCGCCATATTGGACACCACGTCCGTCATCGATCCCCCAAGCGAATCGAAGTCGGGCGTGAAGCCGCTTTGCAGCGCATAGGCGATATCGTTTTCGCTCCAATCGCCAATACCGCCCTCGCCGGTGGTGATATTCGGAACCACGCTCTTCTTACCGTCGCTGCCGGTTTCCGCCGATAGCGCGCCCGCCAGCCATTGGCTGGTTTGCAGCCCGCCAATCAGATTGCGCGGGGTGTGGCACTCGCCGCAATGACCGAGCGCTTCGGTCAGATATTGTCCGCGCGTCACGAGGTCGGATGCATCGGCAATATCCACGGCGGGCGCATCCGACAGGTAAAGATGCTTCCAGATGCCGAGGCTGCGGCGAATATTGAAGGGAAATCCAAGCTTGTGGGGTGCTGCGACATTATCCGATGGCGGCAATGTCTTCATAAACGCGTAGAGGTCGGCCACATCCTGCGGCTCCATTCGGGTGTAGGATGTGTAGGGAAAGGACGGGTAGAGATGCTCGCCCTGCTTTCCGACGCCTTTGAGCATGGCATTGGCGAAATCCTGAATGGTCCAGGTGCCGATGCCCTGTTCGGACGGCGAAATATTGGGCACGACGAAGGTGCCGAAATCCGAGACCAGCTCATACCCGCCAGCAAGCACCTTGCGCGCATCGCCTGCAGCGCCCGGCGCCGCATGGCAAGAGGCGCAACCGCCCGCCCAGAAAACCTGTTCACCCCGCACCGCATCGCCGGGCTTCATGGAAGCCAGAACGGCGCTATCCACTTTTTGCGGCGTGGTCAGAATCCAGAAGGCGGCAGCGCCAATGACAAGCACAGCGCCCGCGGCATATGCCAGTTTGCGGACCATCCTACCCATTCCATTGTGGCAGTTTCGGTATCAAACGAAACTGCCGGTCTTGCAAAGCTGATCAGTTTTTCTTGACGCGATAGGCCTGATGGCAGGAACCGCAATTGGCAGCGACCTGCTGAAATGCCGTTTTCAGCGCATCTACATCCTGCGGCTTGGCAGCCAGAGCAGCGGCTGCATCGGTGCGGAATTTTTCGACATGCTTGACGAAATCGTCCTTGTTTTCCCAGATTTTCGGCGAAGCTTCGGTGTCGCCCTGATCTGACCCCGCCGGGAACAGCGTATCGACATCGAGCTTTTTGGCGTCGGCGTCAATTTTCTCAAGCGCCGCCAGAACCGCCGCTGCATCGAACGGCTTTTCGCCTTTGACCACCGGCGCGATCTGGCCAACCGAACGGCCCAGATCCTTCATGATGGCCTGACGATCAGCAATCGCATCGGCCTGTGCCAACCCGATACTGGCGACGAGCACTGCCGCAGAACCAAGTGCAGGAAAAAACAAGCGCATGTAGTCCTCCGCATTTCATTGAACAAAACCGATCTATTGGCAAAATATCCGATACAATCTCTGCCATTGCAACGATCGTTCCCAACATATCACCATCAAGAAAAGTAAAACGCGCACATTACAGAGGTTTATACAATTCCTTCACGATAACGTGAAAAACATGATAGAATTAGTACTGTTTAATTTGAGCATTTTACTGGACAGCTCAATAAGAAGAAAAAAGCCTCGCCATTCCGAATGCATACAAAAAAAGCCCCGCATGGACGGGGCTTTTTCCCATAACATCAATGGGTTGGCATTATGCCTGTTCGTACATTTCCAGCACGTAATCCCAGTTGATCAGGCTGTCGACGAAAGCTTCGAGATATTTCGGACGCAGGTTGCGATAATCGACATAGTAGGAGTGTTCCCACACGTCGACGCCGAGGATTGGCTTTGCGCCATGAACCAGCGGGTTTTCGCCATTCGGCGTCTTGGAGATTTCCAGCTTGCCGTCCTTGACCGAGAGCCATGCCCAGCCCGAACCGAATTGGCCGACGCCAGCAGCGATGAAATCTTCGCGGAACTTGGCGAAGCCGCCGAGATCGGATTCGATTGCCTTTTCAAGCTTGCCTGGCAGCTTGTTGCCGCCGCCGCCCTTCTTCATCCACTTCCAGAAATGGATGTGGTTGTAATGCTGGCCGGCATTGTTGAAGAGGCCCTGATTCTTGCCGTAGCTTTCCTTGACGATGTCTTCCAGGCTCTTGCCTTCGAGGCCGGAACCTTCAAGCAGCTTGTTGCCGTTGGTGACATAAGCCTGATGGTGCTTGTCGTGGTGGAGTTCAAGCGTCTCGCGCGACATGAAAGGCGCAAGTGCTTCATAGTCATATGGAAGGGCGGGCAGTTCGAAAGCCATTGGAAACTCTCCTCTTTATCTCTCAACGCGCGGCGGGCAATGCGGTTGCCTACCCGAAAAATTGCGTGCGGACTCTACATAGGCCCCAACCGCGTGAGCGGCAATGAAATATTATTGAAATCACAGTAGGATGAACCCCATTCAGGATTTCCGCATCGCCGCATCGATAAAGGGGTAACCGTGTCCGGTACAATTAGTTCCTATGTCTTCGACGCCTATGGCACATTGTTCGATGTCCATTCGGCGGTGCGGCGGCATGCGGACAAGGCCGGGCCCGACGGGCGCGCCTTTTCGGAACTGTGGCGCGCCAAGCAGCTTGAATATTCATGGGTGCTGAGCCTGATGGGCGCTTACAGCGACTTCTGGAAGCTGACGGAAGAGTCGCTGGATTTCGCCTTTGCGCGCTATCCTTCCGTCGATCCGTCGCTGCGCAACGACCTGCTCGACGCCTATTGGAAACTCGATTGTTATCCGGAAGTCCCCGCAGCGCTCAAAAATCTTAAGGATCGCGGCGCACGACTGGCCATCCTGTCGAACGGCTCGCCTGCCATGCTGGAAGCCGCCGTGAAATCGGCGGCCCTCGACGTTCTTCTCGATGATGTCATTTCGGTCGATGCCGTGCGCAAATACAAGACCTCGCCTTCGGCCTATGAGCTGATCACCATGCAATGGCGGCTTTATCCGTCCGCGATCTCCTTCCAGTCGTCCAATCGCTGGGATGTGGCGGGCGCGGTCAAGTTCGGCATGCGCGGCGTGTGGATCAATCGTTCGGGCCAACCGGACGAGTATAAAGCGTTCGCGCCTGCCCTGATTTTGCCGAGTCTCCAGCTTCTTGGCTGACACGCCAAGCGGCGAAAAAGAATATTTCACTAAAATTTGAATTACCGGGCTTCTTCCAAATAGGCTGATTGCCCGCAAAATTGTGTCGTGAGCGCAACACGCGTGCAACGGGGGGCTTTTCGCCACTTTTAGGCCCTATTCACACCGGCTCGGCGCCACAATTCTAGGGCGTTTTCCGGTCAGTCAAATCTTCAGGCTTCGGGAAACACTTACCCGAGTCCGTGCCTTCCACCCACGGCGCCTCTACCATATCTGGTTTGGTCGCACTTCGTTAACCCTGATTGTTGTATTCGTAACCCTCCCGTCACTAGTCTGGTTTTCTTATGCAAACGACCCTCACCCGCCGCTCTTTCCTGACGGCAATGACTGCCACTGCGGCTGCCGGTCTCGCCGGTTGCGCCCAGTTGGGACAGAATGTTCCTATCATCGATGTCGATGCGTCCGGCAACCCGATCAACAGAACGCCGCAGGCCAATGTGGATTCGTCCTTTGGCGGCTGGGAGCAGATGTATGCTTCCGTCAACGATGGCGGCTTCCAGCTTCCGGCGATCCCGATCCAGAAGATGGACAAGCGTTATCTGCGTCAGGTCGTACAGGACCCGACCGGCGAAATGCCCGGCACGCTGGTCATCGATACCTCCAACCGCTTCTGCTATCTCGTGCTCGATAATGGTCAGGCGCTGCGCTATGGCGTCGGCATCGGTCGAGAAGGCTTTGCATGGTCCGGTCGCGCTGTGATCCAGTACAAGCGCCAGTGGCCGCGCTGGACGCCGCCGGATGAAATGGTAGCCCGTCAGCCGGAACTGGTCCAGTACAGCGCTGCCAATGGCGGCATGGCTCCGGGCCTTAAGAACCCGCTTGGCGCGCGTGCGCTCTACATCTTCCAGGACGGCAAGGACACGCTCTATCGCCTGCACGGCAATCCGGAATGGTGGTCGATCGGCAAAGCGGTTTCGTCGGGCTGCGTGCGCTTCCTCAATCAGGATATCATCGATCTTTACGATCGCGTGCCGCCGAAGTCTCAGATCCTGGTGATGTGAGTTAAGGGAGTAGGGGAGTAAGGGAATAGGGCAGTATGTTTTTGCCGCCTGAAAATCTTATCCCTTACTCCCTTATTCCCCTATTCCCTTACTTCTTGAAACTGCCGAGAATGCCGCGCACCAATGCGCGACCCAGCGAATTGCCGACCGTACGCACGACGGACTTCATGGCTGTTTCCGCAACGGTCTGACGACCTGAGCGCTTGCCCGTGCCCAATGCCGTGCCGAGGAGGTCGCCAAGTATTCCGCCGCCGCCTTCTTCCTCCTGCTTGGCTTTCTGTTGCTCGACCGTCGCGTTCTGCGCCTTGCGCGCCAGCATCTCGAATGCTGAATCGCGATCAACAACCGTATCGTACTGACCCGAGACCGGGCTTGCGGCGATGATCCTGGCGCGTTCTTCCGACGTCAGCGGGCCGATGCGCGACGATGGCGGGCGGATCAGGGTGCGCTGCACCATGGACGGCACGCCCTTGGCCTGCAAGGTCGAGACCAGCGCCTCGCCCGTCGCCAGATTGGTGATTGCATCGAAGGTCTTGAAATCCGGATTGGGACGGAACGTATCGGCGGCGGTTTTCACCGCATTGGTCTCGCGCGGCGTATAGGCGCGCAACGCATGCTGCACGCGGTTGCCGAGCTGCGCCAGAACCGTTTCCGGCACGTCGAGCGGGTTCTGCGTCACGAAATAGACGCCGACGCCCTTGGAACGGATCAGACGCACGACCTGTTCGACACGGTCGACCAGCGCTTTCGGCGCTTCATCGAACAGAAGATGCGCCTCGTCGAAGAAAAAGACCAGCCTTGGCTTGTCCGGGTCGCCCACTTCCGGCAGCGCTTCAAACAGTTCCGACATCAGCCAGAGTAGAAACGTCGAATAAAGGCGCGGGCTCATCATCAGCTTGTCGGCGGCAAGCACGCTGACCACGCCGCGCCCGTCCGTCGTCGTGCGCATCAGGTCGGCAATGGTCAAAGCCGGTTCGCCGAAGAATTTGGCCCCGCCCTGCTGTTCAAGCACCAGCAGCGAACGCTGCACCGCGCCGACCGACGCCTTGTTGACGTTGCCATATTTGCCGGAAAGCTCGGCGGAACGATCCGCCATTTCCTTGAGGATCGCCTGAAGATCCTTGAGGTCAAGCAGCAGAAGGCCTTCTTCGTCCGAGAGGCGGAAAGCGATATTCAACACGCCTTCCTGCGCTTCCGTGAGGTTCATCAGGCGCGACAGCAGCAGCGGCCCCATTTCGGAAATGGTGGCGCGAACCGGGTGTCCCTGCTCGCCGAAAATATCCCAGAAAATGACCGGCGATGCGCGCAGCTCGTAAGGCTTGAGCTTGATTTCCTCGGCCCGCTTGTTCAGGCCGTCATTTGCAACGCCGATAGCGGCAATGCCCGACAGATCGCCCTTGATATCGGCACAGAAGACCGGCACCCCGGCGGCGGAAAAGCTTTCCGCCAACACCTGCAAGGTCACGGTCTTACCCGTACCCGTCGCGCCGGTGACCAGACCGTGCCTGTTGCCATATTTCAGCGCCAGATATTCCGGCTGCTGGTAGGAATCGTCGGGCTTGCGGCTTGCGCCAAGGAAAATTGCATCGTCAGCAGTCATCAGGCGATTTGCTCCTCATTTCGACCGGCACATCCACAGCGCAGTTTTTTCAGATATAACTGCCGCATCGTCATGCGACAACGATAAAGCCCATGCTCCACAGAGAGAACCGGTTTTGCTGTCACAAAAGCTGAAAAATTTCCCTATATTTTTGATCCGGACAAGCTTGCAAAGCGATAGCGAGAATGCATATTACGTAAACGTAAGATTTTTGGGAGAGTTTCCATGGAAGAACTGATCGCACGCATCACCTCGAATGTCGGCATCGATGCCGCGACGGCAGAAAAGTCTGTCGGCATGATCCTCGCATTCCTTCAGAAGGAAGGCCCGGCGGATCAGGTTCAGCAGCTTCTGGCCGCTATTCCGGGTGCGGAAGAAGCCGTTGCGCAGGTCAAGGGCGGCGGCTTTCTGTCCAACCTGATGGGTGGCGTGATGGGCCTTGGCTCGCAGCTCATGGGCGCTGGTCTCGGCATGGGTGAAATTTCCGGCGTCGCCAAAGAAACCATCCGCTTCGCCAAGGAAAAGGCCGGCGATGCACCGGTCGATGCGGTGATCGGCTCGATCCCGGGTCTCGGCCAGTTCGTCTGAGAACGAACACTCTGTAATGAAAAAACCCCGGCAATGCCGGGGTTTTTGTTTATGCCTCTTTGTTTATCGTTCTCGCCCCCACATGGCGGGCGCGTCCTGACAGCCAGCCATTAATACTGGCCCCGATCCACAGAATCACAAAGAAAAGGCCGCTTGCGGCAAAGCTTCCCGTCGCGCTGTGAATCATGCCGACGACCAGCGGCCCGATGGCCGCGAGAATGTAGCCGACGCATTGCGCCATGCCGGACAGATGCGCCGCCGTATGCGAATCCGGCGAGCGCAGCACGATCACCATCATTGCAGCGGCAATCAATCCGCCCTGCCCGATGCCCTGAATGATTGCCAGTATCCAGAAGCTCCATTGCGGCAGATAGAGAAAGCCGATCAGCGCAAGCGATGCACAGGCGCAGAGAAAGACATTGATAAAGCTCTGGCTTTTCTGACGCACCGCAATGGACGGGATCAGCAGGCATGTCACGACCTGCGCCATGATCGAAAACGACACCAGACCGCCCGCCGCAGCCGGGCTCATACCCCGCTCGCGCAGGATCGGCGCCAGCCAGCCGAACACGATATAGGCCGTCGACGATTGCAGCCCCATGAAAAGCGTCACCTGCCAGGCAAGCGGATCTTTCCAAAGGCCCACGACGCGGAGGCCCGAATGCGCGACATTGTGCTTGCTGCGCAGCGCCTGCGGCAGCCACAACACCAGAACCAGCGCCGCCGGAATGGCCCAGAACGCCAGAGCGAGATTCCACGAGCCGCCAAGCATGTTCTTGATCGGGATCGTGAAGCCCGCCGCCGAAGCTGCACCACCGCAAAGCGCCATGGTGTAAAGACCGGTCATGATCGCGGCGGTCTTCGGAAAATCGCGCTTCACCACCCCTGGCAGCAGCACATTGCCCATGGCAATCGCCGCCCCGGCGAGTGTTGCGCCCATATAGAGCGACCAGAAAGACCCGACACCACGCAGCGCCGTGCCGATGGTCAGCACAACCAGCACGGCCAGCAGCACACGCTCGGCGCCGAAACGCTGGGCGAGACGCGGCGCGAAAGGCGCGAACGCGCCAAGGCAGACAACCGGCAAAGTCGTCAGCACGCCCGCGGCCAGCGACGACATGCCGGTTCCATCGATGATTTCCGGCAAAAGCACCGAAACACTGGAGAAAACCGGCCGCAAATTGGCGGCAATCAGCACCAGGCTCAGCCCCAGCAGGATGCGTGAAGCCTTGCTCGGCATTTGCGGCGCAGAGGGCGGCGGAACGCTGTCCGCTTCAGCATCAACAAGCTGTTCCGGCTGCGATGGCATGGTGTACTCCACCCGTGCTGCGGGAGGCACGGCATTGATGCGGCTCATGATGCGAGCAACCTTTCCAGTTCTTCAATCAGCGGCGCCATAAAACGACGAACCGTCGCGCTGGCCTTGTCCGGGTCGCCGGTCGCGATGGCATCAACGATCTGGCGATGCGCCTCATAATCCGGTTCCGGCAGTTCGCCATCCAGCGTGGCTTCAATCGATTCGCGGATCGATGCGGAAAAGAAGCCATAAACTTCGATCAGCGCATCGTTGCCGGAAGCTGCGGCGATGGCTTCATGGAATGCAAAATCGCGCTCAACGAACGTCGCCCGGTCGGTCTCCTCGCGCAGACCGCGTGAAGCCAGCATAGATTCCAGATGCGCAATCGTCTGCGGCGTTATGCGTTGCGCGGCCAGGCGCGCAGCCTCCACTTCCAGCGCCGCACGCATTTCAAGCCGGTCGCGCAAGCTTGTATGGCGTATGCGGTTCAGACTCCGCGCCGTGTCGGCCTTAGAACGAACATAGGTGCCCGAGCCCTGACGTGTCTCCAGCATGCCCTGTGCCACAAGCGCCCGGACGGCCTCGCGCACCGTGCCACGACTGACACCAAGCCGCGCCGAAAGCTGGGCTTCATTCGGCAGTTGCTCGCCCACAGCCCAGCGCCCCGACGTGATTTCGGAACGAATGGATTGCGTCGCCGCTTCCGTCAGGCTTTTGCGTGAAACCGTCTTCATAGAGCTTGCCAAATTCATCGGATGACTTGATGAATTAGCGGAGCGCGCTAAACCTGTCAACAGGCGCGATTATCTTGTCACAGTCCGGGCTAATCCCGCACTTGCGTGCGCCCAAATATTTTCATTTGGCTTCAAAATGCTCTAACAATTTTCGCGCAGATTGTATTTTCATTCGCAGCCAGCAGGTGCCAGCATGATCACGCTCTACAGCCTTTCCGGAGATCACCTTGAGAAAACGGAAGTCGAACCGGGCACACCATTACCGGACAGCGTGATCTGGATCGATCTTTCCACACCCGGCGTCAATGAAGATCATATTGTCGAGGCGTGGACCGGCATTGCCATCCCTACCCGCGAAGACATGACCGAGATCGAGGAATCGAGCCGCTTTTACATGGAAAACGGCGCACAATATCTCACCGTGCCCATCCTCCATGCCGTCGATCTCGATCATCGCGAACTCGCGCCGGTGACCTTCATATTGCACGGCTCGCGCCTGATTACCGTGCGCTATGCCGACCCCAAATCCTTCACCACCTATATTCTGCGCTCCACCAAGCCGGGTAACGGGCTGATTTCCGCCAAATGCACCGGGCTTTCGATCATGCTCGGCATCACCGAAGCCACCACCAATCGCCTGGCGGATATTCTGGAAGGTGTGGCGGGCAAGATTGACGCCGCTTCGCACTCCATCTATCGCCGCCAGCCGAAGGCGCGACCAATGACGACGCAGGATTTCCGGCACATATTGACCCAGATCGGCGGTCAGGGAACCTTTCTGTCGCGCATGCGTGAAAGTCTTGCAGGCATAAGCCGCATGCTGGTCTATCTTTCAGCAACCAGCAATCCGGCGACGGGAAAAAAGGAAACCCGCTCCTGGATCAAGTCCCTGGAACGCGACATGCAATCGCTGACTGCCTATGTGGATTTTCTGTCCAACAAAGTCACCTTCCTGCTCGACACCATCGTCGGACTAATTTCGGTTGAGCAGAATGCCATCATCAAGATATTCTCCGTCGCCGCCGTGGGCTTCATGCCGCCAACGCTGGTCGCGTCCATCTACGGCATGAACTTTTCCTTCATGCCGGAACTAACATCGCCCTGGGGCTATCCGATGGCGCTCGGATTGATGGTCGCCTCGGCCCTGCTGCCGCTCTATTATTTCCGCCGCAAAGGCTGGCTCTGAGCCCTCTTCTCGACAAGAGTGCAACTATGTTATATCATCGGTTATAACATAGGAGAAAAGCCATGAACGTCACTTTGCGCAAGATCGGCAATTCCGAAGGCGTGATCCTGCCCAAGGAAGTGCTCGAACGGCTAAATTTGAAAACCGGCGACAAGCTGCAACTCGTCGAGACGCAGAGCGGTCTTTCGCTGGAACCCGTAGACGACAGTTTCGAGCAGCAGATGGAAGCGGCTCGCAGAGTCATGGACAAATATAAGGTCGCCTTGCAGAAGCTCGCCGAATGAGCTGGCATTTTCTGTCACGTCGCGTTGTTGAAGCCATCCATGTCGAGCAGTTGCAGCGGCATGGAGGCGCGCAGGGGCTGCGCGATGAAAACGCGCTCGAATCCGCGCTGGGGTGGGCGCAGAACAAAGTTGTCTACGGCGATCCCGATCATGCCGACATCGCTGCGGCCTATGTCTTCGGACTGGGTCGCAACCATGCTTTCGTGGATGGCAACAAGCGCACGGCAATTGTTACCGCGGTCACCTTTCTGGCGATCAACGGTTATATGCTCACCGCCGATGACGGTCTGCTCTACAGTTTTACAATGGGTATAGCATCCGGTGAAATCGACGAAAATGGTGCTGCCGCCTTCTTCCGCGATCACAGCGTGGTGGTGGAAGACTAAATTTGAGCCTTGATCGACACGATTTCCCAATCCTTGCCGTTGATCTTCAGCACATCGCCAGCAGGCTTACCGAACAGCATGATGGCGACCGGCGCGACATGCGAGATCTTTCCGCTTGACGGATCGGCCTCATCTTCGCCCACGATGGTCCATGTCCGGCTGTTGCCATCGTCCAGATTTTCCAGCTCCACGGTCATGCCGAACCGCACCACATCGCTGTCGGTATCCGGCACGGACAATTCCGCCGTTTCGCGCCGCACCGTCCAATAGCGCAGGTCACGCGATATGCGCGCGATGGCCGAGCGTTCACCGGCGACATTGGCTTCTGCAAGTTCACGCTGGAGACGCGCAATCTCGTCATCCATCATCTTCAGGCCGGTCGGCGTGACAAGATTGCGATGCGGACTGATCGGACGCTCGCCGAGATCGGTCGGCGCATCATCCTGTTCTTTTGTAAAAGCTCTGCTCATTTCATGAATGTAGGCGGCGCGTAACGCCCCGGCAAGCCTTCTCCCCGCTCGGTCCGCGCCATCCAAACCAAGGCACAGTTTTTATTGATTGATGAGTCAATCAAAGATAAAATAGCTCAACAGGTCTGAAAATCGGACAAGGATTGAGACGATGCCGAAGATCGGGATGGAACCCCTGCGGCGGCGTGAACTGATCGACGCTGCCATACGCACCATCGGACAACGCGGTTCGCTGGATGTGACCGTTGCGCAGATCGCCCATGAAGCGGGCGTCTCGCCTGCGCTCGCGCATCATTATTTCGGCGGTAAGGACAAGCTCATCCTCGCCACGATGCGCCATTTGCTGCGCGAACTGGGCCGCGATCTCAATGAGGCTGTGAAGCTGACGGAAACGCCGCGCGAACGCATTGCAGCCATCATCGCCGTCAATTTTTCCGCTGCGCAGTTCACGCAGGAAACCATCGCCGCCTGGTTGACATTCTATGTGCACGCCCAGCAGTCGGAAGACACGCGGCGACTTTTGCGCATTTATGCGCGCCGCCTGCATTCCAATCTGGTCTTCGCGCTGGAGCAACTCACGGGCCGCGAGCGGGCGCAACGCATTGCTGAAGGTGCGGGCGCGATGATCGACGGGCTTTACATTCGTCATGCGCTCGGTGCCGACGCGCCCGACGCCCAATCCGCCATTGCATTGGTGGAAGATTATATTGCAGTTCAGCTGTCGGTGGGAACATGAGCATGGAAGCGGATTTCGTCATCATCGGCTCCGGCTCCGCCGGTTCGGCCATGGCCTATCGCCTGTCGGAAGACGGGCGCTATTCGGTAATCGTTATTGAATATGGCGTCCCGGATGTCGGGCCTCTGATCCAGATGCCCGCCGCCCTCTCCTTTCCGATGAATATGGAAACCTATGACTGGGGTTTTTCCACCGAGCCGGAACCGCATATTGGCGGGCGCAGCCTTGTCACGCCGCGCGGCAAGGTGCTGGGCGGTTCGTCCTCGATCAACGGTATGGTGTATGTGCGCGGCCATGCCCGCGATTACGACTTCTGGTCGGAAAGCGGCGCGCAGGGCTGGGCCTATGCCGATGTGCTCCCCTATTTCAAGCGCATGGAAAACGCGCATGGTGGGCAAGAAGGCTGGCGCGGAACCGACGGGCCGTTGCATGTCCAACGCGGTAAGCGCGACAATCCGTTGTTTCATGCCTTTGTCGAAGCGGGCCATCAGGCCGGGTTTGAAGTGACGGAAGATTATAACGGCCAGAAGCAGGAAGGCTTCGGACCCATGGAGCAGACGATCTATAATGGTCGTCGCTGGTCTGCGGCCAATGCCTATCTGAAACCGGCGCTGAAGCGCCCGAATGTCAAGCTGGTCAAGGGGCTTGCGCGCAAGATCGTGCTTGAAGGCAAGCGCGCCGTTGGCGTGGAGATCGAGGCGGGACGCAGTTTCTCGACCATCCACGCGCGGCGCGAGGTGATCATCGCCGCTTCCTCCATCAACTCGCCGAAGCTTTTGATGTTGTCCGGCATCGGTCCGGCGGCGCATCTGAAAGAACACGGCATCGAGGTAGTAGCGGACCGCCCCGGCGTCGGGCAGAACCTGCAAGACCATCTGGAAGTCTATATCCAGCAGGAATGCACCCAACCCATCACGCTTTATTCCAAGCTGAACCTGTTCTCTAAAGCGAAGATCGGAGCCGAATGGCTGTTCTTCAAAACCGGCGACGGCGCGACCAACCATTTTGAATCCGCCGCCTTCGTGCGCTCCAAAGCGGGCGTGGAATATCCTGATATTCAGTATCACTTCCTGCCGGTGGCGATCCGCTATGACGGCAAGGCCGCAGCGCAATCGCACGGTTTCCAGGCCCATGTCGGGCCCATGCGCTCCAAGTCGCGTGGCAGCGTGACGTTGCGTTCCGCCAACCCGCGTGAAAAGCCTGTCATCCAATTCAATTATATGTCGCATGAAGACGACTGGGCCGATTTCCGCCACTGCGTGCGACTGACCCGCGAGATTTTCGGGCAAGCGGCCTTCGACCCCTATCGCGGTGCGGAAATCCAGCCCGGCGCGCAAGTGCAGACCGATGATGAAATCGACAATTTCATCCGCGAGCATGTCGAAAGTGCATTCCACCCGTGCGGCACGGTCAAGATGGGCGCGGTTGACGATCCGTTTGCGGTGGTCGATCCTGAATGCCGCGTGATCGGCGTTGAAGGTTTGCGCGTGGCGGATTCATCCATCTTCCCGCGCATCACCAATGGCAATCTCAACGGGCCATCGATCATGGTCGGCGAAAAAGCGTCCGATCATATCCTTGGCCGCACACCGCTGGCACGCTCCAATCAGGAGCCGTGGATCAATCCGCGCTGGCAGGTGTCGGACCGCTAGTTAGGGGAGTAAGGGAATAGGGGAATAAGGGAGTATGTTGTTCGCAGCCAAAACATACTCCCTTATTCCCCTACTGCCCTATTCCCTTCTTTTCGAAGGAACACACCATGAAAGCACAACCCAAGGCCTCGCACTTCATCGGCGGGTCATACGTGGAAGACAAAAACGGCAAGCCGCTTCCCGTGATTTATCCGGCGACCGGCGAACAGATCGCCAAGCTTTATTCCGCCACGCCAAGCGTGATCGAAAGCGCCTATGCGGCGGCGATGAAGGCGCAGGAAGCATGGGCGGCGTTGAAGCCCGTCGAACGCGGTCGCATCTTGCGGCGGACGGCGGAAATTCTGCGCGAGAAGAACAAGAAGCTCTCTAAGCTCGAAACGCTCGATACCGGCAAAGCGCTTCAAGAAACGCTGGTTGCGGATGCGGCCTCGGCTGCCGATGCGCTGGAGTTTTTCGGCGGCATTATTTCCGGCTTCAACGGTGAATTCGTGGAACTCGGCGGTTCCTTCGCTTATACGCGGCGCGAAGCGCTGGGCATTTGCGTCGGTATCGGCGCGTGGAACTATCCGATCCAGATCGCCGCGTGGAAATCCGCTCCCGCACTCGCCATGGGCAACGCCTTCATCTTCAAACCATCGGAAAACACGCCCCTCTCGGCCCTTGCTTTGGCGGAAGCCTATCAGGAAGCTGGGCTGCCCGATGGCCTCTTCAATGTCGTTCAGGGCTACGGCGATGTGGGCGCGGCGCTCGTCAATCATCGCCAGACGGCCAAGGTCTCGTTGACCGGCTCGGTTCCGACCGGCAAACGCATCATGGCGCAGGCAGGCGAACATCTGAAACACGTCACGATGGAACTAGGCGGAAAGTCGCCCCTGATCGTGTTCGACGATGCCGATCTCGAAAGCGCCATCGGCGGTGCGATGCTGGGCAATTTCTACTCGACCGGACAGGTCTGTTCCAACGGCACCCGCGTCTTCGTGCATAAGAAGGTTCGCGAACGTTTTGTCGAGCGGCTGGTCGAGCGCACGCGCAAGATTCGCATCGGCGACCCGCTGGATGAAGCCACCCAGATGGGGCCGCTCGTCAACAGCGCCCAGCGCGACAAGGTTCTCTCCTATATCGAAAAAGGCAAAGCCGAAGGCGCAACGCTTGCCTGCGGCGGCGGCATTCCCAAGCTACAGGGCTTCGATAAGGGTTACTTCATCGAACCGACCGTCTTTACCGACGTGACCGACACCATGACCATCGCGCGCGAAGAAATCTTCGGACCGGTCATGAGCGTTCTGGAATTTTCGGACGAAGATGAAGTCATCGCACGGGCTAACGATACCGAATTCGGTCTGGCGGCGGGTGTTTTCACCGCCGATATCGCGCGCGGTCACCGCGTGATCGGCCAGATCAAGGCAGGCACCTGCTGGATCAACGCCTATAACCTGACGCCCGTGGAAGTGCCGTTCGGCGGTTACAAGCAGTCCGGTATCGGGCGCGAAAACGGCGTTGCAGCCCTTGCCCATTACAGCCAGATCAAGACCGTCTATGTCGAGATGGGCAACGTCGACAGCCCTTATTGAGCATTCAGGTAACGTGCGCGGCGGCATACCCGCCGCGCAAATCGATAAAATCAGATCAGGCCACGCGATGCGAGATTACGCATCAGATGCGACGAGCCGAACCGCCACGGGCTGCATTCCGTCGACAGGCGCACGGTGTTGGTCAGCGCACCAAGCTGCGGATTGGAGATGGTCACCACATCGCCGATCTTGTGAGTAAAGCCCTGCCCCGGCGTGTCGCGGTCTTCGACAGGCGCAAACAACGTTCCCATGAACAGCACGAAACCATCCGGATACTGATGGTGCTTGCCGATGGTCTGGGCAACCAGATCCAGCGGATCACGGCTGATTTCCTTCATGGTGCTGCGGCCATTGAGAACATAGCCATCCGGTCCTTCGACCTTCAGCGCCAGTTCCGCCGAGCACACATCGTCCATCGAATAGGTTTCGTCGAACAGGCGAATGAATGGGCCAACCGAACAGGACGCATTGTTATCCTTGGCCTTGCCGAGCAGCAGGGCCGAACGGCCTTCAACGTCGCGCAGGTTCACGTCGTTGCCAAGCGTCGCGCCCTTAACCTGCCCCTGACTGTTGACCGCAAGTACCACTTCCGGCTCCGGGTTGTTCCAGGTGGAAATCGGATGCAGGCCCACTTCCGCACCATGACCGACCGCCGACATGGGCTGGCTCTTTGTGAAAACTTCCGCGTCGGGGCCGATACCGACTTCGAGATATTGCGACCAGACGCCTTCTTCTATCAGCGCCGCCTTGACGCGGGCCGCCTCTTCCGAGCCTGCCTTGAGGTTGCGCAGGCTGTCGCCGATGATCGCACCTACACGCTCGCGGATTTTCAAAGCAAGATCGGGATTGCCAGCAGCGCGTTCCTCGATCACGCGTTCGATCATGGAGCGAGCAAAGGTAACGCCGCAGGCCTTGATCGACTGCAGGTCGTTCGGTGCCAGAAGATGCAGCGCGCTTTCATCGCCGGGCTTTCCGGAAAACAGGGCTTCTAGCGAACCGATATCCTGTCCGGCGGTTGCGCGTACATGAGCCAGCGCATCGTCAAGTTCAAGCAGGTCGCGCATCGTCGGTGCAGCTTTGGTGGTAATGTCGATGACGCGCCCTTCGCGCAAAGTCACCAGAACCGGCCCCTTGGCCGTCGGGCTCCATGCTCGCCCGACAAATGTTCCCGAGGCGAAAGTTTCATTGCTGCTCACGTTTAATGCTCCTCACCGGTGTTATGCGCGGCACTCCAGACCGCATGCCTATCACTGAACTCAAACCACACTGTCGCGCCCGCAAAGCTTTCACGTTTCGTGTGATAATGCACTAACAGTTCAGTCAGTGTTTAAGGCATAAGGCAGAGAACATATTTGCGCAAAGCAAAAAATGCGGTGACGGGCATCAACCGCGCCAGTTGCGGTAAGGCGTTGAGCTTGGTGGTCAAGCGGATACTGTGTCACTCAATTGCTTTCGATGCGGTGATATCCGTACCGCCTAACAATCCGGCTATTTGAATTGCTAGTCGGTTTATGGCTTCACTCCACTGTTACCGATTTTGCCAGATTGCGCGGCTGATCGACGTCCGTGCCCATCAGGTCAGCGGTGTGATAAGCCAGCATCTGGATCGGCAGCGCATAGACCAGCGGCGTGATGAATTCCGGCACGTCCGGCAGGACGATCGTTGCCATCGTATCGACGCTGGCG